>JOBE01000019.1 GCA_000717735.1 Streptomyces griseoluteus | reverse complement strand
CGGGCGGGTGGTGAGCCGGGGGCTCGGGGCGGGGCGCGGGGCCGGAGCCGAAGAATTCACCGGATTCACGGGCCAGTTGAGGTTTCTGTGAGGAAAGGGCTGGGGAGGACGACTGCACACCCCGTGATCACGCCCTGTATGTGGCGCGCCACCTACCGCTCTCCGTCTCCGGGAGACCGCAGTGCGTGATCCACCCACCCTCGGCACACCCCCGTGCCACCGGACCCATGACGAGGGGGCGCACGATGGACGCTTTCACCGCCGGCCTGCTGCACCGCATCAGGACCACGCAGACGGACCTCACGCGGGCTCGTGAGACCGGCGACGACTACCTGGCGGAGGTCGAGCAGGCGGAGCTGGAGGACCTGCACCGGCTGGCCGCCGAGCACGGCGTGGAGGTCGCCGCGCAGGGCGTCTGACCCGTCCCGACCGCGTACGACCCGCACGATCTGCCCGACCCGTACGACCGGCACGACCTGCACGGCCCGTACGACACGCACCACCCCGCCCGCCCGTCCGACCGACCGACCCGTACACGTACGAGGGCCCCGGCGCCGTCCCGGCACCGGGGCCCTCGCATGTCCGGGCCCGTCAGTCGTGCCAGGCGCCCAGGTCCTCCAGGAGCTCCTGGAGGGGCCCGAAGAGGCCCGGAGAGGCCGCCAGGGTCAGTTCACCCGACTCCGGCTCCCCGGGGCGGCCCCCGGTGAGCCCGCCGGCCTCGCGGGCGACCAGGGCGCCCGCCGCGAGGTCCCAGGGGTTGAGACCGCGCTCGTAGTACGCGTCGAGGCGGCCGGCGGCGACGTCGCAGAGGTCGATGGCGGCCGAGCCGCCGCGGCGGATGTCGCGGACCCGCGGGATCACCCGCTGGGCGACGTCCGCCTGGTGGGCCCGCCGGGACTGCACGTAGCCGAAGCCCGTACCGAGGAGGGCCTGGTCGAGGGAGGGCGAGGGCCGGACGGCGAGGCGCCGGTCCCCCTCGTGGGCTCCGCCGCCGAGGACGGCACGGTACGTCTCGCCGCGCATCGGTGCCTCGACGACGCCGACCACGGTCTCGCCGTCCCGTTCGGCGGCGATCGAGACGGCCCAGGTGGGCAGCCCGTAGAGGTAGTTCACGGTGCCGTCGAGCGGGTCGATGACCCAGCGGACTCCGCTCGTGCCGGGGCTGGAGGCGCCCTCCTCGCCGAGGAAGCCGTCGTGGGGGCGGTGCTCGGCGAGGAAGCCGGTGATCAGCTTCTCGGCGGCGATGTCCATCTCGGTGACCACGTCGATGGGGCTCGACTTGGTCATCGCCACGGTCAGGTCGTCCGGCCTGCCGTCGCGCAGCAGCGCTCCGGCCCGCCGTGCGGCCTCCAGGGCGAGGTCGAGCAGTTCGGTGAGAAGCGGGTCCGTCACAGGGTCTCCTTGGGCGTACGGGGACGTACGTACGGGTCAGGCGTACGGGCTGTCGGCGCCGGCCGCGGCGGGGCGCTCCGCCCTGGCCGGGCAGCAGCCGATCGGGCACAGGTCGTGGGAGGGCCCGAGCGCCCCCAGGGCGCACCGCTCGACCCGGGTCCCCCGCTCGCGCGCGGCCCGCTCCAGGAGGAGCTCGCGGACGGCGGCGGCGAACCGGGGGTCGGCGCCCACGGTCGCCGAGCGCCGGACGGGCAGTCCGAGTTCGGCCGCCTTGGCCGTGGCCTCGGTGTCGAGGTCGTAGAGGACCTCCATGTGGTCGGAGACGAAGCCGATCGGGACCATGACGACCGCGGGCGCCCCCGCGCCGTGCAGCGTCTCCAGGTGGTCGCAGATGTCCGGCTCCAGCCACGGGATGTGCGGGGCGCCGCTGCGGGACTGGTAGACGAGCTGCCAGGGATGGTCGGTCCCGGTGGCCTCGCGGACCGCGTCGGCGATCACCCGTGCCACGTCGAGGTGCTGCCGGACGTACGCCCCGCCCTCGCCGTGCTCGGTGACCGGTCCCGAGGAGTCGGCGGCGGACTCGGGGATGGAGTGGGTGGTGAAGGCCAGGTGGGCCCCGTCCCGTACGGAGGGGTCGAGCTCGGCGAGGGAGGCGAGGACGCCCTCGACCATGGGCTCGACGAAGCCGGGGTGGTTGAAGTAGTGCCGGAGCTTGTCGACCCGGGGCAGCGGGAGGCCCTCCGCCTCCAGGGTGGCGAGCGCGTCGGCGAGGTTCTCGCGGTACTGGCGGCAGCCGGAGTAGGAGGCGTACGCGCTGGTGGTGAGGACGGCGATGTGGCGACGGCCGTCGGTGATCATCTCGCGGAGGGTGTCGGTGAGGTACGGCGCCCAGTTCCGGTTTCCCCAGTAGACGGGCAGCCTCGGACCGGCGTCGGCGAAGTCCGTCCGCAGCGCGTCGAGCAGCGCGCGGTTCTGGTCGTTGATCGGCGAGACACCGCCGAAGAGGAAGTAGTGCTGCCCCACTTCCTTGAGCCGTTCCTTCGGGATGCCTCGGCCGCGCGTCACGTTCTCCAGGAACGGGACCACGTCGTCCGGGCCCTCGGGGCCGCCGAACGAGAGCAGCAGCAGGGCGTCGTACGGGGCGGGATCGTGCTGATCGGACATGGCACCGATCCTCCCACCCGCCCCTGACAGCGGCGGGCGCGGCCCGTCCGTGGCCGGGTCGTCCGAAAGGTGACGGAAACGGGGATGACCGATCGAGTTCAACACCGTAGGCTTTAGTAGTTAATTACACGTGTTGACCAAGGACGCCTCTTGCCCAGTCCCTACCGCGCGATCTTCAAGGCGCCCGGCACAGTCCTGTTCTCCGTCGCCGGGTTCTTCGGCCGGATGCCCCTGTCCATGATGGGCATCGGCATCGTGACCATGATTTCGCAGGTCACCGGCCGCTACGGGCTCGCAGGCGCGCTCGCGGCGACGCTCGCGATGTCCGCCGCGGCCCTCGGCCCCCTGGTCTCGCGCCTGGTCGACCGGCACGGCCAGCGCCGGGTGCTCCGCCCGGTGACCCTGGTCTCGCTCGTGGCGGCCGCGGGGCTCCTCCTCTGCGTCCAGCAGGAGGCCCCCGACTGGACGCTCTTCGCGTTCACGGCCGTGATCGGCTGCGTGCCGAGCGTCGGCGCCATGACCCGGGCCCGCTGGGCGGAGATCTACCGGGGCGAGGAGCGGCCGCTGCACACGGCGTACTCGTGGGAGTCGATCGTCGACGAGGTCTGCTTCATCTTCGGCCCGATCATCTCGATCGGCCTGTCGACGACCTGGTTCCCCGAGGCGGGCCCGCTGTTCGCCGGGGTGTTCCTGGCCATCGGCGTCTTCTGGCTGACCTCCCAGCGCGCCACCGAGCCGCGACCGCACCCCCGGCAGGCCGACGACCGGAGCGGCTCCGTGCTCCGCTCCCCCGGCCTCCAGGTCCTGACCCTCGCCTTCGTCGCCACCGGCGCCATCTTCGGCTCGGTGGACGTGGTGACCGTGGCCTTCGCGGAGGAGCAGGGGCACAAGGCCGCCGCCAGCCTCGTCCTGGCCGTCTACGCGCTGGGTTCCTGCCTCGCGGGCGCCGTCTTCGGGCTGATGCACCTCAAGGGCGAGCCGTCCCACCGCTGGCTCCTGGGCGTCTGCGCGATGGCCGTGAGTATGATCCCCCTCCTACTGGCCGGGAACTTGCCGTTGCTGGCCGTGGCGCTCTTTGTCGCGGGCCTGTCCATCGCACCGACGATGGTGACCACCATGGCCCTCGTCGAAGCGCACGTACCGCGCACCAAGCTGACCGAGGGCATGACCTGGACGGGTACCGGGCTCGCGATCGGCGTGGCGCTCGGCTCTTCGGCCGCCGGCTGGGTGGTCGACGCGTCGGGGGCCGAGGCGGGGTACGTGGTGCCCGTCGTCTCGGGTGCGCTCGCGGTCGCGGTGGGTCTCCTCGGACACCGCCGGCTCCGCAGGCCGGCGCCGAACCGGGAGGGGCAGCGTGAGCAGGACGACAGCGGGATCGGGGAGCACCAGGACGGCGGACAGCCCGTGGCGTAACTGGGCGGGGAACGTCACCTCCCGCCCCGTACGGGAGGTGAGCCCGGCCTCGGCCGAGGAGCTCGCCGAGGCGGTGCGCCGGGCGGCCGAGGACGGCCTGCGGGTGAAGACGGTCGGCGCCGGTCACTCGTTCACCTCGATCGCGGCCACCGACGGCGTCCTCGTCCGGCCGGGCCTGCTGACCGGGATCCGGCGGATCGACCGCGCCTCGATGACCGTGACGGCCGAGGCGGGCACCCCGCTGAAGCGGCTCAACGTGGCGCTGGCCCGGGAGGGCCTGTCGCTCACGAACATGGGCGACATCATGGAGCAGACCGTGGCCGGGGCCGTCTCCACGGGCACGCACGGTACGGGCCGCGAGTCGGCCTCGATCGCCGCGCAGATCCGCGGAATCGAGCTGGTGACGGCCTCGGGCGAGCTCGTCACCTGTTCGGAGAAGGAGAATCCCGAGGTCTTCGCGGCGGCCAGGATCGGGCTCGGCGCCCTCGGCGTGATCACGGCGATCACCTTCGCGGTGGAACCGGTCTTCCTGCTCACCGCGCGCGAGGAGCCGATGACCTTCGACCGGGTCACCTCCGAGTTCGACGCGCTGCACGCGGAGAACGAGCACTTCGAGTTCTACTGGTTCCCCCACACGGACAACTGCAACACCAAGCGCAACAACCGCAGCGCGGGGCCCGCCGCCCCCGCCGGCCGGGTCAGCGGCTGGATCGAGGACGAACTCCTCTCCAACGGGCTCTTCCAGGTGGCCTGCTCGCTGGGCAGGGCGGTGCCGCCGGTCATCCCCTCGATCGCCAGGATCTCCAGCCGGGCCCTGTCGGCCCGTACGTACACCGACATCCCGTACAAGGTCTTCACCTCGCCGCGCCGGGTGCGCTTCATGGAGATGGAGTACGCCCTTCCGCGCGAGGCGGCGGTCACGGCACTGCGCGAGGTCAAGGCGATGGTCGAACGGTCGCCGCTCAAGGTGAGCTTCCCCGTGGAGGTGCGGACGGCTCCGGCGGACGACATCACGCTGTCGACGGCCTCGGGACGCGAGACCGCGTACATCGCCGTGCACCTCTACAGGGGAACGCCCCACCGCGCGTACTTCACGGCGGTGGAGCGCATCATGACGGCGCACGGGGGCCGCCCCCACTGGGGCAAGATCCACACCCGCGACGCCGCCTACTTCTCGGAGGTCTACCCGCGCTTCGCCGAGTTCACGGCGCTGCGCGACCGGCTCGACCCTGACCGCCTGTTCGCCAACGACTACCTCCGCCGCGTACTGGGCGACTGACGGCCACTCGGCTCCGGGACCGACGGTCACTCGGTTCCGGTGTCGGCCGGCGGCGTCGGCGGCGGGGGCTCCGGTGCGCCGGATTCCGTGGGCGGCGGCGGGGCCGGGGCCGTCGGGTCCGTCGTCGGGTCGGTCGGTGCCGGGGTCGGGGTGGGAGTCGACTCGCCGCCGGTGGAGCCGGAGGGGGTCGGCTCGGGCGAGGGGGGCGCGGTGCCGTTCTGCCCGGTGCCCTGCTCGCCCTGGGACGGGGTGGCGCCCGTCGAGGGACTGCCGGCGCCGTCCTCCGGCCGCCCGGTGCCCTCGGCGGATCCGGTCGGCGCGGGCGCGGGGTCCTCGTCCTCCACCGGCGCGTCCCGCCCCGTGCTGCCGCTGCCGCTGACGACGGAGCCGAAGGTGGTGGTCCCCCGCGTACCGCTGAAGTCCTGCCCCGAGACGAGTTCGTAGGCGGTGATGCCGCCCATCGTGACGCCGAAGACCAGGGCGGCGGCGATCGCCGGGCGCTTCCAGCCCCGGACACGGGTGCCGTGGGTGGTCGCCGCGCCGAAGTCCTCGTCGTACGGGAGCGGGTCCGGGACCGTGCCGAGCATCAGGGTGCGGTCGTCCCCCGATCCGGCGGTGACGGGCACCTGACGGGCCCTCGGCCGGGCGGCGGAGGTCGCGTCGCGCACCTGCTCGCCGGTGCGCCGGAAGAGGTGCTGGAAGAGCGGGCCGCCGCAGGTCGCGATGACGCTGATCACACCGGCGCCGACGATCGTGCCGTACACACCGAGGGTGGAGGCGAGTTTGGCGGCGATGACCGCGGCGAGCGCGCTGCCCGAGACCTGAGCCACACTCAGGTCGATCCTTCTCCTGCCGCCCTCCTTCTCCTCCGGCTCGTCCGTGTCGGTTTCCGGCCTGTGGCGCATCTCCAGCCCCTGACGACTTATCCGTTCGCCTTGCACCCAGAAGGGACATATGGGCGAAGCGAATAGTTCCGTTTCTGGCGGTTCTGTGAAGAGCACCACGTATGGGGGAAGATCACGGAGACTCAACTCCCGTACCGCCCGAGAAGTTGGGCGGCGCGCCGGTCCACCCCAGTGGCCCGAATGGAGTACATTGACGAACCCTGGGTCCGGACGCCTTCACGGGTGCCCGGGATCAAGGGGAGGGGGCCGGACACGGCGCTCGAACCGGCGGCGCCGCGGCAACGCACGGGTACCGACTGCACAGAGTGACCGCCTGTCACTCGGAGTAGCCAACAGGTCACCGTGTCATAACGGCGTTCCAGGGTCCACGCCCGACACGCCGGGCAACTCGGCAAGGTAGTGGCAGGCTGCACCCGGGCAGGCCACACTCGACTAGCGGAAGCAGCGACGCACGTGACGTCGGCAGGCACCACCCGGGAGGTCCCCATGCCCGAACTGCGTGTCGTGGCCGTCTCCAACGACGGCACACGACTGGTGCTGAAGGCTGCTGACAGCACGGAGTACACACTTCCGATCGACGAGCGGCTCCGCGCGGCCGTGCGCAACGACCGCGCGCGCCTCGGCCAGATCGAGATCGAGGTGGAGAGCCACCTCCGCCCCCGCGACATCCAGGCGCGGATACGAGCCGGTGCCTCCGCCGAGGAGGTCGCCCAGCTCGCCGGCATCCCCGTCGACCGCGTACGCCGCTTCGAGGGCCCCGTGCTCGCGGAGCGCGCCTTCATGGCCGAGCGGGCCCGCAAGACCCCGGTCCGCAGGCCCGGCGAGAACAGCGGCCCGCAGCTCGGCGAGGCGGTGCAGGAGCGGCTGCTGCTGCGCGGCGCCGAGAAGGACACCACGCAGTGGGACTCCTGGCGGCGCGACGACGGCACCTGGGAGGTGCTGCTCGTCTACCGCGTCGCGGGCGAGGTCCACACGGCCAGCTGGACGTACGACCCGCCCCGGCGGCTCGTCCAGGCCGTGGACGACGAGGCGCGTGCCCTGATCGGCGAGACGGACGACACGATCGCCGCCGCTCCGGAACCGAGCTTCCCCTTCGTGCCGCGCATCGCCCGGCTCCCCCGGGACAGGCCGCTCGACCGCGCCCTGGACCGCCAGATCGACCGGCCGGACCGCCAGCTGGAGCGGGCGCACGCGCCCGTCGAGCCGGAGGACGAGCGGGACTCGCTGACCAGCCTCCTGGAGGCCGTGCCGAGCTTCCGCGGCGACATGATCGTGCCCGCCCAGCCGGACTCCGAGCCCTCGGAAGAGGTCGAGGCGGAGGAGCCGCCGGCCCCGGCCGCCTCGGCGGGTGCGGGATCCGCGTACGCCGACGTCCTGATGCCGCGCGCGGTCTCGGGTCACCGCGACCGGCTCACCGGCACGACCGACCGCCAGGCGGAGGCGGACGGCGTCCGTCCGGGCCGTCGCGCGGCGGTGCCGAGCTGGGACGAGATCGTCTTCGGCACGCGAAGGAAGAAGCAGGACTGACGCCTGCCGCAAGGACAGCCGTACGGGAAGCGACAGCCGTACGCGAACGGGGCCCGCGCCGGATCGGTGCGGGCCCCGTCCGTTCCGTTACTGCGGATCCGGGCCCGTGGCCACCGGGCGGCCGGGGTCGGCGGACCACTCCGACCAGGAGCCCGCGTAGAGGGCCGCGGGGATGCCCGCGACCTCCAGGGCCAGGACCTCGTGGGCGCCGGAGACACCCGAGCCGCAGTAGACCGCCACCGGGGTCCCCTCGGCCGCGCCCAGGGCGGTGAAACGGTCCCGCAGAGCGCCGGCGTCCAGGAAGCGTCCCTCCGCGTCCACGTTCTCCGTGGTCGGCGCCGACACCGCGCCCGGGATGTGGCCGCCGACCCGGTCGATCGGCTCCACGTCGCCCCGGTAGCGCTCGGCCGCCCGGGCGTCCAGGAGCAGCCCCGCGCGCGCGTGCGCCGCCGCCCCGTCGGCGTCCAGCAGTCCGAGCGCCCCCGGCTCCGGCCGGAAGTCGCCCGGCTCCGGCACGACGACCTTCTCCGTGAGCTCCCCCGGCCAGGCCGCGAGGCCGCCGTCCAGGACCCGTACGTCCGGGTGGCCGGCCCAGCGGAGCAGCCACCAGGCGCGGGCCGCGCCCCAGCCGAGACCGCCGTCGTAGACGACGACCGGGGTGTCCGCCGAGACGCCCGCACGGCGCATCGCGGCCCCGAAGGCCTCCGGGTCGGGCAGCGGGTGGCGCCCGCCGCCGCCCGCCGGTCCCGCCAGTTCCGTGTCCAGGTCGACGTAGACCGCGCCGGGGAGGTGCCCCGCCTCGTACGCGGGCCGTCCGGGCGGGCCGCCCAGCGTCCAGCGGACGTCCAGGAGGACCGGCGGCCGGGCCCCGGCCGACTCGCTCAGCAGTTCGCTTGCGGAGATGATGGGCTTCATGGGTGCCATCCTCGCGCAGCCGCACGGCCGCGGAGGACGAACCCGGCGTCCTCCCCGCGTCACCTCCGCGGGATCGCGCCACTCGTTGGTGCGACCGGGGCGCGCCACGGCCCCTTCGGTGTCACCATCGGACGGGGGCACGGGCACGACGACGGTCCGAGGAGAGAGTCACGATGACCGAGGCGACTCGGCGCACACCCGGCACGCCTTGTTGGGTGAGCCTGATGGTGCACGGGCTTGACGCCACGCTTGAGTTCTACAACGCGCTCTTCGGCTGGGACTTCGTACCCGGTCCGCAGCAGCTCGGTCCGTACGTGCGCGCGCTGCTCGACGGCAAGGAGGTGGCGGGCATCGGCCGGCTGCCGCCCGACCGGCACCTGCGCATCGCCTGGACCCCCTACCTGGCCACCGCCGACGCCGACGAGACCGCCGAGAGCATCCGCGGCTGCGGCGGCACGGTGGCGGTGGGCCCGCTGGACGCGGGCGAGGCCGGCCGCCTCGCGATCTGCTCCGACCCCGCGGGCGCGGTCTTCGGCGTCTGGCAGGCGGAGGCGCACCACGGCACGGCCACGGCGGGATCGCCCGGGACCCCGGTGTGGAACGAGCTCATCACGTACGAGACGTCGATCGGCAAGTTCTACCGGTCGGTCTTCGGCTACGAGCTGGAGCCGGTGGAGTCCGTCGACCCGCCGGACTACGCGACGCTCCATGTGGAAGGACTCCCGGTGGCCTCCGTGCACGGCGTCGGGAACGCGGTGCCCCGGGACCGGGGCCCGCACTGGATGACGTACTTCGAGGTCGCCGACACGGACGCGGCCGCACAGCTCGTCGTGAAGCTCGGCGGCCATGTGCTGCGCCCGCCGCGCGACGGAACGGCGGGGCGGCTCGCCCTGGTGACGGACGCGGAGGGCGCGGTCTTCACCCTCGTCAGGTCCGCCGGCCGCGCCGCGGAGGCGCAGCCGGACTGACCGGGGTGGGCGGGGGCCGCTCAGCCCCGCCGGGAGCGTACGAGGCTCCGGCGGAGCCGGAACGACGTGGCGGCCGGCGCCGGGGCCGCCGTCCCGCCCGGAAGGCCGAGCCGGGTCAGCCGTTCGGCGGTGAAGTGGTGGGCGACGGCGGGATCGGCGTGGTGCGCGTCCAGGTAGCGGGTGGCCTCCTCGCGCAGTCCCGGGTGGCTCTTGTGCCGCATGCAGTAGCCGACGGCGCGGACCAGGGGCGTGAGGGAGTCGGGTGCCGGTCCGGGGACGGCGGGCTCCTCACCGCCTTCGAGGTCCGCGACCAGGTGGTCGACGACGGTGAGCGGGATCCGGTTGCTGTTCTCGAAGGGGGTCAGCCGTGCGAGGACCTCGGCGGTGCCCACGCGCGCGGTGGGGATGCCGTAGTAGACGGCGGCGGTGAACATCGCCGTGGAGAAGCAGCCGACGACGAGCCGGGGCCCGCACCGCTCGTAGAAGGTCTCGGCGAGCAGCGGTCCGTCGAGGACGGTGAGCCGTACGCCGGACCGTTCCGCCTCCTCGTGGAGGATCTGGGAGTAGCTCGCCGGGGCGCTGGGGTGCGGCTTGAAGACGACCGAGCGGTGTCCGGCCGCCGCCGCCCCGCGCAGCATCCGCACGTGGAGCTCCTCTTCCTCCTCCGCGGTGAGCAGGTTGAGGGCGGCGAGGTACTGGCCGAGGAGCAGTGCCGTGGGTTCGGCGGCCGCCGCCCGCGCGATGTCCGGGTCGTCGGCCGCCTCCTCGGCGATCTCGGCCAGGACCGCGCGGAAGGCGCTGTCGGGGACGAGTTCGGGCTCGACGCCGTACTCGCTCAGGAGGAGGGGCCGCAGGCCGGGCACCAGGTCGAGGTGGAGGACGCGCCGGACGCGGCAGGCGATCGACTGGGCGAGGTCGGAGCGGGTCGGGCCGTAGCTCATGAGGCCGTCCGCGTAGACGTGCACGGCGCTCTCGGGGAAGGTGCCGGCCAGCGCCTTGGCGGGGTTGACCTGGATGGATTCGACGATCAGCTCCACCGGGGCGGTGCCCAGGTCCCAGGCCGTGCGCAGCACGCGCTGCCAGAGGGGTGCCTCCTCGGGGCGGGGGGCCCAGGCGGCGGGGTGGTACGGGTGGATGGTCTCGTTCCAGTCGAGGGTCCCGTCGAAGCGGGCGGCGATCCGCTCGTACCCGGTCATGGTCTCCAGGCGCAGCGCCGTCTCCGGGATCTCGGCGTTGCGTGAGATCAGCAGGAAGCGGCGGACGTCCGCGCGCGGGCCGAACTGCCCTGCGTCCAGGGAGGCGGCGAGGGTGGCCGCGCCGTACAGGGTGGACACCTGGAAGATCTGGACCGGCCGGAGGTCGGGGACCGTCGGGTCGGGGGCCTGGGCGGCGGGCGCGGAGGCCTGGGCGGCGGGCGCGGAGGCCTGGGCGGCGGGCGCGGGGGCCTTGTCGGGGGCCATGGGTCAGGCGGTCCTTCCGGTGTCGCGCAGGCTCCGGAGGAGGGTGCTGCGGGCGGTGTCCATGGTGGCCAGGGTCTCGTCGAGGACCTGCTGCGGCATCCGGTGCAGCGCGTCGGCGACGTCGGCCCGGAGCCGGGTGGCGACGGCGGGTTCGTACGTGCCGACCTTGCCCATGTGGAAGGCGATCATCGCGCAGTACGTGCGGACCGCCTTCGGAAGGAATCGGTCCGCCTCCGCGTCCCGGGCCACGTCGTCGAGCAGGGTGTCGTACGACGGAATGAAGTCGAGCTGCCGGTTGTCGGTGATCTGGGTGAGCGAGGTGGTGACGCCCCGCCGGTAGAAGACGCCGTGCAGGGAAAGCGCCGCGAAGGTGCGTGCCTTGAGGTGGAGCCGCCAGATCCAGAGTCGGTCCTCGGCCGTTCTCAGGGAGGTCTCGAAACGCGACGCGCCGTTCTCGAAGAGCCGGGCGCTGTAAATGCCGAAAGGAACGAACGGGTAGTCCACCATCGTCACCATGCTGGCGGGCGAGATTCCGTCCCTGGGGTCCATCACCGTGTCGCGGCGCGCGGCGGGGGCGTAGCGGATCTGCCGTTTCCGGCCCTCCGAGAGGACGTGGTCGGTGCGGGCGAAATCGCAGCCAAGCCGTTCGATCCCGGCGACCGTGGCGGCGAGGTGGCCGGGCGCGTACCAGTCGTCGCCGTCGAGGAAGGTGAGGTAGTCGCCGCGCGCCGCGTCCATGCCCGTGTTGCGTGCCTGGGCGACGCCGAGATTCGTCTCGTGCCGGATGACGGTGGCGTTCGGCAGACGGTCGCGCCAGCGGTCGAGGATTTCCGGGGTGTCGTCCGTCGAACAGTCGTCGATCAGCAGGAACTCGAATTCCGGATCCGCGTTGTTCGCGAGACTGCGCAGGGTGTCGGGCGCGTACGGCCCGACATTGTGGAACGGTACGACGACGGACAGTTTCGGCACTCGGAATCCCCATACTGAATCGAACAATTAAACGTCGCTACGGCGGGCACAGTAACGCTCGCCCTTTCCGGGCGAACGATCCGCGCGTGCACTCCGGGTGAACTCTTGTCGTCCCCTGCGGAAAGTCCGTGGGGAGGGCCGCGTCACCGACGGGACCGCCGGTGCAGGACTCCCGTCGCCGCCAGGGCCAGGAGCGCGGCCAGGCCGACGGCGCCGCCGAGGCGCAGCCCCGGGGGCTGGAAGGAGCACGTGACCGTGTTCGCCCGGCCGTCGAGCGGAACGGCGATGAGCCCCTCGTACGCGCGCGCGGGCCGTGGCTCCGCCGCACCGGCTGCGCAGCGCCAGCCGGAGACGCGGGGTACGGCGAGCACGGCGAAGCCCTTGCTGCCCGGGGGCAGTTCGGCCGTGACGGTGTGTCCGGTGGCGTGTACGCGGGTGGCGCCGGTGGCGGTCAACTGCCGTACGGCGGAGTCGAGCCGGTCCTGGAGCAGACAGCCGACCGGTCGGCGGGGCAGCCGCGGCCTGGCCTCCGGGGTCAGCTCCACCCGCACGTCCCCGGAGGCGGGCACGGTGCCGAGGGCCTGCATGGGGGCGCGGACGGCGGGCGGCCTGCCGTCGAAGTCCACCGACCACTCCCCCAGGAGCGCCGCCGCGCCCTTGTACTCGGGCGCCCAGAACCAGACCCGGGAGCCCGCCGGGCAGCGGGCGGTGAGGGTGCGTCCGGTACGGACGACGGGCGGCAGCTCGTACACCTCGGCGCCGAGGAGGCGTTCCTGCTCCGCGAAGGCCGAGTCCCCGGGGCGCGTGCCCCGCCGGTCCGGGGCACGGACGGTGACCAGCGGCGGTACGGGGGTGGTGGTGACGGAGACCGTGGCGCGGGGCGCGGCGTCCCGCCGTACCGGCTCCGTGGGCCGCGAGCGGACGCGGGTTCCGATGGAGAACAGCGCGTCGGTCACCGGGTTGTCGAGGGTGACCGGGTGCCGGCCCTTGGCGTAGTACCCGAAGCCGAGGGAGGCCAGGGTGCCGGCGGTGACCTCGGAGGTGAGGCTGCTGTAGTAGTCGGCCCCCTGGCCTCCGACGAGGAGCACGTCGTTGCCGCCGGGGACCTCTCCCGGCTCCGTGCGGTGCCGGGGCCAGCCGTCCGCGCGGTTCACCGCGTCGGCCACGGCCGTGTGCCAGGGGCCGACCCGCGGGGACCAGGCGAGCTTCTCGCGCTGTTGTTCCTCGATCCGCTTCCCGGTGACGGCCGTCTCGCCCGCCTGGGCGACGACGAGCAGGGTCACGGCCAGAACCGGCAGTACGCGCGCGGGGATCCGGCGACCGTCCGGCAGCGTGAGGAGGACGGCGGCGGCGAGCGCCAGGACCGCCGACACGGCGAGGACGGGGTAGGTCCACCCGTCGATGTCGGGACTCCCCTGGGCCGCCCGGGCCAGGAGTCCGAGCAGCGCGCCGCCCGCGAGGAGCGCGGCCGGGCGGGGCACGCCCGGCGCCGCGGAGAACCAGGCCGCGATCAGCAGCAGGCCGCACAGGACGAAGGCCTGACGGTACGGATTGCCGTTGGGCGAGGCTCCGGCGTGCCAGAGGAGATGGGTCGGCTCCCACTGGAGTGACAGCGCCACCAGGACGACCGCGGCCGTCCAGCCGGCCCGGACGCGCGGGGGGACCGCGCGGTGGAACGGCAGGGTGAGGGCGAGGGCGAGCGCGGGCGTACCGATGAACAGGGCGGGGCTGTCCACGCTCTCGGTGGCGGGGAGGAGCCGGGCGAGGAGGTCCGTCCAGGCGGCGGGCGCGAACGCGGTCTCCGGGGTGGGGTCGGCGACGCGGGTGGCGAGGAAGACGACCACGACGAGCGGTGCGGCGAGCCCGACGCCGATGAGGACGGCACGGGCGGCGCGCAGCGCCCCGACGAGGCGCTGCCGGGCCCCGGCCGTCTCGTCGGCGGTCAGGAGCCGTACGGCGAGGACGACGGCGGCGCCGACGGTGGCCATGTACGCCGTGTAGAAGTTGGCGGTCCAGGCGAGCGCGACGACGAGGGGCCCGAGGACGGGGCGGCGTCCGGCGCGGGCCCACTCCCCGACCAGGCAGAGCAGGGGGAAGGCGACGAGCCCGTCGAGCCACATCGGGACGTCGGCGCCGGAGCCGAAGGTCCAGCCGGAGAGGGCGTACGCGGTGCCGAGCACGGCGGCGACGGGCCAGGGACCGGGCCTCAGCCGCAGGAGCAGCAGCGCCATGGCCGCCGCGGCCGCGGCGATCTTGACGGCGGTCACGACGTACAGGGCGAGCTCGATCCGGTCCGCGGGGAAGAGCACGACGAGCAGACTGAACGGGCTGCTCAGATACGTGCCGATGTCACCGAGGAAGTTGGCGCCGAAGCCGGAGTTCCAGTTGAGGAAGGCGTCTCCGCGCGTCTCGCCGAGGAGGAAGGAGCGCCAGTAGGCGTGGTACGGCAGGTACTGCTGGCCGAGGTCGACGACGTTCCTGGTCATCGGCCCGAAGGGGTGGCTCCCGGAGAGCCGGGTCGCGAGGCAGAACAGAACCGCGCCGAGAAGGGCGGCGGAGAGCGGACCGACGACGGTCGGACGGCGCGGGGCGCCCGGAGCGGCCGGGGCGCCGTCCGTCGCCGCCTCGCCGTCGACCTCGTCGCGCACGGTCTCGGCGGCGGGTGGCACACGTCCTCCAGGGGGCGCACGTACGGGAACGCCCGGGCTGATGTCACGGGCCGACCGCCATTACCGCCGAGCAGGGCGACCCGCAACCGATCGTCAGAGGGTCTTGGGGCACACCTCGGGTGAACTCCCGGTGTCGCGGGCCGGACGGAACGCCCCCGCGCCCGGGCGCAGTCGGCAGTCAGCTCACCGGCGTCGCGGCGACGAGCTCGTCGACCGTGCGGGCGACCGTTCCGAACAGGTCGGAGACCGTCGTCAGGCTCGCGTCCCGCAGTACGTCCGACGGGAGGACGGAGCCGTCCGGCGCCGCGAGGGGGCGGGTCGCGGTGGCCTCGGCGACCACGGTCGGGCGGTAGCCGCGGTTGAAGGCTCCCTGTGCGGTGAAGAGGACGCACATGTGCGTCATGAAGCCGACGATGACCAGGTCTCCGCCGAGGCCGAGGTCCTTCAGGACGTCGGCGAGGTCGGTGGCGTGGAAGGCGTCGGGGAACTGCTTCACGACCACCTTCTCCCCCTCGACCGGGGCGACTTCCGGGCTGATCGCGCCGATCTCCGCCCGGATGTCGTACGGCGTGCCCTCACCGCCGTCGTTGACGACGTGGACGACGGGGGCGCCCGCGGCGCGAGCGGCGGCGAGCAGACGCGCGCCGGCGGCGACGGCCTTCTCGGCCCCGTCGAGCCGCATCACGCCGGTGCGGTAGGTGTTCTGGAAGTCGATCATGATCAGTGCCGACTCGCCCAGGCGGGGAAGCTCCTGGGGCAGTCCGATCACATCGCGCAGGGTCGTGGACGCGGTCATGGCATTCCTTTCGCGGAAGGGACCGGAGGTGGTCCGACCCCCGGGATGTTTTCAACGCTAACACAGTTCGTAATCGATGATAACGGCGAAGGATCGAGAGTGTCAGCGCTGCTACCGTGAGAGGCAAGGGCGGCAGCGGAGGCAAGGCGGGCATGGGCGGCACCGAATTCACCTCGACGGCGCGAGAGCGCATCCTGCGGGCCACCGAGGAACTCCTCGCCGACAAGGACGCGCTCGCGATCTCCACCCGCGCCATCTGCGACCGGGCCAAGGTCGGCATGCCCGAGATCTACCGCCAGTTCGGCGACAAGCAGGGGCTGCTCACGGCGGTCGCCGACATCGGCTTCGAGCGCTTCCTCACCGACAAGCGGCGCAACCCCCTCACCGACGATCCGGTGGCGGACCTGCGGACGGCCTGGGACAGCCACGTCGGCTTCGCGCTCCGCAACCCGTACCTCTACCGACTGATGTTCACGCCGACGGGCGAGGCCAAGCCGCAGGCCATCACGGAGGCGCAGGCGATCCTCCTGAAGGCCGTGGAGCGCTGCCGCGACGCCGGCCGCCTGCGGATGTCCCTGGAGCTCGCGGGCCGGTCGATCCTCTCCGCCAACGTGGGCGTGTGCATGATGGCGCTCTCGTTCCCCGACCTGTTCGGGGACTCCGAGACCTCTCCGGCGGTACGTGACGCGGTGATCGGGAAGGTCACCGGGGACGAGCGGGAGGACACCCGGATCGGCACGGCGACCGTGCTCGCCCAGGCGCTCGTCGACACCCTCACGGGGACGGCACCGACGAGCGCCGGCGACCTCGACCGGCTGACTCGCGCGCTGCGACCGCCGGGGGCGGACTCGGGGGCGCAACCGGAGGCGTGACCGGCCTCAGAGGTCGTGCGCCGTACCGCCCTGCCGAGAAGCCGCGCCCCGTCGGGTGACGGGGCAGGCGCCCCTCCCGGTCCCGGCAGGTGCGGAGTACGCCGCCGCGCCCGGCGTCGCCGCACCGAGCTGGTCCAGGATCTCGTCGGCCAGCAGGTCCTGCGGGCCCTTGAGCGCGTCGGCGGCCGCCCGGTCCGAAGGGAAGACCAACTCCGCCGCGATGTTGTCCTGCACGATCCGGGCGAGGTTGTCCAGGGCCACGAAGACCGGGTCCGAGAGCGGCTCGGCGGCCGGCAGGTCGATCAGATGGGTGGCCACCTTCGCCGGGTTCATGCACGGCCTGATGATGATCGAGTTCTGGTTCAGTTCGGACGTGGCCCACTGGGACAGCACGACCGTGTACAGGTCCCGCCACGCCTCCTCGCCGATCCGGGCCCGCCACTTCCGCAGGACGCCCTGCACACCCGCGATCTGGGCCTCGGCCGCGTACCTCATGTTGGTCCGGATGCCCGCGTACACGCCGTGGGAGAAGTCCTCGAACGACCTGATGTCGAAGGACCCGGCCGCGGTGGAGACCTCGATGAACGCGAGTGCGCCGTCGAGCACCCGCGCGCACGAGACCACCATCTCCGGTGGGATGCCGGCCTGGTCGAGCTGCTGCCTGGCCGCCGTCAGCGTGTCGGCGTACTCCCGGAGCGGCACGATCCAGTCGGTGGTCGCGGCGCCCTTGAACGCGACCATCCGGAGGTCGTGCGGATCGATGCGGTCCGCGCCGGGGAGGTTCGGAACCCTGTCGCTCAGGTGGGGCGCGATGATCGAGAAGACGCCGAGCGGCACATGGCTGACGGACTTCGCCAGCTCGAACACCTCCCCGACGGGATGCAGCGACTCCTGCGTGCCGTCGTGGACGAGGGTGAACCTTCCGCCCCTGGCGTCGTTCTGGACGACGAGGACGGGACCGAGCCGCGCGATCAGATCCGACTTGAGCGCGGCGTAGTGCGCCCGCATGCCGCTGTTGACCGCCACGATCGCGTCGCGGGCCCGGCCGCGCCGAACGGCCGGGTCACCGGCGAGTGCCCCGCTCCCGGTCCCGTCCGCGGCCCCCGCCGGTGAGGCCGCGAGGCCCGCCATGACACCGGCCGCGGTGGTGCGGCCGAGGAAGCTTCTGCGTGTGGTCATTCTCCGCCTTCCGTAAGGGCGGCGCGCGGCCCGCCCTCCCCACGCGGAAGGCACCGACGCGCCGGTGTTCCCGGCAGCCGGACAACGATCCCGGGCACCCGCGCGCATCGGGTTGTCGCGCATCGGGCCGGGAGAACCTCACACGTCGCGTTCGCTCTCGACCGCGGGCTCCTCGGCGACGGTCGGCACACCCGAGGAAGGCAGCAGCTGCGGGACGCCGTCGACGATCGGATAGCTCCGGCGCAGGCGCGGGTTGTAGAGCGCGCCCCCGATCTCGTCCAGGATCAACGGCCCCTTGTCGAGCGGGCAGGCGAGAATCTTCAGCAGCGGGCTGTCGGACTTCATGACCGGGTTCCTTCGGGAGTGGGGGTGTTCGCCTCGTGGCGCGGCAGGGTGAGCAGGACCGTCAGCGCCAGTACGGTGCCGCCGACACGCAGTAAGAGCCGCAACGGGTCGTCGGGCAGCGGCTCGTCGAACGCGATCGTGCCGCTCACGATGGAGAACACGCAGCTCACCGTCGAGCACACCGGGACGATCAGGGACGCCCGGCAGCGCTGCAGGGCGGTCTGCGACAGCACCAGTCCGCTGACCCCTGTCAGCAGCAGGAGGTACGGGTACGGGGAGGCGAGCACGGCGGGCACCGAGCCCAGGAGGTCCTCGGTGTCCAGGTGCCCGGAGACGCCCTTGATCGCGAGCGAGCTGACGCCGTAGATCAGACCGACCGCGACCGCGTAGGCCACTCCGGTGGTCGGCTGCCGGTGCCGTCGGCGGGCGCGCCGCTCCGCGGCCGCGTAGAGCACGAGACCTGCCGCGAGGGTCGGCAGGCACAGGGCCAGCAGGATGCCGGTGGGAGCGGTACGGCTGACCTCCTCGCTGGTCTCGTACAGCGAGGCCACCACCATCACGAGCGCCAGACCGATGACGGCCACCGCACGCCGCTCGCGGCCGGAGGGCCGCTCGCCGAGCACCACCGACGAGAGCACGAGCAGGAGGACGAGACCGGACAGGAACAGACCCTGGGCGGCGGCGATCGGCAGGGTGCGGTAGACGGCCAGCTGCGCGGCGAAGCCCAGGGCGAGCGCCACGGCCCCGCAGATCCACAGGGGCCGGCCGGCCAGCAGCAGGAGGGCCCGGCCCGGCTGTGCGGCGCTCAACGGCGGCATGCCGGCCAGCGCCCGCTTCTCCAGGACGAAGCCGGTGCTGTACAGGACGTTCGCCACCAGCGCGGCGACCACACCCCACACCACGGGCTACACCTTTCTCGCATGCACGAGGAGGATGGACGCGAGCGACGGCGCCCCGCAGGCCAGCCGGTCCAGCGGCCGCAGCGGGCGCGGGACTCCGTGGAACGGCGCGCCGGCGAGCTTCACCACCTCGAACCCGGACGCCGCCACGAACTCGCGCAACGCGCGTGCCGTGTACAGCCGCAGATGGCCCACGACCTCGCTGCCCGGACGGCCGTGGATGCGCCGCAGGCTCACCTCGGAGAACACCGGCTGGACTCCGGCGAGCAGCAGCGCGCGGTTGTACCAGGCGCCGAGGTTCGGCGTGGAGAGCATGAGATGCCCGCCGGGCCGCAGGACCCTGCGCAGTTCGTCGAGGGCGCTGTCGGGGTCGACCAGGTGCTCGACGACCTCGCTGAACAGGACGGCGTCGGCACTGTCGGAGGCGAACGGCAGCCCGCTGCCGGTCAGCTCGCCGCGGACGACCTGGCTCAGGCGCGGGGCCGCCCGGCGCAGGGCGTCCTGCGACCAGTCGATCCCCACGACGCGGTGCCCGCGGAGTACGCGGGCCGCGATCGCGCCCGCCGAGCCGTCCCCGCAGCCCACGTCGAGCACGGTCGCGGCCGGGCGGCCGGGCCCCACGGGGCCGAGCGCGTCGGCCAGCATCCGGGCCTGCCGCAGTGTCCGGGCCTCCCCGGAGGCGACGGGAACGGTGGGGTTCTCGTAGAAGTCCCGCAGCTCGGGGGTGCGGGGGGCAGGCGAAGTCGCGTCCGTCCCGGGCGACTTACCGGTTGCTTCCGAGCCGGTGGCCGCTGCGTCGGTGGCTGCCGCTTCGGCTGAGGTGGTCATGACGGCCTCTTGTGGTTGTCCTGGGTGGAGCGGGTTCCCACCGGTGTCGGGTCCGGACGTGGTGTGTCGTCCCCCGCCGGAGCGAGAGACGTCGTCGACAGCGACTCCGCGAACAGGTCGGCCAGTTCCGCGCCCGCCGCGTCACCGAGCAGCGCCCGCGACCAGCGCAACGTCACATGCAGGCGCCCGCCGGTGGAAGCCGCCGCCACGCTCAGCCCGCGCGGCATCCGCGCCGGCGCGGAGAACCACACGGCCGTCGCCCGTCCCGCGTCGCCGAAGTCCAGTGCGTACGGCACGCGTCCGATGTTGGTGACCAGCGCCGTCGACGTCCAGGACGCCGCCGCCCGCCGTGCGCCACGGGTGAGCACGCCCCGGACGCCGACCGGGAGCAGCGGTGCGGTCAGCAGGCTCGCCCCCGCGCCCATGGGGGCGCCGTCGGCCGACTTCAGCGCGCGGGTGCGCCGGGCGGTGGTGCGCAGCAGCCGGGCCACGGCCTCCGGGTCCGGCCGCTCGCCGAGCAGCAGCTCCGTGTCGCGCGGGTCCTCGGAGGTCATGGCCACCTCGACGAGCCGGGTTCCGTTGCCCATCGGCATGTCCGTGCCGAGCGTACGGTCGTCCACGGGCATGGTGAGCCGTACCGGACCCGCCGGCCGGCCCCGCGAGACGTTCCAGCGACCCACCATCAGTGCGGTGGCGACGAGGAGTTGGTCGTTGACGGTCCAGGGCGGGAGGTCTCCGTTCCCCGCCGCACGCCGCGGAACGGGCAGGTCCGCCTGGACCATGCCGTTGCCCACGGCACGCGCGCGTACCGGCCCGGTGCGGGAGTCCGGCGCGACCCGTACGGGCCGCACCCGTACGGTGCGGCCGGTGGCACCGGTCCCGCCCGGAGCCGGACCCGAGCGCTCCGGCCGGACCCGCCCGGGAACCGGGAGGGCTGCCGTTCCGCCGTACTGTTCGGCGGTCGTGGCGAGCACCCGTAGCCCCGACGGGGCGTCGAGGGCGGTGTGATGCAACGTCAGCAGCAGTACGGTCCCGCCCTCTTCCCTCTGGACGACTTCCAGGCGCATCGGCGGCACCATGGTGAGCGGCGGGCAATCCGTCAGGGCGCGGGCCCGGGCCTGCGCCAAGGCGTCAGGTCCCGGCCCCGGGAAACTCACCGGATCGCCGTCCGGCCGGCCGGTCAGCTCCCACGCGAAGGTCCGCCGGTGCCCACGCCCGGGCACTTCTCGTGCCAGCACCCGGGGGTGGGTGAGCAGCGCCCGCCGGAACGCGTCCCGCAGCCGTACCGGGTCCAGCCTGCCGGGCAGATGGACCTCGATGTGTACGCTCTCCGGTTCGTCGTCACTGAGGCAGTGCCGCGACACCTCGTCGACGGTCGGAAAGGGAATCCGGACCCGCCCGGGAGGGGTGGCGGTCCCCCTCCCGGCGGCGGTCCCCTGCTGGGGGGTGGTTCCCTGCGCGGGGGCGGTCTCCTGCTCGGGGGCGGTCCCCCTACCGGTCGCGGTCCACGGCTCGGTCACGAGGGGCCACCGCCCTCCGGCCGCCAGAGGGGCTGCTCGGGCCGGTGCCCGTCGCCGGTGCTTCGCGGCCTGGCCGTGACCACCGGTCCGGCTTCCGGCGCGGCGGAACCACCGTCACCTTCACGCCCGTCACCGTCATGCCCGTCGCCGTCCGCCCATCCGTCGTCGCCTCCGTGCCCGTCGTCGTCCCCGCGCCCGGCGGCCGCGGCCGTCGGCCGCACCGCCGTCACCAGCGCGGCGGACACGGCCACCAGCGTGAGCACCTGCGCCAGGCCACTGAACGCACCCGTCCCTTCGGCGACCGGATCCCCGGCGCCCAGGGCCGCGACGAGTCCGGCGCCGCCCATCGCCACCGCCGCTGTCGGGACCAGCGCACCCGGCCGGAACCGCGCCGCCACGGCGAGCACGGGCACGACCAGGGCAAGCGGCCCCGCCGCCACCGCGACGACCGCGGTCAGCACCAGCGTTCCGAGCAGCATCCCCGGGGCCGCCGGTTCGGGCAGCTTCTCGTCGGTGCCACCGTCGTCGCGCCGACGGCCCACGAAGGCCAGGGCGGCCAGGGCGACGAGCGCGAGCGCACCGCCGGCCAGGGCCGTCCGGTACGAACCGGAGGGCTCGAACTCCATGGTCACCGTGCCGGAGGCGCCGGCCGGGATCACCCAGGCCTGCTGCCAGCCGTCGAGGCGCACCGGCTCGAGCTCCGTGCCGTCCAGGGTGGCCTTCCAGCCGTCGTTGGCGTTCTCGTAGGTCCGCAGGTAGGCGGCCTCGCCCGCGCCCGCCGACACCGAGACGGTCCGGCTGTCGTCGGCCCACCTGGTGACGGTGGCCTCGCGGCCCGCCGCTCCGTCCATGGCCCGCGGGGTGCCGCGGGTCAGCGTGACGTCGGTGATCGCCAGCGGGCCCGCGTCACTCGCCTCCACCTCGTGGTCGCCGGACGGGAGCTCCAGGGTGCCGTCCTTCTCCTCGCCCGCGCAGAGGGTGACGGTGACGGGGCGCCGCTCGGTGAGGTCCCGGACGAGTCCGGAGGCCTTCGTCTTGTGCAGGACACCGCCCACGGCGAGGTCAGGACCCTCACCGCACGGCAGCGAGAAGCGGGCGGACGACTTCGGCCGCGGCACCCGCAGGTCGGCAAGGGCGGGAACGTGCACCTCGCTCAGCCCGACGGGCAGTTGCAGCTGGGCGTCCGCCACCGGGTTGTGGACGGTGAGCGGCGCGACCCTGGTGATGGTGATGTCGAGCCGGTTCGTCTCGATCGCCGGGAAGCGGACCCGCCCGTTCTCGTCCACGTCGGCCACCGCGGCGCCGTGCGGGGAGCTGATCATCACCTGCTCGGGCCGGGTGGACACCCCGCCCGCCGGCGCGAGGATGATCTCGTCGATCTTCTCCACCGCGGGCCAGCTCAGGTGGACGACCGGCCGGTCGCCCGCGATCCAGGCGGTCGTCAGATCGCCGTCGACCAGGTTGCGGGCGCCGAGCGAGGTGCCGTTGCGGCTGGTGGAGTCCACGGCGGCGGTCAGCCGGTTCTTCGATCCGGGGGCCGAGCGGTCGAGCAGTCGGTCCAGCGCGCCGCCGGTTACGGCGACGGCTCGCGCCGACACCTCGTACTCGCCCGACTCCTTGGTGCTGAACTGCCGGTGCAGTCCCACCTCGACCGACGAGGGCGACAGGCCGCCCGCGTCGGTGCCGCGGTGCAGGGAGTACACGGTCGCCTCCGCGTCGGTGTTCTCCGCGTCGGCGGGCAGCTCCAGCAGGCGGGTCACCTGCACGTCCGGGATCGACACCTCGGAGAATCCGGCGCCGGAGAGTCCCGGGCGCGCCTGCTGCGCGGCAAGGACGGTGATCTTCATCCAGGAGGCCTCGCCGGCGGGGGCCTTGACGGTCTGCGGCAGGCCGTCCGTCCGCAGGGGGCTGTCGGCCGAGCCGCGGTCGGTCTCGATCCGCACCTGGGTGGGCGCCGCGCGCATGGCGTCACCCGGCAGGGGCGTCAGCTGGATCGAGGCCGGGATGCCGGTCGGCCGGGAGAAGTCCACCCGGAGCCACTGTCCGACCGGCTCGCCGGGGCTGCCCTCGGCCCACGCGGTGTCCGGGTTGCCGTCGAAGGCGTTCACCGGGTCGTACTGCGGCAGGTGGAACAGCCAGTTGCCGCTGCTGGAGGCCGTCACGGCCTGGGCGCCGCGCAGCACCGCCGTCGTCTGGTGACCGGTGCCCTCCGACGGCAGGATCTGCTTGGGCTTCTCGCCGGGGTTCTGCAGGCTGCCGGAGTGATTGCGCTCGTCCGCGGTGTAGGTGTACGAGGTGTTGTTGTTGACCAGGCCGAACCGGGTGTCGGCCCGGCGCAGCCCGTCCGCGACCGCCTTCACCGGTGCGACGACGCCCTTGGGAAGCGTGTCCCCTGCCAGTACGGCCGGACGGCCGGTCATCGAGGGATCTGCGGACAGCTGGAGCAGCGACTCGGGTCCGCCACTGACCACGGCCGTGTCGGCCACGGCCGAGACGCCGACCCTGCCGGGCCGCCCGGCGTCCTGCGGCTGGTAGATCTCCACGGCCTGGAGCCGCGGGTAGAGCCCCTGGACCTGGAGCGGGGTGCCGGCGGAGATGCGTCCGCCGGTCATCAGCGGACCGAATCCGGTGACCTTGCGGTAGCCGGACGACTCCAGGGTCCGCTTCACCGTCTGCGGCGGGACGTAGCCGATCTGGTCGGGGTCGAGGTCGTTGCGGACGACCACCTCGTGCATGCCGGCCCGTGCGAGGTACGCCCGGAGGCCCGGGACCTCGGCGCCGGACAGCAGCGCCTGCTCGACGGCGTCCGTCATGCGGCGTGCTCCGGGGGTGCCGAAGGGGACGAAGTCGCGCTGTGCCCAGGGGGTCTCGGCCAGCACGTCGAACGGCTGGTCGATGGGGGAACCCCAGGTGTAGATGCCGTGCGCCGTCGCGGGGACGACCAGGGCCCTGCTGTCCCGGGCGTTGTCCTTGAGCCAGCCTGCGGCCTTCTCCCAGTGGGTGGGCAGCTTGGTGAACGCCCCGGGCTGGAGGATCGAGCCGTTGACGTACGGGAGCGCCAGACCGGGCAGGACGAGCACGGCCGCGGTCGCGGGCACCCAGCGGCGACCGCGGAGCGCGCGGGAGCCTCTGCTCTCGGACAGCACGGCCGTCAGATGGACGAGTCCGAGGACGAGCGCGAGGGCCAGTCCCGGCTGGAACTTGTAGATGTTGCGGAACGGCTTCAGCGGCCCGTTCAGCCAGTCCTGGACGGCGCCGTGGAAGGGACCGCCGAAGGATCCGGCGTACCCGGCGAGCGCGATCAGGACGACGGCCAGGACGGTCAGGAGCAGCCAGCGGCGCTCCGGCAGGTCCCGCCGTGCCAGGCCGGCGAGGCCGAGCGCCGCGGCGAACGCCGAGCCGAGGACGGTGACGACGGAGGTCGCGACGGTCCAGCCGGCGGGCAGCCACGCCTCACCGAAGTTCAGATAGGCCACCCAGTTGCCGGCGCCGCGCAGCAGCTCGGTCGCGGACATGGTGGCGGTGGTGGTGTCGGCCTGCTCGACGTACGGCATGAAGTTCTCGCCGTACGCGCCGAGCAGGAGCAGCGGCACCACCCACCACACGGTGGCGAGGAAGACGCCCGGGATCCACCAGCCGAGCAGCGCGCGCCGGCGCCTGCCGGGCGGGCGGCTGAGGAGGTACAGGCCCACGGGCAGCAGCGCGGCCAGTGTCGAGGCGGCGTTCACGCCACCCATGAAGGGGATCAGCAGGGCCGACCGTGCGGCGGCCTTCCGGGGGCTGTACGCCGCGGAGGTGAGCGGCAGCAGCACCCAGGGCAGCAGGGCACCGGGCAGCGCGGCGGCGGAGGTCGAGCCGATGACGATCGTGAAGGTGGGCCACAGCGCGTAGGCCACGGCGCCGAGGACCCGGGTCGCGGGCGTCCCCACGCGCAGCCGCTCGGCGAGCCGGAGCGCGCCCCAGAAGGCGGCGGTCACGATGATCGAGAGCCAGAGCCGTTCGGCCAGCCAGACCGGCACCTGGAGCAGGTCCATGAGCCCGTAGTAAGGGAGTGCCGGGAAGGCGTAGCCGACGTACTGGTTGGCTATGCCGCCGAGGCCGACGTTCCCGTTCCACAGCGACCCCAGGTCGCCGAGGAAGCGCCAGGGGTCGAGGGCGACGCCGAGTTTGGTCTCGAACGTCATCTTCCCGGGTGACACCGCGAGGAACGCCACCAGGACGAGGGCCCAGAAAGCGAACAGCAGGCGGCGTCCGCGCGGTTCGCCGGACGCCTCGGCCGGCGTCGGGCCTGGCTGCGGCACCCAGGTGGGTGCCTGGACCGTAGTGGTCATGACCGTTCCTCGCTTCGCATGCTCATGGGCTTCGCCTGAGAATCAGCAGCAGATTCCAGGTGGCGATCTCGCGGAGTCCCGGCACCCGGGTGATCGTGCTCGCGAGGAACGGCCAGTAGCGTGACCGCGCTGTCACGACCTGCACGTCGTCGCGACCGCGGACGTGCCGCAGGGTGGAACCGATGTGGACGGGGAAGAGGTTCTCCCCGAGCGTGTGCTTGGCCGCGTGGCCGGTGCGGCGTTCGTAGCGCGCGCGGGCCCGCTCCGCCCCGAGGTAGTGCCACGGCGCGGTCTCGTGACCTCCCCAGGGCGAGAGCCAGTTGGTGAACGACAGGTAGATCAGCCCGCCGGGGCGGGTGACCCGCGCCATCTCGCTGATGAACGTCTGCGGGTCCGCCACGTGCTCGAGCACGTTGGACGAGAAGCACACGTCCGCGACGCCGTCGGCGAGGGGCAGCAGGTATCCGTCGGCGAGGACCGCGTCCTCGGTGGTACGGCCGCGGGCGTTCAGCTCCCGCGGGTCGGGCTCGAAGAGGTAGCTCTGTGCGCCGCGGCGGCGGAACTCCTCGGTGAAGTGGCCGCTGCCGCCGCCGACGTCGACGACGATCTTGCCGGCCAGGTCGACATGGCGTGCCACCTGGGCGACCGAGTCACGGGCGAGCAGGGTGTAGCACCGCTCGGGGTCGCTGGGTTCGCGCATGAACGCCCGGAAGAGGGCGGCCGACCGCCTCAACGACGGGTCCTTGAAGCCGTGTGCGGTGGTGCCGGCCGACGGGTCCTCGAAGCCGTGTGCGGTGGTGCCGGCCGACGGGTCCTCGAAGCCGTGTGCGGCGTCGTCGGCCGATGGGGCCCTGGGCTCGCGCTCGGTGGTCTCAGCCATGGACGCTCCTGCCGCGTCCCGCGGACGCGGTGCGGGCCACGGCCTCGGCGGCGACCGCCTGGAACTGACGGACCGTCGCGCTCCAGCGGAAGCGCTTGGCGCGCAGCACCGCGGCACGCCCCATGGCCGCGCGCCGGTCGGCACTGAGGGACAGGGCGCACCACGCGGCGGCGAACGAGCTCTCGCCCCGGGCGAGCACCCCGGTCTCCCCGTCCTCGATGGAGTCGCGCAGGCCGGGTATGTCGAAGCCGATCGCGGGGGTGGCCCGCGCGGCCGCCTCGGTGACGACCAGGCCCCAGCCCTCGACGAGGGAGGGGTGCAGCAGCAGCCACGCCTCGCACATCAGCCTGTGCTTCTCGGCTTCCGACACCCGGCCGGCGAACGTCACGGAGGGGCCGGCCATGGCTTCGAGCCGCTCCCGTTCCGGGCCGTCCCCCACGATGACGAGCCGGCCGCCGGTGACGGGGCGCACCCGCTCCCACAGCCGCAGGAGCAGGTCGACGCGCTTGTACTCCACCAGCCGGCCGACGGCCAGGAACAGCGGTTCCTTCGCCTCGGGCAGCAGGGGGGCGGGCTCTTCGACGCCGTTGTTGACGATCCGGATGCGGTCCGGAGCCACGCCGATGGCGCGCAGCTCGGCGGCGGTCGACTCGGAGACGGCCACCATCAGGTTGTCGCGATGGGTGCCGGCCAGTGCCCAGTGCTCCAGCCTGCGTCCGAGCCGTGCCGCCGGGCCCGGGTAACGCATCTGCCAGAGATCGGTGTGTACGTGGTTGACCAGGCACAACGTGGGCCCCCGGTGCCAGAGCGGCGCCAGGTACGGCATGCCGTTGCACACTTCGACCAGCAGGTCGCAGTTGCCGACCTCGCGGGCGAAGGTCGACCTGGCGTGCAGGAAGTGACTCGCGTCGCCTCCCGCGGAGACCACCCGGTAGTCGCGTGCGGCGGCCGGGCCGCCGCACACGAGCGTGACGTCGTGGCCGTCGGCGGTCAGACCGTCGGCTATCCGGTCGATGAGCAGTTCCGATCCGCCGGCGGCCCGGTTGGCCAGGTCGCGGCGGGCGAGGAAGGTGATCCGACGCGGCACGGGCGTCCCGGGGGACCCGGTGTGCGGGTCGAGGGCGAGCGAGTCGGTGACGTGGCTGCCGGTGCGTGCTTGAGCGGGGACGGAACGGGAGTCCTTCTGGCCGGGGGCCAGAGCGGACGAGCGCTGGGGCATAGAGGTGCTCCAACTCGGCGGCTGCGGGTGGGATGCGCATGGGGATACGCATGAGGGTGTGCCGGGCTTCCGGGGATGAAGCGCTGGGCTGGCTCGTACGGATTGCTGCGGGTACGGGTACTGCAGGTACGGGTACTGCGGGCACGGGTACTGCGGATCCCGCGGTGGCAGGCAGCCGGGGGTGGCGGCCGGTTCAACCGGAAACGTTGGCCTTACCGCGGGGTAACATCAGTGTTCGTTCAAGCATTCGTTCCGGCTACTCACGCCGATGACAATTTCGGGACTTTGGGCGGGCCCGTTTTACTCACTCTGTTGAGTGTTCGCCCCGCCGGGGACCGCGGATCAGCAGCACGGCGCCTGCGACGGCCAGCAGACCGCCCGCCACGCCGCCCACGAGCGGCGCGGTCTCGCCGAGCAGCTTCAGCCGGCTGCTGTCGTCGGAGGCCAGCGCGACCTGCTCGCGCCGGGTCGCGTCCGTGAACTCCAGCCCGTCACTGGCCAGCAGGGTGACCGCGTCCTTCTGCGAACCCGGGGCCCGCAGCGTCTTCTTCGGCGCGATCAGCGCGTTCATGATCCGGCCCGTGCGCTGGTCCACGGTCAGCTCGATCCTCGCGTTGGAGTACCACTCCTCCGCCAGGATCTGGCCCCCCTTCTTGCTGCCCACCAGCACGCCGGGCACCAGACGGGTGCCGGTCGGGGTGGCCTCGACCTTGCCGACGAAGCGGTAGCCCTCGCGCCCGTTGACCTCTCCGACCTTCTCGAACTCCAGCGGCACGGTGGCGCCCAGGGTGCTGTCCCACCAGGAGTAGGCGCGCTTCTCGACGTCGAACGGGAACTTCAGATAGGCCTCGCCCTCGAACTCGGGCTTCTCCTCGCAGCAGCGCACCGGCAGGTTCGTCTTGCGGTCGGTCACCCAGCGTTCGGTGGTCCACTGCAGGGATTTGCGCGGGTCGCGCAGCGCGAGCGTCTTCGGCGAGTCGATCTGCGTCGACACGTCCCAGATCGCGTTTCCGCTGCGCTCGCCTGCGGCGACGTCCCCCAGGACACGGCGGGTGATCGTGAGCGTCTGGCCGTCCACCTCGGAGACGGAGCCGGTGTCAAAGTAGCTGCCCCGACCGCTGAAGACCGTCGTGGAGTTCACATCGGTCGGTGTGCGCTTGGCGCGTGGCTCCACGTACCAGACAAGCAGCTGGGTGAGCACCAGCAGGAAGACTCCGACACCCAGCAGAATCAGGGACAAAGGTGATATTGAACGACGCATACGGGTACTCCAATACGGGCGCGACGTGCGAGGGGCTCGTGGGCCGTGTGGGAAGGAGGCGCACACACGGGGTGCAGCCTGACCGGGGCGAGAATGCGTACCCGGGAGTAACAGTCCTGTGGCGGCGAAATTAGGCGGCTCTTGACCACCTGTCAATGCGCCTCTCATACTGGCGGCGCCGGACCGGGCCGGCGCGCTGGGTGACAGACCTCGATGACCGAGAGGCCGATCATCCCCATGCCCAGACTGCTTGCCGCCTTCCTGACCTGCGTCGCCGCCGCCCTCCTGGCCGCGGGCGCCGCCTTCGGAATCGTCACCGCTCTCGACGCCACCCCCGAGCAGCAGAATGTGCCGCTCGTCACGTTCCCCGAACCGCCCACGGGCGCCGCATCCAGCACGGCCGGCTCCGGCGCGGGCTAGGTTGGAACATGCGGCCCGCAGACCGAGCGTGTACGGACCGGCCCTGGAGTGGTGTGGTGGAAACGTCGTCAGCGTGGCACGACGTGCCACGAGAGCGGATTCAGCAGTTCGCCGACCGTGCCTTGGAGCAGGTCCCCGAACTGGCCCAGGACATCCTCGCCGAGATCCGGCGGGAGTATCCGGGCCTGGTGCTCCTTCCCGACGAGTCCGGAGAACCGAAGGCCCTGGTGGCCATCCGGCACGCCCTCGAGCTCTTCGTGGAACAGATGACCACGGGGTCGGACCGGCCGCGCGCCCTCCCTGAGCTGTTCAGGGACTTCGGGCGCGGCGAGGTCTCCCAAGGGCGCAGCCTGGACTCCTTGCAGGGGATCTACCGGCTGGGCGTCCGCCTCTCCTGGCGGCGCATGGCGGAGGTCGGCCAGCAGGTCGACATCCCGCCTTCGGCCATGTACGAACTCGCCGAGTCGGCGTTCGAGTATCTCGACGTCATGGTGGCCCAGTCGGTACGCGGCTACGCCGAAGCCGTCGCCCGCCAGGCCGGGGAGCGCCTGCGCCTGCAACGGCTGCTCGTCGATCTCCTGCTCAGCGAACACCGCACGGACCCGACCGCCCTGCTCGCCGACCGCGCGGCCGACCTGGGCTGGCAGCTGCCCGGGAAGGTGGCGGTGGCGGTGCTGCTCCGCCCCGCCCAGGAGGCCGTCGCCCCGGCCGTGGGCGACGAGATGCTGCTCGACATGGAGGGCACGCAGCCGCGTCTGGTCGTACCGGACCCGGACGCCCCCGGACGCGCGGAGCTGCTGGACCGGGCGGTGACCGGCTGGTCCGGGGCGATCGGCCCGTCGGTCCCCCTGGCGGAGGCCGCCACGTCACTGCGCTGGGCGGAGGCCGCGGTCGGGATGATCGAGCAGGGTCTGCTGCCACGCGGGCGGCTCCTGCACTGCGGCGAGCACGTCGAAGCCCTGGTGCTGCTGCCCGCGGGTGAACTGATCGACGATCTGGCACGGCGGCGGCTTGCGCAGCTGGACGAGGCCGGCGGCCCGGCGCACGCCCAACGACTCGCCGAAACACTGCTGGCCTGGCTGGAGACGCGGGGCGGTGCTCCCGAGGTGGCCACCCGGCTCGGAGTCCACCCGCAGACCGTGCGCTACCGCCTGAGGCAGCTCCGTGAGTTGTGGGGCGACGACCTGGACGACCCGGACCGCCGCTTCGAGCTGGAGCTGGCGCTCCGCACCCGACGGCTGCGCGGAGATCTCGCCCCGCCGCCCGACTGACCTCGGGACGGCGAAGGGGCGCAGCGGGCTGCCCGCGATCCCCTGCGCGAGGAGCGCCGCTCCGGCTAGGAAACTATTGCGAGCGGAAATTGGCCGATCGCATTCGGCCCCCTATTCGCCGCGCATATCCAGTGCATCCGGTCGCGCATACGACCGCGCACGAATCCGCTGGGAAATGAACTGCACCAAGTTGCCAGCACCCTGGCAGGATTCGGCCATGTGACATCGAAGCCGCAGGTCAGCGGCGCCACCGGGGGTTCCCGCAGCATCTCAGGAAACACATTTCAGTGAGCCGGCCTGCAACCGGTGGGTTGTGGACTGGCTATCGGCGCGCATAGCTTTCCAACGTCGCTCAGCCGGGCGACGAGCCATGGGCCGAAGGTTTTCCGCAGAATGGCCTATCGGATATATGCGGCCGGATTGGATGTGAATTCACATGAACAACTTCGACGGTGACATCTCGCTCATCGAGGAGATCGCGGAGCAGGACTTCGACGGCGTCGCCTACGGCGCGTGCTCGACCAACACGTTCTCGCTTTCCGACTTCCTCGGCAACCAGGGCGGCTGGTGCACGCTGACCAAGGAGTGCCAGCCCAACTGCAACTGAGCCCGAAAGCTGGGCACGGACCGGGGGCGGGGAGCGGCTCATGCTCCCCGCCCCCGGCGCAACGTGGCAATCTATCATCGTCCGCGCAGGGAGCCGGAGCATTGATCTCGCCCGCGAATCTTTACCCAGAACTCGACAGCGTCGAAATCCGCGAAACCATCGAGCCCCTCGCCGCTTTCGCGCCCGCCGTCCACGTCAAGCTCTCGGCTCCGTCCGACGTCGCTCCAGAGGCCCCCTCTCCGGCCGCACTCGCCTGGTCGCTGGAGCCGGAGGAGTATCCGTTCCAGCGCGTGATCCGGCGGCTGGCACTGCCGGCGGCCGACAGGCTCCTCCCCGAGGACCTCACGGAGGCCGTCGCCGACCTGGACGCCTTCACGCTCCAGGTACTCGGCCGGGCCGAGGCCCGGCTCCGCGACGTGGCGACCCGTACCTTGGTCGCCGCGGTCAACAAGGCCTCCACCGAAGGGCTGCTGCGGGGGGCGGCCCCGCACGAGCGCTACCAGGACTTCGTCGCCCGGGCGTGGAGCGACGCCCTGGAACCGTTCCCGGTGCTCCGCTCCGCGGCCGGCCATGTGGTGCGCAACGCCCGTGAGGCCGCGCGCGAACTGGTCCGGCGCCTCCACGCCGACCGGGACGAGGTCTTCCGGTTCTCCGGCATCGCCCCCGGCGACCCGCTGCTGTCCATCGGCGGGGCCGACGGCGACTCGCACGCCCACGGCAGGGCGGTGAGCATCCTGGCGTTCGCCTCGGGGGCCCGCCTGGTCTACAAGCCCCGGGACGTCTCCTGCGAGGCGGCCTTCGAGACCGTCGTCGAGCGCGTCAACGCGGAGGCCGACTGCGCACTGCCCGCCGCCCGCACCCTGGTGCGCGACGGGTACGGGTACGTCGAGTACGTCGAGCAGGAGGACATCGGCGGACTCAGCGTGCCGTTCATGCGGGCCTGCGGCCAACTGGCCGCCGTGTTCTACCTGCTGGACGCGCGGGACATGCACTTCGAGAACATCCTGCCCACCCGCCTGGGCCCGGTGGCCATCGATCTCGAGACGCTGCTGCACCCCTCCCGGGTGCACGCCGGCCCCACCCCGGAGGCCGAGGGCAACGCGTACGACGAGATCGGCCGCAGCGTCTACGGCATCGGGATCCTCCCGTTGGTCCTGGCCGGCAAGAACGAGGACTCCGGCTACGTCGACCTCGGTTTCCTCGGCGGCGACAACCAGGGCGTCTCCCCCTTCAAGACCATGGTCTTCGAGCACCCCTTCACCGACCGGATCCGGGTGCACCTCCAGGCCCGCCCGTCCGAGCAGCGCTCCACCGTGGTCCGGGAGAGCACCGAACAGGAGATCCACGGGCTCGCCGGACAGATGGCCGACGGGTTCCGGCAGGTCTGCGAGGCGGTGATGCGCCGGCCCTCCTGGTGGACCACCCTCCTTGAGGAGCTCGCTCCGGCCATGCGCCTCCGCTACATCCACAACCCGACGTCGCAGTACGCGCAGATCCTGCGGATGGCGGCCTCCGCCGCAGCGATGGCCGACCCGGCGCTCGCCCAGGCCCTGCTCCACAGGATCGCCATCCCCTCCCGGTTCTCCGACCGCAGGCTGGTCGGCTCGGAGCTGCGGCAGATGGCCGAACGCGACGTCCCCTACTTCACCGTGCCCGCCACCGGCACCACCGTCCACGACTGCGACGGCGAGGACACCGGCGTACGGCTCGACCGCACACCCCTCTCCCGGGCGCTGGCCAAAGCCGGGGCGCTCGACGAGCAGGCGGTGCGGCGGCAGCTGCGGCTGCTCCACTCGGCCTTCTGCTCCCGCTTCCCCGACAACCACCTCTCCGGCGGCACCGCCTGGAACGGACAGGCCTCCACCGGAGAGCGCACCGGCCTGGAACGGCTCGCCCGGTCGCTGGCCGACGCCCTGACCGCGGGCAGCCTCCCCGACCAGTACGGTCATCTTCCCGCCACCTGGATCGGCCCGCTCGCCTCCGCGCAGGCCGCCCGGCCCTGGCCCTCCGGCGTGCTGGGGTACGACCTGTACACCGGACGCACCGGCCCCGCCCTTGCCCTGGCCGCGGCCGCGGCCCACTTCGGCGACGAACGCTACGAGCGGGTGGCACGCCAGGTCTTCGAGCGCAGCGCCGGCATCCTCACCGACGGCGTCTACGAGCTGCGCAGCATCCGGCAGAGCGGTGCCGGCGCCTACACCGGAACCACCGGCCTGCTGTTCGCCCTGTGCGAGGCCGGGCGAATCCTGCGGGAGCCGGGCTGGGTCAAGGCGGCACAGGACGCCGTGCCGCTGGTCGTGGAGCAGCTCGGCCCCGAGAACACCCCGGAGGTGATCTCCGGGATCTCCGGCATCGCCACGATGATCGCCTCGATCGGCGGCGACCACAGCCTCAAGGCCCTGGACGGGCTCACCGGCCGGCTGCTGCGCCATGTGGAGGAGCCGTCGGGCTCCTGGTGGGAGCAGTCGGGCTTCGCGCACGGCGTCGCGGGAGTCCTGCACGCCCTCGCCACGCTGCCCGACCACACAGGTCACCACACCGATCACCACACCGGACACCGCGTCGACGCCGCCATCGGCGTCCTGACGGACCGTCTGGAGTCCTTCTACGTGCCCCAGGAGCGGAACTGGTCCACCAACTCCGCCTTCCCTGGCCGGTTCTCCACCGGCTGGTGCCACGGCGCCGCCGGCATCGCCATGGCGCTGTCCGCCGTGACCGCCCGGACAGCGGACGAACGGACCGCCGAGCGCCTGGAGGCGGCCCTGGACAACACCTTCCGGCAGGGCTTCGGACGCAACCTCACCTGGTGTCACGGCGACCTCGGCAACATCGACGTGGTCCGCCGGATCGCCGGCGACGACCGGAAGCTGCTGGAGCGGGCCGCCGCCGTCGAGGCGCGCCGACTGGGTCCTGACGTGGTCGCGGAGAAGCTCGCCGACACCGGCTCCCGCTACGCGCACACCGACAGCGCCATGGTGGGCTCCTCGGGTGTGCTGCTGCACCTCCTCGGCCGCCTCGACGACGCGCGGCCCCGGGTGTCACCGATCTGGCACGGGGCCCTCTGATGGGCCTCCGGGTTCCCTCCGTCACCCAGGTCACCCAGACGGAGTGCGGGCTGTGCTGCTGCGTCGCGGTGATGGGGTACCACGGCCGCACCGAGGACTTCCGCACCGTACGGGAGGACCTGGAGGCCGGCCGGGACGGTCTCGGCGCCAAGCAGCTCGCGGACTTCCTGCGCTCGCGCGGCATGGAGGTCAAGGCGTTCCGGGCCCGGAGCGTGGAGGCCCTGCGGGGCTTCACCGAGCCCGTGATCCTCTTCTGGGAGGACTACCACTTCCTGGTACTGGAGCGCTTCGACGGCACGACGGCCTGGGTGATGGACCCGGCCGTGGGCCGCAAGCGCCTCACCCGCGACGAGCTGGAGGCCGGCTTCTCCCAGGTGGTGATCGCGGCCTCCCCCGGCCCGGACTTCGTCCGGCAGTCCCTCCCCGCCTTCCGGCACTGGCGGTCGCTGCCGCTGGTCCCTGCCCGGGCAGGCCGCCGGATCGCCCTGGTCGCCCTGCTGTCGCTGGGCTCCTACGCGGCGGTGCTGGGCATACCGGCGCTGACGAAGTGGGCCGTCGACCGGGACGACGCCTGGAGCGACCTGTCCCAGACGGGGCTGATCGCGGGGGCGGTGGCGGGGGCCGCGATCGGCTACCTGCTGCTGTGGATGCTGCGCACCGCCGCGCTCGCGGGGCTCATCGCCGTGACGGGCCATCACCTGATGAGCCATGTCTTCAGGAGACTGCTCTCCCTGCCGTTCAAGTTCTTCGCCACCCGGCAGCCCGGCGAGCTGCTGTTCCGCCTGAACACCGTCAACAGCGTCCGGGACCTGCTCTCCTCGCGGATCGCCCAGGGGGTCCTGGACGTGGGGACCCTGGCCTGCATCGGCGTCTACCTGTTCGTCACCGAGTGGCGCATCGGCTTGCTGGCACTCGCGCTGTTCCTGCTGAACGGCACCTTCCTGTGGCTGAGCCGGCACCGGGTGAAGGAGGTGACGGACACCGAGCTCGCACTGCTCTCCCGCTCCCAGTCCACGCAGCTCGACGCCATCGTGTCCGTCCCCACCATCAAGATGGGCGGCTACGCCGGCCGGTTCGCCGACGAATGGGAGGCGACCTACGGCGCCTCGCTGGACGCGATGCGCACCCGGATGCGGATCCAGCAGGGCTGGATCTCCGGAATCGCCGCCACCACGCAGATGTTCGGCCCGCTGGCGCTGCTCCTCGCCGGCCTGCACTTCGTGTCGCGGGGGACGGTGACCATCGGCTCGGCCATCGCCGTGCAGGCCGTGGCAGGCACCTTCTTCGCCCTGAGCACCTCCGTCTTCCAGATGCTGACGGAGATCACCGAGACCTCCCGCTACGTGAGCCGGCTGAGCGACATCACGGCGCACGAGAGCGAGCCGGAGGGCGGGCCCCTCACGGAACTCCACGACACCTCGATACGGCTGAGGGAGGTGTCGTTCCGCTACACCCGGCACAGCAGACCGGTGCTGGAGGACGTGTCGCTGGAGATCCCGGCAGGCGCGAAGGTGGCGTTCGTCGGGGCGTCGGGTTCGGGCAAGTCCACCGTCGGGCGCGTCGTCTGCGGACTCCACCAGCCGACCGGAGGGGCGGTGGAGTTCTGCGGCCGCCCCATGAGCGCGTACCGGACCGACTTCCTGCGCGGGCAGATCGGGTACGTCCCGCAGGAGGTGCACCTGCACAACCGGACCATCCTCGAGAACCTGACCCTGGGCCAGGACATCGACGAGGCCACGGTCCGGGAGTACTGCGCGGCCGTGGGGATCCTCGACTTCGTCGAGGAACTGCCGATGGGGCTGCGGACCCTGGTGTCCGAGATGGGCTCCAACTTCTCCGGCGGGCAGCGGCAGCGGCTGGCCATCGTGCGGACACTGCTGCAACGACCGCGGGTCATCGTCCTGGACGAGGCGACCGCCTCGCTGGACACCGCCAACGAGCGGCGGGTCTCCCGGATCATCGCGGAGACCGGCGCCACGCAGATCGTCATCGCGCACCGGCTGGCGACGATCCAGGACGCGGACCTGATCCACGTCCTGGACCGCGGCCGGATCGTGGAGCGGGGGACGCACGAGGAGTTGCTGGCCCTGGGCGGGGTGTACGCGGGGCTGTACGCGGAGCCGGTGGCGGGGGCCGTATGAGGGCGGACGGGCAGGGCCGTCCGGTCACGACTGTTCATGGACGAGAGGTGCTGTGATGATCGAGGTCGAGAACCTCACCAAACGGTACGGCGCGAAGGTCGCCGTGGACGGTCTGTCGTTCTCCGTGACGCCGGGGAGGGTCACCGGATTCCTCGGCCCCAACGGCGCCGGCAAGTCCACCACCCTGCGCGTGATCCTCGGTCTGGACGAGCCCACCGCCGGCCGGGCCACCGTCTTCGGCGTCCCCTACCGGAGCCTGGCGCGCCCGCTGACCCGGGTGGGAGCGCTGCTCGACACGAGGGCCGTGCACCCGGGCCGCAGTGCCCGGGACCACCTGCGGGTGCTTGCCGCCTCGCACGGCCTGCCCGCCACCCGGGCCGACGAGGTCCTTGACCGGGTCGGCCTGCTCGCGGTGGCCCGGCAGAGGGTGCGCGGGTTCTCCCTCGGCATGGGGCAGCGGCTCGGCGTCGCGGCGGCGCTGCTCGGCGACCCCGAGGTGTTGCTGTTCGACGAGCCGGTCAACGGGCTCGACCCCGAGGGTGTCCGGTGGATCCGGGAGCTGATGCGGGGGCTGGCCGCGGAGGGGCGGACGGTGCTGGTCTCCTCCCACCTGATGAACGAGATGGCGGTGACCGCCGACCATCTGGTGGTCGTGGCCCGGGGCCGGCTGCTCGCGGACACCCCCGTGGACGCGTTCATCGCCGCGCACTCGGACAGGACCGTGCTGGCCCGGGTGGCCGATCCGGAGGGGATGCGGCGGGCGCTGCGGGAGCGGGGCATCGAGTCCGTGCGGCAGGACGCGGCGACGCTGGCGGTGAGCGGGGCGTCCGTTGAAAAGGTCGGGCTCGTCGCGAGCGCGGAGAACATCGCGGTTTTCGAGCTGACCGCTTCCGCGGGTTCGCTCGAGGAGGCCTTTATGAAGCTGACGCAGGAACACGCTGAATACCGGGCTTCGACGGGAGGGTTCTGATGAAGCACGCCGTGGCCGCGGAATGGGTCAAATTGACGACGCTGCGGTCTCCGAAATGGTCCTCCGCGGTCTATCTCGTCCTGATGATCGGCCTTGCCTTCGTCTACGGGTTGGTTCCCGGCGAAAGGCAGCTGACGGCGCCCGGGTTCGACCCGATCGGGCTCGGCCTGTCGGCCGTACCGCTCGGGATGATCGTCCTGGTGATCATGGGGATTCTCGCGGTGACGGGCGAGTACGCGTCGGGGTCGATCAGGAGCAGTCTGCTGGCCGTCCCCGACCGGGCCCGCTTCTACTACGCCAAGGTGGGTCTTGTCAGCCTGGTCAGCGGGGGGCTGGCGGTGGCGGGCGTGGTGCCGGCCTTCCTGATCGTGCAGAGCGGCGTCGGGGAGCACCGGGCGCCGACGGGACTCGCCACGGCGGGGCATGTGGCGGGGGCGGTGCTCTACACGATGCTGCTGGTGGCGTTCTCCATGGGAGTGGCGACGCTGCTGCGGTCGGGGGCGGCGGCGCTGTCCGTTCTGCTTCCGCTGTTCTTCATGCTCTCCACGATCCTCAGCAACATACCGGGGGTCGGGGAGGTGGCACGGTTCCTGCCGGATGTGGCCGGGGGCCTGGTGCTGCGCGGCTCTGGGAGCGACGAGGTACTGGGAGCGTGGTCCGGGCTGGGCGTGCTCACCGCGTGGACGGTGGGCTCGGTGGCACTCGGACATTGGATGACTGTGCGGCGGGATGTCTGATCGGTCGACGAACCCCGCGAATGGGCCCCCACGCGAATGTGTGGGGGCCCGGCGCATTTCAGCGTGTGCGTGCAAGGGCGTCAGGTCTATGCGTTCGGCGAATTGAGGGCGGACAGACTGGGAGGCGTCCTCCGAAGACGGGGGATACGCGTTCCGTATTTCGCCGGACGATATCCGGGCGCGTGTCGGGAGAAAATCGAAAAGGAGAAGACCATGGAGAAGATGCAGGCCGACGTCCTCGGCGGCTACGACGAGTTCGAGCTCGTCGAGATGGGCGAGGCGGACGTGTACGGCGGTACCACCTGGAGCTGCGCCATCGTCACCGCCGTGGCGACCCTGGTGTCCGCCTCCGCCTGCCCGACCACCAAGTGCACCAGCCAGTGCTGAAGCCCTTGACGGCTCTGATACGCGCGGCCCGCTGAACCGGACCGCCGCGTCGGTCACGACGGACGGGGCGGGGGTGGGCCGGACCGAGGTCCGGCCCGCGCCGGACTTCCCGGCCTCCCGCCCCGTCCGACGCCCCGTCGATGCACGTCCCACTCCTTGCCCGACGTCCCACAACCCGGAGGTGCGGTAGCCATGGGCGCTCGCCCGGAATCACGTCGGACCGCGCGACGCGTGCCGGCCGTCACCCAGGTCGCCCAGACCGAGTGCGGTCTGTGCTGCTGCGTGTCCCTGCTCCGCTACTACGGGCGGGACGAAGGCCTCTCCGAGGTCCGCGAGGACATGGACGCGGGACGGGACGGCCTGAGCGCCCGGCAGCTCGCGCGGTTCCTGGAGTCCCGCGGCATGCGGAGCCGGCTGCTGAGCGCCCGGAGCGTCGCAGCGCTCACCCGGTTCGACTCGCCCGTGATCCTTTTCTGGGACGATCACCACTTCGTGGTCCTGGAGAGCTTCGACGGCGATCAGGCCGTCGTCATGGACCCGGCCGTCGGCCGCCGACGGATGACCTCGGACGAACTCGCCCGGCACTTCAGCGGCGTGGTCCTCACCGCCGAGCCCGGCCCCGAGTTCCGCCGGCTGCGCCGCAGGCCCTTCGCCGACTGGCGGACGATGCCCCTGCTGCCCGAGGGCGCGGGGCGCCGGATGGCCGGTGTCGGCGCGCTGTCGCTGGCCGCCTACGCCGCTGTCCTGGGAATCCCGCTGCTCACCGAGTGGTCCGTGGACCGGTTCTCCGGCTGGACGGAGCTCGGCGACCATCTGTGGGTCATCGGCATGGTGGTCGGCGCCGCCGTCGGCTACTACCTGCTGCATCTCCTGAGGATCCTGCTGCTGTCCTCGCTGGTGTCGGTGCTCGGACGGCATCTGATGGACCACGCCTTCACCCGGCTGTTGTTGCTGCCGTACCGGTTCTTCACCACCCGTCAGCCCGGCGAGCTGCTCTTCCGGCTCGGCAGCGTCAACGCCGTCCGCGACATGCTCTCCTCCCGGGTCGCCCAGGGCGTGCTGGACGTCGGCACCATGGTCTGCGTCAGCGGCTACCTGCTGCACGTGGAATGGCGGCTGGGGCTGATGGCGCTCGCCCTGGTCCTCGCCAACGCCGGCTATCTGGCCGCCACCCGCCTGCGGGTGCTCGAGGCGGTCGACATGGAGATCACCCACCTGGGCAGGAGCCAGTCGCTGCAGCTGGACGCCATCGTCTCCATCCCGACCATCAAGATGGGCGGCTACGCCGAGCAGTACCTGGACACCTGGCGCGAGACCTACGCCGCCTCCCTCGACGCGATGAAGGCGCGGATGCGGCTGCAGCAGGGCCGGGTGACCGGTGTGGCGGCCACCATCCAGATGTTCGGGCCGCTGCTGCTGCTGCTCGCCAGCCTCTACTTCGTCGGCCGGGGAACCATCAGCATCGGCGGGGCGATCGCGGTGCAGACCGTCGCCGCCACCTACTTCGCGATCTCCACCTCGGTGTTCCAGGCGTACGCGGAGTTCACCGAGACCAGCCGCTACATGTCGCGCCTGAGCGACATCACCCGCACCGAGCCCGAGGGCCCCGGCGGTGACCGCAAGGAGCTGGCGTCCGCCTCCGTCCAACTGGACCAGGTGTCCTTCCGCTACACCCGGCACAGCGAACCGGTGGTCCGCGACGTCTCCATGGACATCCCGGCGGGCGCCCGGGTCGCCCTGGTGGGCGCCTCCGGGTCGGGCAAGAGCACCCTGGCCCGGATCGTCTGCGGCCTGCACGAACCCACCTCCGGCGCGGTCCGCTTCGGCGGCCGGGACGCCGGCGAGTACGACCGGGACTCCCTGCGCCGGGTGATCGGCTACATCCCGCAGGAGGTCCACCTGCACAACCGGTCGATCCTGGAGAACCTCACCCTGGGCCAGGACATCCCCGAGGAGACCGTCCGGGAGTTCTGCCGCGAGGCCGGCATCCTGGACTTCCTCGACGACCTGCCGATGGGCCTGCAGACCCTGGTCGCCGAGATGGGCTCCAACTTCTCCGGGGGGCAGCGGCAGCGGCTCGCCATCGTGCGCACCCTCCTGCAGCGGCCGTCCATCCTCGTCATGGACGAGGCCACTGCCTCCCTGGACACGGTCAACGAACGCCGGGTGACCCGGCTGATCGAGGGAATCGGCGCCACCCAGATCGTCATCGCGCACCGCCTGTCGACGATCGAGTCCGCCGACCTCATCTACGTGTTCGACCAGGGACGGATCGTCGAGCAAGGAACACACTCAGAACTCATGGACGGAGGCAGCGTGTACCGGGACCTGTACGCGGCGACAGCCGATGGGGCCGGCCGGACGGCCGAACTGCTGGTGGAAGGTGCCGGGGCATGAGCGAGAGCATGGTGGCCGTCGAGGCCTTCCTCCCCTTCTACTCCCAAGTGGTCCCCCGGTCCGCGGTCGAGAAGGAGCTGCGCGAGCCGCTGCTGCGGGCTGCCGCCCCCGACCGCCTCGACAGCGTGCTGGACCAGGCCCACGAGGCCCTGCTGAAAACGGTGGAGACGCAGTCCTACCGGATACTCATCGGCGAGTTCCACGCCTTCCGCGAGCAGCTGGGCCTGCCGATGGAGTCGGGCGGAGACACCGCCCTGCGCCGCTTCACGGCCCGTCTGGAGGAGCCCGGCGTCCCGGACGCCCTCCTCGAGAAGTACCCGGTGCTGCGGCTGCGGCTGGCCTCGATGCTGTCCCACTCCCTGGACGCCTACCGCGAGTTCCTCACCGCCTTCGCCGACGACCACCCGCTCCTTGCGGAGGCCGGACTGCTCGGCGAGCCGGGCGACGACGGCCGGTTGCTGTCCGCGATCTCCCCCAGCGGCTCCGACCTGCACAACGACAACCGTCAGGTACACATCCTCCACCTGGCCAACGGAACCCGGCTGGTGTTCAAGCCGCGTCCGCTCACCGCGGACGACTTCGTCCGCGACCTGTACCGGGCGGTCGACCCGTACCTGGAGCACCCGCTGTCCCGCTGCGTCCCCCGGTCGTTCACCGTGGGCACGCACGGCTGGCAGGAGTTCACCGTGCCGGCCGCCATGGAGCGGGCGGACCAGCCCGGCCGCTACTTCTACCGGATCGGCGCGCTGGCGCTGCTGTTCGGCTCCATCGGTGCCACCGACCTGCACGACGAGAACCTGCTGGCCTGTGGCGAGCACCCGTGCGTCATCGACACGGAGACCATGCTCCGGCCGGACGCCGGGGTGGGCGACGACTCGCTCCCCGACGCGCTGATGAACCACACCAAGCTGTCCGTCGCCTCCACGATGCTGGTGCCGATGGTGAACCCGACCTCGCCGGTCGACTTCATCATGGCGGGCGTCGGGGTGGCGGGCGACCAGCCGTCGTCCATGACCAGCGCCGTGATCCGCGACCCGGGAACGGACGCCATCGCGGTGTCACGGGAACCTTTCAACTACCGGCAGGGCGACAACGTGCCCCGGCTGGGCGAGACGCACCTGATCGCCACCGAGTGGTTCGACGCCATCCTGGCCGGCTGCCGTGCGGCCCTGACGGCCCTGCGGGACGGCGCCGTCACCCGCGTCCTGGAGGCTCACCCCGGCGTGCCGGTGCGGCTGCTGCTGCGCTCCACCATGATCTACGGTCGCTTCATCGACGCCTCCACCCACCCGAAGTACCTGGTGGATCCCAAGGAGGCCGAGCGGCTGTTCGGACTCCTGAAGATGCACCAGGACTACCTGTCCCCCGAGGCGGAGCGCTTCGCGGGGGACGCGGAGCGCGCCTCGCTGCACGGCGGCAACGTGCCGTACTTCGTCACCCGGGGCGACTCCGACGCGCTCGGCACGGTCAACGGGTCGACGCCCGGGGTGTATTCGGCGACCGCGCTGGACTTCGCCCGGCGCGGCGTCGCCCACAACGCGGCCCGCACCGACGCCTACCACCACTTCCTGCTCGAGGAGTGCTTCGGCGAGCTGTGCGGCGAGGACACGCCCGGCGGGCTCTCGGCCTCCGGGGTCTTCGGCGGGCACCTGCTGGCCGGGGCCCGCCCCGGCGACTGGTGGCGGGCGATCGCCGGGCGGATCGCCGAGGTGCGGGTGCCGGTCACCGCTCCCGGCGGTCAGGAGGAGTGCGGATGGGTCGGCGGCATCGGCCCGGACCGCGACGCCTCCACCATCACCCCGGGCAACTTCGTCTCCTTCCACGACTCGGCCGGCGTGGTCTCCTTCCTCAACCGCGCCGCCGCCCGCGACGACAGCCTGGCCGGTCCGGCCGGCAGCGCCGACCGGGGGCTCACCACCCTGCTCGCCGAGTACGGCGAGGCGCTGCTGCAGCGCCCCGAGTCGGTGTTCACGGGGGCCGCCTCGCTTCTGCTGGTCCGCCCCGAGGAGCCGACCACCGCGTCCGCCCGGCTGGCCGGGCTGCTCCAGGCCCTCCAGGACCGCGCGACGGAAGGCGTCCTCGAGACCGACCTCTCCAACGGCCCGGCCGGGCTGCTGATGGTCCTGCTCGACCGTCTCCGCCGCGACGGCTCCTCCTTCCCCGCCGACGCCACGACGGTCGAGCGGCTCACCGACCTGGCCCTGTCCCACCTGGGCAGGGAGCGGGACACCCACTGGTCGGACCTGGCCCACGGCGAACTGGGACTGCGCTGGGCGGCCGCCCGGACCGGATCCGTTCTGGGCCTCGAGCGCACCGCCAAGGAGGCGGCGGACTGGCTGATCGGCCGCTGGGAGCGGGACGGCGTCCCGGCGGAGCACGGCTGGTGCAAGGGCGCCGCCGGTCTCCTGCTGGCCGGCTCGGAGATCCTCGTCGCGGCGGGCCGGGAGGACTGGCTGACCGAGTCCCGGCTCGCCGGTCTGGTCGGCCGGGCGACCGCCCTGGCGCCCGGCCGCGCGGTGGACCTCTCCGTCTGCCACGGCAGCAGCGGCGTCGTCCAGTGCCTGATCGGCGCGGGCCGCACCCTGGGACGCGCGGACCTGTTCGAGCGGGCCGCCGTCCATCAGACCGAGGTCCTCGACCGGATCCGCGAGGACGGCTACTTCACCGGCGCGGCCGGCCGGACCTCACTGATCGGCTACATGCTCGGCTGGGCCGGCGTGGGCGACACCGACCTGATGGTCGATGCCCTGCTCAGCGGCGCGGACCCGGCAGGTCTGCGCCTCCCCCTGGAACTGTCCGCGCCTTCCCCGAGCTGACCGCCCGCCTGTCCTCCGCTCCACCACTCGTCGAAAGGGCTGCCGGGATGCGGCACTCGATCCTCCTCCCCGTCAACGCCACCCGCCCCGAGCAGGTGATCCCCTTCGCCAATCTCGTCAAATGGGGTGGCGCGGCCCGGCTGTGGCAGGGCCAGGGCCTCGTTCTGGACAGCCATCAGATCGTGAGCTGGTTGGCCGGCTCCGGAATCAGGGTGCCCGCCGGGTTCGGGGTGTCGCTGATGCCCTACCGCTCGCCGTACAACGCGGCGATCGAGGCCCGGTCCGCGGCGCTGGCCACCGGGCACGAGGTGGTGGCCGGCTACGGTCCGGGCTCGCTCGCCGCGCAGACCTGCGCCATGGGACGTCCGTACCCCAGTCAGCTCACCGCCTGCCGGGAGTACGTCACCATCGTCCGGGACCTGCTGGACGGCGGGATCAGCGACCGCGAGGGGGAGATCTTCTCCGCCAAGGCGCAGCTCATGCCGTTCCACAAGCCGGAGGTGTCGCTGGGCCTGGGCGTCCTGCGGGAGCGGATGGCCGAACTCGCCGGAGAACTCGCCGATGTGGCCATCACCTGGATGGCCTCGGCGGCGTACCTGGAGGAGTTCCTGATCCCGGCTCTGCGGAGCGCGAAGGAGCGGCGTCCGGAGCAGCCGGTCAAAGTCACCGCCTATGTCCCGGTGGCCCTGGCCGGCCCCGACCGGGACATGGCGAAACTGCTGCGGGCGACCTGCGGCGGGCACATCCAGTTCCCCCACTACCAGGCCGTCCTGCGGCGGGCCGGGATCCAGGTCACCGGCGACGGCGGGCCCGACGACGTCCGCGCCCTGGTGGACGGCGGGATCTTCCTCTACGGGACGGCCGAGGAGATCCACCAGCGCCTTGACGCCTACCGGGCGCTCGGCGTGGACGAGGTGGTCCTCAACGTCACCGGGGTCGGCGCGGTGCACGGACCCCGGGCCGCCGCGTCCGACCTCTACGAGATCCTGAAGGCCGCGCCGTGACCGGGCCGGTCACCGTTCGTCCGGGACGTCAGGAGCGACTGGTCTCATCGGCGGATGGTTGCCCGGTCCCGAGCTTCCGGGCCCGCTCCAGGTCACGGGCCAGATGTGCCCGGCGCCGCCCGTTCCTGCGCCGGCTGCGCCGGTCCTCGGGGGTGTCGTACATCAGCTGGGTGTGGAAGTAGTTGACGTGCTCCAGGACGGCGAAGAGCGTGAAGAGCAGGCCCGGGATGCTCCCGGTCCCGGGGTCGTCGATCACCGCGAGAACGGTGAGCGGCACGCCGAGCCCCAGCAGCACCAGGTTGACCACCCGGGCGGCGGCGAACACCGCCGCCCCGGGCAGCGGCGCGCCGCTGCCGGCGGACAGGGCACGGAGCTTGACCGTCCAGTACGCGGCGCCCTCCAGCAGGAGCAGCGTGACCAGGGCGAACCCGAGGAGGTTCGCGGCAGTGGCCGGCACGCCGACCACGCCGAACCAGACGGCCGTCTGCAACGGGACGTTGACCAGTTCCCCCACCGCGAGCGACCGGAGTCGCCGTCGGAGCCGAGCCCCGGCCGGCCGGATGCCCGCCGTCACTGGCGCGCCATCTCGGCCACCAGGCGGTGCGCCCGCGCTGTGTCCCAGGTGAGCGCGGCGGCCCGGATGGCCTCGACGCCGGGAGGGACGTCCAGGCCCAGTTCGTCGGCGAAGACGGTCCGACATCGCTCGATCACGCCCAGGGCGCCGGCCACGTCGCCCTGCGTGCAGTAGGTGGCGGCGAGCAACTGCCACAGCCGCTGCCGGTAGGGGGCCTCGGCCAGCACGGTCTCGATGCGGTACGACAGCATCTCGGTCCGATGGGTGAGCAGACAGGCGGTGAAGAAGTCCTGGCAGGCCTCGAAGCGGGTGTTGCTGAGGCCCACGGTGTGCGCATGGAACCACCGGGTGGCCGGGAGCCGTTGGCCGAACGGGCCGCGCCAGAGCGCGAGGGCCTCGTCGAGGTGGCCGACCGCGGCCCGGTGGTCGCCCGCGGCGAGCAGTTCCCTGCCCTGCCGGGCGAGCTTCAGGAAGCAGGACAGATCGAGTTCGTCCGCGTCGACGCTGAGGGCGTACCCGGTCTCCGCGCCGCGGCTGGTGGTCAGTCGCTCGCTCAGTCCCGGCTGCGCGGAGTCCAGGCCGCGGCGGAGCCCGGTGAGGTGGCTCCTGATGTTGGCCACCGCCGAGCTCGGCGGGTCGTCCCACAACAGCTCGGTCAGCTCGCCCATGCCGACGAACTGTCCCCGGCGCAGCAGCAGCGCGGTGAGCAGCGCGCGGCGGGCCGCCGACTGCATCTCGGCACCGCCCGCGATTCTCACAGGCCCCAGCAGTCGGAAAAGCATCTGGCTGTGCCACCTCTCGTGTGGAGTGCTGAGGCAGGTACCGGCCCCGGGCCACAGGGGCCGCCGACGGCGGCGTGTCCCCCTCGCGTCGTGCGGTCAGCACCACGCCTCCCTCCCGACCGAATATGGCAGCGCCCACGACGGGGAGGAACAAGGCCTGTTGGCCAGATACGGCCAACCCGATGCAGGATCCGGCCTGATCGTTCTTGAACCGAAAATCCTACTGGCGAGTCACCAGGGGCTCCTGGCGAAACCTTTACCCTTCGGGCACCTCCCTTCTACAATTCCGGCAACACACGCCGGCCGGATCCTTCCCGATGCCCCCTCCCACGGGAGTGCCTCTTGCTCGTGCACCACATGGCGGTCCTCGGTCTCACTGCGGCGGAAGAGGAGCTCTACCGGCACCTGCTGCGCAACCCCGGCGTCGAACTCGACGAAGTGCACGTCCTGTTGAGGCAGGAACCCCTCACCTTGGACGCAGCGGTGCGTCGGCTGCGGGACCTGCACGTCATCCGCGAGGACGACGGCAAGGCGTGGCCTCACAAGCCGGACCTGGTGGTCAACCGGCTGGCCCAGCAGCGCCTGGAGGAGTTCTACGGCACCATCCGCACGCTGTCCGACCTGAAACCCATCGTGGACTCCCTGACGCGTGACGCGCGCGACCAGGGCCCGAACTCCGAACACGCCCCGGTGGAACGGCTGATGGGGTTATCAGCCATCCGCGAACGTCTGGACGAACTGGCATTCTTCGCTCGTACTGAGGTTCTGGCCTCCGAGCCCTACGACGCGCTCACCCCGGAGAACATCAAGCACTCCCGACCGCTCGACCTGCGCTGCCTGCGCCGTGGCGTCGTCCTGCGCAGCCTGGTCCGCGCCTCCGCGGTGGCGGACGACACCACGCGGGCCTACCTCCAGGAACTGACCGCCGCCGGGGCCCGGATCCGGGTGGTCGAGGACCTGAGCGAGCTGATGATCGTGTACGACCACCACACCACGCTGGTGCCGGTGGACCCGAAGAACACCTCCAAGGGCGCCCTCTGCTCGAGCGAGGAGGGGATCGTCACCACCGTCGTCAACAATTTCGAGCGTCTGTGGGCGGGGGCCGAGGACTTCACCGACCTGGTCGGACAGGGGGACGACGCGTCGGGCGAACCCGAACTGACCGATCTGCAGGTGCAGGTGCTGCGGGCGATGTGCACGGTCGGCAAGGACGAGACAGGCGCCCGCCAGGTGGGTACCGCACTGCGCACCTACCGCCGCCACATATCGGAGCTGATGCGGCTCCTCGGTGCGGAGAACCGCGCGCATGCGGCGTTGCTGGCCCGAGAACGAGGATGGGTCTGACAGCCGGTGGGGCTGGCAGTCGGTGGGACTGACAGCCCGTGGGTCTGGCAGTCAAGAGGTCTGACAGCCCGTGGGGCGACAGCCGGGGCGTGACCCGGCCGTCAGCCGTCCCCGAATTCCCGGGCGTCCGCCCAGAGCCGCTCGAAGTGGTTGACGACCGTGCTCACCATGCCGGGTTCGGTCGTCACGAACGCGCCCTTGGCGATGTCCGAGGGCTCGACCGGCACCAGCGCGGTCCCGCCGTCGCACACCGCCATCGGGCTGTCCGAGGAGGCCAGCACCCGCACCCGCGCGCCCGCGTCGGCCAGTTGGCGCACATGGGCGACGACCGCCGGGTCGGCGAGCATGGACTGCCACACCAGGAGCCGTACGGTGACGCCGCGGTCCAGCATCCGCAGGCCCAGCGGCAAGGTCAGCCGAAGGACCCGGCTGTCGACCTCCTCGCAGAGCCCACCCGCCAGCACCTCGGAGCGGGTACTCAGGGCAAGGGCCTCCACCCTCGCCCGCAACGCGGTGGGATCGGTGATCCGCTCCACCAGCCGGCTGTCCGGCGGAGGGGTGTCACCAGCCTCGGGCCGGCCGGCGGCGACGGCCGCCTCGTCCGCCTCGTCCTCCAGGGAGCGCACCACCGTGTAGACCTGGGCAAGGCTGCGGGTGATGGTGTGGAGCTCGGCCAGCAGCCGCTCGGCCAGCAGGGCCACCACCGCCTTCGGCTCCTCCGGCCACAGCACTCCGTCGCGCTCGACCACGGCGCCCAGAGCCTTCAGTCGCCCCACGGCGGCCGCACCGGTCCCGGACGGGTGCCACGGGGCGGCGACGATCTCGCCGACGCCGCTGCCCGGATGCCTCAACAGGTGGCGGTACGTCTCCTCCTCCGCAGGGGTGATTCCCAGGATCTGCATGCGGTGCATCGGCGGTGCTCCACGGTCGGTCGGTGACGAGGGACTGGAAAGGCGGTGGTCCGCGCGTCGTGCTCGGCACCCGGACCGCTGGACCCACCCCCGTGGCGGGCTCACCGCACAGGATCAGGTGCCCGGCTTCTCCTGCCAGCCGTTGACCCAACACGCGTTCCGGGGGTCGGGACAGCCGTCCGCCACGACGACGGCGTCACCGCTCGCCGGTGTGGCGCTCCCCGCGTGGGCGGTGAACGCCCCTGCCGTCGCCAGCGCGGTCAGCACCGCCGCCGCGATCCCCCGGGCAGCCTTGCTGGTGGCCGTTCGCATCATGGTTCTTCCCCTCCCGGCGCCCCGGCGCCGTGCCTCAGAGGTGCCCGGGACGATATCCCCGACCACACCAGAAGCATCCCAGCGAACCCCCTCCTCCGCAGGACTCCCCGTTGGCATGCTCCTGCCTCCGCACCGTGCACGATCCTGCCACCGCCGGTGGGCCGGCCCCGTGGACGAAAGCGTCCCGGAGCCGTCAGGCGTGGTTGACCGGGAGGACGTCCGGGGAAAGAGCGCCTGCCCGCGAGGAGGCCGACGTCATCCGCTTGCGGTGGTGGCGGCGGCAGAGCACCTCGTAACCGATCTCCTCGGCCGGCCGGTTCACGTCGCCGACGACGACCTGCTCGCCCTCGACGACCATCTCCCCGCCGACCGTTCGGGCGTTGTGCGTGGCCCGCGCGCCGCACCAGCACAGCGCCTCGACCTGGAGCTGCTCGATCCGGTCCGCCAGCTCGATCAGCCGCTGCGAACCGGGGAACAGCTTCGTACGGAAGTCCGTGGTGATCCCGAAGGCGAAGACGTCGAGACCGAGGTCGTCCACGACCCGCGCGAGCTGGTCGATCTGCTCCGGTGCGAGGAACTGCGCCTCGTCCACGATCACGTAGTCCGCCTTGCCGCCCTGCGAGAGCTGGGCCACGAGGTACGCGTACACGTCCATGCCCTGCGGAGCCTCGACCGCCTCCGTCACCAGCCCGAGCCGGGAGGACAGCTTGCCCTCACCCGCCCGGTCGTCACGGGTGAAGATCACGCCCTGAAGCCCCCGCGCGTCACGGTTGTGGGCGATCTGGAGCGCCAGGGTGCTCTTCCCGCAATCCATGGTTCCGGAGAAGAAGACCAGCTCGGGCATGACGGGTCAGGGACCTTTCAGGTCGTGGGGGGGCGTGCGACGCAGGGGGTCAGGAACGGACTTCGAGCAGCGGGACGAGCTGCTCCGCGGGGGTCATCGACCCGTGCATGCCGACCATCGCCGACTCGTGGGGCTCGTTGACGGAGGCGGTGATCGCCACGTCGTCGTGGGCCGCGGCGACGACGTCGCCGATCCGGCCGTACACGCGCTCGTCGACCTCGTCGCCGAACCAGCCGAGGGAGACGGCCTCGTCGCGGCTCGCCACCCAGAACTGCTCGCCGATCACCTCGCGCCAGCAGGTGAGGACGTCCGCCTCGGCGCCCGGCACGGCGTAGACGTGGCGGGCCCGCCCCTCGCCGCCGAGGAGGGCGACGCCGGCGCGCAGCTCCCAGTCCTCGTCGAAGTCGATGCGGTGCTGCTCGTCGAAGGGGATGTCGACCATGCCGTGGTCCGCCGTGACGTACAGGGCGGAGCGGGGCGGCAGCTGTTCGGCGAGCCGCTGCACCAGCCGGTCGACGAACATCAGCTGGCCGCGCCAGGCGTCGGAGTCGATGCCGAAGCGGTGTCCGGCGCCGTCGAGTTCGCTGTAGTACGTGTAGACCAGCGAGCGGTCTCCGGCGGCGAGCTGCTCGGCGGCGAAGTCCATGCGCTCCTCGCCGGAGAGCCGCCCGTGGAACGTTCCGCCGCTGAGCGCGACCTTGGTGAGCGGGGTCTGCTCGAAGATCGGGGAGGACACCTGCGCGGTGTGGATCCCGGCGTCGTGCGCGAGCTGGAAGACGGTGGGGTACGGCTGCCAGACGTGCGGCGCGGTCCACGGCTTCCAGCGCAGCTGGTTCATCAGCTCGCCGGTCGCGGGGTTGCGCACGGTGTAGCCGGGCAGCCCGTGCGTACCGGGGTAGCGGCCGGTGCCGACGGAGGCGAGCGACGTCGCCGTGGTGGCGGGGAAGCCGGCGGTGACCGGGCGGCCCGTACCGCCCCGCGAGGAGCCGAGGAGCGAGGTCAGGTAGGGGGCCTCTTCGGGGTGCGCCGCGATCTGCTCCCAGCCGAGCCCGTCGATCAGGAAGACGCAGTTCCGGTCGGCGGGGGCCAGCTCGGCGATGCGCGGTGTGAAACCGGCCACGCCCTGACCGGCGACGAGCGTCGGCAGCAGGTCGCCGAGGGAGCCGAAGGTGTACTCGGGGACCGGCGCGGTCTCCGGCGCGAGCGGGACCGGGTCGTCGGGCCAGCCATGGGTCACGGCGGCGGGCTGCACCATCAGCGGGTGGGGGCGGCGGTGGCCGCGATGGCTTCGGAGAGGGCCTGGGCGAAGACCAGGGTCTGCCGCACGGTGTCCGGTCCGTCACCGGCCTCGCTCACCCGCAGGCTGAGGTCGTCGGCGGTGGCGTTGCCCGTGTAGCCGTGGTCGGCGTCACAGTTGGAGTCGCCGCAGGCGGCGGGCTCCAGGTCGATCCGCGAGACGGCGCCCCAGCCGATGGTGAGGACCACCTCGCGGGGCAGCGTGCCCGGGGTGTACGACTCCGGGTTGGCGACCACGCGGCTGACAACGACGGACGAGATCCGGTCGAGCTTCACGGACTCGGTGGACGTCGTGGCGTACGGCGTCGGGGAGCTGGTGTCGGCGGCCTGCTCGTCGGTGTGGCTGACGATGAAGCGGTGCGGGGTCAGGACGAGCACGGTGACGTGGCGCCGGACCTCGTTCGCGTCGAAGGTGGTCTCCTGGTGCACCACGTACGACGCGACGGCCTCGCCGCCGACGGCGGCCTCCACCGCCTCGGCCACGAGGGCCGGGTAGTAGCCGCTGCGCTCGATCGCCGCGCGCAGCCCCTGGGTCGTCGTACCGGTCTTCGCCATGGACTCCATCCTACGGGGCGGTGGGGCCCACTCAGGCCCTTGAGTAGCTCGGCAGGCTGCGGGGGCCCAGGTCGGTTCGGGGCGGTGGCGGGGCCAGTCGGACGGTGGCGCCGAGGACCGAGAGGCCGCGTGGTGCCACGACCACGGGCTCCAGGGAGACGGCGACCACCTCGGGGTGGTCGTCGACGAGCCGGGAGACCCGGAGCAGGACCTCCTCGAGGGCCGGGGTGTCGACGGGGGCGGAGCCGCGCCAGCCGAAGAGCAGCGGGGCGGTGCGGAGGGAACGGATCAGCTCCGCGACGTCCCGGTCCGTGGCCGGAACCAGTCGGTGGGCCGTGTCGCCGAGCAGCTCGGACGCGGCGCCCGCGAGGCCGAAGGAGAGGACGGCACCGACGGCCGGGTCGATGGCGGAGCGGACGACGGTGTCGACGCCCCGGGGAACCATGGCCTGCACGACCGGCTGGAGTTCCTCCGGGGTGCCGAGGACCTCGGTCAGCTCGGCGTACGCCGTGCGCAGCTGTTCCTCGGTCGCCAGGTCGAGCCGTACGCCGCCGAGGTCGGGGCGGTGGCGGAGGTGGGGCGCGGTCGTCTTGAGGGCGACCGGGTAGCCGAGCCGGCCGGCGGCGGCGACGGCGGCGCCGGGCGTGGGTGCGGGCAGGGTCGGCAGTACGGCGATCCCGTACCGCGCGAGCAGCTCCTGGGTCTGGTCGGTGTCGAGGGTCACACCGCGCGGGTCGGCTTCGTCGCCACCGCCGAGCACCCGCTCGATGAGCGCGGCGGCCCCGGCCTCGTCGATGTCCTCGTACTCGGGCACCCGCCCGGGGTCGGCGGCCTGGCGCCGCCACTGCCCGTACCGCACGGCCTCGGCCAGCGCGCGGACGGCCCGCTCGGCGGCGGGGTAGGCGGGGATGGTCGCCGACGGCGCGCTGCCGGTGGTCTTGGGACCCTGCGCCGGGTCCGCCTGGTCCCCGGACGTGCCGGGCGCGAAGGACGTGCCGGGCGCGAAGGGCATGGCGGGCGCGAAGGGCATGGCGGGCGCGAAGGGCGCGGCCGCGGTGGGCTCGGCCGGGCCGTCGGGGCTCGGCCGGGTCGGCGCCCCGGGGCGGGACTCGGTCGCGGCAGTGGCACCGGCACCCGCGGTCGCAGGTGCGGTCGCAGGTGCGTTCGCCGGCGCACCGCTCCCTGCGCCCCGCCCCCGGGTCGCCGGGCGCGTGCTCGTCGCGACCGCGAGGGCCTCCGCGAGGCCGCCCATCTCGACGTGGACGACGACGACCGGCTTCGTGGGGGCGGGGGCGGCGGCGACCGCCTCGCGCAGGGAGGCCGCGAGGACCTCGCCGTCGCCGAACTCGGTGGCGCCGTTCTCGCCCACCCACGGGATCGCGGTCACGACGACCGCGTCCGACGTCTCGTCCGCGAGGGCCGCCGCCAGCGCGTCCCGGAAGTCCGCCGGCTCGGCCGCAGTCGTCAGGTCGAGCGGCCGCAGCGGGCGCAGCCCTTCGGTCAGGCAGGCGTCGTACGTGAGGAGGCCGAGCGACTCGGAGTTGCCCAGGATCGCGACCCGGGGCCCCGTGGGCAGGGGCTGGGCGGCCAGGAGCAGTCCCGCGTCGACCAGTTCGGTGACGGTGTCGACCCGGATCACCCCCGCCTGCCGCAGCAGCGCGGACACCGTGGCGTGCGGGATGCGGGTGACCGGCACGCGGTGGCCGGGCGGGGCGCTGCCGCTGTGGCGGGCGCCCTTGACCACGACGACCGGCTTGACGGCGGCGGTGCGGCGGGCCAGCCGGGTGAACTTCCGGGGGTTGCCGATGGACTCCAGGTAGAGGAGGACGACGTCGGTCCCCGGGTCGTCGTACCAGTGCTGGAGGAAGTCGTTGCCGGAGACGTCGGCGCGGTTTCCGGCGGAGATGAAGGAGGAGAGCCCGGCGCCCCGCCGGTGCAGCCCGGCGAGGAGGGCGATGCCGATCGCGCCGGACTGGGTGAAGAGCCCGATCCGTCCGGCGGCCGGCATCTGCGGCGCGAGGGAGGCGTTGAGCCGGACGTCGTCGGTGGTGTTGATGATCCCGAAGGCGTTGGGGCCGATGATCCGCATCCCGTACGAGCGCGCCTGGCGGACGAGCTGGCGCTGCCGCTCGCGGCCGTCGGCTCCGCTCTCCGCGTATCCGGCGGAGAGGACGACGAGACCCCGTACCCCGTGTTCGCCGCAGTCCGCGACGGCTTCGGGGACCCGCTCGGCGGGGACGGCGACGACGGCGAGGTCGACTGGTTCCCCGATGGCCCCGACGGAGCGGTACGCGGGGACGCCGTCCAGCTCCGCCGCCTCGCCGGCGGGGAGCGCGGCGTTGACCGCGTACACCGGGCCCGCGAAGCCGGCCCCGAGGAGGTTGCGGAGGACGGTGCGGCCGACGCCGCCCGGTGCCCGCCCGGCCCCGACGACCGCGACGGACCGGGGGGTGAGGAGGCGTTGCACGGAGCGGGCTTCGGCCCGCTGCTCCCGGGCGCGCTGGACGGCGAGGGAGCGGTCGGTGGGTTCGAGGTCGAGGTGGAGCCGTACGGAGCCGTCCTCGAAGCTGCGCTTCTGGGTGTAGCCCGCGTCGGTGAAGACCTTGATCATCTTGTTGTTGGCGGGGAGGACCTCGGCGGCGAAGCGCCGGATGTCCCGTTCCCGCGCGACCGCCGCGATGTGTTCGAGCAGGGCGGACGCGACTCCGCGCCCCTGGTGGGCGTCCTGGACGAGGAAGGCGACCTCGGCCTCGTCGGCCGGGGCGGAGGCGGGCAGGCCGCGTTCGTCGATGCGGTCGTAGCGGACGGTGGCGATGAACTCGCCGCCCACGGTCGCCGCGAGCCCGACCCGGTCCACGAAGTCGTGGTGGGTGAAGCGGTGGACGTCCTTCGCCGAGAGCCGGGGATAGGGGGCGAAGAAGCGGTAGTACTTCGACTCGTCCGAGACCTGCTCGTAGAAGCTGACGAGGCGCTCGGCGTCGTCGGCGGTGATGGGCCTGATGCGCGCGGTGCCGCCGTCGCGGAGCACCACGTCCGCTTCCCAGTGGTCGGGATAGTCGGGGTGGTCGGGGTGATCAGGGTCCCGTGGTTCCCGGCGGGCCGGTGATGCCGGTCGTTCCGCCGCTCCCGACTGCTCCGACGCGCTCTGCATGGGGCCAGCCTACGGCCGCGACACGACGGTGGCACCGGTCGCGTGACGGGTGTACGCCGTGCAAGGTAGGGGCACCCCGTGCAACGCGGGGGCACTCCCGTGCACAGGGGGAGCGCGCCGCCCGTGGCGGGTGAGGGCCGGAAGGCGGTCCGATCCGGGCCGGAGGTCGGCGTGAGCACGGAGCATCCCGTGAGAGACTGGTCTAGACAACCGCTTAAGACTTGAAGGGCAACACCATGGCTGAGCGCCGCGTCAACGTCGGCTGGGCCGAGGGCCTCCACGCCCGCCCCGCGTCCATCTTCGTCCGTGCCGCCACGGCTTCCGGCGTTCCGGTGACGATCGCCAAGTCCGACGGCACTCCGGTGAACGCCGCCTCCATGCTCGCGGTGCTCGGCCTGGGCGCGCAGGGCGGCGAGGAGATCGTCCTCGCTTCGGAGGCCGAGGGTGCCGAGGCCGCTCTGGACCGTCTGGCGAAGCTGGTCGCCGAGGGTCTCGACGAGCTTCCCGAGACCGTCTGATCCGGGTCGACCTTCCCGAAACGACGAAAGACCGTGGCTGCCGGAATTCCGGCGGTCACGGTCTTTCGCATTTCCGCCGCCCGCTTTCCGGGCAGCACGGAACACACCCCCGTTATATTCCTATTCTTTGTATACGGCGCTCGCGTTAATTCCGGGCACTCGCCGTGTTGACTACATGTTGCGAAACCCTCACACGACCGCGCTCCGGTCTTTTGAGGCGGTGCAGCGAGAGCGAGCGCTCCGCGTGCAGCGCGGTCAGCGCCCGCGCCCGCTCGGCGTCACCGCGCGCCACGGCGTCCACGATCGCGCCGTGCTCCGCCCACGCCTCCACCGGCTGGGAAGGCTGCTCGACCGCGTACATCCAGGCGATCTTGTGCCGCAGCTGGGTCAGCAGCGCCGTCAGCGCCGGGCTGCCGGAGGCCTGCGCGAGCGTTTCGTGGAACCAGCCGCCCAGCGAGCGCAGGTCCTCGCCCTGACCTCGCCTGGCCCGCTCCTGCCCCAGCCTGACCAGGCCGCGCAGCACCTTGAGATGGGCCTCTGTGCGCCGCTGCGCCGCACGCGCCGCGCCGAGCGGTTCGAGCAGCGCCCGCATGTCGAGCAGGTCGGCCGCCTCCTGCTCGGTGGGCTCGGCGACATGCGCGCCCGCGTGGCGGCGGGTGACGACGAAGCCCTCGGACTCCAGGGTGCGCAGGGCCTCGCGGATCGGGACACGGGAGACCCCGTAGCGGCGGGCGAGCTGGTCCTCGGTCAGCCGGCTGCCCCGCTCGAAGACGCCGGAGACGATGTCGTCCCGGATCGCCGTGCATACCGAGTGCGCGGGAATACGCATGTCGGACCTCCGCCTTGGTCTGCGCGAGACAATTCTTACGGCGCCTGTTCTGCGCCCGATCTGCGACTCTATTGCAGCACGCCGGAATTTCCGATGCCTCAGCGGAATATGGATGTCTTTTGGCCGACGAAAAGCCCCGGCTCAGGACGAGCCGGGGCTTTTGCGATGCGCGGGGCGCAGGCGTCAGACGTTGACGCCGCGGGCGCGGAGGTAGGCGACCGGGTTGATGTCGGAGCCGTACTCGGTGGTCGTCCGGGCCTCGAAGTGGAGGTGCGGGCCGGTCGAGTTGCCGGTCGAGCCGGAGATGCCTATCCGCTCGCCGGGCTCGACGGTCTGGCCGACGTAGACGCCGATGGAGGAGAGGTGACCGTACTGGGTGTACGTGCCGTCGTTCATCCGGATGACGATGTTGTTGCCGTACGCGCCACCCCAGCCGGCCTCGACGACGGTGCCGGAGCCGACGGAGACGACGCTGCTGCCGTAGGCCGCGTGGAAGTCGACGCCGGAGTGGCTGCCGGAGGACCAGAGCGAGCCACCGGTCTTGTAGCCGGTGGACACGTACGAGCCGGCGACGGGGAGCTGGAAGGAGTTCAGACGGCGGCGCTCGGCCTCACGGGCGGCGCGCTGCTCGGCCTCGCGGATCTCCTTGGCGCGGGCCTCGGCCTTGCGCTTCGCCTCGGCCTGGGCCTTCGCCTTGGCGGCGGCCTCGAAGGCCTCCCGCTCCTGCGCGGCGGCCTGGGCGTTGAGCCGGTCCGCGAGCGAGTCCTCGGTGATCACCTTGGTGAGGCCGGTGTCCTCGACGGAGCGGTTGTCCGTCTCGGCGGCGAGCGCCGGGGAGGCGAGGGTGCCGATGACGCCGGTGGTGGCGAGGGTCGCGGCGCCGGCGATGCCTACGCTGCGGCGCGCCATACGGCTCGGACCACGATGCTTCCCGGTGGCACGGGTGAACGCCATGTAGTGGCTGATCCTTTCCTTCCCTCTCGCCTACCGGGTTAGCTGACGGGTTCGGAGCAGGAAGGTCTCCTACGAGCCCCTCCGTACGAGACGAAGGCGCCCGATTCACCCCAGGGACTACGTATGGGTCCCCGGCTCCCCAGGCTCGCGCCTGACGGGGACTCGGCGATGACTGTCCGGATGCCGCGGGTGCGGCACGTGCAACTGCCGGACAGACGCACCGACGCTATGCGGATCGTCTTTCAATCACCAACCGGACTCGCCAGTTTGTAAGACATGCCACAGGGCATAGAGCCACCCAAGCCACGAATAAGGACAAAAGGGAGGGCTCCGACGAAACAGGTCGTCAGAGCCCTCCCTCTGCCGGGTCGGCAGCCGGAATCAGCCGGTCACGACGGTGACTTCACCGATGCCGAGCGCGCGCACCGGGTCCGCGATCTGCGCCGCGTCGCCCACCAGGACGGTGACGAGCCGGTCCACCGGGAAGGCGTTGACCACGGCCGCGGTGGCCTCGACCGTGCCGGTCTCGGCAAGCCGCGCGTACAACTGGGCCTGGAAGTCGTCCGGAAGGTGCTGCTCGACCTGGTCGGCGAGCGTCCCGGCGACGGAGGCGGCCGTCTCGTACTTGAGCGGCGCGACCCCCACCAGGTTCTGCACCGCGGTCTCGCGCTCGGCGTCCGTCAGGCCCTCGGCGGCCAGGGTGCGCAGCACCTTCCACAGGTCGTCAAGAGCCGGACCCGTGTTGGGGGTGTCGATGGAGCCGCTGATGGCGAGCATCGCGGCGCCGTTCCCCTGGGCGTCGGAGCGGAGCACCTGCCCGAAGGCCCGCACCCCGTAGGTGTAGCCCTTCTCCTCGCGCAGGACCCGGTCCAGACGCGAGGTCAGGGTGCCGCCGAGGCAGTACGTGCCGAGGACCTGGGCCGGCCAGACGCGGTCGTGCCGGTCGGCGCCGATCCGGCCGATCAGCAACTGGGTCTGAACGGCGCCCGGCCGGTCCACGATGACGACCCGTCCGGTGTCGTCGGCCGTGATCGGCGGCATCGGGAGCGGCTCGGCCGGCTCGCCCGTCCAGGCGCCGAGGGTCTCGGCGAGGACCTTGTCGAGGTCGACGCCGGTCAGGTCGCCGACGACCACGGCGGTCGCCGTGGCGGGCCGGACGTACGCCTCGTAGAAGGCGCGGACGGCGGCGGCGTCGATCGCGGAGACGGTCGCCTCGGTGCCCTGGCGCGGCCGGGACATCCGCGCCTCGGCCGGGAACAGCTCCTTGGAGAGCTGCTTGGCCGCGCGGCGGGCCGGGTTGGCCGTCTCGTGCGGGATCTCGTCGAGCCGGTTGCGCACCAGCCGCTCGATCTCGGTCTCGAGGAACGCCGGGGCGATCAGGGCCTCGGACAGCAGCCCGAGCGCCTTGGGCAGCCGGGAGACCGGAACCTCCAGGGAGACCCGTACGCCCGGGTGGTCGGCGTGCGCGTCGAGCGTGGCGCCGCAGCGCTCCAGCTCGGCCGCGAACTCCTCGGCACTGCGCTGGTCCGTGCCCTCCGAGAGCGCGCGGGCCATGATGGTGGCGACGCCGTCGAGACCGGCGGGCTCGGCGTCCAGCGGGGCCGGCAGGAAGATCTCCACGGCCACGACCTGCTGGCCGGGGCGGTGACTGGTCAGCAGCGTCAGGCCGTTGTCCAGCTTCCCGCGGTCGGGGGCCGGGAAGGCCCAGGGCCTGGCGAGGCCCGGCTCCGGCTGCGGGTGGAAGTCCATGCTCGTCAAAGACACGGCGGCGTCGGTCACTGGTCCGCTCCCTCTTCGTCATCGCCGTCGGCGTTGTCGTTCTGCTCGGTCGCCAGGGGCTCGTAGACGAGGACCGCGCGGTTGTCGGGCCGCAGCCTGGCCGCGGCGGCCGCCCGCACCTCGTCGGCGGTGATGTCGAGCACACGGTCGACGGCCGACAGGGCGAGCTGCGGGTCGCCGAACAGCACGGCGAACCGGCACAGTTCGTCGGCGCGGCCCGCGACGGTGCCGAGACGGTCGAGCCACTCGCGCTCCAACTGGGCCTGCGCGCGCTCCATCTCCTCCGGCGTGGGGCCGTCGGCCGCGAACCGGGCGAGCTCCTCGTCGACGGCCGCCTCGATCTGCGGGACCTCGACACCGCCGGAGGTCTTGACGTCCAGCCAGCCGAGCGAGGGCGCTCCGGCGAGCCGCAGCAGCCCGAAGCCGGCGGCGACGGCCGTGCGGTCGCGGCGGACCAGGCGGTTGTGCAGACGGGAGGACTCGCCGCCGCCGAGGACCGTCAGGGCCAGGTCGGCGGCGTCGCACTCGCGCGTGCCGTCGTGCGGCAGCCGGTAGGCGGCCATCAGCGCGCGGGCCGGGACCTCCTCCTCGACGACCTCGCGCAGCTGCTCGCCGATGACCTCGGGAAGGTCGCCGGGGCGCGGCTCGGGCTTGCCGTCGTGGCCGGGGATGGAGCCGAAGTACTTCTCGACCCAGGCGAGGGTCTGCTCCGGGTCGATGTCGCCGACGACCGACAGGACCGCGTTGTTCGGGGCGTAGTACGTGCGGAAGAAGTTCCGCGCGTCCTCCAGGGTGGCCGCGTCCAGGTCGGCCATGGAGCCGATCGGCGTGTGGTGGTACGGGTGGCCCTCCGGGTACGCGAGGGCGGTCAGCTTCTCGAAGGCGGTGCCGTACGGCACGTTGTCGTAGCGCTGGCGGCGCTCGTTCTTGACGACGTCCCGCTGGTTCTCCATGGACTCGTCGTCCAGGGCCGCCAGCAGCGAGCCCATGCGGTCGGCCTCCAGCCAGAGCGCGAGCTCCAGCTGGTGCGTGGGCATGGTCTCGAAGTAGTTGGTGCGCTCGAAGCTCGTCGTGCCGTTGAGCGAGCCGCCCGCACCCTGCACCAGCTCGAAGTGCCCGTTCCCGTGGACCTGCTTCGAGCCCTGGAACATCAGGTGCTCGAAGAGGTGCGCGAGCCCCGTGCGGCCCGGAACCTCGTGGCGCGAGCCGACGTCGTACCAGAGGCAGACCGCGGCGACCGGGGTCAGGTGGTCCTCCGAGAGCACCACACGCAGGCCGTTCGCCAGCCGGTGCTCGGTCGCTGTGAGGCCGCCGGAGCCGGCCTCGGCCGTGGCCGTGTGACCCATGGGCATGTACGTCCCTTCGATCGCGATGTGAAAAAGTCCTGCCACTGTATGCAAGCGCGCCGACACCTCGCGAAGTTCCCGCCCCTTCCGGATGTCCCTCTTCCGGGTCGCGGTCGGCGTTGTCGGTGGCACGGTCCACAATGGTCCGCGTCAGATCAACCTTGTTGGTGAAGGAGCCGCAGCCGCGATGGCCCGCCGCAGCACGAAGACACCGCCGCCGGACGACGCGTTCGAGGAGCGAATCCTCGACATCGACGTCGTCGACGAGATGCAGGGCTCCTTCCTCGAGTACGCGTACTCGGTGATCTACTCGCGTGCCCTCCCCGACGCCCGCGACGGCATGAAGCCCGTCCAGCGCCGCATCGTCTACCAGATGGGCGAGATGGGGCTGCGCCCCGACCGCGGCTTCGTCAAGTGCGCCCGTGTCGTCGGCGAGGTGATGGGCAAGCTCCACCCGCACGGCGACGCGTCGATCTACGACGCCATGGTCCGCATGGCACAGCCCTTCTCCATGCGGCTCCCCCTCGTCGACGGCCACGGGAACTTCGGCTCCCTGGGCAACGACGACCCGCCCGCCGCCATGCGGTACACCGAGTCGCGGATGGCCCCGGCGGCGCTGCTCATGACCGAGTCCATCGACGAGGACACGGTCGACTTCACGCCGAACTACGACGGCCAGGAGCGGGAGCCGGTGGCACTCCCCGCCGCCTACCCGAACCTGCTGGTCAACGGCGCGTCCGGCATCGCGGTCGGCATGGCGACCAACATGCCCCCGCACAACCTCGGCGAGGTCATCGCCGCCGCCCGCCATCTCATCCGCCACCCGGGCGCCGACCTCGAGACGCTGATGCGTTTCGTGCCGGGACCCGACCTGCCCACCGGCGGCCGGATCGTCGGCCTCTCCGGCATCAAGGACGCGTACGAATCGGGCCGCGGCTCGTTCAAGATCCGCGCCACGACGAGCGTCGAGACCGTCACGGCGCGCCGCAAGGGCATCGTCGTGACCGAGCTGCCCTTCACGGTCGGCCCCGAGAAGGTCATCTCCAAGATCAAGGACCTGGTCGGCTCCAAGAAGCTCCAGGGCATCGCGGACGTCAAGGACCTCACCGACCGCAACCACGGGCTGCGCCTGGTCATCGAGATCAAGAACGGCTTCGTGCCCGAGGCGGTCATGGAGCAGCTCTACAAGCTGACGCCGATGGAGGAGTCCTTCGGTATCAACAACGTCGCACTGGTCGACGGCCAGCCGCTCACCCTCGGCCTCAAGGAGCTCCTGGAGGTCTACCTCGACCACCGCTTCGAGGTGGTCCGGCGCCGCTCCGAGTTCCGCAGGACCAAGAAGCGCGACCGGCTCCACCTGGTGCTCGGCCTGCTCATCGCGCTGCTCGACATCGACGAGGTCATCCGCCTCATCCGGGAGAGCGACAACTCCGCACAGGCCAAGGAGCGCCTGATGGAGCGCTTCTCGCTGAGCGAGATCCAGACGCAGTACATCCTGGACACCCCGCTGCGCCGCCTCACCCGGTTCGACCGCATGGAACTGGAGAGCGAGCGCGACCGCCTCAACGGCGAGATCGACGAGCTGACCGGGATCCTGGACTCCGACGCGGAGCTGCGCAAGCTGGTCTCCTCGGAGCTGGCCGCGGTCGCCAAGAAGTTCGCCACGGACCGGCGGACGGTCCTGCTGGAGTCGGCGGGCGCGCCCGTCGCGTCCGTGTCCCTGGAGGTCGCGGACGACCCGTGCCGGGTCCTGCTGTCCTCCACCGGGCTGCTCGCCCGCACCGCGACGGCGGAACTGCCCGAGGCCGACCCGGACGCGACCCGCGTCAAGCACGACGTGATCCTGTCGTCGGTGGCCGCCACCCAGCGCGGCGACATCGGCGCGGTGACCTCGGACGGGCGCCTGCTGCGGATCGCTGTGATCGACCTGCCCCAGCTCCCCGACACCGCGAGCGCCCCGAACCTCGCGGGGGGCGCACCCCTGTCCGAGTTCCTGTCCCTGGAGGCCGACGAGACCGTGGTCTGCCTCACCACGCTCGACGAGTCCTCGCCGGGGCTCGCCCTCGGCACGCTCCAGGGCGTGGTGAAGCGCGTGGTCCCGGACTACCCGGCGAACAAGGACGAGCTGGAGGTCATCACCCTCAAGGACGGCGACCGGATCGTCGGCGCGACCGAGCTGCGTACAGGTGAGGAGGACCTGGTCTTCATCACCTCCGACGCCCAGCTGCTCCGCTTCCAGGCCTCCCAGGTGCGGCCCCAGGGCCGGCCTGCCGGTGGCATGGCGGGCGTCAAGCTGACGGCGGGCGCCGAGGTGATCTCGTTCACCGCCGTCGACCCGGCGGCCGACGCCGTGGTCTTCACCGTCGCGGGCTCCACGGGCACCCTGGACTCCTCGGCGGGTACGTCGGCGAAGCTGACGCCCTTCGACCAGTACCCGCGCAAGGGCCGCGCGACCGGCGGCGTCCGCTGCCAGCGCTTCCTGAAGGGCGAGGACGTCCTGATCCTGGCCTGGGCGGGCGCCACCCCGGCTCGTGCCGCCCAGAAGAACGGCACCCCGGTGGTGCTCCCGGAGGTGGACCCGCGCCGCGACGGCTCGGGCACACCGCTCCCCCAGCCGGTGGACGTGGTGGCGAGCCCGGCTTCCTGACCGGACCGACGACGCCACGAGACCCCGCCCGAAAGGCGAACCGCCTTTCGGGCGGGGTCTCGTGTCGCGGGACCGCCGGACGGGCCGGATCTCGTGTCACGGACCGCTGACGGGCAGGGTCTCGTCTCGCGGGACCACGGGACGGGCTCTGCAGCTGCCCGGTAGCCTCGGGCCGGTGACCGGCCGGGGGGCTGCTCCGGCACGTCTGACGCCCGAGTGAAGGATGGCCGCGTTGACGGACGAAGCGTTCAGCATCGACAAGCGCCCGCTTCGCGATCTGCTCCGGCAGGTCGAGGAGGGAAGGGCGCAGCTCCCCGAGTTCCAGCGGGGCTGGGTGTGGCCCCACCCGAACATCACCGCGCTGCTCGCGTCCGTGTCGCAGGGATTCCCGGTCGGCACGGTCATGACGCTGCAGTCCGGCGGGGACGTCCGGTTCAAGCACCGGCCGATCGAGGGGGCGACGCCGCCGCCGGGCACCGAGCCGGAGACGCTGGTGCTCGACGGCCAGCAGCGGCTCACCTCGCTCTACCAGTCGATCAAGCTGGGCGAGCCGGTGGTCACCCAGGACCTGCGCAAGCACCGGGTGTCGGGCTGGTTCTACGTCGACATGCGTGCGGTCCTGGACGAGCAGACCGATCGCGAGGACGCGATCCACTTCCTGCCCGAGGACCGGATCGTCCGCACCTTCCGGGGCGAGATCACCCGGGACCTCTCCACCCGGGACAAGGAGTGCGAGGCCCACTTCTTCCCGCTGAGCTGCGCCCTGGACCCCGACCAGTGGGAGTCGGACTTCGAGGAGTACTGGGACCTCGGCAAGGAGAAGCGGCTCCTCTGGAGGGCGTTCGAGAACGCGTTCCTCAAGCCTTTCGCCCACTACCAGGTCCCCGTCATCTCCCTCGGCAGGAACACGGCCCGTCAGGCCGTCTGCCAGGTGTTCGAGAACGTGAACACGGGTGGCGTCTCCCTCACCGTCTTCGAACTCCTCACCGCCACCTTCGCGGCGGACGAGTTCGACCTCAGGCGGCACTGGGAGAAGGAGGTCAAGGCCGCCTGGCGGGCGCCGGAGTACCGCATCCTCAAGGACGTGTCGAACACGGACTTCCTCCAGTCGGTGACCCTGCTCGCCACGGCCGCCCGGCGTGAGGACGCCGTCGCGCGGGGGGTGGCGGAGGATCGTCTGCCGCGCATCGGCTGCAAGCGCAAGGACATGCTGGAGCTCCGGCTCGACGAGTACGAGCGGTTCGCGCCCCTGGTCGTCCAGGGTTTCAAGCGGGCGGCGAAGTTCCTGCACCAGCAGTTCGTCTTCGACACCAAGTTCCTGCCGTACGGCACCCAGCTCATCCCGCTCGCCGCGATCCTGACCCTCGCCGGTGAGGACGCGCAGAGCGCCGGCGCCCAGCACAAGCTCGCCCGCTGGTACTGGTGCGGAGTCTTCGGCGAGCTGTACGGCGGCTCGACCGAGACGCGCTTCAGCCACGACCTGCCGGACGTGGTCGGCTGGCTCCGTGGCACCTCGGGCGAACCGCGCACGGTCGAGGTGGCGGAGTTCTCGCCCAGCCGTCTCCTGACGCTGCGGACCCGTAACAGCGCCGCGTACAAGGGCATCTACGCGCTGCTCCTCAAGGCCGGGGCCATGGACTGGCGTACCGGGGAGAAGGCCGAGATCACCGCGTACTTCGACGAGTCGATCGACATCCACCACGTCTTCCCGAAGGTGTGGTGCCAGGGGGCGGGGAAGGACCCGGGGCGCTACAACTCGATCATCAACAAGACCCCGCTGACCGCCCGTACCAACCGGATCATCGGCGGCAGCGCGCCCTCCGACTACCTGGTGAAACTGGCGAAGAGCGCGGAGTCGACGCCCGAGGTGGTCCACGGACACATCCGGTCCCACCTCGTCACGCCGGAACTGATGGCACTCGACGACTTCACGTCGTTCTTCGCCGCCCGGAAGGCCGCCCTGCTCGCGCGGGTCTCCGCCGAGATGGGCAAGGTCATCGTTGACGACGGTGCGGACGCCGCCCTCGTACTCGACGAGGCCGACGTCGAGTACGAGGAGGCGGCGGAACTCGCGGAGGTCTTCTGATCCGGGCGGACCTGATGGGCCGGGCAGGCCGGGATCGGACCGGGGCCGGGCCAGGGTCAGGCCGGCTCCTCCTCCTCCTCCTCGGTCCGCTGTACGTACCGCAGGACGCCCCACATGCTGTGCTCGTCGGGTGCGTCCTGCGGGCCGTTCCTCTCGCACTCGGCCAGTTCCTTGCGCAGGCCGGCCGCGTCGATGCCGGAACCGATCAGGACGAGCTGGGTGAGCCGTTCCTCGCCCTCGGGCCACCGCTCGGGGTAGAAGCGCAGGAACCGGCCGACGGCGTGCACGCCGTAGCGGTTGTCCGGGTCGGCGGCACCGAAGTCGACGAAGCCCTTGATCCGGTAGAGGCCTTCCGGCCGCGCGTCCAGGAAGGTCATGAGCCGGCGCGGATGCAGCGGGGCCGCGGCCGTCAGGGACACGGTCTCGTAGCCGGTGTGCGGGTGGGCGTGCGGCTCGTCCTCGCCGTAGAGGATGTCCTCGATGGACAGCTGCCCCTCGATCTCCCCCTCGGGAACCACCCGGTCGAAGAGCAGCTCCGGGTCGATCCGGCCGTGCACGGCGTCCACCACGACGGCCTTCCCCGCGAGACCGGCCACCGTCTCGCGGACGGCGAGCAGCTCGGCCCCGGAGACGCGGTCGGCCTTGTTCACGACCACGAGGTCGGCGATCGGCAGATGCCGGTCGGTCTCGGGGTGCCGCTGCCGGGTCGCGGAGAACTCGGCCGCGTCGACGACCTGGACGAGCCCCCCGTACACGATCCGCTCGTTCTCGCTGGCGAGCACCATGCGGACGAGTTCCTGCGGTTCGGCGAGCCCGCTCGCCTCGATCACGATCACGTCGAGCCGCGACTCGGGGCGGGTGAGGACCTCCAGGTACTCGTCGAGTTCGCTCGCGTCGACGGCACAGCACAGGCAGCCGTTGCCGAGGGAGACCGTCGAGCCGACCTGTCCCGCGATTCTCATCGCGTCGATGCCGATGTCGCCGAAGTCGTTGACCATGACCCCGATACGGGTGCCCCGGGCGCCGCGCAGCAGATGGTTGAGGAGCGTGGTCTTCCCGGCCCCGAGAAACCCGGCCAGGACGACGACGGGGATCTGCTGCGTGGTCAAGGGACGTGCCTCCGGTTCCTTCGTCTCCCACGGCTGTGGGAGACCCCTTCCCACGGCTGTGGGAAACCCCAGAATAGGCATCCGCTCCGTGGCCGGTTCCGGTCCCGGGGCGTGGCCCCTTACCGTTTCCGACATGAACCCCGCACAGACCAGCCCCCCGCGCCCCCTCGCGCGCCGACGGCGGTTCGGATGGCCCCAGCGGGTGTTCTCGCAGGTCCTGCTCATGCAGCTGGCCATCGCGACCGGTGTGACCGTCCTCGCCACCGGGCTGTTCCTCGCCCCGCTCAGCGCCCAGCTCGACGACCAGGCCATGCGGCGGGCCCTGGCCATCGCCGGAACCACGGCGTCCCCCCGGCTGGCGGCGGACCTCACCGGCACCCTGCCGTCCGCGGGCGGCCCGGTGCAGCGGGAGGCCGAGCGGATACGGACCTCCACGGGCGCCGAGTACGTGGTGGTCATGGACACGCGCGGAGTGCGCTGGTCGCACACCGACCCCGCCGAGATCGGCAGGCGCGTCTCCACGGACCCGAGCACCGTCCTCGCCGGGCGCGAGGTGATGGAGATCGACAGCGGCACCCTGGGCCGCTCGGCGCGCGGCAAGACCCCGCTGCGGGACGCGGACGGGCGGATCGTCGGCGCCGTCTCGGTCGGCATCGAGTACGACAGCGTCCGCGACCGGCTCCTCGGCGCGATCCCGGGCCTCCTCGCCTACGCGGGCGGCGCGCTGGCGGCCGGGGCCCTGGCCGCGTACCTGATCTCCCGGCGCCTGCAGCGCCAGACCCATGACCTGGCCTTCTCCGACATCTCCGCGCTGCTCGCCGAACGCGAGGCCATGCTCCACGGCATCCGCGAGGGCGTCGTGGCCCTGGACCGCAACGGCTCCGTGCGGCTGATGAACGACGAGGCGCAGCGGCTCCTCGGCCTCGGCCCCGAGGCGGCCGGCCGGCCGCTCGACGAGGTCCTCGGCCGGGGCCGCACCGCCGACGTCCTCGCGGGCCGGGTGACCGGCGAGGATCTGGTCACCGTGCGCGGCCACCGGGTCCTGATCGCCAACCGGATGCCGACCGACGACGGCGGGGCCGTGGCGACCCTCCGCGACCGCACCGAGCTGGAGCGGCTCGGGCGCGAGCTGGACTCGACCCGGGGTCTGATCGACGCGCTCCGCGCACAGGACCACGAACACGCCAACCGGATGCACACCCTCCTCGGCCTCCTGGAGCTGGAGATGCACGAGGAGGCGGTCGAGTTCGTCACCGAGGTGGTCGGCGTGCACCGGGCGACCGCCGAGCAGGTCACGGAGAAGGTCCACGACCCGCTGCTCGCCGCGCTCCTGGTCGGCAAGGCCACCGTCGCCGCAGAGCGGGGCGTCTCGCTGCGGATCGCCCCGGGCTCGCTGCTCCCCGACCGGCTCGTCGACCCCCGTGAACTGGTCACCGTCGTCGGCAACCTGGTCGACAACGCCCTGGACGCCGTCGCCGGCACCCCGGGCGCCCGCATCGAGGTCTCCTTCCGCACCGAGGGCCGCACGGTCGTGCTGCGGGTCACGGACAGCGGCCCGGGGGTTCCGGAGGAGCACCGCGAGCTGATCTTCACCGAGGGATGGTCGACGAAGGCGCTTCCGTCCCACGGCAAGCGGGGGCTCGGTCTCGCGCTCGTACACCGGCTCGCCGAGCGCCGGGGCGGCACCGCCCGCGTCGCCGACGGTCCCGAGGGGGGCGCCGAGTTCACCGTCGTCCTGCCGGACGCCCTGACGGAACCGGAGCCGGACGCGCCCTCCCTGGAGCCCGTGGAGGAGGCGCGATGATCGACGTGCTCGTCGTGGACGACGACGTGCTGGTGGCGCGCATCAACGCCGCCTACGTCGCGAAGGTCCCCGGCTTCCGGGTCGTCGCCACCGCCCACTCGACCGCCGAGGCACTCGCCGCCCTGGACGAGCGGCCGGTGGACCTGATCCTCCTCGACCACTACCTGCCGGACGAGAACGGGCTCGCTGCCGTACGGGAGCTCCGCACGCGCGGCCACCAGTGCGACGTGATCATGGTGACGGCGGCCCGGGACGTGGCCACCGTACAGGCGGCGATGCGGCACGGCGCCCTGCAGTACCTGGTCAAGCCGTTCAACTTCGCCGGTCTGCGCTCCAAGCTGGAGGCCTACGCGACGCTCCGCAGCACCCTGGAGAGCGGGGGCGAGGCGGAGCAGGCCGAGGTGGACCGCATCTTCGGGGTCCTGTCGGCCGGCTCCGTCGCCCCCGACCTGCCCAAGGGGCACTCCCCCACGACCGCCGAGCTGGTCCGGCAGGTCCTGCTCGCCGCGGACGGGCCACTGTCCACCCAGGACATCGCCGAGCGGGCCGGCGTCAGCCGTCAGACTGCGCAGCGCTACCTCAAGCTCCTCGAACGCACCGGCCGGGTGCGTCTCTCGCTCCGGTACGGCGAGACGGGCCGCCCCGAACACCGCTACGCCTGGGCGAGCTCACCGCGGCATGACCGGCAAGGCGACGTCTAGGGCCTGTCCGGCGGATCAGGGCCTAGTCTTCTGAGTCAGGAATTCTGTTCAGATGTGTAGGCTTGGTCTGTGGCGCGTACTGGGCGGCCGAAGGCCGAGTTGATCCTGTCCGATGAGGAGCGGTCCGCGCTCGAGGGATGGGTGCGGCGTCGTTCCACGTCGCAGGCGTGGGCCTTGAGGTGCCGGATCATCCTGGCTTGCGCGGAAGGCGCTTCCAACAAGGACGTCGCGGCCCGGCTCGGCTCGACCGCGCATGCGGTGGGCCGCTGGCGGGCGAGGTTCGTCGCGCACCGGATCACCGGCCTGGGTGACATGCCCCGCTCGGGCGGTCCCAGGTCGGTCACCGACGAGCAGGTGGCTGCGCTGGTCACCAGGACGCTGCAGTCCGCGCCGAAGAACGCGACCCACTGGTCGACACGGTCGATGGCGAAGGAACTGGGCCTGTCGCAGTCGACCGTGTCCCGGGTCTGGCGGGCTTTCGGCCTGCAGCCGCATCGCTCGGAGACGTTCAGGCTGTCGACGGATCCGTACTTCGTCGACAAGGTCCACGATGTCGTCGGCCTCTATCTGGACCCGCCCGAGCGGGCGCTTGTCTTCTGCGTGGACGAGAAGTCGCAGATCCAGGCCCTGGACCGCTCGCAGCCGGTGCTGCCCATGATGCCCGGAGTGCCGCAACGCGTCACGCATGACTATGTCCGTGCCGGCACCACCACTCTGTTCGCCGCTCTGGAGGTCGCAACCGGCAAGGTCATCGGCTCCCTGCACCGGCGCCACCGGGCCGAGGAGTTCAAGAAGTTCCTCATCAAGCTCGACAAGGAAGTCCCCGCCGGCCTCGAGGTCCACCTGGTGCTGGACAACTACGCCACCCACAAGACCCCGGCCATCAAGACCTGGCTGCTGGCGCATCCCCGGTTCCACCTGCACTCAACACCGACCGGGTCGTCCTGGCTCGACCTGGTGGAACGATGGTTCGCCGAGCTGACGAACAAACAGATACGGCGAGGCGTCCACAAGGCCGTCCAGGCCCTGGAGCAGGACATCCGCAACTGGATCGCCGCCTGGAACACCGACCCCAAGCCCTACGTCTGGACCAACCGCAGACGAGATCCTCGAGCCCGGCCTGATCCAAGAGACAGGCCCTAGCTCCTCCGTCAGACGGCTCCCGCTCCGGTCAGCGCCCTGACCTCGGCCTCCGCGTGCCGCGCCTCGTCGGGCGGTTCGGTCGAGGTGACGGTGCCGAACCAGCCCGCGAGGAAGCCGAGCGGAATGGAGACCACCCCCGGGTTCTGCAGCGGAAAGAGGTGGAAGTCGACACCGGGGAACAGCGCCTCGGGACTGCCCGAGACGACCGGCGATACCAGCACCAGCAGCACCGCGGGGATCAGGCCCCCGTACACCGACCAGACCGCGCCCCTGGTGGTGAACTTCCGCCAGAACAGCGAGTAGAGCAGCACCGGCAGGTTCGCGGAGGCCGCGACCGCGAAGGCCAGTCCGACGAGGAAGGCCACGTTGAGGTCGCGGGCGAGCAGCCCCAGGCCGATCGCGACCGCCCCGATGCCCGCCGCGGCGATCCGGGCCACGGTCACCTCGCTGTACTGCTTCGCGTGCCGGCGGCGCAGCGAGGCGTACAGGTCGTGGGCGACCGAGGCCGAGGACGCGAGGGTGATCCCCGCGACGACGGCGAGGATGGTCGCGAAGGCGACGGCGGCGACGATCGCGAAGAGCACGGTGCCGCCGGTGGAGCCCGCTCCCCCGCCGAGGTCGAGGGCGAGCAGCGGCACCGCGGTGTTGCCGGAGGCGTTGGACGCGCGGACCTCGTCCGGCCCGATCAGGGCCGCCGCGCCGAACCCGAGCACGATGGTCATCAGGTAGAAGCTCCCGATGAGTCCGATGGACCAGACCACGGACCGACGGGCGGCCCGGGCCGTCGGCACGGTGTAGAAGCGCGACAGGATGTGGGGCAGTCCCGCCGTGCCCAGGACCAGGGCGACACCGAGGCTGATGAAGTCGAGGCGGGCCGTCCAGTCCCCGCCGTAGCGGAGTCCGGGGGCGAGGAAGTCCAGGCCGTGGCCGCTGCGTTCGGCCGCGGAGGAGAGCAGGTCGTTCACGTCGCCGTGGAACCGGAGCAGAACGAGAACGGTGAGCGCGATCGTCCCCGCCATGAGCAGGACCGCTTTGACGATCTGGATCCAGGTGGTGGCCCGCATGCCGCCGAGCGACACGTAGATCACCATCAGCGCGCCCACACCGATGACCGTCCACGAGCGGGCCGCCTCGCTGGTGCCCCCGAGGAGCAGCGCGACCAGGCTTCCGGCGCCGACCATCTGGGCCACGAGGTACAGCACGGAGACGGCCACCGAGGACGTTCCGGCGGCGATCCTCACGGGGCGCTCGGCCATCCGCGCGGCGACGACATCGGCGAGGGTGAACCGGCCGCAGTTGCGGACCAGTTCGGCCACGAGCAGCAGCACGACCAGCCAGGCGACGAGGAAGCCGACGGAGTACAGCATGCCGTCGTAGCCGTAGAGCGCGATCAGTCCGGAGATGCCGAGGAAGGAAGCCGCGGACATGTAGTCGCCCGCGATGGCGAAACCGTTCTCCATGGGCGAGAACAGCCTGCCCCCGGCATAGAACTCCTCCGCCGAGCCGCGCCGGTTGCGGCTCACCCAGGTGGTGATCCCCAGGGTGACGGCGACGAAGACGCTGAACAGGACCAGCGCCAGGGTCTGGTGGTCTCCCGTCATGGCTGCCCCACCCCTCGGGTCATCTCCTGGGTGTCCCAGCGCAGTTCCAGCGCGGCCCGGTCCCTGCGCAGTCGCGCGTGGCGCGCGTAGGCCCAGGTCAGCAGGAAGGTGGTGAGGAACTGCCCGAGCCCCGCGACCATCGCCACGTTCACGGCTCCGGCGACCGGCCGGGCCATGAGTCCGGGCGCGGCGGTGGCCGCCACGACGTAGGCCAGGTACCAGAGCAGAAACGCGAGCGCGGCCGGGAAGACGAACCTGCGGTAGCGGCTGCGCACTTCCTGGAAGGCGGGGCTCCGCTGCACTTCCAGATAGATGTCCGCCGCGCTGTGGACCCGCTGCCGCACCACCGCGTCGGGACGGCCGTCGCCGGTCGCCCCGGCCTCCGCCCGCTCCCCCCGACCGGAGTCCGTCGCCTCGTACCAGGGGTCGTCGACCTGCATCGCCGAAGCGTCGCGCCCCTCCTGCTCGTCCACCTTCTCCACCGGCCAACTCCTTGTCAGCGAACCGTTTCGGCCGCGTGCCCAAGGATGGACAGAGCGGGAAGATCCCGGACTCTTCTCCCCTCTCTGTTCACCCCATCAGGTGACGCTTCTCCCCGGAGCCCTGACCAGTCCGTGCTGATATGCGTACCGCACGGCCTGCGCGCGGTCCCGCACCCCGGTCTTGGCGAAAAGGTTGTTGATATGCGTCTTCACCGTGGCCGTGGAGATCCGCAGTCGACCGGCGATCTCCTGGTTGGAGAGACCGTCCGCGACGAGCACGAGCACCTCCGTCTCCCGCTCCGTGAGGCCGTCGGCCTGGGCTGCGGCGGGTGCACCGAGGCTCTCCGTGCCATCCGGCCGCGCCCCCATCAGCTGCTCCAGGAGCCGTCGCTGCACGGACGGTGACAGCCCCGCTCGCCCGTCGGTCACGTCCTGTAGGGCCCGTACGATCTCCTCCCCACCGGCGTCCTTGGTCAGGTACCCCCGCGCTCCGGCCCGCAGCGCCGGGAACAGCGAGTCGTCGTCGGCGTACGTGGTCAGTACGACCACCTCTGTCCCCGGGTGCCGCTCGCGGATCCGGCGGGTGGCCTCGACACCGTCGCACCGGGGCATCCGCAGATCCATCAGGACCACGTCGGGCGCGAGCTCCACGGTGAGCTCCACCGCCTCCTCCCCGTCCCGTGCCGCCCCGACGACCTCGACCCCGGGAAGGAGCCCCAGCAGCATCACGATCCCCTCCCGCACCGCGGCCTGGTCGTCGGCGACCACCACCCGCACGACTCGGTTGCCCTCAGCCGCTCGACCACCCTCCTCCTGTCCACCGGTCTCGTGCCTGCCGCTCACGCCCCTCATGGCGTCGCTCATGCCGGCACCCGCAGCCGCACCGCGAACCCCTGTCCCTCGGGCCCCGCCTTCAGGCTGCCGCCGAGCAGTTCGGCCCGTTCCTTCATGCCGAGCAGCCCGTACCCGGCGCCGGACGAACCGAGCCCGTTCCCCTCCCGGGCGCCCTCGGCCGTCAGAGGCGGCCCTGAGTCGCGTATCTCCAGGGAGATCCCGTCCGTCTCGTAGGCGAAGTGGATTCGCGTCCGGGCTCCCGGGGCGTGCTTGCGCACATTCGTCAGAGCTTCCTGCGCGACCCGCCGCACCGCCTGGGAGGCCTCGGCGGGCAGGTGCCGGCGCTCGCCGGTGACGTCGACCTCGGCGCGGCCCTCCCGCGCCAGCTCCCTCAGGTAGTCCTCGACCGGCACCATGTCACCGCGCAGCGCCGACAGCGCGTGACGGGTCTCGGCCAGCCCCTCCCTGGCCATGGAGCGGGCCGAGGTCACGAGCTTGAGGATCTCCGCCCGGTCCGCCCCCGCCTCGATCTGGAGCCGCGCGACCTCCAGGTGCACCATCTGGGCGGAGAGGCTGTGGGCGAGCACGTCGTGTATCTCCCGGGCGATCCTGGCCCGCTCGGCGAGCGCCGCCGATGCGGCCTCGGCCTCCCGGGCGAGCCGCTCCTGGGCGAGCAGCTGGTACCCCGCACCGCGCGCCTGGGCGTCCAGCCTGAGCGAGTAGCCCGCGAGCAGGACGGCCGCCGTGGTCAGGGCGGCCCCGAGTATCCCGGTCTCGTCGGCCTCCGCGAACCCCGGGACGAGTACCGCCACGGTGGCCAGCCCGGCGGGGAGCGGCAGCCGCTCCATCGCCATGATCGAGACGACTATCCACATCACCGTGGCGGGCGTGGGGGCTCCGGCCGCGTATGCCCCGAGTCCGCAGAGGGACATCACGCCGAGCAGCCCGAGCGACGCCGCCGCCCGGTGGTCGAGCGTCGTGTGGTGGTAGCCCAGGGCCGCCGCCACACAGAGCCCGAACCCGAGCGGGGGCAGCGCCGCGTACCACCCGCCGAACGCCCCCGAGGTGTAGCAGCCGGCCAGCACCCAGACGCTCAGGGCGATGATCATGCTGTAGTCGATGACGACCCTGCCCCGGGGCACCCCCAGGCGGGTGAGGGCCTCCTTCGAGGGCCAGGAGCCCCAGGAACCCTCCTGGGGCGCACCACTCCCCGTCATACGCGCCCGGTCGCGCTTCTCGCCCATGTCCGTCCCCCTCCGTCATCTCGATGCTACGGAGAGTCCGGGGCCGTGTGATCGGCCCGTGGGTGGAGCAGATGGCTCCACCCACGGGTGGAACGCCTCAGGCGTCGATGCGCGAGCGGTCGAGGGTGGCTGCGGAGCCGGTGATGAACTCCTTGCGGGGAGCGACGTCGTTGCCCATGAGGAGGTCGAAGACCTGCTCGGCCGCGTCCAGGTCGCCGATGTTGATCCGGCGCAGGGTGCGGTGGCGCGGGTCCATCGTGGTCTCCGCGAGCTGGTCGGCGTCCATCTCGCCAAGACCCTTGTACCGCTGGATGGCGTCCTTGTAGCGGACCCCCTTGCGCTGGTACTCCAGCAGGGTCTGGCGCAGCTCGTTGTCCGAGTACGTGTAGACGTACTTGTCCTGGCCCTTCTTGGGCTGGACGAGCTCGATCCGGTGCAGCGGGGGCACGGCGGCGAAGACCCGCCCCGCCTCGACCATCGGCCGCATGTAGCGCTGGAACAGCGTCAGCAGCAGGCAGCGGATGTGGGCGCCGTCGACGTCGGCGTCGACCAGGAGGACGATCTTCCCGTACCGGGCCGCGTCGATGTCGAAGGTGCGGCCCGAGCCCGCTCCTATGACCTGGATGATCGCCCCGCACTCGGCGTTCTTCAGCATGTCCGAGACGGACGACTTCTGGACGTTGAGGATCTTGCCCCGGATGGGGAGCAGGGCCTGGAACTCGCTGTTGCGGGCGAGCTTGGCCGTACCGAGGGCCGAGTCGCCCTCGACGATGAACAGCTCGCTGCGCTCCACGTCGTCGCTGCGGCAGTCGGCGAGCTTGGCCGGCAGCGAGGAGGACTCGAGGGCGGTCTTCCGCCGCTGGGCCTCCTTGTGCTGCCTGGCGGCGATCCGGGTACGGGCCGCGGCGACGGCCTTGTCCAGGACGGCTCGCGCCTGCGCCTTGGCATCCCGCTTGGTGGAGGTGAGGAAGGCCTTGAGCTCCTTGGCGACCACGGTCGCCACGATCCGGCGGGCCGCGGACGTACCGAGGACCTCCTTGGTCTGCCCCTCGAACTGCGGCTCGGCGAGGCGGACCGTCACGACGGCCGTGAGTCCTTCGAGGGCGTCGTCCTTGACGACGTCGTCCTCGGCGACACGCAGCATCTTCGTCGAGCGGAGCACCTCGTTCACGGTCTTGGTGATGGCCTGCTCGAAGCCCGAGACGTGGGTGCCGCCCTTCGGGGTGGCGATGATGTTGACGAAGGACTTGACCGTGGTGTCGTAGCCCGTTCCCCAGCGCAGGGCGACGTCGACGACGAGCTCGCGGGTGACCTCGGTCGGGGTCATGTGGCCGCGCTCGTCGAGGACGGGGACGGTCTCCTTGAAGGTGCCCTGCCCGGTGAGGCGCTGGATGTCGCAGACGGCCTTGTCCTGGGCGAGGTACTCGCAGAACTCGCTGATGCCGCCGTCGAAGCGGAACGTCTCCTCGCTCTTGCCGATCCCCTCCAGGTCCCGCTCGTCACGGACGACGATGGTGAGGCCGGGCACGAGGAAGGCGGTCTGCCGGGCACGCTGGTGCAGCGTCTCCAGGGAGAGCTTGGCGTCCTTGAGGAAGATCTGGCGGTCCGCCCAGTAGCGGACGCGGGTGCCGGTGCGGTTCTTGGGGACGCGCTTGCCCTTGAGGAGGCCGTTGGCCGGGTCGAAGGGGCTGTCGGGGCCCTGCTCGGTGAAGATGCCCGGGACACCCCGGCGGAAGCTGATCGAGTGCGTGGCACTGTTCCGGTCGACCTCGACGTCGAGACGGGCCGACAGGGCGTTGACCACGGAGGCGCCGACGCCGTGCAGGCCGCCGGAGGCCGCGTACGACCCGCCGCCGAACTTTCCGCCGGCGTGCAGCTTCGTCATGACGACCTCGACTCCGGAGAGTCCGGTCTTCGGCTCGACGTCGACCGGGATGCCCCGGCCGTTGTCCCGTACTTCCACGGAACCGTCGTGGTGGAGGATGACCTCGATGTGGTCGCAGTAGCCACCGAGGGCCTCGTCGACCGAGTTGTCGATGATTTCCCAGATGCAGTGCATCAGGCCGCGGCTGTCGGTGGACCCGATGTACATACCGGGGCGCTTGCGGACCGCTTCGAGCCCTTCGAGTACGAGCAGGTGCCGCGCGGTGTAGTTGGAAGCGTCACGGTCTGCGGTCAGCAGCGCACTGGACGGCACGGACGTTTCGGCGGTCACGCGGTTCGCTCCTCGCTGAATTTGAAAACTGGCCCGGTGGGGTAAGGCCCGGCGTCGGTCACCGGTCAGAGGGTACCGATGCCTGGTAGAGCCGCTGTAACGCCACCCTCCCCGATTCCTCATGCTAGTCCAGGGTCGTATGGATGTTCGATCCCTCGATGGGGTGACGCGAACATCACGTTCCCTTCCAGGCATGAACCATTTAGGCTCCGGGCACGTCCTCATGAACAACCGGCAACCACGCCGGGAGGGCCGACCGAAGACAAGCAACGCGAAATCCGTAGAGCGAAGCAATACGGCTCATTCGCCGCCAACCGGCAGCAGACAGCCACCTTGGGAAGAAGTTTCAAGGAAAAGCCACGAGCGGGAACGTTTTCGGCCTGGTTGGATGTTGACCCTGGTACGACAGCTCGTCGAGCTAGAGAAGAGGCGACGTGACTACTGTTCTGACCCCTGCGAGCCCCCTGACGGCCGCTGACCGCTGCGACCGCTGCGGCGCCCAGGCGTACCTGCGCGTCGTCCTGACCAGCGGAGGTGACTTGCTCTTCTGCGCCCACCACGGACGTAAGTTCGAGCCGGAACTCAAGAAGATCGCCGTTGAGATACAGGATGAGACGGACCGGCTGACGGACGTGCCGGCGCGCACGGTGGGCGACGAGCACTGACGCTTCGCATCCACGACGAGCCCAGTTCCGGCCAATGACCGGACGGCGGGCGGTCACCCCCGCGTTTCAAGGGGGGGGTGACCGCCCGCACTCGTATCCGCAGCGCGATGCGGCTTCAGAAGCGGGCCGGCAGCACCGCCGAGACGCGGGTGTAGACGCCCGGGTTCTCCGCCTGCCCGCAGCCACTGCCCCAGGACACCAGGCCGACCAGAAGCCCCTTGGCCACGAGCGGTCCCCCGCTGTCGCCCTGGCACGCGTCCTTGCCACCCTGCGGGTCACCCGCGCACAGCATCGTGTCGCCCCGGTAGGGGGCGCCGAACCCGCCCGGATAGGCCCGCTCGCACGTGCTGTCCGGCAGTACCTGCACGCGCGCCGTCCGCAGCGTGGACGCGTAGGTCCCGTTGCCGGTCGTGTCACCCCAGCCGTAGACGTCCGCCTCCGTGCCCGGCGCGTGCGCCGCGTCGCCTTCCCGGGCGACGCCGATCACGGACGACTGCGGCAGCGTGCTCACCAGCGTCAGCACCGCCAGATCGCCCGAGTTGGTGGTCGGGTCGTAGTCGGGGTTCACCCAGGTGTCCGAGATACGCACCTCCTGGCCTCCCTGGCCGCGCAGTGCGGCGCGGCCCGCGATGACCACGAAGTCGCGCACCTCCCACGGCTCGCCGCCCAGCACCTCCCGCCCCAGGCAGTGGGCCGCTGTGAGCACCTTGGTCGGCGCCACGACCACTCCCCCGCAGAACTGCCCCGCGCGCGTACCCCCGAACCGGTCACGGCTGGACAGAGCCACGACCCACGGCGCGTCCCTGATCTGGGCCGGGCGGCCACCCACCACGACGCTGTCGGCGGCTACAGGAGCGGCGGTGACGGCTTGCCCCGCCGCTGCGGCGAGCAAGCCCAGAGCACCCGTCAATGCTCGGGTGAGGGAACCACGCATGGAGCCTCCTGACTCTCCGGTGATGTCGGTTCACCCAGCGTCCAGCACGCGAACGCGCCGTGCACCCGCGCCCAGCCGGAGGGCCCGGCTCCCCTGGGGGAACCGGGCCCTTCCGCGTACTGCTCCGCGCCACGTCTCCGCGGCTCGTACGGATCAGTCGAGGTAGTCGCGAAGCACCTGGGATCGCGACGGGTGACGCAGCTTCGACATCGTCTTCGACTCGATCTGACGGATCCGCTCACGGGTCACGCCGTAGACCTTGCCGATCTCGTCCAGCGTCTTCGGCTGGCCGTCGGTGAGACCGAAGCGCATCGAGACGACGCCGGCCTCACGCTCGGAGAGCGTGTCGAGCACGGAGTGCAGCTGCTCCTGGAGGAGCGTGAAGCTCACCGCGTCGGCCGGAACGACCGCCTCGGAGTCCTCGATCAGGTCGCCGAACTCGCTGTCGCCGTCCTCACCCAGCGGGGTGTGGAGGGAGATCGGCTCACGGCCGTACTTCTGGACCTCGATGACCTTCTCAGGGGTCATGTCGAGTTCCTTGGCCAGCTCCTCCGGAGTGGGCTCACGGCCCAGGTCCTGGAGCATCTGACGCTGCACACGCGCGAGCTTGTTGATGACCTCGACCATGTGCACCGGGATACGGATGGTGCGGGCCTGGTCGGCCATGGCGCGGGTGATCGCCTGACGGATCCACCAGGTGGCGTACGTGGAGAACTTGTAGCCCTTGGTGTAGTCGAACTTCTCGACGGCACGGATCAGACCCAGGTTGCCCTCCTGGATCAGGTCCAGGAAGAGCATGCCGCGGCCGGTGTAGCGCTTGGCCAGCGAGACCACCAGTCGGAGGTTGGCCTCCAGGAGGTGGTTCTTGGCCCGGCGGCCGTCCTCGGCGATGATCTCCAGCTCACGCTTGAGCTTCGGCGCGAGCTTGTCCGAGTTCGCGAGCTTGTCCTCCGCGAACAGGCCGGCCTCGATGCGCTTGGCGAGCTCGACCTCCTGCTCGGCGTTGAGGAGGGGGACCTTGCCGATCTGCTTCAGGTAGTCCTTGACCGGGTCGGCGGTGGCACCGGCGACGGCGACCTGCTGCGCCGGAGCGTCGTCCTCGTCCTCGTCGGACAGGACGAAGCCCTTGCTCTCGCCCTCGGTCTCTTCTTCCTCGCCCTTGCCGGGCGCGACGTCCTCGAGCAGCTCTTCGCCCTCGGCGAGGTCGTCGGCGTCCTTCTTGGACGTGGCCTTCTTGGCCGCCGTCTTCTTGGCGACGGTCTTCTTCGCCACCGCCTTCTTGGCGACGGTCTTCTTCGCAGCCGCCTTCTTGGCAGCGGATCCGGCCTCGTCGGCCGGGTCTGCGCCCTCGGCCGCGGAGGCCGTGGCAGCCGTGACGCTGCTCTTCGTCACGGTCGTCCTGGCGGTGACGGTCTTGGTGGCGGTGCGCTTGGCCGGGCTCTTCGCTGCGACGCTCTTGCGGGCGCGCTTCGGCGACTCCGCTGCACTGACCATCAGCGTCACACCCTCTTCCTCGAGGATCTGATTGAGGCTGCGCAGAACATTCTTCCACTGGGTTGGCGGAATCTGGTCAGCCTCGAAGGCCCGACGCACGTCATCGCCGGCGATCTGCCCATCAGCCTTTCCCCGCTCGATGAGCGCCATCACAGACTCGGACTCGGCGATCTCCGGCGGGAGCGTACGGGATGTGCTGGCCGACACGAACAACCTCTCGGAACGATGGAAACGGCTTCCGGCCCCGCCCTGGATCGGGCTGGAGCCGACGACCGTCGACGGGGAATGTGCCGACGGCGCGGGCTGGACCGGGGAACTGCACAGCGCCTCCATCGGCTGCTGTATTCCTTCCTCGGCGGTCACCTCTTAAGTCATCGCACGGCTCGGAGGAGTGTTACGCCCAATCTTCGTGGCCCGAGTCACACCTCATGTGCGACGAACCAGCCCAGAGGAGTACGTAAGGGTACATTCGCGCCGCCGGAATCCTGGAGCCACCCGGGGAACCCAGCCCCGGGTGCCGCTCGGACCCGGCGGCGCGCGATGTCCGCGCCTCCGCGCTCCCGCCCACGGCCCGCGGGTCAGTGTTCGCGCGGGGCGGGGACGACGCGCTCCACCTCGGGGTGGACCGTCAGCAGCTGCCGCATGGCGGTCTCGGCGGCGTTCGCGTCCCCCGCGGCGAGCGCGTCCGCGATCCGGGCGTGGTGACCGACGCAGGTCTCGCTCGGCCGGTCACAGCTCGTGACGGGGCCGCCGGACACCTGGAGCGCTGCGGCGACGATGCCGGAGAGGTGCTCCAGCATGCGGTTGCCGGCGAGCTGGATGAGGAGCGAGTGGAACTCGGTGTCGGCGCGCGAGAAGGTGATGCCGTCGCCCTGGGCGAACGCGTGCCCCATGATCTCGACCATGTCCGCGAGACGCTGCTGGACGTCCTCTCGACCGTGCCCCGCGGCGAGGCGGGCGGCCAGGGGCTCGATCGTCCAGCGCAGTTCGTTCAGCTCGCGGCGCTGGTCGTCGCGCTGCGGACCGAAGGCGCGCCACTCGATGATGTCGGGATCGAGGAGGTTCCAGTCACTGACGGGCCTGACGCGGGTGCCGACGTTCGGGCGGGCGCTGACCAGCCCCTTGGCCTCCAGCACGCGCAGCGACTCGCGAACGACGGTGCGGGAGACCTCGAACCGCTGGCCGATCTCCTCGGGGACGAGCGGTCGGTCGGCTCCGAGGTCACCGGAGACGATCATCTGGCCGAGCTGCTGGACGAGCTGCCCGTGCAGACCGCGACCCCGGTTGCCGGTGCTCCGGCGACCGACGCGGCCCAGGTCGGTGTCCACCCCCTCCCAGGAGGGCGGGCCCACGCGGCCGGCGGCGGGCGCCTCCGCGTAGGGGTAGCGGTCGAGATCGCCCGGGGCGCCGAGGCCGGAGTCGACGGAGCGGGCGGCGGTCATCATGGTGTGCGCAAGGGTACTCACGCATCATTTGTCGGCGTTGCTTCCGTGACCCTTGAGGTCTTTGGTGAAAAGCACACGAAAGGGTGATCGGCACCCCCTACACAATTGACGATTAATCGGACATACTGGGCGGTTTTCAAGGAAGTTGGCGGCGAACCGGAAGAATGTCGTCCACAAGTGATCACCAACGGGCCTTACGGCGAAGGCCCGTGAACACATAGGCGCAGAGCAACCCGGTCAACGTCAGCGAGAGAGCCACTCCCGCGGGCTGCCCGATCACCCGCAGCCCCCCTGCCAGCCAACGGTCCACCGCCGGTGACCACTGCGGGCCGGCGAACTCGCGCAGCCGCCCGGGGAGTCCGGCGGCCGAACGCACCGAAGGTCCGGTCAGCACCTTCTGCAGCAGCGGGACGAAGGCCACCGGCACCGCGAGGACCGCCGCCACCCCGGCCGCCGCGGCCCGGAAGACGCCGGCGCCGAGCACCCCGGCCCAGGCGCATCCGACGAGCAGGCCGAGCCAACTTACGCAGAGCGTGGGCCAGTTCTTCGGCACGTTGATCAACTCGCTGCCGTACACGAACCGCAGGGCCTCCAGATCGATCACGACGACGACCGCTCCGAGCAGCAGGGCGACGGCCGCGGCCACGGCCAGCTTCGCGAGCAGCAGGCCGGGCCTGCGCGGCACGGTCCCCCGGCCGGTGGTGAGCGCGGGATAGCGGTACTCCTCGCCGAAGGAGAAGGCCCCGAGGAGTCCCGCCCCGAGCGCCGCGGGCGGCAGCGGGGAGAGCGCGGGCCAGCCCGCCAGCACGGCGGGCAGCGCGGCCCGGCCGCCCCGCCCAAGGAGCAGGGCGAGCGTCACGGAACCGACCAGCACGGCCGCCACGACGAGCGGGGTGGACGGCACCCCCAGGAGCCGATGGATCTCGTACCGCAGCGGACGCAGGGGCGAGCGGGCGGGCCGCCGGGCACCACCCGCCCGCCGCCCTGCCGAGGTCTCACGCGCCCCGTCGGCGGACGGCGCGCCGTCGGCAGGTGGCGGCGCGGTGCCGGGGGAGGCCGATCCGGAAGGGCGCTCCCCGGGTTTCCCGCTCTCCGGGGTGCGCGGCACGGGCCCGCTGTCGCCGGTCTCGGCGGCGAGCCGGTGGATCGGGACCCCGTGGCGGAACGCCGTGTCGCCGACGGCGGCGCAGTCGCTCCCGTAGACGGACAGCCGGTTCCCGTCCTCGGCGACCACCTCGACCGGGCGGCGGGCGGCCCTGGCCTCCTGGGTCACGGCCGCGGCGAGCCTCGCGGCCTGCGGGGTGCGGACGGCGACCCGGGGACGCAGCCGGGTGCGGGCGAATTCGGCGACGTCCTGGTCGGCGACGAGCCGGCCGCCGTCGAGCGTGACGACCCGGTCCGCGTTGCGGGCCGCGTCCTTGGGGTCCTCCGTGGCGTAGAGCACGGTTCCCCCTTCGGCCGCGTGCGCGCGCAGGAGCTCGTACAGCCACGCGCTCTCGGGTACGGAGAGTCCTGCGCCCGGCTCGTCGAGGAGCAGGGTGTGAGGGGCGCCCAACAGGGCCGACGCGACGCCGAGTCTGCGGTCGGCCCCGATCGGAAGGGTGCCGATCCGCCGGCGCTCCAGGCCGGCGAGGCCCACCGCCCTCGTCAGTTCCTCGGCTCGTGAGGCGGGAACCCCGGTGGCGGCGCAGAGCATCCGCAGCTGCCCCCGGAGCGTGCGGGAGGGATGCCCGGGGATGTCGCCGAGGAGCACGCCGACCTCACGGGGAGGGTGGGCGATGCGGTGCAGCGGCCGGCCCCGGAAGTAGGTGATCCCACGGCCCGGTTCGAGTTCGAGCATGAGCCGGAGTGCGGTGGTCTTGCCGGAGCCGCGGGAGCCGAGGAGCGCGGTCACGGCACCCGGTCGGGCCTCGAAGGTCAGATCGTCCACGGCGGGCGGGCGATCGCGGCGGGGAATGCTGGTCAGTCCGATTGCCTGGAGCATCGCTTCTCTCGCGGTAGGTGACACCGCTCCGCGGCAGGGCGGCGCTATCGCAGCAAGATAACGCTACATTTCGGACTTTCAGCGCAGGGTCGGCGCCCTGGACGCCGGATGTAGCGGCCCGTCAGACCTCGGGGCGCAGCATCGGCGGGTTGAGGAGAGTGGCCCCACCTGCCCTGAAGAGCTGGGCCGGGCGCCCGCCCTGACGGGTCGTGGTCCCGCCGGCCGGGACGAGGAAGCCGGGCGTGCCGGTCACCTTCCGGTGGAAGTTGCGCGGGTCCAGGGTCACGCCCCAGACGGCCTCGTAGACGCGCCGCAGCTCTCCCACCGTGAACTCCGGCGGGCAGAAGGCCGTGGCGAGGGAGGAGTACTCGATCTTCGAGCGAGCGCGCTCCACCCCGTCGGCGAGGATCCGGGCGTGGTCGAAGGCGAGCGCCCCCGGCCCCCCGTCCTTCTCCTCGCTGTCGGCGTCATCGGCCGCTCCGGCGACCAGGCCGGCCCCGGGCTCCTCCGCGGTTCCGACCGTCGACGCGGCGCCAGCGGTCGACGCGGGGCTCGACGCCGCCCCGGCGATCGCGTCCTCGGCGAGCAGTTCCTCCACCGGGGCCCAGCGGGCGCTGTTCGCGTCGCCACCGGCCCTCGGCGCCGGAAGGTCCGGGGCCAGCGCGAGGTGCGCGACGCTGACGACCCGCATGCGCGGGTCGCGGTCGGGCGCGCCGTAGGTCGCCAGCTGCTCCAGGTGTGCGCCGTTGCTGGGTACGGGCGACGGGGCGGCCGGATCGTGGGCACAGAGCCCGGTCTCCTCGACCAGTTCGCGTGCCGCCGCGGCACCGAGGTCCTCGTCCGCGCGCACGAAGCCGCCGGGCAGCGCCCAGCGCCCCTGGTACGGCGCTTCTCCCCGCCGTACGACCAAGGTGCAGAGTGCGTGTCTGCGCACGGTGAGCACGACCAGATCGACGGTGACGGCGAAGGGCGGGAAGGCCGACGGGTCGTAGGGAGGCATGCCGCGATCATAGTCGTCTTCCTGACGATAAACACGCCCCTCGGAAGGATCCGTGACGACTTCCCCTCGTCGCCGCGACGCTTCCCTCGTGTTCGTGCCCGGCACCGCGTCACACCCCCAGTTGAAGGCCTTCCGCGGCCTCCTCGACCATACCGAGACCGAGCCTGCCGACCCGCACGGCGAACGGCTCGCCCGCGACCACGAGTCCCGAGAACCGGATCGCGCCGAGCGGTGCCGACCGCAGGGGGTGCGCCGACACGGAGCGGCCCGGTGCGTCGGGCCGGATGCCGGCGAGGGCGAGCAGCGCGTGCACGGCTCCGGCGGCGGCGACGGCCGCCGGCCGGCACGCGGCCGGGTGCGGTACCGGGCGACCGCCCGCCGTGCGCTGTTCCCCCGCGTACATCTCGGGCAGCCGGTGACCGAAGGCCTCCGCCGCGTCGAGCAGTCCGCGCAGCAGCGCGGCGGCCTCCTTCTCGTGCCCCGCGGCCGAGAGTCCGGCCACGGCGACCGCCGTCTCGTGCACCCGCACCGCGCCCGCCCGGTGGCCGAACGGGTTGTGCCCCGGCTCCTTGGTGCCGAGGCCGCGCAGCCCCCAGCCGGAGTCGAGGGCCGGGGTCCCGAGGAGCCTCGCCACCTGTTCGGTCTCCGCCCCGTCCAGCAGGCCCTGCGCGTAACGACCCCCTCCCAGCAGCCCGGTGTCGAGCAGGTGCGCGGCCCAGCCGCCGACGTGGGGCCAGGTCCTTCCGTCCTGTCCACGGCCGACGGCGGGGCGGCCCCCCGCACGGTCGTCGAGCCAGAACTCCCGCCGGAAGCGCTCGCGCAGTGTCCGTGCGGTGTCCCGCAGCGCGTCTCCCCCGGGCCGCCCGCAGGCGTCGAGCAGATCCGCTCCGAGCAGCGCCGCGCGGTGCGCGTGCGCCTGTGTCTCGGCCCGCCAGGGTCCGGCGGGCCCCGGGTCCGGCACGAGGCCGTTCCCGTTCGCTCCGGCCGCCCGGCGGAGCCAGCCGAGGCTGCGTTCCGCCACGGGGAGCAGTTCCTCCAGGTCCGCCGGAGGCAGTCCCCACCGGCGGGCCTCGGCGAGCACGACCGGAAAGGCGAGGGTGGCCTCGATGCCTGTGCAGCGGGGCGGGAGGTGCGGGCCCGCGTCCCTGAGGGGCCCCGGGATGCGTCCGGACTCGGTTCCCGCCCCGGAGAGTTGGGTACGGCCGAGGGCGCGCAGGGTGGTGACGGCGAGCCGGCTGCCGAGGGGAAGGACCATGCGCGCCGCCCAGAGCGCCTCGGCGGTGACCGGTCCACAGCGCCAGGGGACGCCTGCCGCGAGGTGTACGTCGGCCGGGTGCGCCGGGTCTCGTTGGAGCAGGGCCCGGAGGTCCTCGACGGACGTACGGAGCAGCTCGCCCGGGCGCGGGTCGTCGCCCTCGGCGTGGGCGTCGGCGAGGAGATGGCCGCCGGGGCGTCCGGTGCCCGCGCCGGCGGCGGCGGGACGGGCGGCCGGGTCGTCGTGGACCCGGAGCCGGACCGTGAACGTGCCTCCGGGCGCGAGCTCCGCCTCCCAGCGCAGTACTCCGGCCGCCGCGAGGGAGTCCGTGGGGGGCGGGTCGGCCGTGACGGCGACGGATCGCCCGTCGCCGGTCCAGCGCAGGCCGGTGCCGTGGACGCTCGCGGTGATCTCGGGTCCTGCCCGGCCGGACGCCACCGCGCCCAGGTCCGCGAGATCCGTGCCCAGAGCGATTTCCACGGGGAGCCGGAGAGGGCGGGCGGCGGCGCTGCGCAGGGTGATCCGCTCGGCTCCGTCGGCACTCCGCGTGCGTTCGACGGTGAGGCCGGGATCGGGTCCCGAGTCTCCCGGGACGCGGAGGGCACCGAGGAACACCGCGCGGTCGGCGGCCGCCATGCGGCCCTGGAGGGCGACGGGTTCGCGCCCCGCGACCCGGAGGACACAGCGGGACAGGAGGCGCCGCCCCGCCGCGTACACGCCCTCGGGTTCCTCGCCGGTGAGCTGGCCGTGCTCGGCGCAGACGGCGAGTGCGGGCAGGGCCACACAGAGGAGCGCACCGTGCACCGAGGGGAGCTCCGCGGGGCGGGCCCCGCGCAGCGGCGCGACCGCGGTGCCGGCGACGCCGGTGCTTGCCGCGCGCCCGGAGGAGGGACCGAGCGGATGTCCGGTGGGCCGGCCGGGGGCCGGGACGGGGCTGAGGGCCATGGTGGGTACGGGGTGCTCTCTGTGCGAACCGGGCGGCCGGCGATGTGTCGGCGGGACGGCTCTGACCACTCCGCCAGAGAGCTGAACGCGACTGCGGGCGGCCGGGTCACGGTCGTCATCGGCCACTCCTCGTGCCGCGCTGTCCGCCGGGCCGCGGGGTCTTGCTCCCCGGCTTGGCCGCCGCGGGCCCGCCGGGCCGCACCCCGGCCGCCGGCCGGCCGGCCCCGCCGCGGGTCCGGCGGCCGGGCTTCCGGAGGGTCTGCCGGGTGCTCTGCGGGCGGGCGGTGCGCATGCGGACCCGGCGGGTCGCGGAGGTGGCGGCCTGTTCGGAGGCGGTCCGGCCGTCCCGCTCCGTCCTCAGGCAGGATCGGAGCGACTCGGGGTCGAGTCCTTCGTTGCAGGCCTGGTGGAGCAGTCGGGCGAAGACGTACTCGGGGTCGGCGTCGAGGGCGAGCCCGAGGGCGACCCGGGCGGTCGGCTCGTCGCCGGTGGACCAGGCCGTCCAGCCGGCGAGGGTGAGGGGTGCGGCGGCATGCTCCTGGTAGGGGGTGACGCAGCGCCGGGCGAGGACGCGCCAGAGCCGCAGGGCCGCGGTACCCTCCCATCCCTCCATCCATTCGGCTGCGCGGTCCCGGGTGACCCGGTCCTGAAGACCGAGGATCAGCGCGGCAGCCTCGTCGGTGTCGACCAGGGCGTCGTCGGCCGCGTCGCCTGCGGCCGTCCCCGCGACGGTCCGTCCGGCGTTCGCCGGGCCCCGCGCGTTCTTCCGACTCGGCCGCTCCGGGTCGGCGAACCGGCGGAGCACCTCGCGGGCGAGGTGCAGAGTCGTCTCCCGCACCTCCTTCCGCTCCTTGCCTTCGGCGTCTTCGAGGATCCGGGGGACGATCTGGGCTGCGGTCGCGTCGAGTGCGGCGCGCTGCCGTTCCTCGTCGGGGCCACCGGACGGCTTGAACCTGCCTTCCATGTCCCGCAGTGAGCCCCGCACCTGGACTCCCGCGTACGCCGCGGTCGCCGCCATGACCGACGTACCGCTGAGGGCGAGCGGCGTGCCGTCGGGCGGGCAGCAGCGGGCATCGGGGCAGCAGTAGGAGAAGTAGAGCCCGTCGGAGAGGCACAGGGCCTCGTAGACGGGGATGTCGAGGGCTCCGCAGGCGGTACGAAGCCGCTGGGCGAAGGGCCGCAGCCGTTCCATGACCCTGCGGCCCGTTTCGCCCGCCTCGGGGTCCTGGCAGAGGAAGACGACGATCCCGTCCGGCCGCGTGCCGTTCCTGGCGCCTCCCTCGACGAGGCATTCGGCGAGGTGGTCGGCGGTGGACGCCCATTCGCCCGGCGAGCGGGGAATGCCGAGCCTGACCCGGCCTCCGAAGCGGCCGCGCTCGCCGTGGAGGGCGACCAGGACGACGGAGTCGGTGGGGTGGAAGCCCAGCATGAACGGGAGGGCGTCGGCCAGTTCCGCCGGGCCGCGCAGGGTGATCTGCTGGCTACGGGAGGGTCCGCTGGTTTCGTGGTGATTCGCGTTCATGGTCAGGACGGTCTCGTGATCTCCCTCAATCCGAAACCCCTGTGGATAACTCCCGGAACGGGACATCTCCGACCCGCCGAGTTGTCCACAGGTTCGGCGACTCGCTCGCACGCCGCCCCGCATCGGGCCGTAGAGTGCGGCGCTCCGCCAGCATGTGGTGATCCGCCCGGGATCAGCGGCCTCGATCCTCAGTCGGCCCGCTGGGCCCCTTCAGCGGCTGCGGACGGGGCGGGGGCGGCGAGTTCACCGCTGCACGTGGCTCGCCCGAAGGCGCCGGTGGCGGTGGCCCGTTGGACGTGCTTGCCGCGGACGGCCAGGGTGCAGCTGGCCGTACCGCCCTTCTCGCCGAGGGTGACGTTGACGATGGGGGAAGCCCCGAGCGGGACACTCACCGTCTTCCGCCACGGCAGGCCGACCTGCGTGGCGACGTCTGCCTTGTCGCCGTCGGCCCCCCGGTAGGAGATGTCGGCCGTGCCCTCGCCGAGCACCTCGTAGGTCACGTCGTGGGTCTCCACGGCGGTGGGCGTCGCCGTCGCGCCCTCGCCGGTGTTCTTGTGCCCGCTGCCGAGGACGCCGTAGGCGACGAACGCGCCGCACGCGAGCAGCAGAGCCGCGGCGACGGCGACGCCGCTGCGGTCGATGCGGCGCTCCTTCACGGCCGGGGAATCCCCTGCGGTGTCCGGAATTTCGGTCTCATCCGGTTCCGCCGGCTGTTCGGTCATCGGCATGGCGGCGCTCTCTGTCGCAGGTGAAGGGGCCTGGGTTATACACCATTCGACGAGACGGACGCCAGGACACGGAAAAGTCGGACAAGGCGTCCTCAATCATCGGGGAGCTGTCAGCGAAATGCCCTGACCGGGCCACCAGTTGACGGTGTATCAATTCCGTGGTGAAGAATCCCTCCGCGACGACCGGAGCACCTCTGGCAAGGCCGCTTCCCTGTCCGGAAGTGGCCTGGTTCCGCGCGCCTTGAGGCACTCCGGTCTAGGTCAGGTCCACCGCGACCGGCCACGGAGCACCCCACGCCGCCGCGTCGGCGCACGTTTCCGCGCAACGCGGAAGGGTGCCGGAGGAGGGAATGACGTGAAAGCGAGATACGGGCGGGCCATAGCCTGCCTCGTGGTTTCGGCTGTCGTCGGAACCATTCTTTCTTCGATTCCTTTACCGGATGGCTCTCGGAGGACGAGAGCCGGTCGGACAGGCCGGAGCCGCCGTCGACCGGCGGGGCTCCGATGCTGCCGAGTCGGGAGGAACTGCCACGAGGCAAGGCGGCCGGGAAACGGAGCGCGTCGTGGAACTGACGTCCCGTCGTACGCCGAATACCCGGTAGTGACAGCTGTCCGACGGGCGCGTGCAGGCCGAAATCTCGACCGTCCCGACGGCGTAGCGGTCGGGGACATCGTGTGAAGGACATCGACGCGAGGGTCACACCCGCCGGCTCCGGCGGCTTCGCCAACCCATGACGCGGGCCGACGACCACCGAACGGAAACGGAGCGAGGTACCGATGAGTGAGCCGACCGGCCTGGTCGCCCTGCGACGGCTCATGCCGCCGCCGAAGGACGGGGGCGCGACGGTCGACTGGACCGCCCTCGCCGCGACGTGGGGCAGCCGTTCCCCCTCGGTTACCAGCGCTACATGGAGGTCTACGGCGCCGGAGCGCTGCAGAACTACCTGTCGTTCGGCAGGCCGGAGCCCGAGGTGCCGCTGGATCAGGCACCGCGGGACGGCATGGTGATCGAGACGGCGAACGCCGAGGCCGACTGGGAGACGGAGGAGAAGACACCCGAACTGGAGGGCACTTCTCCGGTCCTGATCACCTGGGGCGTCGACGCCGCCGCCGACATGCTGTGCTGGGACGCGTCGGACGACGATCCCGCCACGTGGCCGGTCGTGGTCTACCAGCGCAACGGCTCGCTGTGGAGCCGCTACGACTGCGGGATGGTGGAGTTCCTCGTCCGGAACTTCCGCGCCTAACGGCCGGAGAACCCGCTCGGCGGCGAGTTCCTCTGGGACGTGAGCGCGGTGACGTTCCAGGCACGGGGCTGACGTCCCCGTGGTCCGCTGCGCGCCCGGCCTGGTCTCCCCGGCCGGGCGTGCCGCATGCGCGGCTGTGCTTCCGGCGGTCCGGCGGCGCCCGGCGGACCCGAACGCGAAGGCACGCCCCGGACGCTCAGCCCGCCGCCGCGAGGACCAGCGGAAGAACCGGGCCGCTGCCCGCCCTGCGGAGCAGACGGGCAGCGACCGCGAGGGTCCAGCCGGAGTCGGTGCAGTCGTCCACGAGCAGCACCGGACCTGAGGACTCGGCCAGGGCGGCGGCCAGCTCCTCGGAGACGGTGAAGGCACCGGACAGTGCTCTGAGGCGTTGTGCGGAGTTGCTGCGACGTGCCGCGTGAGCCCCGTCCGGCCCGGTGTAGGTCAGGGTCCCCAGGTACGGCAGACGCCCGATGCTCGCGATTCCCTGGGCGAGGGAGCCGACCAGCTGCGGGCGGGACAGGGACGGTACGGCGACGATCCCCACCGGCCGGGCGGAGGCGTCCGCGGTGTCCCGCGCCCAGCCGCCCGGTGAGCGGGCCCAGTCCGCGAGGACGGCCACCGCGGCCTTCAGCACGTCGTCGGGGACCGGCCCGTCGGGTGCGTTGTCCGCGAGGAGGGGGCGCAGCCGGTTGCCCCAGCCGATGTCCGAGAGCCGCCCCAGAGCGCGCCCGGTGGAGCACTGCTCGCCGGCCGGGATACGCCCCTTGAGGTCGATGCCCAGGGCGGGCATCCCCGTCGGCCACATGCGGCGCGGCTCGACCTCCACACCGGGGCGGTCCAGTTCCTTCGCCGCCCCCGTCAGCGTCTCCGCCGACACGGAGGTGTCGGCCCAGGCACCCGCGCAGTTGTCGCAGCGACCGCACGGGGTCGCGCCCTCGTCGTCCAGCTGCTGCCGCAGGAACTCCATCCGGCACCGGGTCGTGCTCACGTAGTCGCGCATCGCCTGCTGCTCGGCGGCCCGCTGCCGGGCCACCCAGGCGTAGCGCTCGGAGTCGTACGCCCACGGCGCGCCGGTCGACGTCCAGCCGCCCTTGACCCGCTTCACCGCCCCGTCCACGTCGAGGACCTTGAGCATGGTCTCCAGGCGGGTGCGGCGGAGGTCCACCGCGGCCTCGAGGGCGGGCACGGACAGCGGCCGCCCCGCGTCGGCGAGGGCGGTGAGGGTCTGGCGGACCTGCACCTCGGGCGGGAAGGCGGTGTCGGCGAAGTACCGCCAGATGGCCTCGTCCTCCTTCCCGGGCAGCAGCAGGACATCGGCGTGCTCGACCCCGCGGCCGGCGCGGCCCACCTGCTGGTAGTAGGCGATCGGCGAGGACGGGGAGCCGAGATGGATCACGAAGCCGAGGTCCGGCTTGTCGAACCCCATGCCCAGCGCGGAGGTCGCGACCAGTGCCTTGACCCGGTTCTGCTGCAGGTCGACCTCGGCCTGCAGCCGGTCGGCGTTCTCCGTACGGCCCGTGTACGAGGCCACGTTGAAGCCGCGCTGCCGCAGGAAGGCGGTGGCCTCCTCGGCCGCGGCGACGGTCAGGGCGTAGATGATTCCGGAGCCCTGGAGCTCGTCGAGGTGCTCGGCGAGCCAGGCCAGGCGGTGCGCCGCGTCCGGCAGCTGGACCACGCCAAGCCGGAGGCTCTCCCGCTCCAGGGAGCCGCGCAGCACCAGGGCCTCGCCCGCGCCGGTGCCCAGTTGCTCGGCCACGTCCGCGGTGACGCGCGCGTTGGCGGTCGCGGTGGTGGCGAGGACCGGCACGCCGGGCGCGAGCTCGGCGAGCATGGCTCGCAGGCGGCGGTAGTCGGGGCGGAAGTCGTGTCCCCAGTCGGAGATGCAGTGCGCCTCGTCCACGACGAGGAGACCGGTCGTGACCGCGAGCTTGGGAAGCACCTGCTCGCGGAAGTCCACCGAGTTGAGCCGCTCCGGACTGACGAGGAGGACGTCGCTCGCGCCGCGCTCGACCTCCTCGTAGATCGTGTCCCACTCCTCGGGGTTGGCCGAGTTGATGGTGCGCGCCCGGATGCCGGCCCGCTCCGCCGCCTCGACCTGGTTGCGCATCAGCGCGAGGAGCGGCGAGATGATCACCGTCGGCCCGGAGCCACGACGGCGCAGCAGAGCGGTGGCGACGAAGTAGACCGCAGACTTTCCCCAGCCGGTACGCTGCACCACCAGCGCACGCCGTCGCTCCTCCACCAGGGCGGCCACCGCCTGCCACTGGTCCTCCCGCAGCCGCGCCGAGCCCGCCGGGGCGCCGACGAGTTCAGCGAGGATGGCATCGGCTTCCGCACGGAGCTCCAGGTTGTCCATACCCCCATGCAACCCGATGGCACTGACAATCGGCGAATCCACCCGGCGTACCACCGTCCTCGCGGCGAGCCGTCGCCGGGCGTCGCCCCCGGCGACCGGAGCGGAAGGGACGTTTCCGCTGGTGCTCCCCGTCCGGAGGTGAAACAGGAGGGGAAACGGGGAGTGAACAATGGGCAACTGGGCAGGGATATGAGTGGCATACCAACGCATTCCCGTCAGCGGTCCCAATTGCTCGTTGCCGCTCGCGCACGGGCCCGCAAGAATTGGGAAACCGCCCCGCACGGCCCGTCAGCGGTCCGGAAGGACTGTGCTGTGGTGCGCCCTCGCCCGACCTTGCCCGCCTCGCGGGCGCGTATCCGAAGGGAGGACCGTGACCCTCGGATTCGCTCCGTCCACAGCCGCCTCGCTCAGATCGTCGTCCGTGTCCGCCAGCCGCCTCGCTCGGATACTCGAACCGGCCGAGTGGTCCGCGGCGGGGGTCCCGCTGCTGCGCAATCCGCGTGAGGTCGTCAGCGGACTGCACTCGCGCCACACGCCCACGCCCTCGACGGCGGTTCTGGCGGTCCTGGACCACGAGGACCGCCTCGCCGCCAGCGCCTCGTTCGTGCGGCGGCCGGTCCCTGCGGACGGCTGGGAGTTCCGCAACGCGCTGCTCGCGCATCTGCGGCGGGTCATTCCGCACGACCTCCGCAGGCGCACACCGGTGCGGACCGCTGTCCTGCTGTACTGCCGTGAGGGCGACGAGCGCTGGACGGAGGAGGACGGTGCGTGGATGTGGGGCCTGCGGGACGCCTGCACCCTGCACGGTCTCCGCTGCGGCGCGTACATCACGCTGACCCGTGGGGGCTGGCAGGTGCTCGGCGAGGGCCGGGGCGGGCGTCGCCCCAGCTCCGACTCGCTCCCGCTGCCGCTCGGCGACGGGCCGGCCGAGCTCGGTCGGCTCACGCCGAGACCCGCGAGCGGCTCGGCGGAACCGCTGCGCCGCGCCGCCGCGCGCTGATCGCGCGGACGACCCCGCTCCTCCGCCGAGCCGGGCTCGGTCCGGCGGAGGGACGGCAGGCGGGCGCAGTCGGTCAGACGCCGGCGCCCGCTCCGAGGAGCGTCGTGACGCGCTGCTGGTCGCCGCAGACGATGAGCAGCGCGCCGGCGCGGGCCATCGCCGACGGCAGGGCCTTGGCGGTCGCCTCGTCGTCTCCGCCGTTGACGGCCACGATCACCACGGGTCGGGAGGCCGCCCGCTCGACGGCGGCGGCGGGTGCGAAGAACACGTCGTCCCCGGCCTCCTGCTGCGCCCAGTAGGACGCCTCGCCGAAGGACAGCTCGTGCGTGGTCCACGGGTGCGGCTCGCCGGTGGTGAGGACGAGGATCTCGCCGGGCGCCCGGCCGCTCTCCAGGAGCATGTCCAGGGCCTCTTCGGCGGCGTCGAGCGCGCCGACGACGGGGGCCGGGATCAGCTGGAGCTGCGGCGCGGACCGCTGGTCGGAACGATTCTCCGGGGTGTTCGCCGGAGTCGGGGCGTTCGCCGGGGCCGGGCCGGCGACGGGGGCCGGGCGCGGGGCCGGCGGCGCGGGCCTGGGACCGGGGACGGGGCGTCCGGGCCGCGGAGTGGCCGCGGAACGCGGGCCGGGTACGGGACGGGGGGTCGACGCGGGGCGGCCGGTGGCCGCGGTGGCGCGGGGACCCTGGGCGCTCTCGTGAATCTGAGGCTCCTCGGGGATGAGAGGCATGAGTGGATGTCTATCAAACGCCGCTGCGGGAGGCACCGGCGGGTGGGCACGCATGTGCACCCCGGTCGCACGGGAGGCCCTTCGGCAGGGTCCCGCGACCGGAAGATCAGAAGTCGAAGCCGAGTTGGCCCCCGCTTTCCAGCGCGACCGCCTCGGCGGAGAGGCGGACCTTTTTGAGGTGGCGCCACCTGGGCATGGCGTCCATGTACGACCAGGAGAGACGGTGGTGAGGGGTGGGCCCCAGCTCTTCGAGCGCCGCTTTGTGGACCGGCGAAGGGTAGCCCGCGTTGGCCCCGAAGGCGTACGCCGCGTACTCCTCCGACCCTGCGGCCAGCTCGGCCATGACGGCGTCCCGCCGGACCTTGGCGATCACGGAGGCGGCGGCCACGGCGATGCAGGACTGGTCGCCCTTGATCACCGTACGGACCTGCCAGGGGCTGCCGAGGTAGTCGTGCTTGCCGTCGAGGATCACCGCGTCGGGCCGTTCGGGGAGTCCTTCGAGGGCCCGGACCGCGGCCAGTCGCAGGGCCGCGGTCATGCCGAGCTCGTCGATCTCCTGCGGCGTGGCGTCGCCGAGCGCGTACGCCGTGACCCAGCCTTCCAGTTCCACGGCGAGCGCGGTACGGCGCTTGAGGGTGAGCAGCTTGGAGTCGGTGAGCCCTTCGGGCGCCCGGCGCAGACCGGTGACGGCCGCGCACACCGTGACGGGGCCGGCCCAGGCGCCGCGTCCGACCTCGTCCACTCCGGCGACGATCCTGGCGCCGGTGGTGGCTCGGAGCGACCGCTCGACGGTGTGGGTGGGTGGTTCGTAGGGCATGGCGCCTGACAGGTTACGCCGCTCGGTGCCTCACGCGATACCCGGATTCCCCGAGGGGGCCCGAGGGGCGTGCGCGCCAGGGCACGGGGCCTCGGTGGGCCGCCTTTCGGAGGCGGCCCGTCCGCGTCACACCCGCAGCAGCGGCAACATGATCCGGTCGATCAGATCGGCGATCTCGACATCTGGCCATTCGCTTGCGCACACTTTGGAGCGGTACATCAACATGGCCGGGATGACGTCGAGAACCAGGTCGTCGTTCGCGTCCGCGCGCACCTCTCCCCTTGCGATTCCGCGCTGTAGCACCTCGCTGAAGAGTCGGGCCGAGGGTTCGACGACTCCCGTGACGATCAGGTCATGGAACCTCTCGGCGGACTCTGCATCGCATTCGTGAAGCACTGCGCGCAGCGCGAAGCCGGGTTTGGAGTACATGACGTCCCGGACCCGGCGGCACAGCTCGTACAGGTCCTCGCGCACCTTTCCGAGGTCCGGCGCCTCGTCGAGCGCCGGCAGTCCGGCCTGGAGCGCGTCCGCGACGAGGTCCTCCTTCGACGGCCAGCGCCGGTACACCGCGGCTTTACCCGTCTGCGCGCCGACGGCGACGCCCTCCATCGTCAGACCGTTCCAGCCGACGCTGCCCAGCTGGTCGAGCGTGGCCTCCAGGATGGCCTTCTCGAGCACGGGACCGCGGCGGCGCAGGGACGCCCCTTCCGGCCGAGCGGCGGCCGTGGAGCGTGAAGTAACCATCAGGATCTCTCCGTTGAGGCGAAGTCCGTCGTCGGCAGCGCCCAGTGAACGGTTGCGTTCACTGAGGGGGAATCACTACCGTGATGGACAGTGAACGGGTGCGTTCACTAATTCTTCCGTGGGGGATCCATAGTGACAACTTCTCCGGTGGACACACAGACCAAGGACGGACCCGCTCGCGCCGGAGGTCGGCCGGGTATCGCCTTGACCGTCATCGCCGCCTGCCAGCTGATGGTCGTCCTCGACGCCACCATCGTGAACATCGCGCTGCCGCACATCCAGGACGCGCTCTCCTTCTCGACCACCGACCTGTCGTGGGTGCTCAGCGCCTACACGCTCACCTTCGGCGGACTGCTGCTCCTCGGCGGACGAGCCGGGGACATCCTGGGGCGCCGCCGGGTCTTCATGGCCGGCATCCTCCTCTTCACCTTCGCCTCGCTGCTCGGAGGCTTCGCCCAGGAGCCCTGGCATCTGCTGGCCGCACGGGCCCTGCAGGGGGTGGGCGGCGCCATCGCCTCGCCCACCTCGCTCGCCCTGATCACCACGACGTTCCCCGAAGGTCCCGAGCGCAACCGGGCGTTCGGGGTGTTCGCCGCCGTCTCCGCCGGTGGCGGCGCGATCGGTCTGCTCGCCGGCGGCATGCTCACGGAGTGGCTGGACTGGCGGTGGGTCCTCTTCGTCAACGTGCCGATCGGCCTGCTGATCGCCTTCCTCGCCCCGCGCTACATCGCCGAGTCCGAGCGTCACCCCGGCCGGTTCGACATCGCGGGCGCCGCGACCTCGACACTCGGCATGGCCGCGCTGGTCTACGGGTTCATCCGGGCCTCGGAGAAGGGCTGGAAGGACGAGCTCACCATCGGTTCCTTCGTCTCCGCGGTGATCCTGCTCGTGGCCTTCGCGGTCGTGGAGTCGCGCGCCAAGGAGCCGATCACCCCGCTCCGGATGTTCGCGGACCGCAACCGGTCGGGCACGTACGTCATCATGCTCAGCCTGGCAGCCGCCATGTTCGGCATGTTCTTCTTCATCGTGCTGTGGGTCCAGGGCGTCCTCGGGTACAGCCCGATCCAGTCCGGTCTCGCCTTCCTGCCGGTGACGGTCGCGATCGTGACCGGCGCCGGGCTCGCCCAGCGACTGCTGCCCACCCTCGGGCCCAAGCCGTTCATGGTGAGCGGTTCGGCGATCACCGGTGCCGGTCTCTTCTGGCTGACGTTCATCAGCCCGGACAGCAGTTACGCGAGCGGGGTCCTCGGCCCGATGGTCCTGTTCGGCTTCGGCATGGGCCTCAACTTCGTGACGCTCACGCTCACCGCCGTCTCCGGAGTGGCCCAGCACGAGGCGGGCGCCGCGTCGGGCCTGCTCAACGCGACCCAGCAGGTCGGCGGCTCGCTCGGCCTGTCCATCCTGGTCACGGTCTTCGGCACCGCCAGCCGCGAGGAGGGCGAGAAGCAGATGCCCGGCTTCCTCAAGGCCGCGACGCCCGAGCAGCAGGCCGAGGCCCTGAGGACGAAGGAACTGCCAGCGCCCTGGGGCCACGAGGTGCTGACCTCGGGCATCGCGTCGGCGTTCACGGCGGCCGTCGCGATGGTGCTGATCGCGCTGCTCACGGCGGTCCTGGTGATCCGGGTCCGCAAGAGCGACCTGGAGGCCCTCAGCGGCCGCGCGGAGGCAGCCGGGCCGGTGGCCTGAGGACACCGCGATGCCCCCTGGGCTTCCCGCAGAGGGGTCAGGGGGCATCGTGCCGCTTCAGGGCGCGCATCGTGCCGCCCAAAGCGAGTCGGCTTCAGGTCACCGCGTCACTTCAGGTCACCGCGCCACTTCAGGTCACCGCGCCGCTTCAGGCCACCGCGCCCGGGACCCACTCCGGCAGGGCCTCGGTCTGTCGCAGCCAGTCCGCCGGCGGCGTACCGTCCGCCGCGGCGGCCACCACACCCCCCGCGATGGCGCAGGTCGTGTCGACGTCGCCACCGACCTGCGCGGTCGTCCAGAACACCCGCTCGAAATCGCCGAGGCCCCGGGCCGCCGACCAGAGGGCGAACGGAACCGTGTCGTGCGCGCTCGTCCTGCGCCCGCTGCCGAGCACCGCGGCGACCGTGCCCGCGTCGCCGTAGTCGAGCATGTCGCGGGCCCGGCGCAACCCCGCCCCGACCGCGCTGCGCGGTACGAGGGCGATGACGCCGTCGAGCAGCTTCTCGGGGGTGGGCGGCCCGGCGGGGTCGGCGGCCAGCGCGGCAGCGGCGGCCACGGCCATGGCGCCGACCACGGCCTCGCGGTGCTGGTGGGTCGTGTAGGCGGAGATCTCCGCCTGGTGCGTCGCCTGCTCCGGGTCGTCCGCGTACCAGGCTCCGAGCGGGGCGATCCGCATCGCGGCGCCATTGCCCCAGGACCCCTGTCCCTGGAAGAGCGCGGCGGCCAGCTCCCGCCAGTCGCCGCCTTCCCGGATGAGCCGGAGCATCCGGTTGACGGCCGGGCCGTAGCCGCGGTCGAAGTCGTGGTGCTGAGCGAAGGACATCGCCAGGGCGTCCTGGTCGATCCGCTCGTGGCGGGCGAGGACGGCCAGGACGGAGCAGGCCATCTCGGTGTCGTCGGTCCACTGCCAGGGGCCGTCGGGCAGTTCGCGCCGCTTCAGCAGGGGATAGTGGGCGGGTACGAAGAACTGGGAGCCCAGGGCGTCTCCCACGGACAGCCCGCGCAGGCTGGCCAGGGCGCGGTCGAAGCGCCGGTCGAGTGAGGAGTCAGCGGTCATCGGTCTGCCACTCTATCCGGTACGGCCGTACGGTTCCGGGGTACGCCAGCGCTCGAACGGCCGGTCAAGTCGGTATCTGCCGTCCTCACCGAGCAGGAGCACGCGGGTCTCGGCGTTGCCGGGGTTGGAGAGCGACTCGAAGTCCGCCACCGTCCAGTGGAACCAGCGCATGCAGAACAGGCGCATGGTCAGCCCATGGGTGACGAGCAGGACGTTGGGCGGATGGTCGGGCGCCTCGAAGCTGCGGTACAGGCTCTCCAGGAACGCCCCGACGCGGTCGTAGACGTCCGCCCCCGACTCACCCTGGGCGAAGCGGTAGAAGAAGTGCCCGTACGCGTCCCGGTAGGCCTTCTGCAGGCGTACGTCCTCCCGCTCCTGCCAGTTGCCCCAGTCCTGCTCCCGGAGGCGCGGCTCCTCCCGCACCCGCACCTGTCCCGGTGGCAGCCGGAAGGCGCGGAGGGTCTCATGGGTGCGGCGGTACGGCGAGACGTAGACGCTGACCGACTCCTCCCCGAAGAGCTCCCGAAGCCGCTCCCCCGTCTCCTCGGCCTGCCGCAACCCGGTCGCGGTGAGCCGCAGCGCGTGGTCGGGCTCACGTTCGTACACCGTGTCATCGACATTGCCCTCGGACTCTCCGTGCCGTACGAGAACGATGCGCCGCGGTCGTGCCATACCCCGACCCTAGATCGCCGGTCCCGGACCGGCTCAGCCGAGGTGGTGTCCGGAGTCCATCCGGACCACGCGGGCGGGCGCCGGCGTGTTCGTACCGGCTCGGGTCTTCACACCGTCCAGGTCGGCTCGAGCTGCACCACGTCTCCGGTCAGCGCCGCCACGTCGGCCGCGGTCCTGGCCCGCAGCCCGAGCCGCTCGATGCGCTCCACCCGGTACTTCCCGTGCTCCGCCGCCGAATGCCACATCGACAGCACCAGGAACTCGCTGCCGGGCGCCTCCCCGAACATGCCCCGGAGCATGCCGGGAGACCCCGCCATCGCCGGGTTCCACACCTTCTCCTGCATGAGCGCGAAGTGCTCGGCGCGGTCCTCGTGGACGCGGCAGTGCGCCACCCGCGCCACATCGGCGTCGGAGAACCGCGGCTCGAAGCCCATCTTCACGTCGAAGCGGTGGTCGAACAGCTTGGCCTGGGCGTCCTTGAAGGTGCCCGCCTGCGCGGCAGCCAGCCGATCGTGCGAGCGCGCCATGAACGAGTCGTAGAAGGCCCGGCTCTCCCAGAACGCGAAGACATGGGCGACGTCCGGCCGAGCCCGGCTCCACCCGCCGCCCTGGCCCCGGAATCCCGGCTCACCGAGCAGCCCCGCCCATTTCCGCTGCCCCCGCTCGAACCCTCGACGGTCCATCACGGTGCAGCGAATCCACTTGACCAGCACCGCGCCATCGTACGGGGCCGACGAGCGCCCCGGCAGACCCTCGAGGACCCCGTCAGACTCCCGCCGGGTGCATTCGCTCCAGGCCCGTGCGCTCCTCTTCGTCCAGTTCGATACCGAATTCGGATCGAAGCGTCGCGATCAACTCCCGGGCGCCGACCACGCGTTCCTCGACGGTGCCGTCCGGCCGCACCACCGAGAGCGTCTCGCGGACCAGCGCCCTGCGTGCCTCCTCGCCGGGCCGCTGGGCCACGACCTGACCGAGGAAGCGCGACTGCGGATGGCTGGAGCTGTAGTGGTTCATCACGGTGAAGTCACCGGGGTAGAGGGTTTGCGGAGCGAAGGCGTACAGGTCGGTCCAGCCCTGCGGCCGCAGGGAGCGGAGTACGTGGATGCCCTCGCCCTCGGCCTTGATCCCGAACGTCCAGCCGCTCTGCTCGACCCTGCCCCCGTTCCTCAGAGGTACCGGTTCCAGCGGCCCCTGCCAGCCGAACCCGACGTCACAGAGCCACTGTTCGCCGTCGATCGTCACCACGAGCAGGGCGTGCGTGACGGGCGGCAGCATCGCGCCCCGCGAACGGTTGCGGGCGCCCCGCCCCGCGACCGTGAAGCCGATCCGCTCGAGCACCGCGGCGAACAGGGAGTTCTGCTCGTAGCAGTACCCTCCCCGGCGCCGTCCGACGAGCTTGTCCTGAAGACTCTTCAGGTCCAGGGGAACCGGCTTCCCGAGAGCGACGTCGAGATTCTCGAACGGCACGGCCCGCACATGCGCCCGATGAAGGCCCGTCAACGTCCCCAGATCAGGAGCGAGTTCACCTCCCCTCCCCGCCTGCCATCCGATTCGAGCCAGATATGCGTCGAGATCCAGCTCGTCACCGCTCCACAAACCGCTCTCCCCCTCCACCCTCGGGTCCTCTGTCGTAGCCACATGACACCATGGGCAACCGACCACGACCACGGGCTTTCGAGCGGGTCGGCGGTACGGAGCGAGGCGTGCGCGGGGGCGTACGCGGAGAGGGGAAGCACCATGAGCGGACTCAACAAGGGAGTGGGACGCGTCGAGGTGACGCTCAGGTGGGACCCCGCCCCGATCGGCGCGCCTGCCCACGACCTCGACATCGTCGCCGGCGTCTTCACGTCGGACGACCCGCACGGAGCGCCGGCCCATCTGGTGCACTTCGGCAGCCGCTCCCCCGACGGCACGATCACGCTCCACCGCGACAGCCGCACGGGGCAGGGATTCGGCTACGACGAGGCCATGACCCTGGAACTCGACCGGCTGGCACCGCGGTACGCGCGCGTGGTGGTGGGCGTCGCGATACAGCAGGCGGGCGGACGACTGGCCTTCGGCGACATAGCGAACACGGGCATCCGGGTCCGCGAGGGCTACACGGACCTGCTGGTCCACGACTTCGCGGACGTGCCGGACGCCCTGTCGGCGACGGTCGTGGAGTTCACCCGGGACGGCACCGACGGCTGGGCGTACCGTCCCCTCAGCCAAGGCTTCGACGCCACCCCCCAGGCCTTCGCCGCCCTGCTGGGCACACCCCGCCCCTGACCAGCCCGGCCCGCACCGAAGGGGACCGACCCAGAGGCCCGTCCCCTTCTCATGAAGCACTGACCAGCATGCGCCGCTCAACCACCTGCGCGGACCACGTCGGACATCACGTCCGACGTGGTCCCGCCGGGTGTCAGCTGCAGCCGCTGGTCGAGCCGCAGCCCTCGCAGATGTAGCAGGAGCCGGCGCGCTGCATCTTCGTGCCGCAGGAGAAGCAGAGCGGAGCGTCGGCGCTGATGCCGAGCTGCATCTCGACGAGCTCCGCCGAGGTGTGGGCCTGCTTCGGGGCCGGGATGTCGGCCTTCGGGGCCGGGGCCGCGACGGCCTTCAGCTCCTGGGCGCGGGGCGCGGACTGGGCCAGCGCCTCGACGTCGACCTCGTCCTCCTCGGACTGCTCGTACGAGCCGGTGTCCAGGTGACGCTGACGCTCCTCGGCGGAGTGGATGCCGAGCGCGGAGCGGGTCTCGAAGGGCAGGAAGTCCAGGGCCAGGCGGCGGAAGATGTAGTCGACGATCGACTGCGCCATCCGCACGTCCGGGTCGTCCGTCATGCCGGCCGGCTCGAAGCGCATGTTGGTGAACTTCGAGACGTACGTCTCGAGCGGGACGCCGTACTGCAGGCCCACGGAGACGGCGATGGAGAAGGCGTCCATCATGCCGGCGAGGGTCGAGCCCTGCTTGGACATCTTGAGGAAGACCTCGCCGAGACCGTCGTCCGGGTAGGAGTTGGCGGTCATGTAGCCCTCGGCGCCACCGACGGTGAAGGAGGTGGTGATCCCCGGGCGGCCCTTCGGCAGGCGCTTGCGGACCGGGCGGTACTCGACGACCTTCTCGACGGCCTCGCGGATCGTCGCCTCGGACTTCGCGGTGACCTCGGCCTTCTCGGTCTCCTTCTTCTTCGCGGAGAGCGGCTGGCCGACCTTGCAGTTGTCGCGGTAGATCGCGAGCGCCTTGACGCCCATCTTCCAGGCCTCGAAGTAGACCTCCTCGACGTCCTCGACCGTGGCCGTCTCCGGCAGGTTCACGGTCTTGGAGAGGGCGCCGGAGATCCACGGCTGGATGGCGGCCATCATGCGGACGTGGCCCATCGCGGAGATGGAACGCTCGCCCATGGCGCAGTCGAAGACCTCGTAGTGCTCGGTCTTCAGGCCGGGGGCGTCGATCACATTGCCGTGCTCGGCGATGTGGGCGACGACCGCCTCGATCTGCTCCTCCTGGTAGCCCAGGCGGCGCAGGGCCTGCGGGACGGTGCCGTTGACGATCTGCATCGAGCCGCCGCCGACGAGCTTCTTGAACTTGACCAGGGCGAGGTCGGGCTCGAGGCCGGTGGTGTCGCAGGACATCGCGAGACCGATGGTGCCGGTCGGGGCGATGACCGAGGCCTGGGCGTTGCGGAAGCCGTTCTTGGCGCCGAGGTGGATCACGTCCTGCCAGGCCTCCGTGGCGGCGGCCCAGATCGGCGAGTCCAGGTCGTCCATGCGGACGGCCTTGGTGTTCTCGTCGGCGTGCTGCCGCATGACGCGCTGGTGCGGCTCGGCGTTGCGGGCGTAGCCGTCGTACGCGCCGACGACCGCGGCGAGCTCGGCGGAGCGCTTGTACGAGGTGCCGGTCATCAGGGAGGTGATGGCGCCGGCGAGGGCGCGGCCGCCGTCGGAGTCGTACGCGTGACCGGTCGCCATCAGCAGGGCGCCGAGGTTGGCGTAGCCGATGCCGAGCTGGCGGTAGGCGCGGGTGTTCTCACCGATCTTCTGGGTGGGGAAGTCGGCGAAGCAGATGGAGATGTCCATCGCGGTGATGACGAGCTCGACGACCTTGGCGAAGCGCTCGACGTCGAAGGACTGGTTGCCCTTGCCGTCGTCGTCGAGGAACTTCATCAGGTTCAGCGAGGCGAGGTTGCAGGACGTGTTGTCCAGGTGCATGTACTCGCTGCACGGGTTCGAGCCGTTGATCCGGCCGGACTCGGGGCAGGTGTGCCAGTGGTTGATCGTGTCGTCGTACTGGATGCCCGGGTCGGCGCACGCCCACGCGGCTTCGGCCATCTTGCGGAAGAGCGACTTGGCGTCGACCTCCTCGATGACCTCGCCGGTCATCCGGGAGGTGAGGCCGAACGTGCCACCGGACTCGACGGCCTTCATGAACGTGTCGTTCACGCGGACGGAGTTGTTGGCGTTCTGGTACTGGACGGACGTGATGTCGTCGCCGCCCAGGTCCATGTCGAAGCCCGCGTCGCGCAGCGCGCGGATCTTCTCCTCCTCCTTGACCTTGGTCTCGATGAAGTCCTCGATGTCGGGGTGGTCGACGTCGAGGATGACCATCTTGGCCGCGCGACGGGTCGCACCGCCCGACTTGATCGTTCCCGCGGAGGCGTCGGCGCCGCGCATGAAGGAGACCGGACCGGAGGCGTTGCCGCCGGAGGAGAGCAGCTCCTTGGAGGAGCGGATGCGGGAGAGGTTCAGGCCGGCGCCGGAGCCGCCCTTGAAGATCATGCCCTCTTCCTTGTACCAGTCGAGGATGGACTCCATGGAGTCGTCGACGGACAGGATGAAGCAGGCGGAGACCTGCTGGGGCTGGGGCGTGCCGACGTTGAACCAGACCGGCGAGTTGAAGCTGAAGATCTGGTGCAGGAGGGCGTAGGCCAGCTCGTGCTCGAAGATCTCGGCGTCGGCGGGCGAGGTGAAGTAGCCGTGCTCCTCGCCGGCCTTCGTGTACGTCTTCACGATCCGGTCGATGAGCTGCTTGAGACCGGTCTCGCGCTGCGGGGTGCCGACGGCCCCGCGGAAGTACTTGCTGGTGACGATGTTGACCGCGTTCACCGACCAGAAGTCGGGGAACTCGACGCCACGCTGCTCGAAGTTGATCGAGCCGTCGCGCCAGTTGGTCATGACGACGTCTCGGCGCTCCCAGGTCACCTCGTCGTACGGATGCACGCCGGGGGTGGTGTGGATGCGCTCGATACGCAGGCCCTTGCTCGCCGCCTTGGTTCCCTTGGAACGAGAACCACGTGCCGGACCGCTCGCCGTCTCTGTCATGCCGCCTCCCATATACGGGCAAAACACACTTTGGCACCCAGAAAGTCCCAGGGCACCGTCTTCTGTACGTCGTTCTGTACTGCTGCCACGAGCGCCACGGGGGTCACTCGGGGCACGTCTGCCAGGCCGCTCGGCGGCCGGCTGCCGGGCGCTGTCGGCCCGGGCCGCCGGTCAGTCGGCGGCGGTGGCGGGAACGGGGACCTCAGGGGTCGCACCGGTCCCGCGGTTCTCAGCGGGAGGCCGCACGCGGAGTTCCACGATGGCGGCCTCGAAGTCTTCGAGGCTGTCGAACGCCCGGTACACGGACGCGAAGCGCAGGTACGCGACGAGGTCGAGTTCCTGCAGGGGGCCGAGGATGGCCAGACCCACGTCGTGGGTGGTCAGCTCGGCGCTGCCGGTGGCGCGCACCGCCTCCTCGACCCGCTGGCCGAGCTTGGCGAGGGCGTCCTCGGTGACCGGTCGCCCCTGGCACGCCTTGCGCACGCCGGAGATGACCTTGGTACGGCTGAAGGGCTCGGTGACACCGGAACGCTTCACCACCATCAGCGAGCACGTCTCCACCGTCGTGAAACGGCGGGAGCAGTCGGGGCACTGGCGACGACGCCGGATCGACGTCCCGTCGTCCGTGGTGCGACTGTCGACGACACGACTGTCGGGGTGCCTGCAGAAGGGGCAGTGCATTGGTTCCGACCCTCCCTCACGGCACGACTGGTGAGCCTCGCCCGACCGTCAAGGCCTTGCGGAGCGACCACCAGCATAGGCGATGTGGGCACCCCCGGCGGACCGGGGACCACTACCCCTGGGTGGCCGGTGACATCCAACCACTAGATCTTGGGTTGGGGGCGTTTCCGGGCGCTCCGCGTGTCGCGGCACACCCGGGCCCTGAATTCCGCCCCGGCGGCCCTCAGGATGCGACACTGAGAGGGCGCACGGACGCTCGCGACCCAGCGGGGAAGGTTACCGTAACGGCCGATTCGGGGCGGCTGCGTGAGAGTGCTCATACACCCGTATGCGAACAGACGTAAGGCAATCTGCGAATTTTCACTCGAACGTGTGTTTGGCGCAACCTTTCGAAAGCCACTACCGTTGTGCCAGCCAGGGAGACCATTCGAGAGGGGCCGACGACGTGACCACCACCGCAGACAGTGCCACCATCACCGCCCAGGACCGCTCCCAGGGCCGACTCGAGCCGGTGCACGCCATGAATGACACAGGCATGAACGGCGAGGACCCCGGGCGACCCGCCCGGGCCCTCCCCGGGCGACCTCCAGGCATCCGAGCCGACAGCTCCGGCCTCACCGACCGGCAGCGCAGGGTCATCGAAGTCATCCGCGACTCGGTCCAGCGTCGCGGCTACCCGCCGTCGATGCGTGAGATCGGGCAGGCGGTCGGCCTCTCCAGCACCTCTTCGGTGGCGCACCAGCTCATGGCGCTGGAGCGTAAGGGTTTCCTCCGCCGCGACCCTCACCGCCCCCGGGCGTACGAGGTGCGGGGCTCCGACCAGCCGAGCACCCAGCCGACGGACACCACCGGCAAGCCGGCCGCGTCCTACGTGCCCCTGGTCGGCCGGATCGCGGCCGGTGGCCCGATCCTGGCCGAGGAGTCCGTCGAGGACGTCTTCCCCCTCCCCCGCCAGCTGGTCGGCGACGGAGAGCTGTTCGTCCTCAAGGTCGTCGGCGACTCGATGATCGAGGCGGCGATCTGTGACGGCGACTGGGTCACCGTCCGCCGGCAGCCCGTCGCGGAGAACGGCGACATCGTCGCCGCCATGCTGGACGGCGAAGCCACGGTCAAGCGCTTCAAGCGCGAGGACGGTCACGTCTGGCTGCTCCCGCACAACGCGGCGTACCAACCGATCCCCGGCGACGAGGCCACGATTCTCGGCAAGGTCGTGGCGGTACTGCGGCGGGTGTGACACACCCCGCCGGCTCTGACCGGGCCCCGGAACCCTCTGCGCCGGTTCCGGGGCCCTGCCATGTCCCGCGCGAGGCCCCGCCTCAGACGCCTGCCACCTTCGACGCGGCGTCGATGGCGGCGAGCGACTTCCGCACCTGGTTGCGGTCGGTCGTGTACCAGAAATCGGGCAGCGAGGCCTTCAGATAGCTGCCGTACCGCGCCGTGGCCAGCCGGGGGTCGAGGACCGCCACGACGCCACGGTCGCCCGTGGCACGCACCAGCCGACCGGCGCCCTGGGCCATCAGCAGGGCCGCGTGCGTCGCCGCGACCGCCATGAAGCCGTTGCCTCCGGCCTCCTCGACGGCCTTCTGCCGGGCGCTCATCAGCGGGTCGTCCGGGCGCGGGAAGGGGATCTTGTCCATGACGACCAGCTGACAACTGGCCCCCGGGACGTCCACGCCCTGCCAGAGCGAGAGCGTCCCGAACAGACAGGTCTTCGGATCGGCTGCGAAGTTCTTGATCAACTCGCCGAGGGTGTCCTCACCCTGGAGCAGGATCGGCAGCTCAGGAACGCGGGTCCGCAGCTCCTCCGCAGCCAGCTGCGCCGCGCGCATGGACGAGAACAGACCGAGGGTCCGCCCGCCGGCCGACTGCATCAGCTCGGTCAGCTCGTCGAGCATGTCGCCGCGGTCCCCGTCCCGCCGGGGAGGCGAGAGGTGCTTGGCGACATAGAGGATGCCCTGCTTGGGATAGTCGAACGGCGAGCCGACGTCGATGCCCTTCCAGACCGGCAGGTCGTCGCCCGTGGTGCCCTCGGGGGCGAGACCGAGCGAAGCGCCCACGCCGTTGAAGTCGCCGCCCAGCTTGAGCGTGGCCGAGGCGAGGACCACCGAGCGCTCCGTGAACAGCTTCTCCCGCAGCAGCCCAGAGACGGTGAGCGGAGCGACCCGCACCGACGCCCCGAAACGATCGTGACGCTCGTACCAGACGACGTCGTACTCCGAGCCCTGCGTGATCCGCTCCGCGACACCGTGGACGGTCTCCACGGAGGCCATGGCCTGCTTGCGCACGGCGTCCTCGTCCTGCACGGACCGGTCCCGGGTCGAACCCAGGGCCGTGATCACCGCCCGGGCGGCGTCGCGCAGCGCCATCAAGGCGTACCCCAGGTCCTCCGGGATCTCCTCCAGGCGGCCGGGCAGGGCCAGCTCCATGACCCGCTCGAAGCCCTCGGCGGCGGTCTGCAGCTGGTCGGCGACCTTCTCGTCGACGAGCTTGGAGGACCGGCGCACGGCTCGGTTGACCTGGCCGGGCGTGAGCTCGCCGGTGGCGACGCCGGTGACCCGGGAGACCAGCTCGTGGGCCTCGTCGACGATCAGCACCTCGTGCTGGGGAAGTACGGGGGCGCCCTCGATGGCGTCGATGGCGAGGAGGGCGTGGTTGGTCACGACGACGTCGGCGAGCTTGGCACGCTCACGCGCCGCTTCGGCGAAGCACTCCGCCCCGTAGGCGCATTTGCTCGCGCCGAGGCACTCCCGGGACGACACCGAGACCTGCGCCCATGCCTTGTCTGAGACGCCCGGCGTCAGGTCGTCCCGGTCCCCGGTCTCCGTCTCGTCCGACCAGTCCCTGAGCCGCAGCAGGTCCTGGCCCAGCTTGCTGGTGGGCGCGGCCGCCTCGAAGGGATCGAAGAGGCCGTCCTCCTCGTCCTGCGGGACCCCTTCGTGGAGCCGGTGCAGACACAGGTAGTTCGACCGGCCCTTGAGCATGGCGAACTGCGGGCGGCGGCGCAGCTGCGGGTGCAGCGCGTCGACGGTCCGCGGAAGGTCGCGCTCGACGAGCTGGCGCTGCAGCGCCAGGGTGGCCGTGGCCACCACCACCCGCTCGCCCTGGGCCAGTGCCGGGACCAGGTAGCCCAGCGACTTTCCGGTGCCGGTGCCGGCCTGGACCAGGAGGTGGGAATTGTCGTCGATGGCCTCGGCCACGGCCTCGGCCATGGTGACCTGGCCGGGCCGCTCCGTGCCGCCGACGGCGGAGACGGCGGCGTGGAGGAGGTCGGGGAGGGATGGCTTCGTCATAGCCCTTCCAGCCTACGGGGCGCCACTGACAGCCAGGTCACGCGCGGGCGTCACGCGAGCGGGTTGGGGACGGTGCCGTGGACGGCCGCGTGGGGCCGTTCCGGGCGGTCGCGGTATCCGTCCAGGTGCAGACGGTTGCGGTTGAGGCAGAGTCGCTCGATCCGGGGGGTGAGGAGGTCGAACAGCTCGAACCGTTCCTTCAGCTCGGGGAAGCGCCCCTGATGGCGGAGGATCTCCGCCCGGACGAGGGACCAGAAGGTCGTCTCGGGTACTCCGAGTTGTTCCTCGCAGAGCGGTGCCAGGTAGCGGAAGACGCCGACGAAGAGCCCCGAATGGATGAACTGGACGAGGAAGTCGGGTTCCTCGGTCAGGAGTACGGCACGGACGTCGTCCGGCAGGGTGTCGTGTTCGGGGAGCGGCCGGGCGCTGATGTTCACGTCGTCGACGAAGTCCTTGATCGCCAGGCGTACGGGGACGTCCCGGTCGTCGTAGACGACGATGGCGTTCTCGCCGTGCGGGGAGAAGACCGTGCCGTACCGGTAGAGGAAGTGCAGCAGCGGGGGCAGCAGGGCGGCGAAGAGGTGCTGGAGCCAGACGGCGGGAGCGAGTCCGGAGCGCTCGACGAGTTCGGCGACGAACGCCCGGCCGGCGGGGTCCGTGTGCAGCAGGGAGGCCAGGGTGCGGGCCCGCTCGCCCGGGGGCAGCCGCAGCGGTTCGCGCCAGATCGCGCCGAGGAGTTCCTTGTACTGGTACGGGACTTCGGGCAGCCGGTCGTACAGGGGGTGCTCGACCGTGACGGAGGCGACCTCGCCGAGGAGGACCACCCCGCACTCGTCCAGCAGGAACGGGTCGGCGTCACGCAGGCCGTGGACCCAGGCGGTGACGGCGGGGGCGGCGAGGGTCCGCTCGGTGGGCAGGCCGCGCCAGACGAGGGTGTTGAGCACCGACAGCGGGAGTTTGACGGTGTGCCGGTCGGGGTGGCTGGTGTTGAGGAAGGTGCGGACCGACTGCTGCGGGAGCCGGAGGTCGCCGTCGGCGCCGAGGGGGACGACCGTCCCGGCGGCGATGTACGGGGCGTAGAGGGGGAGCAGGATCTCGTCCCACTGCCAGGGGTGGACGGGCAGCAGGAGGTAGCCGTCCGGTTCGTGGCCGCGTGCGGTCAGTTCGGCGCGGAAGGCGGCGCGGACCTCGGGGTCGAGCTCCCGGGCGTAGAGGCGGTCGGGGGTGTCGAGGCCCGGCACGCCGCGGTAGGCGGCGAGGCGGTTGCTGACGGCGATCCACGGCAGCCTGGTCGCGCGCCGTGCTTCGGGGGCCCAGCGGGCGGCGTCGGTGGCGGAGAAACCGATGCGTCCCTTGTTGAGGACGAGCCAGGGGTGGCCGGTCTGGTGGCCTTCGAGTTCCGCGTACGAGAGGTCGGCGAGCAGGGCGGCGGAGAGGGCCGTGTCGTCGAGGCGGGCGTCGGCGGCGAGGGTCGCGGAGAGTTCGCGGATGAGATGGCCGAGGGTGGCGCCGTCGAGCCCGAGCAGGCGACGGGCCCGGACCAGGAACTCGAGGGGGTCGGTCATGGGCCGGCCCTCGTGGGTGATCGAGCCGGCGGCGACGTACCAGCTGCCGTAGGCGCCGCGGCGGGCACGGAAGGCGAGGGGGGTCCCGTCGTCGAGGCGCAGGACGTGGTCTCCGGGTTCGCCGTCGGCCGCGGGAGCGGGTTCGACGATCTCCTCGTAGGCGAACTCGGCGAGCGCCTTGGCGAGGAGGCGGGACGAGGCACGGTTCCAGGCGGCGGCGTTCAGCTCGGGGGGCGCGAGCAGCTCGGGGGCCGGTTCGGCGCCGGAGGACGGGGCGGGCGGTGTGGGCTGAGCGGAGTCGTGGGGTGCAGGGGACATCGACACGAGGACTCCTCGGGGTGGGAACCGCTGTGGGACGAGCGGTGTATAGAAGGCAGAGGGTTGTTCACAGAACGTGACGAAGGGCGCGGTCACGGATCATGAGCGCCGCTCGCTTGTCGGGAAGGTCGACTTCCGCCGCGTAGCGGAAGCCGCCGTTGAGGAAGGCAGAGACGGAGGGGGTGTTACGGATGTCGGGTTCGGCGACGACCCGGGTGCATCGGGGCCGGTGGTCGAGGACGAGATCGGCGACGGCGCGCAGAAGTGCGGTGCCGACACCGCGGCCCCGGTCGGTGACTCCTCCGATCAGCAGATGGATACCGGTGTCGTGGGGGCGGGCCGGGTAGTGCCGGGCGAGCGGGTCGAGGTCGGCACGGTAGATCTCGAAGTAGCTCATGGGCGTCGCGTCGAGCAGGCCGAGGCAGGGGACGCTGCGTCCGTCGCCCTCGAGTTGGGCGCGGAGGTGCTCGGCGGTCACGGCTTCGGGTCCGGAGAGTTCCCAGAAGGCGGCGACGGCGGGGTCGTTCATCCATCCGGCGAGGAGGGACACGTCCCGTTCGAGTCGTACGGGGACGAGGCGGAAGGTGCCGACGGGCGTGACGGCCGGGTCCCAGGAGGCGACGGAGTCCAGCAGGTCGCCGTCGAGGAGTTCGGCGGCGGGCCGATCGCCCTTGAGGTGACCGCCCTCGGGGTGACCGCCTTCGAGGAGGGCGACGAGCTCGTCGAGCCTCAGGTCGAGGGTGTCGTCGCCGGGCGGGTCGGCCGGTGGGCGGGTGGGTGACACGGTGTCGCTCTCCTCTCGGCGGTGCGGTCGGGACACGGGGGCGCGGAGGACGGGCTCAGGTGCGGAGGGGGTTGGTGACGGTGACGTAGACGGACTGGGTGTCGACGGGTCCGACGAGTTCGTCCATGCCGTGCAGGCGGGTGAGGAGGTTGGCCTTGCTGCGCAGGGTCGCGGCCTCCAGGAGCCGGTGCGGCAGCGGTGAACCCAGGCTGGTGGCGGAGGTGAGGAAGCTGCGGAAGGCGGCGAGCAGGACGCGTTCGTCGGCGAGGTGCTGGGCGCCGAAGGCGCCGATCAGGCCGAGGACGTTGTTGATACCGAGGTAGTAGGCGAAGCGCTCGTCGGTGACCGGGTCGGAGACGAAGGTGTCGCTCTCGGCGCCGATGCCGGGGAGGCGGCTCTCCAGCTCGCTCCGGCGGGATTCCCGGAAGTAGTAGCCCTGGTTGTCGCGGTAGCGGCCGCCGACGGGCCAGCCGTCGGGGTCGAGGAGCACCAGGGTGTTCTGCTGGTGGGCCTCCAGGGCGATGCCGGCGTGTCCGTCGAGCCAGAGGACGGGGCGGACGACCTGGTCGAGGTAGCGCAGGAACCACTCCGCGGAGACGGCCGTGAGGGGGCGGCCGGTGCGGGCGGCGAGCCGGCCGATGACGTCGGCGAGGCGGGAGCGCATGACGGTGGCCCCGGGCCACGGGCGAGGGGCGGTGAGGGAGGCGATGCAGACGGCGTCGTCGCCGGGCCCGAAGGGGTTGTGGCGGATCATGACGTCGAGTCCGGGGACGGGGACGCCGTCCGGGGCGTCGACGGCGAGCCACGCGGGGTCGCGGACGATGTCGAAGCCCGGGTGGGCGGCCTGCCACTCGTCGACGAGGCCGGTGCGGAGCAGCCGGTGGACCTCGACGCCGCGGTGGAGTTCCTTGCGGAGGTTCTCCCGGCGGGAGTTGGTGATGCGCAGGCCGAGGGAGAGCTTGAGCATGGCCCGCGCGCCCGGGCGGTGCACGGTGCGGACGGAGGAGGTGGGGTGCCAGGGGCTCCCGTGGAGACCGAGGTCGTGGAGGAGTCCCGCGTTCAGGAGGGCGCGGATGTCGGAGCGGTGCAGCAGTTCACGGGCCTGCCAGGGGTGTACGGGCAGGGGTGCGGTTCCGGCCGGGAGGGTGAGGCCCTCGGCGAGGCCGACGGCGAGTTGCTCCGCGGTGACGGGACGGCCCTGTTCGGTCCAGGCGGAGTCGGAGGCCAGGAGGGAGGAGTCGACGGCGAGCCAGTGGAGCGGGAAGGAGCCGTGCAGTTCCGGTGAGTAGAGACGGGCCTCGGCCTCGGAGAGGCCTTCGCGGCTCTTGGGGGTGGGGTGGAGGGGGTGGCCGAGCAGCAGGGACTGTTCGGCGGCCAGGAAGAGGTCGGCGTCCGGGTGGGGCTGGGGCCGGTGGCGTCGCTCGGTGAGGAAGTCGGCGGTGCGGCGGGCGGAGTCGGCGACCCTGCCGACGAGGTCGGTGCCCTCGGGCCGGCCGGTCTCCCGGCTGAGCAGGGCGGCGACGGTCACGGCGTCGACGGTCGGCGCGGTGACCGGGAGCCCTTCGAGGGTGGGGGCGCCGAAGCGGTGCCATCCGGTGGGCGACCAGTAGGCGACGGGGACGAGGAGGGCGGTGCCGCTGGCGGCGAGGGGGATCCGCAGGGTGGTGGATCCAGGGGCGGGCAGGTTCTTCTCCCGGACCCAGCAGCGGAGCAGGTTCTCGATGGCGGCAGCGTCGGCGGCTCGTTGCGGGTCCGGGTCGTCCAGGAGGTCGGCGACGGTGGCCGGGCGGTGCGGCCTCGGGTCGTGCGGACCGGTGTGCTGGCGCGGGACGGTGGGGTCGGCGTTGGGAGCGGCGGAGAGGGATGCCGGGGGGAGGGATGCGGTGGTGCCCGGTGTGGCCGTGCCGGGTGAGGTGCCGGCGGGAGAGGTGGCGGTGCCGGGAGGGGTGGCGGGCTCGGGGCCGAGGGCCTCGGTGGGAGGCAGCTGGGGGGTGAGTGCCTCGGCGGCGAGGATCTGGGAGGCGAGTTCCTTGACGGTGAAGGGGGCCTCGGTCTCGGGCCTGTCTCTTATACACATCTGACGCTGCCGACGAATAGAGAGGTGTAGATCTCGG
>JOBE01000018.1 GCA_000717735.1 Streptomyces griseoluteus | reverse complement strand
TTTTTTTTCAAGCAGAAGACGGCATACGAGATCTAGTACGGTCTCGTGGGCTCGGAGATGTGTATAAGAGACAGGGCGGGGGCTGTCCGGGGAGTTGGGGGTTGTGACCCGAACGAGGGACGGCGCGCTGGTGTTCAGGGCGCCGTCCCCGGGTCGGCGCCGGTGTTCGGGGCGCCGGCCCGGGGGACGGCGCCGCTGTTCGGTGCGCCGTCCCTGAGGTGTCAGGCCTCGCGGACGCGCAGTGCCCGGCGGAGGTCGTCGAGCTGGTCGACCAGTTTGCGGTGGAGGGCGGGGATCATGGTGTCGTCGTTCAGGTGGCGTTCGCCGAGGGAGAGGGACTCCGGGTCGATCGCGTAGGACGGGAAGGCGTAGCGGCCTGCCGCCTCGGCCATCGCGGGGCCCCGGCGGTCGCCCAGCGCGACGGCCGCCTCGTAGAAGCGGGGCACGTACGCGCTCAGGAGTGCGGTCTGTTCGGGCTGCCAGAAGCCCTGGGCGGTGGCGGTGAAGAGGTAGTTGGAGAGGTCGTCGGAGTCGAAGAGGGCCGACCAGGCGGTGGCCTTCGCCTCGGGGTCGGGGAGGGAGGCCCGGCAGCGGGCGGCGCCTTCCTGGCCGGTGGCGCTGGTGTCCCGTTCCAGTTCGGCGGCGATGGTGGTCGCGTCGGTGGCGCCGAGGACGGCGAGGCGGGCGAGGATGCGCCAGCGCAGTTCGGGGTCGAGTTCGGGGCCGCCGTGGACGGTGCCCTCGTCGAGCCAGGAGGCGATCTGGTCGGGGGTGGTGGCGCTGTCGATCAGGGTCCGTACGGCGGTGAGGCGCAGGCCGGGTGCCTCGCCGTCTTCGGTGCGGCGGAGCAGGGCGCGGGCGATCTGCCGGATGGTGGAGAGGGCGGCGGGGCGCTCGTCCTCGGTGACGTACCGGTCGGCGATCTGGGTGCGGGCGAAGCTCAGGACGCCCTGGACGAGGGCGAGTTCGGTCTCTTCGGTGAGGTGCGCGAGGGCGAACTCCAGGTAGTCGGCGGGGGCGAGGTCGCCGTCGCGGACCATGTCGCGCATCGCGTTCCAGATCACGGCCCGGGTGAGGGGGTCCGGGATGCGGGAGAGGCCGCGGAGGACGGACTCCTCGGACGCCCCGTCGAAGCGGAGCTTGGCGTAGGTGAGGTCGCCGTCGTTGAGGACGACGAGGGCGGGGCGGGGGCCGGTCAGTTCGGCGGGTGTCTGCTGCGGGATGTCGAGGGGGAGGCGCTCGCGGCGGGTGAGCTCGCCGTCGGGCTGCCGGTCGTACACGCCGGCCTCGACGCGGTGCGGGCGGCTGCCCGTGCGGTCGACGTGGAGCTGCCAGCGGGTGCCCTCGCCTTCGAGGCGGGGGGTGAGGGTGTCGACGCCTGTGGTGCGCAGCCACTGTTCGGCCCAGCCGTGGACGTCGCGGTCGGTGGCGGCGGCGAGGTTGTCGATGAAGTCGGCGAGGGTGGCGTTGCCGAACCTGTGGCGCTTGAAGTGGATGTTGATGCCGGCGAGGAAGTCCTCCTCGCCGAGCCAGGTGACGAGCTGGCGGAGGGCGGAGGCGCCCTTGGCGTAGGAGATGCCGTCGAAGTTGAGGAGTGCGGAGGCGGTGTCGGGGACGGCTTCCGGGTCGGGGGCGACGGGGTGGGTGGAGGGCCGCTGGTCGGCTTCGTATCCCCAGGCCTTGCGGGTGACGCCGAAGTCGACCCAGGTGTCGGGGAAGAGGTCGGCGCAGGCCTCGTTGACGGTCTGGTATCCCATGTACTCGGCGAAGGACTCGTTCAGCCAGATGTCGTCCCACCAGCGCAGGGTGACGAGGTCGCCGAACCACATGTGGGCCATCTCGTGGGCGATGACCATGGCGCGGGTCTGCCGCTCGGTGACGGTGACGGCGGAGCGGAAGACGAACTCGTCGCGGAAGGTGACGAGTCCGGGGTTCTCCATGGCGCCGGCGTTGAACTCGGGGACGAAGGCCTGGTCGTAGGAGTCGAAGGGGTAGGGCTCGTCGAACTTCTCGTGGAAGCGGTCGTAGCAGGCCTTGGTGACGGTGAGGATCTCGTCGGCGTCGGCGTCGAGGTGGGGGGCGAGGGAGCGGCGGCAGTGGATGCCGAAGGGGAGTCCGGCGTGTTCGGTGCGGACCGAGTGCCAGGGGCCGGCGGCGACGCAGACGAAGTAGGTGGAGAGGGGCGGGGTGGGGGCGGCTTTCCAGCTTCCGTCGGGCTGTTGTGCGGTGATGCCGTTGGCGAGGACGGTCCAGCCTTCGGGGGCGGTGACGGACAGTTCGAAGACGGCCTTGAGGTCGGGCTGGTCGAAGGCGGCGAAGACGCGCTGGACGTCTTCCATGAAGAGCTGGGTGTAGACGTACGACTCGCCGTCGGTGGGGTCGGTGAAGCGGTGCATGCCTTCGCCGGTGCGGGAGTACCGCATGGTCGTACTGATCTGCAGGACGTGTTCGCCTTCGGTGAGGCGCAGCGGGAGCCGGTTCTCTTCGAGGGTGGTGGTGTCGAGGGGCTCGCCGTCCAGGAGGGCGGAGTGCAGGGTTTCGGGCTTCAGCTCGACGAAGGTGTCCCCGGCGGTGCGGGCGGTGAACCGGATGTGGCTCCGGGAGTGGAAGAGGTCGTCGCCGGTGGTGAGGTCGAGGTCGACCTGGTAGTGCTGGACGTCGAGGAGCTGGGCACGGGTCTGCGCTTCGTCGCGCGTCAGTACGGACATGGCCCTATGCTGCCCGATGCCCGGGGCGGGGGGCAGGGGTGGTGGGGTCGAGTCCCGTCGGGCGCCCCCGTCGGTGCCCCCTGGCGCGGGGTCAGGCGACGCCGGTGCCGTTCAGGTGGGCGAAGGCGGCGGTGATGCGGGGGCGGTCGTAGCCGGCGGGTCCTGCCGCGCCGCTGGAGAGCAGGGTGTGGAGCAGGATCCGGGCCTTGGGCGGGTCGAGGGGTCCGGCCGGGATGAGTCCGTGGTGCAGCAGGTCGTACTCGGAGCCGGGGCTGCGGTACGTGTCGGTGAGGGTCGTGCCGCCGCCGGTGCGGGAGGCCAGGACGACGGGGATGCGGCGGGCGATGTCGGCGAGGGGCGGGACGAGCCAGGCGGGGGCGTGTCCGGCGCCGAAGGCGGCGACGACGAGGCCGTGGAAGCGGTCGTCGACGGCTTCGAGGAGTTCGCCGCGGTCGCCGAGGGTGAGGGTCACGAGCGCCACCCGTACCTCGGGGTCGATTTTCAGTGGACAGAGCGCGGCGGGGACGGTGGGGCGGAGCAGGATGCGGGGTTCGCCCTCGACGACGGTGCCGACCGGGCCCGCGCCGGGTGAGGCGAAGGTGGCGACGGAGGTGGTGTGGGTCTTGCGGGCGAGGCGGGCGGTGTGGATCTCGTCGGCGAGGACGACGAGGACGCCGAGGTTCCGGCAGGCGGGGTCGGCGGCGACGGCGAGTGCGGCGGCGAGGTTGGCGGGGCCGTCGGCGCCGGGCAGGTCGGGGCGGCGCATGGCGCCGGTGAGGGCGATCGGCTGCTCGGTGGTGCAGAGCAGGTCGAGGAGGAAGGCGGTCTCCTCCAGGGTGTCGGTGCCCTGGACGACGACCACGCCGGAGCCGGCGGCGACGGTGGCGCGGACTTCGGCGGCGAGGGCGGCGAGGTCCTGGTGGGTGAGGGTGGAGCTGGGGACGCGGCGGAAGTCGTTCAGGACGACGTCGTGGCCTCCGCCGAGTTCGGCGAGGACCTCCTGGCCGCTCATGCGGGCCGCGTCACCGCCTCGTGCGGAGATGGTCCCTCCGAGGGTGAAGACCGTGACGCGGGCCATCAGCGTGCTCCGTCCGCAATCGTCTCGTGGTGGCGGATGACCTCGGCGATGATGAAGTTCAGGAGTTTCTCCGCGAAGGCCGGGTCCAGTTTCGCGTTCTCGGCGAGTTCCCGCAGCCGGGCGATCTGGCGTGCCTCGCGGGCGGGGTCGGCGGGCGGCAGTTGGTGTTCGGCCTTGAGGACGCCGACCTGCTGGGTGCATTTGAAGCGCTCGGCGAGCATGTGCACGACCGCCGCGTCGATGTTGTCGATGCTTTCGCGCAGCCGGGTGAGTTCGGCCCGGACGGAGTCGTCGTACTCGTGGACGGGTTGGGCCGGGGTGGGCTCGTGGGGGCGGGGGGAGTCACTCATGATCTGCGAGCTTAGACGGATCGGGGGAGGATCGTCGGCGGGTGTTCGGGATCCGGAACGCGGTTGCTCCAGCCGCCGTGGACGGACCGTCCCTGCTGTTCGCGGAAGCGGATGGGGGCGGTGCCGACCCGTCGGGTGAAGAGCCGGGAGAAGTAGGCCGGGTCGTCGTAGCCGACGCGGCGGGCGACGGCGGCGACGGGGAGTTCGGTGGCGGCGAGGAGTTCCTTGGCGCGGCCGAGGCGGACGGTGAGCAGGTAGTCCTTGGGGCTGCAGCCGGCGGCGCGGCGGACGGCGGTGCGCAGTTCGGCGGCGGTCATGCCGTGCCGGGCGGCGTGTTCGGCGACGGAGAGGGGCTGGAAGGCGTCGCGGGCGAGGGCGGCGAGGACGGGGTCGCCGTCGGCGTTGGTGTCGGCGCGGGCGCGGCGCAGGGCGACGAGGAGTTCGTGGACGGCGGCGCCGGTCTCGACTTCGAGGAGGGGGTTGCCGGGGCGGGCGGCGCGGGCGATGCGGCTGATGGCGTCGCGGGCGGGGGCGGCGTCGGAGAGGGGGACGACGGGCCGGTCGGGTTCGATGTAGCCGAGTTCGGTGTAGGTGGTGGTGGCGGGTCCTGTGAAGTCGACGAAGGCCTCGTCCCAGCCGGTGCCGGGGTCGGCGCCGTAGTGGTGGGGGGTGCCGGGGGTCAGCCAGAGCAGGGCGGGCGCGGTGACGGTGGTGCGGCGGCCGTCGGCGCCCCGGTGCCAGCCGCTGCCGGCGGAGACGACGACGGCGACGTGGTGGTCGAGGGTGCGGGGGCCGACGGTGGGCAGGGTGCCGTGCTGGAGCCCGACGCCGAGGCAGACGAGGCCGAGGCGGTGGTGGACGGGGCTGGGCGTGAAGTAACGCATCCAGGTGTGGTACATCGCCGGGCCCTCCGTAGGGCCTGTCCGGCGGATCAGGGTCGGACAGGCTGCGGTGTCTGGTGCGGTGGATCGCAAGGCGCCGGGACGCCCTGATAGCGGAGCTGTTTGGGCGTTTGGGCAACGCGGCGAGGTGCCGTACCAGGCGCCGCAGCCCGGCCCTGATCCGCCGGACAGGCCCTAACGTCCAAACTGCGACGATCTTTGTCCATGGACCGGTTCGCCGCCAGGGGGTGAGGGTGAGGTCATGAGCACGTTCGCTGTGGGTGACGAGGACTTTCTGCTCGACGGGCGGCCGGTGCGCCTCCTTTCGGGGGCGTTGCACTACTTCCGGGTGCACGAGGAGCTGTGGGAGCACCGGCTCGGGATGCTGCGCGCGATGGGCCTCGACTGTGTGGAGACGTACGTCCCGTGGAATCTGCACGAGCCGGAGCGGGGCCGGTACGCGGATGTGGGCGCGCTGGGACGGTTCCTGGACGCGGTGGCGGCGGCGGGGATGCGGGCGATCGTGCGTCCGGGGCCGTACATCTGCGCCGAGTGGGAGAACGGCGGCCTGCCGCACTGGCTGACGGGGCCGCTGGGGCGGCGGGTGCGGACGCTCGATCCGGATTTCCTGGGGCCGGTGGAGGGGTGGTTCCGGCGGCTGCTGCCGCAGGTGGTGGAGCGGCAGGTCGACCGGGGCGGGCCGGTGGTCCTGGTGCAGGTGGAGAACGAGTACGGGAGTTACGGCAGCGATCTGGCGTATCTGGAGTGGCTGGCGGGGCTGTTGCGGGGCTGTGGGGTGAGCGTGCCGCTGTTCACCTCGGACGGGCCGGAGGACCACATGCTGACGGGTGGTTCGGTGCCGGGGGTGCTCGCGACGGCGAACTTCGGCTCGGGCGCGCGGGAGGGGTTCGCGACGCTGCGGCGGCATCAGCCGAAGGGGCCGTTGATGTGCATGGAGTTCTGGTGCGGCTGGTTCGACCACTGGGGCACGGAGCACGCGGTGCGGAACGCGGAGGATGCGGCGGGTGCGCTGCGGGAGATCCTGGAGTGCGGGGCGTCGGTCAATGTGTACATGGCGCACGGGGGGACGAACTTCGCGGGCTGGGCGGGCGCGAACCGGGCGGGTGAGCTGCATGACGGGCCGCTGCGGGCGACGGTGACCTCGTACGACTACGACGCGCCGGTCGACGAGGCGGGGCGGCCGACGGAGAAGTTCTGGCGTTTCCGCGAGGTGCTCGCGCGGTACGCGGAGGGGCCGCTGCCGGAGTTGCCGGAGCCGCCGGCCCGGCTCGGGGCGTCGGTTTCGGGTGCGTTCGACGGCTGGGTGTCGCTGGACGGGGTTCTGGGGGTGCTCGGCGGTGCGGAGGCGGTGGCGCCCGTCCCGCCGACCTTCGAGGAGCTGGGGGTGGACCGGGGACTGGTCCGCTATAGGTTGACGGTGCCGGGGCCACGGCAGCCGTACCCGCTGTCCGTGACGGGGTTGCGGGACCGGGCGGTGGTGTACGTCGACGGGGCTCCGGCGGGGGTCCTGGACGCGGAGGAGTCGGTGCTCGCGGAGCCGGTGGCGGGGTCGGCGGTGGTGGATCTGTGGGTGGAGTCGCTGGGCCGGGTCAACTACGGGCCGCGGCTCGGTGAGTCGAAGGGGATCACGGGCGGGGTGCGGCACGAGCGGCAGTATCTGCACGGGGTACGGGCCAGGGGGCTGCGCCTGGACGCGTTCACGGTGGCCGGGGTCGGCGGGCTGGCCTTCCGGGAGGTCCCGGAGGGGGCGGGCCGGGGTCTCTACCGGGGCACGGTCGAGGTGGCGGGCGCGGGGGACGCGGTGCTGCGGCTGCCGGGTGCGACGCGGGGCTTCGTGTGGGTGAACGGCTTCTGTCTGGGCCGGTACTGGACGTCGGCGGGTCCGCAGGAGTCGCTGTTCGTACCGGGTCCGGTGCTGCGGGAGGGCGCGAACGAGGTGTGGGTCCTCGAACTGGAGGGGGACGGCGTGCCGGGCGTCGAGCTCGGCGTCCTGTGAGTTCGCACGATGAGTAACGTGATCGAGCAGGCCGGTGCCCCGGAGCGGAGGCCGCTCCGGGGCACCCGTTCAGGTGGTGCGGTTACAGCGTGGCCGCGGCCGACTTGATCGCGGCGGCGAAGGTCGAGACCTCCGTGTAGACACCGGGGTAGCCGGCGCGCGCGCAGCCCTCGCCCCAGCTCACGATGCCGACCTGGATCCAGGCTCCGGCGTTGTCCTTGCGGAACATCGGGCCGCCGGAGTCGCCCTGGCAGGTGTCGACGCCGCCCTGGGTGTAGCCGGCGCAGATCTCCTCGCTCGGGACGAGGTCGCTGCCGTACGAGGCCTGGCAGGAGGCGTCGGAGACGAACGGGACGTTGGCCTTGAGGAGGTAGCGCTGCTGCGCCCCGCCCTCGCGGGCGGCGCCCCAGCCGGCCACGGTGAAGGTGCCGCTGTTGTACGCGGTGGTCTCGGCGATCTTCAGGGTGGGCAGCGAGGTGATGGGGCTGGCGAGCTTGATGAGTGCCCAGTCCTTGCCCTTGCCGTTGTAGCCGGGGGCCTGGAGGACCTTGGTGGACCTGACCTTGATGGCGCTGCTGCTCCGCAGGTCCACGACACCGGCGGTGGCGGTGATGCCGGTGTTGTTGCCGGAGCCGCTGACGCAGTGGGCGGCGGTGAGCACGACCTGCGGGGTGATCAGGGAGCCGCCGCAGCCCATGGAGAGCCTGACCATCCAGGGGAACTCGCCCTGGGCGGCGCGGACGCCGCCGACGACGGGCGCGGGGGCGGCGGAGGCCGTGGTGGTGGGCTGGAGGCTGACGGCGGCCAGGACGACCGCGCCGGCGGCGGCCAGTTTCTGGAGCGCGCGGACCATTCGGTTCTGCTTCACGTGTGTTCCTTCTTTCATGGGGGGTTGAGGCCCGACAGGCCATGACATGCGCCCGTCAAGTCATGTCCGGGATTATGGACAGCGCCCAACTCCCCTCACAAGAAAGCCATTTCGGCCAGATCGCGGCGCGGAACCGTACAGTGGACATCAAGGGGGTGTCGGCATGACGAACCGCCGGGAGGGCGACCGCGTCGCCCACGGCTTCCCGCACCTCGCCACGGTGGAGGCCTCGCTCACGGCGCTCTACCGGCGCCTCTCCCCCGACGGCGTGCACCGCTACCCGGCGAGCGTCCCCGCCGCCGACGTGGCCGTCCGCGACGACGAGGACCTCCATCCGGGCACCCAGCGGGTGGCCCGCGCGCTCGTCCGGCACCTGCGGCTGCCCGAGGCGCGCATGGTGGTGGGCTTCCGGCCGATGGAGTACGCGGCGGCCGTCGAACTCGCCGCGGGACCCGAGTACTTCGTGGAACTCAACGACCGTTTCCGGACCCGCCGCAGGGACATCGGTGCCGCCCTCGCCCACGAGATCACCCACGTCCTGCTGCACCGGCTCGGGCTCGCCTTCCCCAACACACACGAGAACGAGATCCTCACCGATGTCGTCACCGCGTACCTCGGCGCGGGCTGGCTGCTGCTCGACGCGTACCGGCAGGACGGGGTGGAGAGCCAGCGGCTGGGCTATCTGACGCCCGAGGAGTTCGGGTACGTCCTCGCCAAGCGGGCCGCGGTGTTCGGCGAGGACCCGTCACCGTGGTTCACCAGCGCGGTCGCGTACGAGGCGTGGGTACGGGGCAGAGCGCGGGCGGACCGGGAGCGGACACTGCCGCCGCTCGCCGGGGCGGGCTGGGCCGAGCGGCGGCGGTACGCCTGGGAGCGGCGCCGGGGCCGGGCGGGCGAGGCGGCCCCGTACGCCTTCGACGGCGGGGCCCCGGCGACCGGCGTCTCGTTCCGCTGCCCGGTCTGCCGCGGCCGGCTGAGGGTCCCGGCGGGCCGGGCCCTGCGGGCCCGGTGCGGGGTGTGCCGCACGGTCCTGGAGTGCGCGGGCCCGGCATGACCCGAACGACAGGCTCTACGCCCCGGTTCAGGCGGGGCTTTCCGGACGCGGCCTACGGGGTGTCGTCGTCCCGGGTCAGGCTCTTGTGGAAGTGGACGTCCTCGGCGCCGCCCGGGATGCCCAGGACGCGTCCGGTCTCCAGGTACCCGTGCCGCCGGTAGAAGTCCGGGGCCTGGAAGGTGAAGGACGACACGGTGGCCCGGTCGCAGCCGCGCCGCCGGGCCTCGTCCTCGGCCGCGCGCAGGAGCCTGCTCCCCCAGCCGTCCTTCCGGCTGCCCTCGCGGACCCACAGCATGTCGATGCCGAACAGGCCGCTCCAGGTCCAGCCGGTGAGCCCGCCGATGAGGTCGCCGGTCTCGTCGACGGCCTTCACCGACAGCTCGCCCTGGTCCTCGGCGGTGGTGCCGGTGGCCGCGAAGTTGAACGCGTCGAGCCCCTGCTCCAGGAGCTTCGCGAGTGCGGCGTCGCCGTGGCCGACGCTCAGCGCCGCGCCGTCGTGATCATGCGTCATGCGGCCGATTCTGGCACGGCCGTGCGAGAGGGCGGGATGCGCCGGTCCCGTCGGGCGGGCGCGCGGGCCCGGAATCGAATTTGCGCCGGACCCGGACGGCGGGTCAGGGTCGACGCATGAGCACGCTGTTCGACGCCATCCGGGACGGGGACGAGGACGGGGCCGTACGAGCCCTGCGGGACGGGGCCGACCCCGAGGGCCGGGAGGACGGCGAGACCGCCCTGTACCGGGCGGCCGTCGGCGCCGAGGCCGGAATCGTACGGGTGCTGCTCGCCGCAGGGGCTGATCCGGGCCGGGGCAGCGGCGAGGAGGGCGACGAACTGCCGCTGTGCGGGGCGGCCGTCGGCGGGCACACCGGGGTGGCGCGGGCGCTGCTCGCGGCGGGCGCGCACCCGGACCAGGAGGAGACGTACGGCTTCACGGCCCTGGCGTGGGCGCTGCGGCTCGGGCACGCCGACACGGCCCGGGTTCTCCTGGAGTACGGGGCCGACCCCGACCGGCGCGGTCCCGACGGGGTCCTGCCGCTCGTGGCCGCCGCGCGGCGCGGCTCCACCGGCTGCGTGCGGGCGCTCCTCGACCACGGCGCACAGGCCCGCGAGGCCGCGCTACGGGAGGCACGGCGGTGGATCGGCGCCGACATCGCGGCCGAGCTGCGGCGCGGGCTCGTCGCGGGGAACGAGGGCGGGCAGACGTACGAGGCCGTGGTGCGCCGGGTGCGGGAGGACGGCGGAGTGACCGTCGTCGTGGAGCTGCTGCGGGAGAACGGCGCCCCCGGACGCGGTGACGACCGCCAGACCGGCCACGCGGCCATCGCCACGCTCCTGGAGGCGGCGCTCGGCCTGCGCACCTCGCACGAGGAGCTGGCGGCGCGGGCCCTGCGCTGCGGCGATCCGGAGCTCGACGACTGGACGACGGCGGTGACCGAACTGGCGGGGCGGGCCGACGAGGAGACGTTCGTGGCGGCGGCCGCGTGGTGCGCGTACCGCGATCCGCTGCGCCGGGCCCTGGGCGCGCGGGTGCTCGGCGCCCTGCCCGGCTTCGGGCCGAGCGCGGTCCCGGTGCTGCGGCGGCTCGCGGCGGAGTGGGCGGCGGCGGGGGTGCAGGCCCGGGAGACGGCGGGGTCGGCGGGGTCGGCGGCGCAGGCCCGGGAGCCCGTGCTCTCGGTGGTGACGGCGCTCGGGCAGTGCGCGGACCCGGCAGCTGTACCCGAACTCCTCGCGGCGGCGGGGCATCCCGACGCGACGGTACGGCGGGCGGTCGCGGGAGCCCTCGCCGGGATCGTGCCGGCCGGGCACGGAGAGGCGCTCGGGGTGCTGCTCACGCTGAGCGAGGACGGTGACGCGCGGGTACGGGACTGGGCGACGCTGGCGCTCGCCGAACTGCCCGACGACACCCCGCTCGTACGGGAGGGGCTCGCCGAGCGGCTCAACGACACCGATCCGGAGACGGCGGCGGAGGCGGCGCGCGGGCTGGCGATCCGGCAGGACCCGCGTGCCGTGGACGCGCTGGCGTCGGCCCTCGCGGACGGCGACCCGGAGGGCGCGGCGCGGGAGACGGCACTGGCCGCCCTCGAGCACGTGCGCGACCCCCGGGTCAGGACCCGCCTGGAGTGGACGTTTCCGCGCCGCGTCTGACGGCTCGGCGGGTGACGGTTCCGGAGCGGCTCAGCAGTCGTGGTCGATGAGGTCGAAGGACGCGTAGTGGTCGGACGTGTAGTAGTCCTCCCGCACCGCGTCCCCGGTCACGATCCGGCGGGCCCCGCGGGTGGTGACGCCCGGGGTCTTGACCGTGTACTCGTGGTAGTAGCCGAGCGAGTGGGCCGGCAGGATCCGTTCCCGGTTCTGGAAGACGGTGCCGTCCTGGCGGTACGGGAAGGGGCCGCCCGCGTCGATCAGGCGCAGGGTGTCGTGTGCCTGGCTGGGCAGGTCGGAGTAGCAGATGTCCCCGACGGCCGCGGTGGCCGTGGTCGAGGACACGACGGCGGCGGGGCCGGGCGTGGGGGCCGCGACGGCGGTGGCCGGGGCGCCGAGGAGGAGGGAGGAGAGGAGGGCGGTGGCGACGCCGCCGGCGAGGGTGAATCGAGGGGGGATTCGCATGGCTCAGATGATGACGCGCGTAGATCAGCCCGCGGAAGCCCAACGCGCTCGAATTTTCCGGAAGTCAACCGATCACCACGGGATGTTCGAACCGTCTGCACACACCACCGGGGCCCTCGCGGAGGACCCCGGTGTGCGCTGCTTCTGTGGCGTATCGCCCAAGGGCTGTCGTACGGCCCCAAGGGCTGTCGTACCGCCCCGAGGGGTTACGAGTCGGTCGGCCTCGGCCTGGAGCCGCGCGAGCCGCCCGCGCTCCGCGAGCGCCCGGCGCCCGGCGCCTGACGTCCGGCGCGACCGGCACCGGACGAGGCTCCGCGCCCGCCGCCCGTACCGGCGCCCCGGCCGGAGCCCGCACCGCGCCCGGAACCACCGGTGGAACCGGCGGCGCGACCCGTGGAACCCGTGGCGCGGCCCGATGCCGTGCCGGTGGCTCCGGAACGACCCGATCCGGAGCCGGAGCCCGTACCGGCCGTCCCGCCGGCGGGGGCCGGACGGCGGCGCCGGCGGCTGCCGCCGGCGCTGCCGCTGCCCGCGGCGCCCGTCGCCTTGCGGGGCGGGGTCGGCTGCGGGGTCTCGATGACGACCGGGACGCCCGAGGGCTCCCGCGCGCCGGTCAGCTCGATCAGCTGCTCGTCGCTGGACTTGATCTGCGCCGTACGGGGGCTGATGCCCGCGTTCGTCATCAGCCGGCCCATGTCGCGCTTCTGCTCGGGCAGGACCAGGGTGAAGACGCTGCCGGACTCGCCGGCGCGGGCGGTGCGGCCGCCGCGGTGCAGGTAGTCCTTGTGGTCGATGGGCGGGTCGACGTTGACGACCATGTCGAGGTCGTCGACGTGGATGCCGCGCGCCGCCACGTTCGTCGCGACGAGGGCGGTCACCTGGCCGGTCTTGAACTGGTCCAGGGTCCGGTTGCGCTGCGGCTGCGAGCGGCCGCCGTGCAGGCCGGAGGCGCGCACGCCGTTCGCGAGGAGGCGCTTGACCATCCGGTCCACGGACCGCTTGGTGTCCATGAAGAGGATCGTCCGGCCGTCGCGGGCCGCGATCCGCAGGGTGACGGCCTTCTTGTCGGTCTCGTCGGCCACGTACAGGACGTGGTGCTCCATGGTGGTGACCGCGCCGGCCGACGGGTCGACCGAGTGCACGACCGGGTCGTCGAGGAACATCTTGACGAGCTTGTCGATGTTCCGGTCGAGGGTGGCCGAGAACAGCAGCCGCTGCCCGCCCGGCTCGACCTGCTTCAGCACCTTCGTGACCTGCGGGAGGAAGCCCATGTCGGCCATCTGGTCGGCCTCGTCGAGGACCGTGACGGCGACCTGGTCGAGGCGGCAGTCGCCGCGCTCGATGAGGTCGTGGAGCCGGCCGGGGGTGGCGATGAGGACCTCGGCGCCGCGCCGCAGCGCGGTGGACTGCCGGCTGATCGACATGCCGCCGACGACCGTGGTGATCCGCAGCCGCAGCGCGGAGGCGTACGGCGTGAGGGCGTCGGTCACCTGCTGGGCCAGCTCGCGCGTGGGCACCAGGACGAGCGCGAGCGGCGCGGTGGGCTCGGCGCGGCGGCCCGCGGTCCTGGCGAGGATCGCGAGCCCGAAGGCGAGGGTCTTTCCGGATCCGGTACGCCCACGGCCGAGCACGTCACGGCCGGCCAGCGAGTTCGGCAGGGTCGCGGCCTGGATCGGGAACGGCTCCGTGACGCCCTGCTCGCCCAGGGTCCGCAGCAGGCCCTCGGGCATGTCGAGGTCGGCGAAGGCGGCCACCGCCGGCAGCGCGGGCGTCACCGTCTCCGGCGGCGTGAACTCGCTGGGCGGCGGCGGCGCGGTGGGACGGCGCCCTCCGCGGGAGGCCTTCGGCTGTGACGTGGACTTCGCCTGGGCGGTGCGGGGGCTGCGCTTGTGAGGGCGTTCGGAGCGGGTCATGCGTGCCTTTCTGGCCGGTGCTCGCGGCACAGCGGGGGCCCGCACCTGCACGGTGCGGGCCCCGGCTGCTCTACCCGGAACACGCGATGCGGGCTCCGGATGTCTACCGGAACACGTGATACGGGCCCCGGATGTCTCTACCGGAACAATAGTGCGCCCGGGAACCTTCCCGCCCCTCCCGACCGATGCCCGGACGGATCAGACCTGCCCAGGGCGGTGCGACGTGGGCGACCTCACAGCCCGCCGGGCTCTCCGGCCGGTCGGGCCGGGCGTACGGCGACCCCGTCGAGGACCATCGACAGGTACTGGCGGGCGATCTCCTCGGGGCTGTGCTGTCCACCGGGCCGGTACCAGGACGCGGCGACCCAGACGGTGTCGCGGACGAAGCGGTAGGTGAGGCGGACGTCGAGGTCGGCGCGGAAGACTCCGGCCGCGACGCCCCGCTCCAGGGTTCCCAGCCAGGCCTTCTCGAACTTGTGCTGCGAGTCGGTGAGGTAGTGGAAGCGGGGCTGGTCGGTGAGGTGCCGGGACTCCTTCTGGTAGATGGCGACGGCGGCGCGGTGCCGGTCGATCTCGCGGAAGGACTCGGTGACGAGGGCCTCGATGGTCTCGCGGGGGCCGAGCCCGGCGGCGAGGACGGCGTCGTACCCCTGCCACAGCTCGTCGAGGAAGGTGGAGAGGATCTCGTCGAGCATCGACTCCTTGGAGTCGAAGTGGTAGTAGAGGCTGCCGGCGAGCATCCCGGCGGCGTCCGCGATCTTGCGGACGGTGGTGGCGTTGTACCCCTGGGCGGCGAACACCTCGGCCGCAATGTCGAGGAGTTCGCGGCGCCGCTCGGGCGCGGCATTCGCCTGGGTCTTCTTCTTGGTCGCTGACACACGCCCATTCTGGTCCTACGCGGGCAACACCCGGCGCGGCGGGCTGTCGTCGTTGCCGCGCCGGTACGTCCGGGTCGGTCGCCCCCGCGCCCAGCTGTGGAGGACCATCTCGTCACCGTCCACCCAGGTCCGTACGACCTCGGTCGGCTCGACCCGGAAGAGGTGGAACGGCAGGGGCGCGCCCGCCTCGGCCGCGTACCGGTCGACGGTCGCGGGGTCGGTGACCTCGACCGCACGCCCGGAAACGCGGACGTCCCCGCCGCCCATGTCGGTGCCGGCGCCGGGGTTGGCGAGCAGGGCGAAACGGGGGTCGCGGCGCAGGTCGAGGGCTTTGCGGGAGTTCGGCATCATGCCGAGCCAGAGTTCGCCGAAGCGGAAGTCGGCCTCGATGCCGCTGATCCGGGGCGAGCCGTCCTTGCGGACGGTGGCGAGGACGTGGTGGGTGTACTGCCCGAAGCGTGCGCGGACGGTCGCGGCGAGTTCGGGTTCGGCGGCCTCGAAGGCGGACCAGGTGGTTCCGGTGTCTCCCATGCGACCAGGAAACACCGGATACCCGACAGCCACTGTCCGGATTACTCCGGACGTTCCGGGGTCCCGCCTGCCTCAGGAGGTGGCGGCGCGCTCCGCCGCGTTGCGCTCGACGCAGAACTCGTTGCCCTCCGGGTCCGCGAGGGTCGCCCAGCCGGTGCCGTCCGGGTTCCTCCGGTCGTCGACGAGGGTGGCGCCGAGGCCGAGCAGCCGCTCGATCTCCTCGTCGCGGGTCCGGTCCTGCGGCTGGAGGTCGAGGTGGACGCGGTTCTTCACCACCTTCTCCTCGGGCACCTGGATGAAGAGGAGGGCGGCACCGGGCGACACGACCTCGGGGTCGCCGACCCCGTCCTCCGCGGTGACCTCGGCGTCGAGGACCTGCGCCCAGAAGGCGGCCAGGGCGTCGGCGTCGGCGCAGTCGATGGTCACGTGTCGTACGAGAGAAGTCATGGGTCTCATGATCGCCCGCGGCTCCCGCCCGGGACCACCGCTTTCCCGCCGGTCAGCGGTCCCTCGGTCGCCGCCACGAGCGCCGCGAGAGAGGAGCGGGCGCCCTGGAGGTCGTGGATCTCCTCGTCGATGGCGTCGAGCCGGGCGACGAGCATCGGACTGAGGCAGGGCTCGATCTCCGCCTCGCTGCCGCAGACGCAGTCCAGGACCTCGGCGATGACCCGGGTCGGCAGCCCGGCGCCGAGCAGGGTCCGGATGCGGCGGACGACGGCGGGGGCGTCGGGACCGTACAGCCGGTGCCCGCCGGGGGTGCGCTCGGAGCCGAGGAGGCCCTGCTCCTCGTAGTAGCGGAGCAGCCGTACGCTCACTCCGGTCTCGCGCGCGAGTTCACCGATCTTCACGGGGACCTCCGGCCTCCTGGTGGGGAGGCGTGGGCGGTCTCATGAGCGGACGATGCCCTGGTTACGGGCGGCGGTGAGCCAGGCCGGGAAGTCGGCGACGACCCGGTCGTACAGCTCCGCGTCCGGGATCCGGCTCGGGTCCTGACCGGCGTGGAAGAAGCCGGAGTTGTCGACGGGGCGCTTCGCGGGGACGGCCAGCTCGTCGAGCCTGCGCAGGAACTCGAACTGGCGGCCGGCGGGGTCTCCGAAGCCGATGAACTGCCAGAAGAGGGGCAGCCGGGCGGCCTTGCACACGTACCGCTCGGCGGCGAGCTTGTTGATCGGCCCGCCGTCGGTCTGGAAGACGACGAGCGCGGGCGCGGTGGAGCCGCTGTCCAGGTAGTGGTCGATGACGGCGTCCATGGCGAGGTGGTAGCTGGTCTTGCCCATGTGGCCGAGTCCGCTGACGATCCGGTCGATGCGGCCGGCGTGGTCGTCGAGCCGGATGTCGGTCTCGGCGTCGATGTCGGTGGAGAAGAAGACGACCGGGACGCTTCCGTCGTCGTCGAGCTGTGCGGCGAGTCCGAGGACGCGGTCGGCGAGGGCCTGGACGGCGCCGCTGTTGTAGTACGGCTTCATCGATCCCGAGTAGTCGACGACGAGGTAGAGGGCGACGCGCTGCCCGCTGATCCCGTGCCGCTGGAGCGAGGCCCCGGCCTCCTTGTAGAGGCTCACCAGGGCGGGCGCGGTCTCCTCGACCTTCCGCAGACTCAGTGCCATGGACGTCTCCCCCTCCGACGGTCGCCGGGAAACCCCGGCGGCTGTGGCGGCCCCGGCCCCCTCGCCGTCTTCCCCTCCGCCACGAACGGCAGTCTACGGGCGTGCCGTCGACGGTCTCCGGAAACTCCCCCGGGACGCGCATCGGCGCCCACCCAGTCGTCCGGTCGGGGACATTCGGGGGGCGCCGCGCTCAGTTCCGTACGTCGTTGTACGGGACGTCTCTCGGGTGATCCGGCGGGATCAGACCGTCAGCGAACGGTCCGTCGGGCGGATCGGGGCCGGCAGGGAGCTGGCTCCGGTCAGGTAGCGGTCCACGCCACGGGCGGCGGAGCGGCCCTCGGCGATGGCCCACACGATGAGGGACTGGCCGCGGCCCGCGTCACCGGCGACGTACACGCCGTCGACGTTGGTGGCGAAGTCCGCGTCACGGGCGATGTTACCCCGCTCGTCGAGGTCCAGACCAAACTGGGCGACCAGGCCGTTCTCCACGTCCGTGCCGGTGAAGCCCATCGCGAGCGTGACCAGCTGGGCGGGGATCTTGCGCTCCGTGCCCGGCTTCTGGGTCAGCTTGCCCGCGACGAACTCGACCTCGACGAGGTGGAGGAACTGGACGTTGCCGTCCTCGTCGCCCTCGAAGTGGGTGGTGGAGACGGAGTAGACCCGCTCGCCGCCCTCCTCGTGCGCGGAGGTGACCTTGTACAGCATGGGGAAGGTCGGCCAGGGCTGGCCGGCGTTCCGGTCCTCGCCCGGTCGGGGCATGATCTCCAGCTGCGTGACCGAGGCCGCGCCCTGGCGGTGGGCCGTGCCGACGCAGTCGGCGCCGGTGTCGCCGCCGCCGATGACGACGACGTGCTTGCCCTCGGCGGTGATCGGCGGGGTCACGAAGTCGCCCTCGACGACCTTGTTGGCGAGCGGCAGGTACTCCATCGCCTGGTGGATGCCGCCCAGCTCACGGCCCGGGACGGGCAGGTCGCGGGCGGTGGTGGCACCGGCGGCGATGACCACGGCGTCGAACCGCTTGCGCAGGTCCGTCGCCGTGAGGTCGCGGCCGATCTCGATGCCCGTGCGGAACTTGGTGCCCTCCGCGCGCATCTGCTCGATGCGGCGGTTGATGTGCCGCTTCTCCATCTTGAACTCGGGGATGCCGTAGCGCAGCAGGCCGCCGATGCGGTCGGCGCGCTCGTACACGACCACGGTGTGGCCGGCCCGGGTCAGCTGCTGGGCGGCGGCGAGACCCGCCGGGCCCGAGCCGATGACGGCGGCGGTCTTGCCGGAGAGGCGCTCGGGCACCTGCGGCTTGACGTCGCCCCCGTCCCAGGCCTTGTCGATGATGGAGACTTCGACGTTCTTGATGGTGACGGCCGGCTGGTTGATGCCGAGCACGCACGCGGACTCGCAGGGAGCCGGGCACAGGCGGCCGGTGAACTCCGGGAAGTTGTTGGTGGCGTGCAGGCGCTCCTGCGCCGCCGACCAGTCCTCGCGGTAGGCGTAGTCGTTCCACTCGGGGATCAGGTTCCCGAGGGGGCAGCCGTTGTGGCAGAACGGGATGCCGCAGTCCATGCAGCGGCCGGCCTGCTTGCTGATGATCGGCAGCAGGGAGCCGGGAACGTAGACCTCGTTCCAGTCCCGGACGCGCTCGGCCACGGGGCGGGTCTTGGCGACCTCGCGACCGGTGGTCAGGAAGCCCTTGGGGTCAGCCATGGGTCGCCGCCTCCATCATCTTCTCGGTGGTCTCGGCCTCGGAGAGACCGGCGAGCTCAGCGGCGTCCTTGGCGGCGAGCACTGCCTTGTACGTGGTGGGGATGATCTTGCTGAACCGGTCCGCGTTCGCGTCCCATTCGGCGAGGAGCTTCTCGGCGACCGTGGAGCCGGTCTCCTCCTGGTGACGGCGCACGACATCGTGCAGCCACACCTTGTCGGAGTCCGACAGGGCCTCGATCGCGCCCAGGTTGCCGGAGTTGACGTTGTCCCGGTCGAGGTCGACGACGTAGGCGACGCCGCCCGACATGCCGGCCGCGAAGTTGCGGCCGGTCTCGCCGAGGACGACCGCCGTACCGCCGGTCATGTACTCGCAGCCGTGGTCGCCCACGCCCTCCGAGACGACCAGGGCGCCGGAGTTGCGGACGCAGAAGCGTTCGCCGGTGCGGCCGCGGAGGAACAGCTCGCCGCCGGTGGCGCCGTAGCCGATGGTGTTGCCCGCGATGGTCGAGTACTCGGCGAGGTGGTCGGCGCCCCGGTCGGGACGGACGATCACCCGGCCGCCGGAGAGGCCCTTGCCGACGTAGTCGTTGGCGTCGCCCTCCAGGCGGAGGGTGACACCGCTCGGCAGGAAGGCGCCGAACGACTGGCCGGCGGAGCCGGTGAAGGTGATGTCGATGGTGTCGGCCGGGAGGCCGGCGCCACCGAACTTCTTCGTCACCTGGTGGCCGAGCATGGTGCCGACCGTGCGGTTGATGTTGCGGATGGCGACCTGGGCGCGGACCGGCTGGGCCTCCTCGGCCGAGGCGGCGTTGAGGGCCTCGGCGGCGAGCTGGATCAGCTCGTTGTCGAGGGCCTTCTCCAGGCCGTGGTCCTGCTCGATCAGGGCGTGGCGGACCGCGCCCTCGGGCAGCTCCGGCACGTAGAAGAGCGGCTCCAGGTCGAGACCCTGCGCCTTCCAGTGGGTGACGGCGCGGCTGGTGTCGAGCAGCTCGGCGTGGCCGACGGCCTCTTCGAGGGTGCGGAAGCCCAGCTCGGCGAGGAGCTCGCGGACCTCCTCGGCGATGAACTCGAAGAAGTTGACGACGAACTCGGCCTTGCCGGAGAAGCGGTCGCGCAGGACCGGGTTCTGGGTGGCGATGCCGACCGGGCAGGTGTCCAGGTGGCAGACGCGCATCATGACGCAGCCGGAGACGACGAGCGGCGCGGTCGCGAAACCGAACTCCTCGGCGCCGAGGAGCGCGGCGATGACGACGTCGCGGCCGGTCTTGAGCTGGCCGTCGGTCTGGACGACGATCCGGTCGCGCAGGCCGTTGAGCAGCAGGGTCTGCTGGGTCTCGGCGAGGCCGAGCTCCCAGGGGCCGCCCGCGTGCTTCAGGGAGGTCAGCGGGGAGGCGCCCGTTCCGCCGTCGTGGCCGGAGATGAGGACGACGTCCGCGTGGGCCTTGGAGACACCGGCGGCGACCGTGCCGACGCCGACCTCGGAGACCAGCTTCACGTGGATGCGGGCGACCGGGTTGGCGTTCTTGAGGTCGTGGATCAGCTGGGCGAGGTCTTCGATGGAGTAGATGTCGTGGTGCGGCGGCGGCGAGATGAGGCCGACGCCGGGCGTCGAGTGACGCGTCTTGGCGACCCACGGGTAGACCTTGTGGCCGGGCAGCTGGCCGCCCTCGCCGGGCTTGGCGCCCTGGGCCATCTTGATCTGGATGTCGTCGGCGTTGACCAGGTACTCGCTGGTGACGCCGAAGCGGCCGGAGGCGACCTGCTTGATCGCGGAGCGGCGGGTCGGGTCGTACAGGCGGTCCGGGTCCTCGCCGCCCTCACCGGTGTTGGACTTGGCGCCCAGCTGGTTCATGGCGACGGCGAGGGTCTCGTGCGCCTCCTTGGAGATGGAGCCGTACGACATGGCGCCGGTGGAGAAGCGCTTGACGATCTCGGAGACCGGCTCGACCTCGTCGAGCGGGATCGGCTCCCGGTCGGTGGAGAAGCCGAAGAGGCCGCGGAGCGTCATGAGGCGCTCGGACTGCTCGTTCACCCGCTCCGTGTACTGCTTGAAGATGTCGTACCGCTTGTTGCGCGTGGCGTGCTGGAGGCGGAAGACGGTCTCCGGGTCGAACAGGTGCGGCTCGCCCTCGCGGCGCCACTGGTACTCGCCGCCGATGTCCAGGGCGCGGTGCGCCGAGGGGACGCCGGAGACGGGGTACGCCTTGGCGTGGCGGGCGGCGACCTCCTTGGCGACGACGTCGAGGCCGGCGCCGCCGATCTTGGTGGCCGTGCCGTTGAAGTACGTGGCGACGAAGGTCTCGTCGAGGCCGACGGCCTCGAAGACCTGGGCGCCGCGGTAGGAGGCGACGGTGGAGATGCCCATCTTGGACATGACCTTGAGGACGCCCTTGCCGAGGGCGTAGATCAGGTTCCGGATGGCCTGCTCGGGCTCCAGGCCCTCGATGAAGGTGCCGGCGCGGACCAGGTCCTCGACGGACTCCATGGCGAGGTACGGGTTGACCGCCGCGGCGCCGTAGCCGATGAGCAGGGCGACGTGGTGGACCTCGCGGACGTCACCGGCCTCGACGAGCAGGCCCACCTTGGTGCGCTGCTTGGTGCGGATGAGGTGGTGGTGGACGGCCGCGGTGAGCAGCAGCGAGGGGATCGGGGCGTGCTCGGCGTCGGAGTGCCGGTCGGAGAGCACGATCAGGCGGGCGCCGCCCTCGATGGCGGTGTCGGCCTCGGCGCAGATGTCCTCGATGCGGGCGGCGAGGGCCTCGCCGCCGCCGGAGACCCGGTAGAGACCGGAGAGGGTCACGGCCTTCATGCCGGGCATGTCGCCGTCGGCGTTGATGTGTATGAGCTTGGCCAGCTCGTCGTTGTCGATCACCGGGAAGGGCAGCGTGACGCTGCGACACGACACAGGGGTCGGCTCCAGGAGGTTGCCCTGGGGGCCGAGGGAGGAGCGCAGGGAGGTCACGAGCTCTTCGCGGATGGCGTCGAGCGGCGGGTTGGTGACCTGCGCGAAGAGCTGGGTGAAGTAGTCGAAGAGCAGCCGCGGGCGGGCGGACAGGGCCGCGATGGGCGAGTCCGTGCCCATGGAGCCGAGCGGCTCGCCGGCGGTGCGGGCCATCGGGGCGAGGATGACGCGGAGTTCTTCCTCGGTGTAGCCGAAGGTCTGCTGGCGGCGGGTGACCGAGGCGTGGGTGTGCACGATGTGCTCGCGCTCGGGGAGGTCGGAGAGCTCGATCTCGCCGGTCTCCAGCCACTCCGCGTACGGGTGCTCGGCGGCGAGGGCGGCCTTGATCTCGTCGTCCTCGACGATGCGGTGCTCGGCGGTGTCGACGAGGAACATCTTGCCGGGCTGGAGGCGGCCCTTGCGGACGACCTTGGCGGGGTCGATGTCGAGGACGCCGACCTCGGAGGAGAGGACGACGAGGCCCTCGTCGGTGACCCAGTAGCGGCCGGGGCGCAGACCGTTGCGGTCGAGGACCGCGCCGACCTGGACGCCGTCGGTGAAGGTGACGCAGGCCGGGCCGTCCCAGGGCTCCATCATCGTGGAGTGGTACTGGTAGAAGGCGCGGCGGTCCGGGTCCATGGTCTCGTGGTTCTCCCACGCCTCCGGGACCATCATCAGGACCGCGTGCGGCAGCGAGCGGCCGCCGAGGTGGAGCAGCTCCAGGACCTCGTCGAAGGAGGCCGAGTCGGAGGCGTCGGGGGTGCAGACCGGGAAGATCCGGTCCAGCGAGCCCTCGCCGAAGACGTCGGAGGCGAGCTGGGCCTCGCGGGCGGTCATCCAGTTCCGGTTGCCCTTGACGGTGTTGATCTCACCGTTGTGGGCGACGAAGCGGTACGGGTGGGCCAGCGGCCAGCTCGGGAAGGTGTTGGTGGAGAACCGGGAGTGGACCAGGGCCACGGCGGTGGCGCAGCGGCGGTCCGACAGGTCCGGGAAGAAGGGCTCCAGCTGGCCGGTGGTCAGCATGCCCTTGTAGACGATGGTGCGGGCGGAGAGCGACGGGAAGTAGGTCGCCGCCTCGCGTTCGGCGCGCTTGCGCAGCACGAAGGCCTTGCGGTCCAGCGCGATGCCGGTGGCGGCGCCTTCGGCGTCCGCGACGAAGAGCTGGCTGAAGACCGGCATGGTGGAGCGGGCGGAGGCGCCGAGCAGCTCGGGGGCGACGGGGACCTCGCGCCAGCCGAGGACGTTCAGGCCTTCTTCGGACGCGATCGTCTCGATCCGCGAGACGGCCTGTGCGGAACCGTCGGCAGGGAGGAAGGCGATGCCGACGGCGTACGCGCCGGCCTCGGGGAGCTCGAATCCGGCGACCTCGCGCAGGAAGGCGTCCGGGACCTGGAACAGGATTCCGGCGCCGTCGCCGGAGTCGGGCTCGGAGCCGGTGGCGCCGCGGTGTTCGAGGTTGCGCAGTACGGTCAGCGCCTGCTCGACCAGCGCGTGGCTTGCTACACCGGTGAGGGTGGCCACGAACCCGACACCACAGGCGTCGTGCTCGTTACGGGGGTCGTACATTCCCTGCGGAGCAGGGCGACCGTCCATGGGCGACCAGGCGTCGGAACGCATCGGCTCTCCCGTCGTCGTCGTGGCTGGGGGCACCTCCCAGACCACGTCTGGGGGAGCTGCTGCCGAGGGACGACGCTGGCCCTCCGCGAAATTTCGTGCAGGTTACATGATGGCTGGCTTCTCGCGAAGCGGATAGCTCATTCCAACATGCGGACACCACCGACACGGAGCGGTGGTGTGGGTTCACCTCTGGGGTGCGGGCACGGATGCCGTCCCGCGGGGGACGGATCGGGGTGTGGCCCGGATGATCTCCGGGTCTACGGCGACCCGTCACTGTGTGGGCTTCGTTGCCCGGCGACGCTCATGCCTCATTCCCGTTGGTCACGGGTTCGAAACCGCCGGGTAACCGGCTACATATGTGGCGTCCTGCATAGTGTCTCATCGCTGCCGTGGTTCGGACCAGGGATATACGTCACAGCCATTCCGCCCCTTTCCTCCCGTAATGGTGCCCCGAAATGCCGGAAAGGCCCCTTGGAGGGGCCTCTCGGGCGTCTCTGCGCGTACGGAATCCGTTCCCGGCGCCCTGCCGGGCTACAGCGCGGCCCCGAGGAGCATGCCGAGGCCGTAGGTGACGGCCGCGGCGGCACCGCCCAGGACGAGCTGGCGCAGCCCGCTGAAGAGCCAGCCGCGGGCGGTCACCCGGGCCACGAGGGCGCCGCAGGCGAAGAGGCCCAGGAGCGCGAGCAGCACGGCAGGCCAGAGCGAGGTCGCCCCGAGCAGGTACGGCAGTACGGGCAGCAGCGCGCCGAGCGCGAAGGAACCGAAGGACGAGACGGCGGCGACCATCGGCGACGGCAGGTCGTCGGGGTCGATGCCCAGCTCCTCGCGCGCGTGGATCTCCAGGGCCTGCTCGGGATCCCTCGACAGCTGCATCGCGACCTCGCGGGCGAGCGCGGGCTCGACACCGCGGGAGACGTAGAGCGCGGCCAGCTCCTCCATCTCGTCGATCGGGTGCTTGCGCAACTGCCGGCGCTCGACGTCCAGTTCCGCCTGGACGAGCTCGCGCTGCGAGGCGACGGAGGTGTACTCGCCCGCGGCCATGGAGAAGGCTCCGGCCGCGAGGCCGGCGAGCCCGGTGATGACGACGGTCTGCGCGGAGACCGAACCTCCGGCGACACCGGTCATCAGGGCGAGGTTGGAGACGAGGCCGTCCATCGCGCCGAACACGGCGGGACGCAGCCAACCGCCGTTGACGTCCCGGTGCGTGTGGTTGTCACGGTGGGCCTCGTGCAGTGGCGCCTGAGCTTCGATGATGGACATGGCTCTCCCCTCGTTCCGGCGGGCCGGGTCGCACCCGCCGCCCCCAACACCCTCGAAAATACGCGCGATGTAAGGGGCGTGCCAGCAAGGCAGGCCGTACTTACTAAGGCCCGCCTTGGTGCGCGCACCGGCTCTGGCAAGGTGTCAGGCGGGTGACAGAGACGTTTCTTCGGCGACTTCGCGGCCCGCCGTGGCACAGATCCAGGCATCGGGGCGCCATGGGTGCGCCTCTCCCGAGGAAGGGGCCGCGAGATGGTGACCACCACGGCATGCGACACGCGTGAACGGGCGAGAGGGGCGCTCCTCGGCCTCGCCGTCGGCGACGCGCTGGGCGCGCCCGCCGAGAACATGCGGCCCTCCGAGATCCGCCGCCGCTGGGGCCGGATCGAGGGCTTCGTGACCGAGAGCCCCGCGGGCACCGACGACACCGAGTACGCCATCTTCTCCGCGCTGCTCCTCGCCCGGCACGGTTCGGCCCTCACCGTCCGGCACGTCGAACGGGCCTGGCACCACTGGATCGCCGACCTCGACGAAGGACCGTTCCGCGGTGCGGGCTTCTCGGAGCGCGGCACCCTGGAGAACCTGCGCCGGGGGCTCGCCGCACCCATCTCCGCCCAGCACCGCCACGCGTGGTCCGACGGTCTCGCGATGCGCGCCGCCCCGTTCGGCGTCTTCGCCGCCGGCCGCCCGGCCGAGGCGGCCCGGCTCGTCGCGATCGACGGCAGCGTCAGCCACGACGGCGAGGGCATCTACGGCGGCCAGGCGGTCGCGGCGGGCGTCGCGGCGGCGATGGCGGGCGAGACGGTCACGTCCGTGATCGCGGCGGCCCTCTCGGTCGTCCCGATGGACTCCTGGACGGCCCGCTCGCTGCGGCGCGCGGTGGTCGCCGCCCAACGGGTCCAGCCGGACCCGCTCACCCGCGAACGCCAGGTCCGCTCGGCGGTCGTCATCGGCGGCTACCCCTGGACGGACCTGGCACCGGAGGCCGTCGGCCTGGCCTTCGGCGCCTTCGCCGCGGCACGCGGGGACTTCCGTACGGCCGTCCTGACCGCCGTCAACATGGGCCGCGACGCCGACACGACGGCGGCGGTGGCGGGCGCGCTGGCCGGCGCGGCGGGCGGCATGCGCGCGATCCCCGAGACCTGGGCGAGAGCCATCACCCCGGTGACGGGCAGCTGCCTCCCGTCGATGCGCGGCTACCACGTCCTGGACGTCGCGGACCTGCTGACCCCGGAGGGCGAATCCTGATGACCCCAGAACCGAACACACCGACGACCGAGGCCACCGTCACCACCGCTGTGGGCACAGCCCCGGAGCCGGACACCATCGCCACCACCACCCCCGTGGTTGGGGGAGGGTGGGCACAGCCCTCGTTGCCGGGTCCCGGCCCCCTGCTCGGCGCCCACCCGGACCTGACGGCGCCCCCGGTGCCGGGCTCCGGCTCACCGGACCTCGCCCCGCAGGGACCCGCCCGGGAGCTCGCACCGGTGCGCGGCACCGGCTCGTGGGGCGCAATCCACGAGGCCCCACCCCCCGAGACCCCCCGCAGACCCGCCCGCGACGCGGTCGAAGGCCTCCTCCTCGGGCTCGCCGCAGGCGACGCCGCGGGATGGCCCGCCGCCCGCCACCGCGCCGCCCGCATGCCCGAGTGGACCCGCCGCCTCACCCGCGAGCTGGACACCTTCGCCGAGCAGAACGCGACGACCACCCTCCCCGTCCCCATCGCCCTCAACCAGCCGCCCGAGCCCCTCCGCCTCGGCCCCTCCGACGACGCCGAGTGGGCGGTCTTCACCGCCGAGGCGGTCCTCACCGCCTCCGGCCAGGTCTTCGCCGGCCTGCCCCCGGAGCGCCGCCTCCGCGCCGCCGTCGACCTCGCCTGGAACGCCCTCGCCGGACAGGTCGCCGCCGCGGCCGAGCGCGCCCCCGAGGTCGAGTCCGCCGTGCTCCCGCTCCGCGCCCGGATCTCCGTCCGCGCGGGACTCGGCAATCTCGCCACCGGTCTGCGCCCGCCGGCCACCGGCCACGACAACCCGCACTTCTTCGACGACGCCGCCTGCGTCCGGGCCGCCGTCCTGGCCCTCGTCCACCCCGGCGACCCGCGCGCCGCCGCCGAACTCGCCGAGTTCGACGCCCGGTACACCCAGGACGGCGACGGCGTGCACGGCGCCCGCGCGATGGCGGCGGCCCTCGCCGCGGCCTTCGGCGGGGCGACGGTCGACGAGAGCGTCGAGGCGGCGCTCGACGAACTCCCGCCCGTCACGGAGATCGGCCGCAACGCCCGGTACGCGGTGAAGCTGGCCCAGACCGCGGGCTCGGCCTTCGAGCTGGTCCCGCTCCTGGAGCACCAGATCGTGGACCACGTCTACAGCTACGGCATCGCCGCCGCCGAGACCGTCCCGGTCGCGCTCGCCCTCGCCACCGCCGCCCGTGGCGCGATGACGGCCGCCGTACCGGCCGCCGTCTGCCTGTCCCGGGTCGCCGACTCCGCCCCCGCCCTCGCGGGCGCGCTCACCGGGGCGCTCGGCGGGGGCCGTTCGGTGCCGGCGACGTGGCGCGACGCGTGCCGGACGCTCGCGGGCTGCGCGCTGCCCCGGCTCGCGGGGACGGATCTGGTCGAACTCGCCGGGCTGCTCGCAGCCACGGAACCGGCCGCCCCGGGTGGACAATTCCGACATGACACCCACACTGGATGTGCCCAGCCTGGATGACCGGATCACCGGCAGTCTCCTCGGGGCCGCCGTCGGCGACGCGCTCGGCGGCCCCGTCGAGGGCTACGCGCCCGAGCAGATCGTGGAGCGCCACGGCGGTCGCGTCACCGGGATCGTCGGCCCCTGGAACGGCGACGAGTGGCGCACCGCCCGCCCCGTCGCCCCGTACCACAAGGGCGACGGGCACGTCACCGACGACACCTTGATGACCCACGCCCTGGTCCGGGTGTACGGACGAGTCCGCGGCCATCTCGACGCGTACGCGGTCGCGGACCATCTCGTCCCCGAACTCATGGGCTCCCCGGTCTGGATCCCCGAGCTGGAGGCCGAGGCGCTCCCCCTCCAGCGGATCTTCCTCGCCGAGAAGTGGATCGTGGCCCGGCTCCACTACGGCCATGTGGACCCGCGCGAGGCGGGCAGCGGCAACATCGTCAACTGCGGCGCCGCGATGTACATGGCGCCGGTCGGGCTCGTCAACGCCGCCCACCCGGAGGCCGCGTACGCCGAGGCCCTCGACGTGGCGGGCGCGCACCAGTCCTCGTACGGCCGCGAGGCGGCGGGGGTGTTCGCGGCGGCGGTGGCCGCGGCGTGCGCGCCGGGCGCCACGCCGTCCACGGTGGTGGGGACGGCCCTCGCCCTGGCGAAGGACGGCACACGGTCGGCGATCGAGGCGGTCGCCGAAGTGGCGGCCGGCCACAGGGACTTCGAATCGGCGCTGACCCCGCTCCGCAGGGCGGTGGCCCCCTTCGACTCGGTCGGCCCCGACTACCGCTCCCCCTCCCTCGGTGCCCGCCGGCCCTCCCGTCTGCACGCGATCGAGGAACTCCCGATCGCCCTCGGCATGCTCCTCGTCGGCGAGGGCGACTACCGCCGTACGGTCCTGGGCGCGGTCAACTACGGCCGTGACTGCGACTCGATCGCCACGATGGCGGGCGCGATCGTGGGGGCGCTGTACGGGGAAGCGGCCGTGCCCGCCGACTGGGCGAAGCGGGTGGCGGAGGCGAGCCGCCTCGACCTGCACGCCCCGGCGAGGGCGCTCGCCGAAGTGACCCGCGAGGTGTTCGCCGAGGACACGGAACGGCGCCGGGCCCACGCGTCGGCGTTCGCGACCCTGACGAGCGCGGACCGGTGACCCTCCGTCTGACCTGGGTCCAGCCGGAGGACCTGGTGGGTCACGAACTGCGCCAGGCGAGGGAGGACGGCCGCGACGCGACCGCCCTCGCGGCCCGCTGGGCGGCGGCGGGCGGCCCCCCGGCCCCGGAGACGGCGGGCGCGTCCGCGACCCCCCGCCCGGACCTCCGCCCCCTGGCGGAAGAACTCCTGACCGCCCTGGCGTCCCTCCCGACCCCCCTGGCGAACCACGAACCGACCCCACTCCCCGACATCCAAACCCTGACGACCTCCCACTCCCCCACAGCACCCACCGCTGCGGGCAGTCACCCCGCAGGCACCACTGCGGCCAGCCGCCCCGCAGACACCGCTGTGGGCAGTCGTCCCGCAGGGCGATGGGGGCACCCCCTGCTCGAGCGAAGCCGAGAGCTTGGGGGAGGGTGGGCACAGCCCCAGTTGCCGGGTCCCGGCCTCTCGCCCCGCGCCCACCAGGACCTGCCCGCACCCGAACCGCCCGGTACCGACCCGCGCGAAGCGCCGAGGCTCCAGGGGCACCAGGGGCCCGGGGGCGAAGCCCCCGACGCCCTCCGCGACCGTCTGCACGCCGCCTGGCTCGGCCGCGCCGCCGGCTGTCTGCTCGGCAAGCCCGTCGAGAAGCTCCCCCTCTCCGCCATCCGCGCCCTCGCCCGCGCCACCGGCAACTGGCCGCTCTCCACCTGGTTCACCGCCCGCGGCGTACCCCAGGGCCTGCTCGCCGCCCATCCCTGGAACCGTCGCTCCGCCACCACCTCCCTCGCCGAGAACATCGACGGCATGCCCGAGGACGACGACCTCAACTACCCCCTGCTCAACCTGCTGCTGCTCCAGCGGTACGGCCGCGACTTCACCACCGTCGACGTCGCCCGCCTCTGGCTCGACGAGCTTCCCGCCGGCCGCACCTTCACGGCCGAGCGCGTCGCCTACCGCAACCTCCTCGACGGCGTCGAACCCCCGCTGACCGCCGTCCACCGCAACCCCTTCCGCGAGTGGATCGGCGCCCAGATCCGGGCCGACGTCCACGGCTGGACCCACCCGGGCGACCCGGCCGCCGCGGCGGCGCAGGCGTACCGGGACGCGGTGCTCACCCACACCGCGAACGGCGTCTACGGCGCCATGTTCGTCGCCGCCGTCCTCGCCACCGCGGCGACCGGCACCGCCGACGTCCACCAGTCGCTCGCCGCCGGCCTCGGCGTGATCCCGTCGCGCTCCCGCCTCGCGGAGGCCGTCCGCCGAGGAATCGGGCTCGCCCGCGAGACGACCGACTTCGACACCGTCGTCGACCGGCTGCACGCGGAACTCGGCGGGTACCACTGGGTGCATGCCGTGCCCAACGCCGCCCTGCTCGCCGCCGCCCTCACCCACGCGGACGGCGACTTCTCCCGCTCCGTCTGCGCGGCCGTGTCCGGCGGCTGGGACACCGACTCCAACGGAGCCACCGCGGGTTCGGTCGCCGGGCTGCTCGCCGGGCACCCCGACCGGCTGCCCGAGCGGTGGACCGCCCCGCTCAAGAACCGTCTCGCGACCTCCGTCCCGTCCTTCGACGGCGTCGGCTTCGACACCCTGGCCGAACTGACCCACCGGGAGGCAGTACGCCCATGACCAGCATCGTCGTACTCGGCAGCACGAACATGGACCTCGTCACCTACGTACCGAGGGCCCCGGCCCTCGGGGAGACCGTCACCGGCCGCTCCTTCCGTACGGTCCCCGGCGGCAAGGGCGCCAACCAGGCCGTCGCCGCCGCACGCGCGGGCGCCGAGGTGGCGATGATCGGAGCCGTCGGCGCGGACGACTTCGGCGCACGGCTGCGCGCCACCCTGGAGCACTGCGCGGTGGACACCGACCTCCTGCGCACCGCCGAGGGCGCCTCCGGCACCGCCCACATCGTCGTCGACGACGAGGGCGGCAACGCGATCGTCGTCGTCCCCGGCGCCAACGGCACCGTCACCTCCCTCTCCCACGGCGACGAGGCGCTCATCGGCACCGCGGACGCCCTGCTCCTCCAGCTCGAACTCCCCCTCTCCGTCGTCGTGGAGGGCGCCGCGACCGCCCGCCGGCTGGGCGTCCGCACCGTCCTCACCCCGGCCCCCGCCCAGCCGCTGCCCCCCGAACTCCTGGCCGCCATCGATCTGTTGGTGCCCAACGAGCACGAGGCCGCCGCGCTCACCGGACTGACCGACCCGCGCGAGGCCGCCCTGGCCCTGCTCCGGGACGTCCCCGAGGTGGTCGTCACCCTGGGTGCGGCCGGCAGCCTGTACGCGGCGCGGGGAGCCGATCCGGTCCTGGTGCCCGCGCCCCGGGTCCGGGCCGTGGACACCACCGGTGCCGGCGACACCTTCGTGGGCGCGCTGGCGGTCGCCCTCGGCGAGGGCCGCCCCGCCCCGGAGGCACTGGCCTGGGCGCAGGCCGCCGCCGCGCTCTCCGTCCGGCGCGAGGGCGCGTCGACCTCGATGCCGTACCGCGTCGAGATCGAGGCGGCCTTCCACTCCCCCGACACCCTGGAGGCCGACCCCGTATGACCGTCCACGCCGCTGTCCATGCCACCGTCCGCCCACCGGCCACCGCGCCCGAGGCCCCCGCTCCGCCCCTGCGGGGGCTGCGGGTCCTGGATCTCGCGACCCTCTTCGCCGGCCCACTCGCGGCCACGATGCTCGGCGACTTCGGCGCCGACGTCGTCAAGGTCGAGCACCCCCGCAAGCCCGATCCGTCCCGTGGCCACGGCCCCGCCAAGGACGGCATCGGCCTCTGGTGGAAGGTCCTCGGCCGCAACAAGCGCACGATCACCCTCGACCTGTCCTCGCCGGGAGGCCGAGACACCCTCCTGGCCCTCGCCGCCGACGCCGACGTGATCGTGGAGAACTTCCGCCCCGGCACCCTGGAACGCTGGGGTCTCGGCTGGGAGGAGCTCTCCACCGTCAACCCCCGTCTGGTCCTCGCCCGCGTCACCGGCTTCGGCCAGTTCGGCCCGTACGCCCACCGGCCCGGCTTCGGCACCCTCGCCGAGGCGATGAGCGGCTTCGCGGCCATCACGGGCGAGCCCGACGGCCCGCCCACCCTGCCCCCCTTCGGCCTGGCCGACTCCATCGCCGCCCTGGCCACGGCGTACGCGGTGATGACCGCGCTCACCGCCAGGACGACGACAGGCCGCGGCCAGGTCGTCGACATGGCGATCATCGAACCGATGCTCGCCGTCATCGGCCCCCACCCCCTCTGGTACGACCAACTCGGTTATGTCCAGCCCCGGACGGGCAACCGCTCCCGCAACAACGCCCCGCGCAACACCTACCGGACCGCCGACGGCTCCTGGGTCGCCGTCTCCACCTCCGCCCAGTCGATCGCCGAGCGGGTACTGCGGCTCGTCGGCCGCCCGGAGCTGATCGACGAGCCGTGGTTCGCCGACGGCGCGGGACGGGCCGCGAACGCCGACGTCCTGGACGAGGCGGTCGGCTCGTGGATCGCCCGTCGCACCCGGGACGAGGCGATGGCGGCCTTCGAGAAGGCGGAGGCGGCCGTCGCCCCGGTCTACGACATCCGGGACGTCGTCGACGACCCGCAGTACCGGGCGCTCGGCACCGTCACCGAGGTCGAGGACCCCGAGCTCGGCCCGATCAAGATGCAGAACGTCCTCTTCCGCCTCTCCGAGACGCCCGGAGGCATCCGCTGGCCCGGCCGCCCCCATGGCGCCGACACCACCGCCGTCCTCTCCGAACTCGGCCTTACCCCCGCCGAGATCGACCGCCTCCGCGACCAGGGGGCGGTATGAGCGCCCTCGCGGGGGTCGGCGGTCTCAGCCTGGTCCGCACCCCCCTCACCTGGCTGTACGCCCCCGGCGACCGGCCCGAGGTCGTCCGCAAGGCGCTCGCCTCGGGCGCCGACGTCGTGATCGTCGACCTGGAGGACGCGGTCGCCCCGCACCGCAAGGCGTACGCCCTCGACGCCACGGCGGATCTCCTCACGGACATCCACCCCGTCCCGGTACACGTCCGCGTCCACTCCCCGCACGACATCCCCACCCTGGCCCCCCTCCCCGGCCTCTGCGGTCTCCGTGTACCCAAGGTGACACACGCCACTGACATCCACCGGATCGCCGAACTCGCCCCGGGGCTCCCCCTCTACCCGCTCCTGGAGAGCGCCCTCGCCGTGGAGCAGGCGTACGCCGTCGCCACGGCCCATCCCTCCGTGCGCGGCATCGCGCTCGGCGAGGCCGACCTCCGCGCCGACCTGGGCGTACGGGAGGACAGCGGCCTCGACTGGTCGCGCGGCCGGGTGGTGGTCGCGGCCCGCGCGGCCGGCCTCCCGGCCCCCGCCCAGTCGGTCCATCCCGACATCGGCGATCTGGAGGCACTGGCGGCCGGCTGCGCCCGGGGCCGGGGCCTGGGCTTCTTCGGCCGGGCGGCCATCCACCCCCGCCAGCTCCCGGTGATCGAGCGCGCCTACCTCCCCACCCCGGAGGAGATCGACGCGGCGCGGGAGGTCGTCGCGGCGGCCGTGACGGAGCGGGGCGCCCAGGCCCTCCCGGACGGCCGCTTCGTCGACGCCGCGGTGGTGGAGGGCGCCCACCGCGTCCTCGCCCTGGCGGCCCGGACGGGCTGAGGCATGAAAAAGGGCCGCCGGGACCTCTCGGTCCCGACGGCCCTCCGGCCGGCTGGGAAGGATCAGCTCTTGGCTGCGGACCCGGCGCCGTTGTCGGCACCGTGCTCCGCGTCCTTGTCGGAAGCCGCGTCCTTGTCGGAAGCCGCGTCCTTGTCGGAGTCCGCGTCCTCGTCGGCCGCGGCGTCCTCGGGCTCAGCGTCCGCGTCATCCGCGGTCGCGGCCGCATCCACCTCGTCGGCCTCGACAGCCTTCTCCGTCTTCTCGGCCTTGAGCTCCACGATCTCCTCGCGGCCCGGGCGGATCCGCGACGAGATCACGATGTAGACCACCGCGAGGACGAAGACGATGATCGCCGTCCACACGTTCAGCCGCAGGCCGAGCACGTGGTGCGCCTCGTCGACGCGCATGTATTCGATCCAGGCCCGGCCGGCGCAGTAGGCGGCGACGTAGAGCGCGAAGGCGCGCCCGTGGCCGAGCTTGAAGCGGCGGTCGGCCCAGATGACCAGGAGGGCGACGCCGATGCACCAGAGCGACTCGTACAGGAAGGTCGGGTGGTACGTCCCGCCCTCGCGGTTCGCGCTCTCGGAGATCTCCAGGGCCCAGGGCAGATCGGTCGGCTTGCCGTACAGCTCCTGGTTGAACCAGTTGCCCCAGCGGCCGATGGCCTGGGCGAAGGCGATTCCGGGGGCGATGGCGTCGGCGTACGCCGGGAGCGGGATGCCCCGTCGGCGACAGCCGATCCAGGCACCCACGGCGCCGAGCGCGATGGCGCCCCAGATACCGAGGCCGCCCTCCCAGATCTTGAAGGCGTCGACCCAGTTCTCACCCTCGCTGAAGTACAGCTGGTAGTCGGTGATCACGTGGTAGAGGCGTCCGCCGACGAGGCCGAAGGGCACCGCCCAGACGGCGATGTCGGCCACGGTGCCGGCGGTGCCGCCCCGGGCGATCCAGCGCTTGTTGCCGTACCAGACGGCGACGAAGACACCGATGATGATGCAGAAGGCATAGCCGCGCAGCGGGATCGGTCCGAGGTTGATCACGCCGGTCGACGGGCTGGGAATATAGGCAAGGTCCATGGCAGGACCGACGCTACCCTGCCGGGCGGGCGGGACGGCAGCCCACCCGGCAACGTATGGGTAACTAACCTGCGGACTGACCCGCCGACGGGGCGGCCGTGCCGGGCTTCTTGCCCTTGTTGGCCTCGGCGACCCACTTCTTCAGGTTCTCCGGGGAGATCTGCTCTCCCCCCTTGGTCGGGAAGATCGATTCTCCGTTGAGGAGGACGGAGGGCGTGCCGCGGAAGCCGCCGTTCTGGAAGGCCTCGTTCGACTTGACCACCCAGCTGTCGTGCGCGCCGTCGTTCACACAGCTGCGGAACGCGGGCGTGTCGAGCCCGGGCACCTTCGCCGCCAGCTCGATCAGCTTCTCGTTCTTCCCGAAGGCGTCGTCGGTCTCCTGCGGCTGGTTGATGTAGAGCGTGTCGTGGTACGCGGTGAACTTCCCCGCGTCCTGGGCGCACGCCGCCGCGTTCGCCGCGCGCAGGGAGCCGCTGCCGCCCATGTTCCCGTCGATGAGGGTGGCGAGGTGGTATTCGGTTCTGAGGGCGCCGGACGCCTCCAGCTCGTGGATCGTGTCCCGCATGACGTTCTCGAACTGGGCGCACGCCGGACAGCGGAAGTCCTCCCAGATCGCGAGCGTCGACGGTGCGTCCGTCCTGCCCGTCGGGATGGCGGGCTTGCCGTCCTCCTCGGTCGCCCCGGTCGGTGCGACGACCGGGCCCGCCTTGTCCGACCCGCCGTCCTTGTCGCCGCCCGCGGCGATCACGCCGACGACCGCGGCCAGGCCGAGGACGCCGACCACCGCCGCCGACACGATCAGGACGCGACGCTGCTTCTCGCGGGCCTTCTCGCGCTCACGCTGCTGTTGGAGGCGCTCCCGCGCGCTCCCTGACCCGTCACCACGGTTCTTCTCGCTCACACCTCAGGAACGAACCGGGGAGGCACGTGCGTGCCTCCCCGGTCCCAGATCCATCCGAATGGGTTACGAAACGCGGCGGACACCCTCGGCGAGTTCGGCCGCCAGTTCCCTTACGGCGGCGAGTCCCGCGGCCTCGTCGCCGTCGGCGTCGAGGATCCGCTTCACGAAGGCGGAGCCGACGATGACGCCGTCGGCGAAGGCCGCGACCTCGCGCGCCTGCTTGGCGTCGGAGACGCCGAGCCCGACGCAGACGGGGAGCTCCGCAGTCGCCCGGGTGCGGCGGACGAGGTCGGCGGCCTGTTCGCCGACCGACTCGCGGGTGCCGGTGACCCCCATCAGGGAGGCGGCGTAGACGAAGCCGGAGCCGGCCGCCGTGATGGTGGCGAGGCGCTCGTCCTTGCTGCTGGGCGCGACGACGAAGACGGTGGCGAGACCGTGCTTGTCGGCGTGCTCGCGCCAGAGGGCGGACTCCTGGACCGGCAGGTCGGGCAGGATGCAGCCGGCGCCGCCGGCGGCGGCGAGCTCCTCGGTGAAGCGCTCGACGCCGTACCGGTCGATCGGGTTCCAGTACGTCATGACGAGGACGGGCTTGCCGGTGGCCGCGTGGGCCTCCTTGACCGTGCGCATCACGTCGGCGATCTTGACGCCGCCGCGCAGGGCGATGTCGTCGGCGGTCTGGATGACCGGCCCGTCGAGCACCGGGTCGCTGTGCGGGAGGCCGACCTCGACGACGTCCGCGCCGCCGTCGAAGACGGCCTTGATGGCCGCGATGCCGCCGTCGACGGTCGGGAAGCCGGCCGGCAGGTAGGCGATGAGCGCCGCCCTGTTGTCGGCCTTCGCCTTGGCGAGGGTGTCGCTGAGCAGCTGGATGTTGCCGGTCACTTGGCGTCCCCCTCGATCTCTGCGGTGCCGGCGCCGCCGTCCGCGGCGACCTCGGCGTCGGTGTCGTACAGCCCGAAGTAGCGGGCGGCCGTGTCCATGTCCTTGTCACCGCGCCCGGAGAGGTTGACGAGGAGCAGGGCGTCCTTGCCGAGCTCCTTGCCGACCTCAAGGGCACCGGCGAGCGCGTGCGCCGACTCGATGGCCGGGATGATGCCCTCGGTACGGGAGAGCAGTCGCAGCGCCTGCATGGCGGCGTCGTCGGTGACGGCGCGGTACTCGCCGCGCCCGCTGTCCTTGAGGTACGCGTGCTCGGGGCCGATGCCCGGGTAGTCCAGGCCCGCCGAGATCGAGTACGGCTCGGTGATCTGGCCCTCCTCGTCCTGGAGGACGTACGACCGCGAACCGTGCAGGATGCCCGGTTCGCCGGCGGTGAGGGTGGCCGCGTGCTCGCCGGTCTCGACGCCGTGGCCGGCCGGCTCGCAGCCGATCAGGCGGACGTCCGTGTCCGGCACGAAGGCGTGGAAGAGGCCGATGGCGTTGGAGCCGCCGCCGACGCAGGCGATCGCCGCGTCGGGGAGGCGCCCGGCACGCTCCAGGAGCTGGCGGCGGGCCTCGACGCCGATGACCCGGTGGAAGTCGCGGACCATGGCGGGGAAGGGGTGCGGTCCCGCGACGGTGCCGAACAGGTAGTGGGTCCTGTCGACGTTGGCGACCCAGTCGCGGAACGCCTCGTTGATGGCGTCCTTGAGGGTGCGGCTGCCGGACTTCACGGCGATGACCTCGGCGCCGAGCATCCGCATCCGGGCCACGTTCAGGGCCTGGCGCTGGGTGTCGACCTCGCCCATGTAGATGGTGCAGTCAAGGCCGAAGAGGGCGCAGGCGGTGGCGGTGGCGACGCCGTGCTGGCCGGCGCCGGTCTCGGCGATGACCCGGGTCTTGCCCATGCGCTTGGTCAGCAGGGCCTGACCGAGCACGTTGTTGATCTTGTGCGAGCCGGTGTGGTTGAGGTCCTCCCGCTTGAGGAAGATCCGGGCGCCGCCGGCGTGCTCGGCGAACCGGGGGACCTCGGTGAGGGCGCTCGGGCGGCCGGTGTAGTTGACCATCAGGTCGTTGAGCTCGCGGGCGAACTCGGGGTCGGCCTTGGCCTTGTCGTACTCGACGGCGACCTCGTCCACGGCGGCGACGAGGGCCTCCGGGATGAACTTGCCGCCGTACGCGCCGAAGTAGCCCTCGGCGGTGGGGACCTGACCCTCCGGGTCCGGAATGAAGAACTCGCTGGACATGCGGTTGCTCCTCGCGGGGCGGATGCCCCGTGTGACGTGGGGTTGATGGTCACGTTATGCGCGCGAACCACACACGTACGGCAACGCCGTCGCCGACCGTCCGCCACCACCCCGTTGTGGGCAGTCGTCCCGCTGGGGCGGGACGGGTGGGCACAACGGAACGGCGCCCCTTGCCGGGCCTGGGCTTCCGAGCCTGGACCCGCCCCCCTGGTGCGGCGCACTGGTGGGTGCGGGTAGGCGCAGGGGGCGGAGGCGCCGCCGAGGGCGCCGTCCCGTGTGCCCACCCGTCCCGCCCAGCGGGACGACTGCCCACACGGCGGTGGGGTCACAGCTCCCGGTCGGCGCTCGGCGTGTCAGATGGCGTCGAGGTCGTGTGTGAGTACGCGCGCGAGGCGCGGACGCCATCGCATGCCGTTGACCTGGCCGGGCTCGGAGCCGATGACGTACCGCACCCGGCGGCCGTGGACACGGCGGGCGGGTGCGCGGCAGCCACGCGGCCGGCAGCCACGGGCCAGCGGAGCGTGGGCGGGGACGGACGCTGCGGTACGCAGCAGGCGGCGCCGCCCCACGGGGTTCGCCGACGGCATGCCGACCGGACCCGGGGCGGTGCCCCGGGAGGTCGGCGTGGCGCGGCGGCGGGTCATGGCTCGGTCAGCTCCGGCCGTGCCGGAGGGCGGGGTGGGCGCCGGCGGCGACGAGGTCGGCGACGGCGGCCTTCGGGTCGCGGCCGGTGACGAGGGACTCGCCGACCAGGACCGCGTCGGCGCCCGCGTTGGCGTAGGCGATGAGGTCGTGCGGGCCGCGGACGCCGGACTCGGCGATCTTGACGATGTGCGCGGGGATCTCGGGGGCGACGCGCTCGAAGGTGGTGCGGTCGACCTTGAGGGTCTTGAGGTTGCGCGCGTTGACGCCGATGATCCGGGCGCCCGCGTCGACGGCCCTCTCGACCTCGTCCTCGTCGTGCACCTCGACGAGTGGGGTGAGCCCGATGGACTCGGCGCGCTCGATGAGGGAGACCAGCGCCTCCTGCTCCAGGGCGGCGACGATGAGGAGCGCGAGATCCGCTCCGTACGCCCGTGCCTCCCAGAGCTGGTAGGCGGTGACGATGAAGTCCTTGCGCAGGACCGGGATGTCGACCCGGGCCCTGACGGCCTCCAGGTCCGCGAGCGAGCCGCCGAAGCGGCGCTGCTCGGTGAGGACGGAGATGACGGCGGCGCCGCCCGCCTCGTAGTCCGCGGCGAGACCGGCCGGGTCGGCGATCGCGGCGAGCGCGCCCTTGGACGGGCTGGAGCGCTTGACCTCGCAGATGACCTTGACGCCGTCTCCGCGCAGTGCGGCGACGCCGTCCTTGGCCTGCGGGGCCTTGGCGGCGCGCTCCTTGAGCTCGTCGAGGGTGACCCGCGCCTGCCGCTCTGCGAGGTCGGCGCGTACGCCTTCGATGATCTCGTCGAGCACACTCACGCGAGGGGCCCCCTTCCGGGACGTTGATGGTGATGATGAACCAGGTTCAGCCACATCGATCCTATCCGCAGGACGGCTCCGTCATCGCATCGAGCGGAGCGGCGTCCCACCTGCTGGGACTCTCTTCGGGGTCCTCGCGGTGCCTCACGGGCGCCTCAGGGGGCCAGCGCGGAGCCGAAGGGAAGGTTCCGGACCAGGGTGAAGAGGGCGAGTACGGCCCCGATCCCCCACCACCAGACCGAGGAGATCGCGAGGCGCATGGGCTCCCCGCGGAAGGCGCGAATCAGCCAGAAGGTCATGAGGACGCCGAAGAGTCCGTAGCCGACGACGGCGAGGGCGTTGGCGCCGAGGGCGGCCGGGAGGTCGCCGTGGGCGAAGGCGTGGGCACTGCGGAGTCCGCCGCAGCCGGGGCAGTAGACGCCGGTGAAGCGGAGCAGCGGGCAGACCGGGTAGTGCCCGGGTTCGTTGGGGTCGACGGCCCCGACGTACGCGAAGGCGGCGGCGACCCCGGCGAGCGTGGCGACGGGCGCGAACAGCCGTCGCGGCAGCGAGCGCGGTGGCGGCGGCGGTACGGGCACGCCGTGCCAACCCGGCGCGTGCGGGGGTACGGGGCCGGGATCGCCCGGCGGGCCGGGTTCACCCGGTCGGGTGGGGGAGGTGTCGGTCACGGCTGCGGCCGTCGGCTGCGGGTCCACCCGGTGATTCTCGCCCCCGACGCGCGGGAGCGCAGCCCGGCACGGCCGGACTGCGCTCTCGGGTGTGTCGTCGCGCTTCAGGAACGGGCCCGCGCGGTCGCGGTCGCGGCCTCGCGGGCGGCGGTGACGGCCGCCGACTCCTTCGGCATGCCGAGGCCTGCCACCTTCATCGCGCCGCCGACGATGCCGCCGAGGACGATGACACCCATGCCGGCCCAGAAGCCGGGCTGGTTGGCGGCCACCATGAAGACTCCGGCGATGCAGAAGCCGATGAAGGAGATGATGACACCGGTCCAGGCGGCCGGGGTGTGTCCGTGGGCGCTGCCCGCCATGAGTTGCTCCTCGTTGCAGTTGCTCGATGGTGAGGTCTCGCGTGCGCGGACGCTCTGCGCTCATTGTCCCGCACGCGGGCGCGCGAGGATGAATCGGGGGTACCGGGACGATCACGCGTCGCGGCGGGCTCCCCCGTCAGGCGCCGTGGGTGGGGTCCTCGCCGCGGTCCAGGGCCTTCCACAGGTCCTCGGGCCGGTCCGGGTCGGTCGTGGGCGCCTTGCGTGCGGCGCGCGGGGTTCCGGAGCGCTCGTAGCGGCCGCCCATCGCCGGCCAGCTCTTGCCGAAGCGCAGGGCGAAGAGGCCGGCGAGCAGGATGAGCACGGCGCCGGCGGCGGTCACGTACGGCCAGGCGGTGTGCGTCAGACCGGCCACGGCGGCGGCGGTGTCGCCGCTGATGCGGGCGGCCTCCGCGTTCAGGGCGGAGCTGTCGGACGCGCCGAGGACGGCGGCGAGCGCGGCGCCCGCGCCGCTGAGCGCGAGGAGCGCGGCGACGAGGGTGCGGCCGGTGCGGCGGACGGCGAAGACGGCGAAGAGCGCGGCGAGACCGACGATCGCGAGGGCGGTCGGCACGCCGGTGACGGTGCCGCCGTCGGCCTCGACGGGGACGGTGCCGCCGCCGACGGACGCGGTGCCCTCCGCCCAGATCTGGCCCGCGGAGAGCAGGACGACGGTGGCGCCGAGGGCGCCGAGGAGGAGGGCCGCGGCCAGGCTGCGGCGGCCGCCGGTGGGGACGACCGCACGGGCGGCCCGGGGCTGGGGTACGGGTACGGCACTCACGTACCCCACTATCCCCTACGTGCTCAGCTGCCGTTCATCCGGTTGGCGGTGTGGACGGCGCGGAGGACGGCGGCGGCCTTGTTCCGGCACTCGTTGTCCTCGGCCACGGGGTCGGAGTCGGCGACGACACCCGCTCCGGCCTGCACGTACGCCGTTCCGTCGCGGAGCAGGGCGGTGCGGATGGCGATGGCCGTGTCCGCGTCGCCGGCGAAATCGAGATAACCGACACATCCGCCGTAGAGGCCCCGGCGGGAGGGTTCGAGCTCCTCGATGATCTGCATGGCGCGGGGCTTGGGCGCGCCGGAGAGCGTGCCGGCCGGGAAGCAGGCGGTGAGCACGTCGAAGGCGGTCCTGCCCTCGGCGACCTCGCCGGTCACGGTGGAGACGATGTGCATGACGTGCGAGTAGCGCTCGACGGACATGAAGTCGACGACCTCGACGGAGCCGGGGGTGCAGACCCGCCCGAGGTCGTTGCGGCCGAGGTCGACGAGCATGAGGTGCTCGGCGCGTTCCTTGGGGTCGGCGAGCAGTTCCTCGGCGAGGTCGTGGTCCTCCTGCGGGGTGGCGCCGCGGTGCCGGGTGCCGGCGATGGGGTGGAGCAGCGCGTGCCCGTCCTCGACCTTGACGAGGGCCTCGGGGCTGGATCCGACGACGTCGAAGCCGTTCTCGAAGCGGAAGAGGTACATGTACGGGGAGGGGTTGGTGGCCCGCAGGACCCGGTAGACGTCGAGCGCGGAGGCGGTGCAGGGGGTCTCGAACCGCTGTGAGGGCACGACCTGGAAGGCCTCGCCCGCGCGGATGCGCTCCTTGATGTCCTCGACGGCGTCCTGGTAGGCCGGGCCGCCCCAGAGGGCGGAGAAGTCCGGCAGCTCGGAGGCGGGGAGGGCCGTGGGGGCGGTGGCGACGGGCCTGGCCAGGTCGGCCTCCATCGCGTCGAGGCGGGCGACGGCGTGCGCGTACGCCTCCTCGACGCCGGTCTCCAGGTCGTTGTGGTTGATCGCGTTGGCGATCAGCAGGACCGAGCCGTCCCAGTGGTCGAGGACCGCGAGGTCGCTGGTGAGGAGCATGGTCAGCTCGGGGAGCCGCAGGTCGTCGCGGGTGGAGTCCCCGATCTTCTCCAGTCGGCGCACGATGTCGTAGCCGAGGTAGCCGACCATGCCGCCGGTGAAGGGGGGCATTCCGGACGCGAGGTCGCGGGGTGTGTGGAGGGTCTCGACGGTGGCGCGCAGGGCCTGGAGCGGGTCGCCGTCCGTGGGGACGCCGACGGGCGGGGTGCCCAGCCAGTGCGCCTCGCCGTCCTTCACCGTCAGGGTGGCGTCGCTGCGGACGCCGATGAAGGAGTAGCGGGACCAGCTGCGGCCGTTCTCCGCGGATTCGAGGAGAAAGGTGCCGGGCCGCTCGGCGGCGAGCTTGCGGTAGAGCCCGACCGGGGTGTCGCCGTCCGCGAGGAGCCTGCGGCTGACGGGGATGACGCGGCGGTCGGCCGCCAGCTTGCGGAAGGTCTCGAGATCCATGGCACGGGACCTTACTGGGATACGGGGAGCACGTCGGCGTCGAAGCAGGTGCGGGCGCCGGTGTGGCAGGCGGCCCCGACCTGGTCGACCTTGACGAGGAGGGTGTCCGCGTCGCAGTCGAGGGCGACGGACTTGACGTGCTGGACGTGGCCGGAGGTGTCACCCTTGACCCAGTATTCCTGGCGGCTGCGCGACCAGTAGGTGCAGCGGCCGGTGGTGAGGGTGCGGTACAGGGCCTCGTCGTCCATCCAGCCCAGCATCAGCACCTCGCCGGTGTCGTACTGCTGGGCGATGGCGGGGACGAGCCCGTCGGGGCTGCGCTTGAGGCGGGCGGCGACGGCCGGGTCGAGATTGCTGCTCATGTCGCCATTGTGCCGCGCCCCGGGGTGGTGTCCGGCGGAGCGTCCACTGGGCGGACCGGTGGCGGCGGTCGTACGCTGGCGGTCATGTCGACCCATGCCAAACGTGAACGGCTTCTGCTCGCCGACCTGTTGGAGGCGGCGGGCCCGGACGCACCGACGCTCTGCGAGGGCTGGCGGACCCGGGACCTCGCGGCCCATGTGGTGGTGCGCGAGCGGCGCCCGGACGCGGCGGCCGGTTCGCTCGTACCGGCGCTGAAGGAGCGGCAGGACCGGGTGCAGGCGGAGTTCGCCGCCAAGCCGTACGAGGAGCTGATCCAGCTCATCCGTACGGGTCCGCCGCGGTTCTCGCCGTTCACCATCAAGCAGGTGGACGAGGGGGCGAACGTCGTCGAGTTCTACGTCCACGCCGAGGACGTGCGCCGCGCCCAGCCCGACTGGTCGTCGCGCGCGCTCGACCCGGTCTTCGCGGACGCCCTCTGGTCCCGTCTGGAGCGCACCGCCCGGCTCCTCGGCCGCAAGGTCCCGGTGGGCCTGGTACTTCGCCGCCCGAACGGCCAGACGGCGGTGGCCCACCGCGGCACTCCCGTGGTGACGGTCTCGGGGGAGCCGGGTGAGCTGATGATGTACCTGTACGGGCGCCAGGACGCGGCCAAGGTGGAGCTGGACGGGGAGCCCGAGGCGATCGAGCGGCTGCGCGAGACCAGGCAGCTGGGGCTCTGACCCGGAAGCGGACTGTCAGGGCATCTCCGCGCGGCGCAGGGCCTTCACCGAGAGGCCGTAGAGCCCGCCGAGGGCGCAGACGGCGGCGCTGGCGGTGAAGACCGGCGCCGGGCCCCACAGTCCGACGGCCGCCCCGGTGAGCGGGAAGCTCAGCGGGGCGACGCCGAGGCTGAAGAAGGTGGTCACCGAGGTGACCCGGCCCAGGTAGGCGGGGTCGCACTCGGTCTGGGTGAGCGCTCCGCACAGGGCGCCGCTGAGTCCGGCGAGCAGGCCGATCGCGACGGACACGGCCACGGCCGCCGGCAGCTGCGGTACGTACGCGAGGGCGCCGATCGACACCGCGCCGAGGGCGATGGTCCAGGAGAGGACCCGGCCGGCGCGCGGGATGCGGCCCCGTACGGTCAGGACCAGGGACGCGGCGCCCGCTCCCGTACCGAAGCCGGCGAGGACCCAGCCGATGCCGGCGGCGCCCCAGCCGCGCTGGTCGGAGAGGAGCGCGAGGCCGACGTTGAGGGGGCCGACGAAGCCGAGGTCGCTGAGGGCGACGACGATCACGAGCGGGCCGAGGACGCGGTGCCGGCGGATGTAGCGCAGTCCGTCGGTGAGGTCGCGCGTGGCGGTGGTCTTCTCCCGTGGCTGCCCGTCGGAGGGCAGCGGCGAGAGGCGGAGCGCCAGGAGCAGGGGCAGCGAGAAGGCGAAGAGCAGTCCTGCCGCGCCGAACGCGGCGGCCGGTCCGCCGAGGGCGACCGCGAGCCCGCCGAGCGGGGCGCCGAGCAGGACCGATATCCGGTAGGAGAGGCCCCGCATGCCCTGGACCCTGCCGAGCTGGGCGGAGGGGGCGATCCGCGGCGGCAGGGCGCCGACGGCGGGCATGAAGAGGGCGTCCACGGCTCCGAAGACGAGCGCGAGGGCGGCGAGGGCCCAGAGCCCCGGGGCGGAGAGCACGAGCAGGGCGGCGACGCCCAGGACGACGACACAGCGGACGGCGTCGGAGGAGATGACGACCCGCCGGGGTCCGAACCGGTCGGCGACCACTCCCCCGAAGAGCATCAGCAGGGCGCGCATCACGGCGCTGAGGGCCAGCACGATCCCGGCCTGCGCGGGGGTGCCGCTCTGGACGGCGGCCCAGGAGAGGGCCAGGTGGTAGACCATGTCGCCGGTGGTGGAGGCGGTGTAGGCGCCGAGCCAGCGCAGGACGTTGGGGTCGCGGTGGGCGGGGCGCTCGACGAGGGCGAGCTGGGTGGCCGTCACGAGCGGTAGGGGAACGCGTGGAAGTGGACGGCGACGTTCTCGCGGCCCTCGGTCTCGCCGGCCGCTTCGGCGGCGCGGGCGGCCTGGTCGTGCTTCATGAGGACGGCTTCGAGCTCCTGGCCGAGGGCGGTGAGTTCGGCGGCGGTGAGGCGGGGCAGCCACTCGCCGCTGACGGAGGCGGAGCGCCACTCGTCGGACCAGGTGAGCCGTTCGTCGAGGAAGCGGCGGTGGAGCTCGACGCGCTGTTCGTTGACGGTCCGTCCGAAGGCGTCGCCCGCGGCGACGAGTTCCGGACTGTTACGGACGTCCTCCTCCTGGACGCTGATGCCGTACGAGGCGGGCTGCCACCAGCGTTCACGGCCGTCCGCCGACTGGGTCTCGGCCTCCTCGATGAGGCCGTGGTCGGCGAGCTTGCGCAGGTGGTAGCTGACGAGGGAGACGGCCTCGTCGACCTGGTCGGCGAGCTGGGAGGCGGTGGCGGTGCGGGCCACGAAGAGGGCGCGGTAGAGGCGCATCCGCAGCGGGTGCGAGATGGCCTTGAGGGTGCCGAGATCGGTGATCCGGCGGTTCTCTGACGAGGTCATGACACGACGTTAGACGCGAAGGGAAAACTGCGCAATGGTAATTGCACAAATAATCCTGCACATCTCGCGAAGGAAAGAGGGCCCCCGGAGGGGCCCTCACCCGCGCTCGCTCAGCGGACCTGGTGGCCCGCCTCCCGCAGCGCGTCCTTGACCTGCGGGATCCGCAGATCGCCGAAGTGGAAGACGGAGGCCGCGAGCACCGCGTCCGCGCCGGCCGCCACGGCCGGCGGGAAGTCGGCGAGCTTGCCGGCGCCGCCGGAGGCGATCACCGGCACCGTGACGTGCTTGCGCACGGCCGCGATCATCTCGGTGTCGTAGCCGTCCTTGGTCCCGTCCGCGTCCATCGAGTTGAGCAGGATCTCCCCCGCCCCGAGCTCGGCGGCCCGGTGCGCCCACTCGACGGCGTCGATGCCGGTGCCCTTGCGGCCGCCGTGCGTCGTCACCTCGAAGGAACCGGAGGCGGTGCGCCGGGCGTCGACCGACAGGACCAGCACCTGGCGGCCGAAACGCTCCGCGATCTCCTGGATCAGCTCGGGGCGCGCGATGGCGGCGGTGTTGACGCCCACCTTGTCGGCCCCGGCCCGCAGCAGCTTGTCGACGTCCTGTGCCGCCCGGACGCCGCCGCCGACCGTGAGCGGGATGAAGACCTGCTCGGCGGTGCGGCGCACCACGTCGTAGGTGGTCTCCCGGTTGCCGGAGGAGGCGGTGATGTCGAGGAAGCACAGCTCGTCGGCGCCCTCGGCGTCGTACAGCTTCGCCATCTCGACGGGGTCACCGGCGTCCCGCAGGTTCTGGAAGTTGACGCCCTTGACGACCCGGCCGTTGTCGACGTCCAGGCAGGGGATCACCCGTACGGCGAGGCTCATGCCGCATCACCCCGGAAGGCTTCCACCTCGACCTCGACGACCAGGCTGGGGTCGACGAAGCCGGAGACGATGATCATGGAGGCGGCGGGGCGGACGGCGTCGAACAGCTCCTTGTGCGCGCGGCCGACCTCGTCCACGTCCCGGGCGTGCGTGATGTACATCCGGGTGCGCACGACGTGCTCCGGGCCCATGTCCAGCTGCTTCAGCGCGCCGAAGGCCACGTTGAAGGAGTTCATCGCCTGCTCGTAGGGGCCTCCCCCGGCGATCTGGCCGCCGACCACCGACGTACAGCCGGAGACCAGGACCAGGCCGTTCGGCAGCCGCACCGCGCGGGAGTAGCCGAACTGGTCCTCCCACGGAGCGCCGGTCACCACCTTGCGGACCTCCGCGGTCACGGCTTCACCGCCGCGAGCGCCTCTTCCAGGGTGAACGCCTTGGCGTACAGCGCCTTGCCGACGATCGCGCCCTCCACGCCCAGCGGGACCAGCTCGGACAGGGCCCGCAGGTCGTCCAGGGAGGAGACGCCGCCGGAGGCGACGACGGGCTTGTCGGTGGCCGCGCAGACGTTCTTCAGGAGCTCCAGGTTGGGGCCCTGGAGGGTGCCGTCCTTGGCGATGTCGGTGACGACGTAGCGCGAGCAGCCCTCGGAGTCGAGGCGGGCGAGCGTCTCGTAGAGGTCGCCGCCGTCGCGGGTCCAGCCCCGGCCGCGGAGCGTCGTGCCGCGCACGTCGAGACCGACGGCGATCTTGTCGCCGTACTCGGCGATGACCTTGGCGACCCACTCGGGGGTCTCCAGGGCGGCGGTGCCGAGGTTGACGCGGGTGCAGCCGGTGGCGAGGGCGGCGGCGAGCGAGGCGTCGTCGCGGATGCCGCCGGAGAGCTCGACCTTGAGGTTCATGTCCGCCATGGACGCAGTGACCTGGCGGATCAGGTCGCGGTTGTCGCCGGTGCCGAAGGCGGCGTCCAGGTCGACCAGGTGGAGCCACTCGGCGCCGGCACGCTGCCAGGCCAGGGCGGCCTCCAGCGGGGCGCCGTAGGAGGTCTCGCTGCCGGACTCGCCGTGGACGAGCCGGACGGCCTGGCCGTCACGGACGTCGACGGCGGGGAGGAGTTCGAGAGTGCTCACAGGGTTCCGATCCAGTTGGTGAGGAGCTGGGCGCCGGCGTCGCCGGACTTCTCGGGGTGGAACTGGGTGGCCCACAGGGCGCCGTTCTCGACGGCCGCGACGAAGGGTTCGCCGTGGGTGGCCCAGGTGATCTTGGGGGCACGCATGTTCTTGTTGCCGACCTCCAGGGTCCACTCGCGCACCGCGTAGGAGTGCACGAAGTAGTACCGGGCGTCGGCGTCGAGGCCGGCGAACAGCTGCGTGTCGGCGGGCGCGTCGACCGTGTTCCAGCCCATGTGGGGGACGACGGGGGCGTTCAGCGGCTCGACGGTGCCGGGCCACTCGTCGAGGCCCTCGGTCTCCACGCCGTGCTCGATGCCGTGGGCGAAGAGGATCTGCATGCCGACGCAGATGCCCATGACCGGGCGTCCGCCGGAGAGCCTGCGGCCGACGATCCAGTCGCCGCGGGCCTCCTTGAGCCCCTGCATGCAGGCGGAGAAGGCACCGACGCCGGGGACGAGGAGCCCGTCGGCGTTCATGGCCTTGTCGTAGTCGCGGGTGATCTCGACGTCGGCGCCGACCCGGGCGAGGGCGCGCTCGGCGGAGCGGACGTTGCCGAAGCCGTAGTCGAAGACGACGACCTTCTTCGGGGAGGAGGTGCTCATGGTCACGCCCACACGCTCAGTCGCAGCACGCCGGCGGTGAGACACATCGCCGCGCCGACGGAGAGCAGCACGATGACGCTCTTGGGCATCTGCTGCTTGGCGAAGGAGTAGATGCCGCCGAGCAGGAAGAGCCCGACGACGATGAGGACGGTGGAGAGGCCGTTCACGACTAGAGGGCGCCCTTCGTGGAGGGGAGGATGCCGGCGGCGCGCACGTCGCGCTCGGAGGCGTAGCGGAGGGCGCGGGCCAGCGCCTTGAACTGGCACTCCACGATGTGGTGGGCGTTGCGCCCGTACGGGACGTGGACGTGCAGCGCGATCTGGGCCTGGGCGACGAAGGACTCCAGGATGTGCCGGGTCATCGTCGTGTCGTACGAGCCGATCATCGGCGCCATGTTCTCGGGCTCGGTGTGCACGAGGTACGGCCGGCCGGAGAGGTCGACGGTCACCTGGGCGAGCGACTCGTCCAGGGGGACGGTGCAGTTGCCGAAGCGGTAGATGCCGACCTTGTCGCCGAGGGCCTGCTTGAAGGCGGCGCCGAGGGCGAGGGCGGTGTCCTCGATGGTGTGGTGCGAGTCGATGTGCAGGTCACCGTCGGTCTTGACGGTGAGGTCGAACAGACCGTGCCGGCCGAGCTGGTCGAGCATGTGGTCGTAGAAGCCGACCCCGGTCGACACGTCGACCTTTCCGGTGCCGTCGAGGTCGATCTCGACGACGACGGAGGTCTCCTTGGTGGTGCGCTCAACGCGGCCTACGCGGCTCATCGCTCCTGCTCCTTCATCAATTCACGAACCGCGTCGAGGAACGCGTCGTTCTCTTCGGGTGTGCCGGCGGTGACCCGCAGCCATCCCGGTACGCCGTTGTCCCGGACCAGGACGCCCCGGTCGAGGATCCGCCGCCAGGCCGCGTGGGTGTCGGGGAACTTCCCGAACTGCACGAAGTTGGCGTCCGAGTCGGTGACCTCGTAGCCGGTCGCGCGCAGCTCGGTGACGAGCCGGTCGCGCTCCGCCTTGAGCTGTTCGACGTACCCCAGGAGGGTGTCGGTGTGCTCCAGGGCGGCCAGCGCCGTCGCCTGGGTGACGGCGGAGAGGTGGTACGGGAGGCGGACCAGCTGGACGGCGTCGACCACGGCGGGGTGGGCGGCGAGGTAGCCGAGGCGCAGTCCCGCGGCGCCGAAGGCCTTGGACATGGTCCGGGAGACCACCAGGTTCGGGCGGCCCTCGATGAGGGGCAGCAGCGAGTCCCGGTGGCTGAACTCCACGTACGCCTCGTCGACGACCACCATGGAGGGCCCGGCCGCCTGGGCCGCCTCGTAGACGGCGAGGACGGTGTCGGCCGCGACGGCGGTGCCGGTGGGGTTGTTGGGGGAGGTGATGAAGACGACGTCGGGCCGGTGCTCGGCGATCGCCTTCTCGGCCGCCGCCACGTCGATGGTGAAGTCCTCGTTGCGCGGCCCGGAGATCCAGCCGGTGCCGGTGCCGCGGGCGATGAGGGCGTGCATCGAGTACGAGGGTTCGAAGCCGATGGCGGTACGGCCGGGGCCGCCGAAGGTCTGCAGCAGCTGCTGGAGGACCTCGTTGGAGCCGTTGGCCGCCCACACGTTCTCGACGGCGACCGGGTGCTTGCCGGTGTGGGTGAGGTAGCGGGCGAGCTCGGTGCGGAGCTCGACCGCGTCCCGGTCGGGGTAGCGGTTGAGGCCGCGGGCGGCCTCGGCGACCCGCTCCGCGATCCGGGCCACCAGGGGCTCGGGCAGCGGGTAGGGGTTCTCGTTGGTGTTCAGCTGGACGGGGACGTCGAGCTGGGGCGCGCCGTACGGCGACTTGCCGCGCAGCTCGTCGCGGACGGGCAGGTCGTCGATTCCGAAGTCGGTTCCGAAGCTCACCGGGGCACCTTCCAGCCGAAACGGGCCTTGACTGCCGCGCCGTGGGCCGGGAGGTCCTCGGCCTCGGCGAGGGTCACCACGTGGTGGGCGACGTCGGCGAGCGCGTCGCGCGTGTAGTCCACGATGTGCACCCCGCGCAGGAAGGACTGCACGGAGAGGCCCGAGGAGTGGCAGGCGCAGCCGCCGGTGGGCAGGACGTGGTTGGAGCCGGCGCAGTAGTCGCCGAGCGAGACGGGGGCCCAGGGGCCGACGAAGATCGCGCCCGCGTTGCGGACGCGGTCGGCGACGGCGGCGGCGTCTCGGGTCTGGATCTCCAGGTGCTCGGCGCCGTACGCGTCGACGACGCGCAGGCCCTCGTCGAGGCCGTCGACGAGGACGATCGCGGACTGGCGGCCGGCCAGGGCGGGGACGATCCGGTCGTCGACGTGCTTGGAGGCGGCGACCTGGGTCTTCAGCTCGGCCTCGGTGGCCGCGGCCAGCTCCTCGGAGTCGGTGACGAGGACGGAGGCGGCCATCGGGTCGTGCTCGGCCTGGCTGATCAGGTCGGCGGCGACGTGGACGGGGTCGGCGGTGGAGTCCGCGAGGATCGCGATCTCGGTGGGGCCGGCCTCGGCGTCGATGCCGATGCGGCCCTTGAGGAGGCGCTTGGCGGCGGCGACGTAGATGTTGCCGGGGCCGGTGACCAGGTTGACGGGGGCGCAGCCGGGCTCGACGGCGGTGCCCTCCGTGCCGTACGCGAACATGGCGACGGCCTGGGCGCCGCCGGCCGCGTAGACCTCGTCGACGCCGAGCAGGGCGCAGGCGGCGAGGATCGTGGGGTGCGGCAGGCCGCCGAACTCCTTCTGCGGCGGGGAGGCGATGGCCACGCCCTCGACGCCGGCCTCCTGGGCGGGGACGACGTTCATCACGACGGAGGACGGGTAGACGGAGCGGCCGCCCGGCACGTACAGGCCGACGCGGTCGACCGGGATCCACTTCTCGGTGACCGTGCCGCCGGGCACGACCTGGGTGGTGTGGGTGGTGCGGCGCTGGTTCCGGTGGACGAGGCGGGCGCGCCGGATGGACTCCTCCAGGGCGGCGCGGACGGCCGGGTCGAGCTCGTCGAGGGCGCGACGGAGCTCCTCGGCGGGGACGCGCAGGCGTTCGAGGCGGACGCCGTCGAATTTCTCCCCGTAGTCGATCACCGCTGCGGCGCCATGATGCCGTACGTCCTCGCAGATCGGCCGCACCTTCTCCAGGGCGGCTTCCACGTCGAACTCGGCACGGGGCAGCAGGTCGCGCAGGGCGGAACCCTCGGGGAGGGCCTCGCCGCGCAGATCGATTCGAGAGATCACGGGTCAATTCTCGCAGACGGCCTACAACGCCGGTCGCCCGTATCACCAGCTGATACATGCCAATCACTGACTGATACACGTCACATTGGCGTCCTCTCGCCACTCCTGACCGTTAGCGTTCAGCCCGTCACTCAGTGGGAAGAACGGCTGTACGAATCGGAACCGCGGAATCTCGGCACGGAATCACGGAATCGCGGAGACGGATCGTGGAAAGCGAGGGGGCGGCAGTGACCGAGCCGCACGAGGACGGAATGCCGGACGGTCTCACGGGCCCGGAGCGGGCCGTGTGGCGGGCGTTCCGTATCGGCAGGACGTGCGATCTGACGGAAGGCGTCGCGGAGTGGGACGACCCCTTCGGGACGAGGGAATGGGGAGAGGAGCGGAGCGTCCGCGCCGAGGTGGTGGCGCTGCTGCTGCTCGCGGGACCGCCGGCCAGAACCGGGCGGGTCGCCGCGCTGAAGCTGCGCGGGGTCAGGATCACCGGCGTGCTCAATCTGGCGGGCGGGACGATAGGGCCGTACGTCGAGCTGCACGGCTGCCGGTTCGACGGCGAGGTGGTGCTGCCCGAGGCCCGCTTCGGCACGCTGCGGATGGTCGAGTGCGCGCTGCCGCGTCTGGAGGCGGCCCGGCTGCACACCGAGGGGGACCTGCACCTGCCGCGCTGCCGGGTGCAGCGGGGCATCCGGCTCACCGACGCGCAGATCGGCACGGACCTGCTCGTCAACCAGATCCAGGTGTGGCCGGACCGGCGGGGGCGGGCGATCACCGCGGACGGCCTCGTGGTCGCCCAGGACCTGCAGGCCGAGTTGATCGAGACGCACGGGGAGCTGAGCCTGCGCGGGGCGAAGGTCGGCGTCTCGCTCAGCCTGCGCGGCAGCGTGCTGCGCGGCGCCCAGGGCCGCCGCGCGCTGAACGCTCCGCAGCTGACGGTGGAGCGCTCGCTCTATCTGAACGCGGCCTGGGTGTACGAGGAGACGGGCCCCGCGGGGACCGCGGGCAACTCGACGGCCACCCCGCCGTACGGTGTGACGCCCACCCAGGGCGCCCGGCGCAAACCGGTGGAGTTCCACGGCGGGGTGCGGCTCGACGACGGGCGGTTCGGTGACGCGGTGGACCTGCACCACGCCCGGTTCCTGCTGAACGGGGCACGCCGGGAGGAGGTCTCGCTGCGCCGGATAGTCACCCCGGAGCTGAGGTTCAACGGCGAGCGCCCGGAGGAGGGCCGCGTCGTCCTCAACGGCGCCAAGGTCGTCACCCTGATCGACCTGTGGACCAGCTGGCCGGGCCCCGGCGGGCTCGCGATGGGCGGCTTCGTCTACGAGAACCTCGTGCCGTACGAGCGCTTCCCGCTGGCCTGGCGCCTGGAGTGGGTGGCGGCGGCGACCCCGGAGTACGCCCCCGAGCCGTACGAACGGCTGGCGACGGTCCTGCGCAACAGCGGGGAGGACGCCGACGCCCGCGAGGTGCTGCTCGCCAAGCAGCGGCGCAGACGGGAGACCCTGCCGCTGGCGGGGAAGCTCTGGGGATACGTCCAGGACTGGACGGTGGCGTACGGCTACCGGCCGGGCCGGGCGGCGCTGTGGATGGCGGTCCTGTGGGCCGCGGGAACGGTGGCGTTCTCCCGCTACCGCCCGATACCGCTGAAGGCGGAGGAGGCCCCCGCGTGGAACGGCCCGCTGTACGCCCTCGACCTGCTGATACCCGTGATCAACCTCGGCCAGGACGGCTACTGGCGCCTCGAAGGCGTCTGGCAATGGGCGGCGGCCGTGCTGATCCTGCTCGGCTGGATCCTGGCGACCACGGTGGCGGCGGGCGCGACCCGGCTGCTGAGCAGGGGTTGAGCGGCGGAGGTTTGGTGTACGGGGTGTGAGGTGGGCTGCCGTGGCGGCGGAGGCCGGGGGAGAATACGTCACACCATGTCCTTGTTCCGTGCCCTGATCGGCGCCGTCCACCCGGCCCGGTACGCCCCGCGGCCCGCCGCCGGGTTCGTCCCGGACGACGACGTGCTGCTCGACGCCCCGGACGGGCGGCTCGCCCCCGCCCTGGTCGCCGCGGCCCTCGCCGATCCGGAGCCCGCCGCGAAACTGCTCGCCACCACCCGGGACTCCGGCGAGTGGGAGGACCGCGACCGGTACGTCACCCGGCTCGCCACCTTCGCGTACAGCAGGGGCGACTGGCTGGCCCACTGGCTCTCCGCCTCGCCGGGCGACCCCGACGCGCTGCTCGTCACGGCGCAGCTCGCCGTCCGCAGGGCCTGGGAGTCGCCCGCGCGGGCCGAGCGGCTGCGCGAGCTCGGCCCGCTCATCGCGACGGTCACCGAGGGGGCTCCGCACGACCCGGTGCCGTGGCGTCTCGCCCTGGACCACGCGCGCGGGGCGCACGCGGGGCACGGCGTCTTCGAGTCGCACTGGGAGCAGGCCGTGCGCCGCTCCCCGCACCACTACGGCTGTCATGTCGCGGCGCTCAAGTACCTCTCCGCGCAGTGGTACGGCTCCCACCGCGCCGCCTTCGACTTCGCCGAGGAGGCGGCCGACGACGCCGCCCCGGACTCGCTCGTCCGGGCGCTGCCGGTCCGCGCGGCCTATGACCGGCTCCGGGTACCGCCGGACCGGGACCCGGCCGTGCCCGAGGCCCGGATCGACCGGGCGGCGGACCGGGCCCTGACCCTGTCGGCGGCGTTCCCGGCGGGCGACCCGTGGCCGGCCGAGGTCCGCAACCTGCTCGCGTACGTGCTGGTCGAGCGTGGCCGGTGGGCGGAGGCACGGGAGGAGTTCGGCCGGATCGGGGCCCACGCGACCTCGTTCCCGTGGGGGGCCGCGAGGAGTGTTGGGCGGGGCTCCGTACGGGAGGATCCCCTCCTCCGTTTCCTCGCCGTGCGGGACCGGGTGCGTCGCGAGCCGGTCCGCCGGGCGGGCTTCCGGGACGCCGGACGTGGACGGGCCGGACGGAGCGGGCCCGGCGGCCATTAGGCTGACCGCTGTGACCACCGCTCGCCTGCCACTCTTCCCGCTCAACGCGGTGCTGTTCCCGGGCCTCGTGCTGCCGCTGAACGTCTTCGAGGAGCGATATCGCGCCATGATGCGCGAGCTGCTCACGATCGACGACTCGGAGCCCCGCCGCTTCGCCGTCGTCGCCATCCGGGACGGCCGCGAGGTCGCGCCGACCGCACCCGGCATGCCGGACCAGACGGCGCTGCCCGAGAAGGGCCCGGCGGCGGGCTTCGGCTCCGACCCCATCCAGGCCTTCCACCGGGTCGGCTGCATCGCGGACGCGGCGTCGATCCGTGAGCGCGCGGACGGCAGCTTCGAGGTGATGGCCACCGGAACGACCCGGGTCCGGCTGCTCTCGGTCGACGCGAGCGGGCCGTTCCTGGTCGCCGAGACCGAGGAGATCCCCGAGGAGCAGGGCGAGGAGGCCGGCACCCTCTCCGAGGGGGTGCTGCGGGCCTTCCGGAGCTACCAGAAGCGGCTCGCGGGGGCACGGGAGCGCTCGCTGACGGCGAGCGACCTGCCGGACGACCCCTCGGTGGTGTCGTACCTGGTCGCGGCCGCGGCGGTGCTCGACACCCCGTCCAAGCAGCGGCTGCTCCAGGCCCCCGACACGGCGACCCGGCTGCGTGAGGAGCTGACGCTGCTGCGCGCGGAGACGGCGGTGCTGCGGCATCTGCCCTCGCTGCCGGTGGTCGACCTGACGCAGGGCCCGACGTACCCGAACTGAGCCGATCCGGACCCACCGAACCGGGCTGAGCCGAGGAAGAACGCGTGGCGAAGAAGCAGAAGAAGAACAGCGGCGGCACCCCTGCGACGGTCGCCCTGACGGCGGCCGGTACCGCGTTCACCGTGCACGCCTACGAGCACGACCCGGCCTCCCCTTCGTACGGCGAGGAGGCGGCGGAGGCCCTCGGCGTCTCCCCCGACCGGGTCTTCAAGACGCTGGTGGCGGACGTCGACGGCGAGCTGACGGTCGCGGTGGTCCCGGTGGCGGGCCAGCTCGATCTGAAGGCGCTGGCCTCGGCGGTCGGCGGCAAGCGCGCGGCGATGGCGGACCCGGCGGCGGCGGAGCGCACGACGGGCTACGTCCGGGGCGGCATCTCCCCGCTCGGCCAGCGCAAGCGGCTCCGTACGGTCCTCGACTCCTCGGCCTCGGACCACGCGTCCATCTGTGTCTCGGCGGGCCGTCGCGGGCTCGAGGTCGAGCTCTCCCCCGCCGACCTGGCCGCCCTCACCTCCGCGGTCGTGGCCCCGATCGGCCGCGCCTGACGTTCCCGTCCGCGCGGCCGTCCGTACGGCCGCGTCAGCTCGGGCTGGGCCCCGGGGCGTACGGCTTCGGCTGGTCCCACGGTTCCGGTTCCGGGTCGCGCGGGCCGAAGAGGGCGGTCAGTGCCAGGTGCACGATCGTCGCCGCGAGCGGCCAGGCCAGCATGGCGGCGGCGCCCAGGTTCAGTTCGAGCGGTGCCTCGAAGGCCACGTTGGGGCCGACCGCCTTCGCGTGGGCGACCACGTCCCGCGCCGGGCCGAAGTACGTCCCGAGTCCCCAGGCGAGCAGGGAACCCAGCACGCCGCCGACGGCGAGGCCGAGCACCAGCGGGACGCCGCCCTTGCGGCGCAGCAGGAAGACGACGAGCCCGGCGACCGCGCCGAAGGCCAGTGCGAGGAGGACGAACGTTCCGTCGGAGCCGATGGCCGCCTCCCCCTCGGAGTTGCGGAGGTAGACCCCCTCGCCGTCCGAGATGAGCAGGACGCGCGGGGCCAGATTCAGCCAGAGCACTCCGAGCAGCGCGCCCGCGACCGCCGAGACGAGGGTCACCAGAACACCCTGGACGACTTCGGCGCCCGTGATCGGGTCCCCTGCCGGGCCGAGCATCGGCGGGGGCGGCGGCGGCCAGTCGGGGTCGTGCGGCGGCGGCTGGTGAGGCGGAGTCAGAGGTGCGGTCACCCAGCCATCGTGCCAGGTGTGCCTGTGGCCCGCCTCAGCGGACGGCGGCCCGCCGGTAGGCCCAGGTGGCGACCGCGAGGGAGATCACGCCGACCGCCCCGCACACGGCGAGGTCGAGGCCGACGGCCGCCCAGTCGGGGTGCGGGTCGAAGGTGCGGGCCAGGGCCTCCACTCCGTACGTCGACGGGAGCAGGTCCCGTGCCAGGCCGATGGGCTCCGGAAGCCGCTCCGCCGGCAGGACGCCGAGCAGCAGCGCCGCCGACATGCCGAGCTGGCCGAGGAGGGTGGCCAGCTCCTGACGGGGTGCGAGGAGTCCGAGGGCCGCGCCGAGCCCGGCGAGGGCCGCCCCGGCGAGCGGGACGACGGCGGCGAGGATCCAGAGGTGGCCGAGCGGCAGCCCGAAGAGCACGGAGCCGGCGACGGCGGTGACGGCGGTGCCGGGCAGGGTGAAGGAGGCGTACGCCCCGGCGGCGCCGAGCACCACGGCGGCGGGCGGCACGGGCAGGGTGGCGTAGTGGTCGAGGCCGCCGGTCGCCCGCAGCTGCCCGAAGTACTGGGCGAGCAGGTTGAGCGCGACGAAGGCGACGACGAGGACGGTGGAGCCGGCCACGACCGCGCGTGCCTCGGAGCCGCCGTCGACGACCCCGCGCATCAGGACCATGATCCCGACGGACTGGAAGGTGGCGACGAAGAGCAGGGGGATGCGGGCGACCCGGGCACGGGACAGCTGGGCTCGGTACACGGCGGCCAGGGAGGGCAGCAGGCGGGCGCGCGGGGCGAGGGGCGCCGCGGCGGCCTCGCCCTCGTGGGTCTCGCCCTCGTGGGTCCCGTCGTCGCGGGTCCGGACGGAGGGCGCGCCGGTCGGCAGGGCCTCGGCGGGCAGGGTGCTCACTGCGTACAGCTCCTGACGGTCACGTACGGAACGCGCGGGCTTCGGGGATCGGGGCCGACGGCCCGGGGACCGCGGCGGGTCACGCCTTCACCAGCCCCTCGGTCGCGCCGCCCAGAGCCAGGTACACGTCCTCCAGGCTGGGCGTGGCCAGGGTGAAGTCGTCGAGGGCGGCGAAGGCGGCCCCGCCGGTGACGGTGGCGACCGCCGCGCGGGCCGCGTCGGGGGCGAGCCGGAGGATCCAGCGCCGGCCCGTCTCCTGGGCGAGTCCGCGCAGCGCGGCGACCTCGGGGAGATGGAGGGGCGCCGCGTCGCGCCAGACCAGCTCGACGCGGATCTCGCCGGCGACGCGTTCCTTGAGCCCGGCCGGGGTGTCGCAGGCGATGACCCTGCCGTGTTCGAGGACGGCGACCCGGTCGAGCACGGTCTCGGCCTCGATGACGTTGTGGGTGACGAGCAGCACGGTGGCGCCGTGTTCGGCACGCCGCCGGTCGACGGCCGCCCAGACGGCGCGGCGGGCGACGGGGTCCATGCCGGTGGTGGGCTCGTCGAGGACGAGGACGGGCCGCGTGCCGACGAGCACGGCGGCGAAGCAGGCGAGCCGCCGCTGGCCGCCGGAGAGCTTCCTGAGGGGCCGGGAGGCGAGCGGGCCGAGGCCGAGTTCGTCGAGGACGGCGTCGCGCTCGGCGCGGGCGTCGTGGGCGGTGAGGCCGCGCAGCCGTCCGGTGGTCTCGGCGGCGAGGGCGACGGTCAGCTCGTCGAGGGCGGTGGACTCCTGGCCGAGGTACGCGAGGAGCCGGGCGGCCCGCTCGGGATGGCGTACAAGGTCGTGGCCGAGGAGCCGGACGGTGCCGGAGTCGGGGCGCAGCAGTCCGGTGAGCTGGCGGACCAGCGTGGACTTGCCGGCTCCGTTGGGGCCGAGCAGGCCGAAGATCTCGCCGCCGCGCACGTCGAGGCTGATCCCGTCGGTGGCCCGCACCTCGGGTGTCGCGGGCGCACCCCGCCTGCCGCGCGTGGCGGGGTACGTCTTGACCAGATCCCGCACCACGCACACCGTACTCACGGGGGAAGAGCCTACGGGGTCGCCGGGCCCGCTCCGGGCGCGGGGGCGTGTTCGGCGGCGGCCCGGACGTCGATCTCGCGCCAGAAGCCGGCCCGGATGGCGTAGCGGTCGTGCTCGTCGATCTGGTCGTCCTTGTGGGCGAGCAGGCCGAACCGTGCCGCGTAGCGGAGGAGTTCGCCGTCGATGCGGTGCGGGATGCGCGGGTAGAGGGTGGAGAGCTTCTGGACGTGGCTCTGCTCGGGGAGCCGTTCCATCCACCGGCGGGCGAACACCTGTCCGACCTCGAACGGGTCGCCGCCGACGGTGGTGATGTCCTCCTCGCGGTCCGCCCAGCGCTGCTCGGCGCTGGTGAGGGTCGCGAGCGTGGGCAGGGACGCGGTCTCGGCGGGTTCGCCGAGCGCGGGGGCGGGGCGCTCCACCCATCCCCGGTCGGAGGACCAGCGGAGCGCGCTCGCGCCCTGCGGCGCGGGGCCGCCCGGGGCGGCGGCGGGATGGCGCAGGCCGGCCAGGTCCTTGGGGGTGGGGACGCCCTTGCCCGGGGTGGGGGCGGGGGCGTCGGCGCCGTGCGCGTGCTCGTCGTCCCGGACGTGGCCGTTGGGGTGGACGTGACCGTGGCCGGCGGGGCGGACGTGTCCGTTGCCGTGGGGCGCGGCGCCCTCCCCCGCCGTCCCGGCGCCCGAGGCGGCCGCTTCGGCCGCCCGTTCGGCGGAGGCGGCGAGGGCCGCCTCGGGCAACGGCGCGGAGAGGATGGCGGCGATCTCGGGGCGCGGGGCGGGCGGGGGCGCGCAGATGCCGGTGAGGTCCTTGGCGCGGACGGCGCGGGTGATCCAGACCCGGTCGAGGACCCGGCGCTCGTCGGCCTCGGCGACCAGGTCCTCGGACTGGTTGTAGTCGCCGTCGGCGGCCTGGACGGCCCAGAGGTGGACGGCGACGCCGTGTTCCTTGGCGGACATCAGGCCGGGCAGCAGGTCGCCGTCGCCGGTGACGAGCACGATGTCGGAGCAGGCCCGGTTCCTGGCCAGCTCGGTCAGCTCGGTGTGCATGGCCGCGTCGACGCCCTTCTGGGCCCAGCGTCCGTCGCTCCGGGTCAGTGCGCCGAGGCGGACGGTGACCCGGGGCATCACCCGCAGTCTGCGGTGTTCGGGCTGGGGCACCCGGTCGGGCGCACCGTCGAACCAGTAGATCCGCAGGAGGGGCAGCGCGGTCTCGGCCTCGGCGCGCTGGCGCAGCTGCTGGATGAGTCCGGCGTGGTCGACGGTGATCCGGGAGCGGGCCGGTTCCCCGGCGAGCAGACTGGCGGCGGCGCCCAGCAGGTAGCCGGCGTCCACCAGGACGACGCAGCGGTCCACGTGTTCCACCCTCTTTCGGGAACCTCGGGATCGGAGTTGCTTCGGATTTCCTTCGAGTCTGCCCGAAGCGCGGGGGCTCGACGGTCGGAACTGGATCATCGGCGTGGCGGAAGTCACGTTCGGCCGGGTGCTCACGTTCCGTAATGATCCAACATGCGCCGGTTCATGCCGTATGTGAGTCTGACAGCGGCCCTGGCCCCGTCGCGGGCCCGGCCATGATCCGCCGGACAGGCCCTAGGTCCCTTTGAGGAGGCATCCCCATGGCCAAGAACCGCAGTCAGAACCGTAGCCAGAAGCAGCAGTCGCCGGCCGAGCGCGGCGCCCAGCAGGCGCAGCAGTCGTCGATGGAGTCCCAGGCCGAGCAGCGCGCCAGCCAGGTCACGCCGGGTGACATGGCACGCAAGGGCCGTCAGAAGCGCTTCGGCCACAACTGACGCACCCACGGCAAAGGGGCGCGCCCGTGACGACGGGCGCGCCCCTTGCGCGTGGGCGGAGGTGGTCGCTATCCGGCCAGGCAGGACGGGCCGAGCAGCACCTTCAGGTCGCCGAAGAGTGCCGGGTCGGCCTGCACCCGGTGCCGGTCGAGCCGGAGCACCGTCGTCTTGCGGGGGCCCTGGAGCTTGATCCGCACCTCGGTGTTGCCCTTGTGGTGGCCGAGGATCTCGCCGAGCCGGGTGACCATCGGCGGGGTCACCTTGACGGTGGGGATGGTGAGGATGACCGGTGCGTTGGTCCCGGCGTTCGACAGGTCGGGGACCATCAGCTCCATGGCGACCAGCCGGGGGACGTCCTCGCGCTTGTCGAGCCGCCCCTTGACGAAGACGACCGTGTCCTCGACGAGCTGGGTGGAGACCAGCTGGTAGGTGGCCGGGAAGAACATGCACTCGATGGAGCCGGCCAGGTCCTCGACGGTGGCGATCGCCCAGGCGTTGCCCTGCTTGGTCATCTTGCGCTGGAGGCCGGAGATGATGCCGCCGATGGTGACGACCGCGCCGTCGGAGTGCTCGCCGCCGGTGAGCTGGGAGATCGCCGCGTCCGTCTTGTCGGACAGGACGTGCTCGATGCCGAAGAGCGGGTGGTCGGAGACGTACAGGCCGAGCATCTCGCGCTCCTGGGCGAGCAGGTACGACTTCTCCCACTCGACGTCGGAGAACTCGACGTCGAGGCCGAAGCCGGGCTCGTCGGTCGCCTCGTCGCCCATGCCGCCGAAGAGGTCGAACTGTCCCTCGGCCTCCTTGCGCTTGACCGCCACCACGTTGTCGATCATCGGTTCGTGGTGGGCGACCAGGCCCTTGCGGGTGTGGCCCATCTCGTCGAAGGCGCCGGCCTTGATCAGCGACTCGATGGTCCGCTTGTTGCAGACGACGGCCTCGACCTTGTCGAGGAAGTCCGGGAAGGAGGAGTACTTGCCCTTCGCCTTGCGCGACTTGATGATCGACTCGACGACGTTGGTGCCGACGTTGCGGACGGCGGAGAGGCCGAAGAGGATCACGTCGTCGCCCTGGGCGGCGAAGTTCGACTCGGACTCGTTCACGTTGGGCGGCAGGACCTTGATGCCCATGCGGCGGCACTCGTTGAGGTAGACCGCGGACTTGTCCTTGTCGTCCTTGACCGAGGTGAGCAGTCCCGCCATGTACTCGGCGGGGTGGTTGGCCTTGAGGTAGGCGGTCCAGTAGGAGACCAGGCCGTACGCGGCCGAGTGGGCCTTGTTGAAGGCGTAGCCGGCGAAGGGGACCAGGACGTCCCAGAGGGCCTTGATGGCCTCGTCGCTGTAGCCGTTCTTCTTGGCTCCGGCCTGGAAGATGGTGAAGTTCTTCGCCAGCTCCTCGGGCTTCTTCTTGCCCATCACGCGGCGGAGGATGTCGGCCTCGCCGAGCGAGTAGCCGGCGATGATCTGGGCGGCCTTCTGCACCTGCTCCTGGTACACGATGAGGCCGTAGGTGACCGCGAGCACCTCTTCGAGCGGCTTCTCCAGCTCGGGGTGGATCGGGGTGATCTCCTGCTGCTTGTTCTTGCGCAGGGCGTAGTTCGTGTGCGAGTTCATGCCCATCGGGCCCGGCCGGTACAGGGCGGACACGGCGGAGATGTCTTCGAAGTTGTCGGGCTTCATCAGCCGGAGCAGCGACCGCATGGGCCCGCCGTCGAACTGGAAGACGCCGAGGGTCTCACCGCGCTGGAGCAGTTCGAAGGTGGCCGGGTCGTCCAGCGGCAGGGCCAGCAGGTCGAGGTCGATGCCCTTGTTGGCCTTCACCATCTTGACGGCGTCGTCCATGATGGTGAGGTTGCGCAGGCCCAGGAAGTCCATCTTGAGCAGGCCGAGCGACTCGCACTGGGGGTAGTCCCACTGCGTGATGGTGACGCCGTCGGTGTGCCGGACCCAGATCGGCGCGTGGTCGACGATCGGCTCGCTGGACATGATCACGCCTGCCGCGTGGACGCCCATCTGGCGGACCAGGCCCTCGACGCCCCGGGCGGTGTCGATGACCTTCTTGACGTCCGGCTCGTTCTCGTACATCGCGCGGATCTCGCCGGCCTCGCTGTAGCGGGGGTGCGAGGGGTCGGTGATGCCGTTGAGGTCGATGCCCTTGCCGAGGACGTCGGCGGGCATGGCCTTGGTGAGCCGGTCGCCCATGGCGTACGGGTAGCCGAGGACGCGCGCGGAGTCCTTGATCGCGTTCTTCGCCTTGATCTTGCCGTACGTGCCGATCATGGCGACCTTGTCGGAGCCGTACTTCTCCGTCACGTAGCGGATCACCTCGACGCGCCGGCGCTCGTCGAAGTCGATGTCGACATCGGGCATCGAGATGCGCTCGGGGTTGAGGAAGCGCTCGAAGATCAGGCCGTGCGGGATCGGGTCCAGGTCGGTGATGCCCATGGCGTACGCGACGATCGAGCCGGCCGCGGAGCCTCGGCCGGGGCCCACGGCGATGCCCTGCTTCTTGGCCCACATGATGAAGTCGGCGACGACGAGGAAGTAGCCGGGGAAGCCCATCGAGATGATGGTGTCCATCTCGTACTCGACCTGCTTCATGCGGTCGTCCGGGATGCCGTTCGGGAACCGGCGGTGCATGCCCCGCATGGTCTCCTCGCGGAACCAGCTGACCTCGGTGTAGCCCTCCGGGATGTCGAACTTCGGCATGAGGTTCTTCTCGACGAACATGCCCTCGGTGCTGACCTGCTCGGCGACCAGGAGGGTGTTGCGGCAGCCCTCCTGCCAGGCGTCCGAGGAGTCGATGGCGTACATCTCGTCCGTGGACTTCAGGTAGTAGCCGGTGCCGTCGAAGCGGAAGCGGTCCGGGTCGGAGAGGTTCTTGCCGGTCTGGATGCAGAGCAGGGCGTCGTGCGCGGTCGACTCGTGTGCGTACGTGTAGTGGGAGTCGTTGGTGACCAGCGGCGGGATGCCGAGCTTCTTGCCGATCTCCAGGAGCCCGTCGCGGACCCGGCGCTCGATCTCGATGCCGTGGTCCATCAGCTCCAGGAAGTACCGCTCCTTGCCGAAGATGTCCTGGTACTCGGAGGCCGACTTGAGGGCCTCGTCGAACTGGCCGAGGCGGAGCCGGGTCTGCAGCTCGCCGGAGGGGCAGCCGGTGGAGGCGATGAGCCCCTCCGACCACTTGGAGATGGTCTCCTTGTCCATCCGGGGCCACTTCTGGAGCCAGCCCTCGGCGTACGCGTCGGAGGAGAGCTTGAAGAGGTTGTGCAGTCCGGTGTCGTTCGCCGCCCAGATCGTCTTGTGGGTGTAGCCACCGGAACCGGAGACGTCGTCCCGCTTCTGGTGCGGCTGGCCCCACTGGATCTTCCGCTTGTTGCGCCGGGACTCGGGGGCGACGTACGCCTCGATGCCGATGATCGGCGTCACCCCGGCCTTCTTCGCCGTGTGGAAGAAGTCGTACGCCCCGTGCAGGTTGCCGTGGTCGGACATGGCGATATGGGTCATGCCCATCTCGTTGCACGCGTTGAACATGTCCTTCAGCCGCGCGGCACCGTCCAGCAGCGAGTACTGGGTGTGGACGTGGAGGTGCGTGAAGGGCGGCTTGGTCACGGCGAGAGGTCTCCGTAGCGGTCACAGGGGTGGCTGGGGGGACCGTGGAAGTCTACGTCGGGCGACTGACAGCCGAGGGGCACTCGGGGCTGGGGTCGCGCGTTGAGAGACAGGGAACACCTGTCCCATTTGTCATGAACAGCCTGCAGCACGCCCGGTACCAGGAGGCACCTCGAATGTCGGTCCCCCAGCCCACCGCCGCCGAGCGCGGTGAGCACATCCTCGCCGTCTTCGACACCGCCTTCGGCGAACTCCTCGCCGCCGACCCCGCGGCCTTCCGCGTCAAGTTCCGGAAGATGGCCGGCTCCGCCTTCGCCTTCTACCGGGGCACGGCCTGCCTTTTCTACTCCGACCTGGAGCGGGAGGCCCAAGGCGGCCCCTACCTGGACGAACGCACCGGCCGGGTCTGGATCCACGGCGATCTCCACGCCGAGAACTTCGGCACCTACATGAACGCCAACGGGCGGCTGATCTTCAACGTCAACGACTTCGACGAGGCGTACGTCGGCCCCTTCACCTGGGACCTCAAGCGGCTCGCCGCCTCCCTGGCGCTCCTCGGGTACGCGAAGGCGCTCGGCGACGGCCAGATCACCGACCTGGTGCGGATCTGCGCCACCGCCTACCGGGAGCGGATCCACGCGCTCGCGACAGGCGCCAAGGATGACGAGCTCTCCTCCTTCACCCTGGAGACCGCCGACGGGGCCCTCCTGGGCGCCCTGCGCGAGGCCCGCTCGCTGACCCGCTTCGGGCTGCTCGACTCGATGACGGAGATCCGCGACTCCGAGCGTCGCTTCTCGGCGGGCGGCGGGGCGATCGAGCTGGACGCCGCCACGCGGTACAAGGTCCTCGCGGCCTTCGACGGCTATCTGGAGACCCTGCCGGAGTCCAGCCTGGACCGCCCCGACTCGTACCGGGTCAAGGACGTCGTCGGGCGGCGCGGGATCGGCATCGGCTCGGCCGGCCTCCCCTCGTACAACATCCTCCTGGAGGGCAACAGCGACGCCCTGGAGAACGACGTCGTGATCTACCTGAAGCAGGCGCAGACGCCGGCGGTCTCCCGCCATGTGACGGACTCGGCGGTACGGGAGTACTTCCGGCACGAGGGCCACCGCACCGTGATCTCGCAGCGGGCGCTCCAGGCGCACGCCGACCCGTGGCTGGGCTGGACCGAGCTCGACGGGGCCGGGCAGCTGGTCGCGGAGGTCTCGCCGTACGCGGTGGACCTCGACTGGTCCGACATCGACGACCTGGACGAGATCGCCGCGACCGTCGCGGACCTCGGCCGGGCCACGGCGACCATGCACGCGGCGGCGGACGACTCCAGCGGCCACTCGCTGGTGCCGTTCTCGACCGAGCGGGCCATCGACGCGGCGATCGCCGCCGACGAGGAGGGGTTCGCGGACCTCCTGGTGGACTTCGCGCACGCCTACGGGGCACGCGCGCGGGCCGATCACCAGATCTTCGTGGACCTCTTCCGCAACGGCCGGATCCCGGGGCTGTGACGGTGGGGCCGGTGAGGCTTCGCACAGCTCGCGCTTAGCGACTCCTTACGGCCCGGCATGGCACACTCCACGACGATGGACATGGCAGGGACGCAGCTGAGGGCGCTGCGGGCGGCGTTCTTCACGGCACTGGTCGTGACGCTGTCCGTGGCCTCCCACGTGCTGCTCTCCCGCGTGCCGCTGCCGCTCGGCACCGTCGTCCCGGTCGCCGTCGGCGTCTACGCCGTGGCGTACGCGCTGGCCGGCCGCGAGCGCGGCCTCGGCCCGATCGCCGGGCTCCTCGTGCCACTGGAGCTGGCGGCCGACACGCTCTTCACCAGCGGTCAGGCGGTCTGTTACGGCGCCGCCGGCGGCCCGGTCGCCGGATCGCTGCGCGCGGTGGGCCTCGAGGTGTTCTGCGGCGGCGCCGTGGGCAGCCCGCTGCCGGGCGTGGCGGTCCCCGAGAGCGGCACCGCGGCCGCCCTGCTCGACTCCCCGGACCCGTCGCTGCCGTGGCTGCTGCTCCTCGCCCATGTGGGCGTGGGCCTCTCGGCCGCGGTCTGGCTGCGCGGCGGGGAGCGGGCGCTCGTCCGGCTGCTCGGCGCGGCGGCCGCCGCCGCCTTCCGGCCGCTGCTGCTCATGGCGGCCACCTTCCGCACCGGTCCGGCGCCGCGGCGCGCCCTGCCGCCCGTGGGACGGCCCCGGCCCTCCCGTACCCGGTTCCTCACGCACTCCGTGGGACGGCGGGGACCGCCGTGCCCGAGCCTCGCTCTCGTCTGAGCGGCGCAGGCCCCCGAGCACGCAGTCCCCTCTCGGCTTCCCGGTCCCGACGGACCCCACCCCACGGAGAACACGATCATGAGTGCACGCAACTCCCAGTCCAACAAGGCCGCCGCCCGCGAGCGGCTGCGCGTCGAGCGCGAGCGTCAGGCGAAGAAGGACCGGGCGCGCCGGCAGCTCGTCGTCGGCGTCTCGGCGCTGGCCGTCCTGGCCGCCGCCGGCGGCATCGGCTACGCCGTGGTGCAGTCCAACAAGCCCTCCCACTGGGAGTCGGTGGCGGAGGCCTCGACCGTGAAGGCCCCGAAGAACACGTCGGGCACGAACGGCACGACCCTCGTCGTCGGCAAGGAGTCGGCGAAGAAGACCCTGGAGCTGTACGAGGACTCGCGCTGCCCGGTCTGCGCGACCTTCGAGCAGTCCGTGGGCGCCACGGTCGAGAAGGACGTCGAAGCCGGCAAGTACAAGATCAAGTACGTCGGTGCCACCTTCATCGACGACGCCGCCACCGGCGAGGGCTCGAAGAACGCCCTGTCCGCGCTCGGCGCGGCCCTGAACGTGAGCCCCGAGGCCTTCCTGAAGTACAAGGCGGCGCTCTACTCGGAGGAGTTCCACCCGGAGGAGAACGACGACAAGTTCGCCAAGGACTCCTACCTCCTGGAGATCGCGGACTCCGTACCGGCCCTCAAGAGCAACGCCGAGTTCAAGAAGAACGTCGAGGACGGCACCTTCGACGCCTGGGCGATGAAGATGTCCAAGGCCTTCGACGCCAGCGGCGTGACGGGCACCCCGACCCTGAAGATGGACGGCAAGCCGGTGACGGTCGCGGGCACCGACAACCCGCCGATGACGCCGGCCGAGTTCACCACGGCGGTCGACGCGGCCCTCAAGGCCTGACCGGGTCCGCCTCCCCGCGCGAATCCGCCCCCTGATCCCCCGCGGGTCAGGGGGCGGACCTGTGCGGCGGCGCATGCGCTGCCGGGGTGCGGCCGGTGGGCGACGGACCGGCGAACTTCCGGATATCGCCTGCCTTTCCGGCGTACCCGCCAGTAATCTGACTGACCGTGACCAGTCGATTCGATCTTCCTTCCCCCAGCCGGCGCACGGTCGTCAAGGCCGCCGCCGTCACCGCCGCCGCCGCGCCCGCCCTGCTCGGCGCCGCCTCCACGGCCCAGGCCGCCCCCGCGGCGACCGCGTTCCTCCACGGCGTCGCCTCCGGCGACCCGCTGCCCGACGGCGTCCTGCTCTGGACGCGCGTCACCCCCACCCCCGAGGCCGTGCCGGGATCGGGCCTCGGCCCGGACGTCCAGGTCGGCTGGGAGATGGCCGAGGACCGCGGCTTCGCCCGGGTCGTCGCCTCCGGCACGACCACGGCGAGCGCCGCATCCGACCACACGGTGAAGGCGGACGTCCGGGGTCTGCGCCCGGCCACCTCCTACTGGTTCCGCTTCACCGCGGACTCCGTCGTCTCCCCCGCCGCCCGCACCCGTACGGCACCGGCGGTCGACGCCGCCGCGCCCGGCGTCCGCTTCGGCGTGGTCTCCTGCGCGAACTGGGAGGCCGGCCACTTCTCCGCGTACCGCCATCTCGCCGCCCGCGCCGACCTGGACGCGATCCTCCATCTCGGCGACTACCTGTACGAGTACGGCAGCGGGACCTACCCGGAGGCGAAGTACACCGTCCGGCAGCACGAGCCGCGCCACGAGATCGTCTCGCTCGCCGACTACCGCACCCGGCACGGCCACTACAGGACGGACGCGGACCTCCAGGCGCTGCACGCGGCCCACCCGGTGATCGCGATATGGGACGACCACGAGTTCGCCAACGACGCCTGGACGGGCGGGGCCGAGAACCACACGCCGGAGGCCGAGGGCGACTGGGCGGCGCGGGTGGCCGCCGCCAAGCAGGCGTACTTCGAGTGGATGCCGGTCCGCGCCTCCACCGAGGGAACCGTCTTCCGGCGCCTCCGCTTCGGCACGCTGGCCGATCTGCACCTGCTCGACCTGCGCTCGTTCCGCTCGGCCCCGGCGAAGACGGGCAGCGGCTCGGTCGACGACCCGGAGCGGAGCATCACGGGCCGCGCCCAGCTCGACTGGCTCAAGTCGGGACTCGCGGGCTCGGCCGCGACCTGGCAGCTGGTCGGCACCTCCGTGATGATCACGCCGGTCGCCTTCGGCGCCCTGCCCGCCCACCTCCTGGAGCCGCTCGCCGAGCTGATGGGCCTGCCGAAGGAGGGGCTCGCGGTCAACGTCGACCAGTGGGACGGGTACACGGACGACCGGAAGGAGCTCCTCGCGCATCTGACCTCGCGGGCCGTCCGCAACACCGTCTTCCTGACCGGCGACATCCACATGGCCTGGGCCAACGACGTTCCGGTGAAGGCGGCGACGTACCCGTTCTCGGCCTCGGCGGCCACGGAGTTCGTCGTCACCTCGGTGACCTCGGACAACCTCGACGACCTGCTGCACGTGGCGCCGGGGACGGTCTCGGTGGTGGCGGCGGGCGCCGTGAAGGCCGCCAACCGGCACGTGAAGTGGGTGGACATGGACCACCACGGGTACGGCGTCCTCGACGTGACCGCCGAGCGCTCGCAGATGGACTACTACACGGTCTCCGACAAGACGGATCCGGCCGCGTCGACGTCCTGGACACGCTCGTACCGGACGCTCAGTGGAACGCAGCGCGTGGAGCGGGTGTACCAACCCGTCCGCTGACGTTTCCCTGTTGTTCCCCTGGCGGACCATCATGGTCGATTTTCAGCCATGATCGCTTCTGTTAACAGAAGATCACATCGCTACGGCGGGTGGCCGGTTTTCGAGATCGAATCCGGACACACCACCCGCCTCCGCCACTTCGACTGTTACGTCGACGTCTCAAACTCCGGAAGCCGCCCAAGATTTTCTTCCCGATGCCCCGAATTGCTCCATGAATGATTGGGCCTGATCGCTTCTCAACGACGCCTGACATGGACGCGTAATCTCCCCGCAGTGGCGAGGAAGTTCCTCGCCACCACCCCCCGCGAGGAGTCACCGTGCGTGCTCTTGTCCGTATATCGCCGCGTATGTCACGTCGTATGCTCGGCACTGCCGTGATGGCCGGAACCCTGGCCATTGCCCCGCTGTCCGCCCCGGTGGCCACCGGCGCGTCCACCACCACCCTGGCCGGCGCCTCGGCCGAGGAATGCGTGGACGGCCACGACGACCACGAGGCCCTTTCCGGCGCCCGCAAGGCGCGCGGCGCCGAGACCCACGCGCACGAGCCGAACGAGGTCACGGCCGCCCAGGCCAAGGCCATGGACGCGGACTTCAAGAAGAAGCTGGACGCCGCCCGCGCCGAGGGCCGCCTCAGCGCCTCCGCCGAAGCCGGCGCCGCCGCGGTGGTGAACATCCCGGTCTACTTCCACGTCATCCACTCCGGTACGACGGGCAAGCTCACCGCCACCCAGATCAACAACCAGATGGCGGTCCTGAACTCGGCGTACGCCGGCCAGGGCACCGGCAACGTGAACTCCAACTTCCAGTTCACCCTTGCCGCGACCACCTACACGGACAACGCCTCCTGGTACAACCTGGCCTCCGGCTCCACCGCCGAGAAGGCGATGAAGCAGACCCTCCGCCAGGGCGGCGCCGGGGCGCTGAACTTCTACACGGCGAACCTGAGCGGCGGCCTCCTCGGCTGGGCGACCTTCCCGTCCTCGTACCAGTCCAACCCGTCCATGGACGGTGTCGTCGTCCTCGACACCTCCCTCCCGGGCGGCTCCGCGGCCAACTACAACGAGGGTGACACCGCGACCCACGAGGTCGGCCACTGGATGGGCCTCTACCACACCTTCCAGGGCGGCTGCAACGGAAACGGCGACTACGTCACCGACACCCCGGCCGAAAAGAGCCCGGCGTACCAGTGCCCGACCGGCCGTGACTCCTGCGCCTCCAAGACCGGTGTGGACCCGATCCACAACTTCATGGACTACACGTACGACGCGTGCATGTACCAGTTCACTTCCGGCCAGGTGACCCGGATGAACGAGTACTGGACCGCCTACCGCGCCTGATCCTGATCCGGCCGGACAGAGGTGTGGCCCCCGGGGAACTCCCCCGGGGGCCACGCCCGTTCGACAGGTCCTACGGTCCTGCAGGTCCTACAGATCCTCGATGAAGGACAGCGCCACCGACCAGGCCCGCTCGGCCGCCTCCTCGTCCCAGTCCGGCAGTTCCGCGTCCGTGAACACGTGCCCGGCGCCCGGGTAGCGGTAGATCTCCACGTCCGCCCCCGCCTTGCGCATCTGGAGGTACCAGGAGGACAGCCAGTCGTGCGTCTCGAACGGGTCGGGGTCGGCCACGTGCAGCTGCACGGGCAACTCGTCCACCGACGCGGACTCCGCGAGGTCCGAGGTGCCGTGGAACAGCAGCAGCCCGCGCGCCTTCTCGTCCCCGAGCGCCAGGGTCTGCGCGATCGAGGCCCCGAGGGAGAGGCCCATGTAGACCAGTCCGCGCTCGGAGTAGGGGGCGGCGGCGAGGACCGCCCGCTTCAGCAGCTCGTCCTTGCCGATCTCGTCCCGGAGCTCCACACCCTCCTCCACGGTCCCGACCGTCCGGCCCCCGTAGAGGTCCGGGGTCCAGACCTGGTGCCCGGCGGCACGGAGCCGCTCGGCAGCGGCCTCGACGGAAGGGGTCAGCCCGTAGGCCGAGTGGAAGAGCATGATGTCCATGCGTCCCATCCTGCCATCCGGTCCCGGGGCACCCGCCTCACCGCATGCTGCGCACGTCCAGCTGGCGCAGCACCCGGTCCACCACCTCCGGGTCGGCTCCCGGCTCGCTGCGCGCCGAGAGCACCTCGTGCCGGGCGGCCGACATCAGCTCGCGCTGGATTCGCTGCACGGCCTTGAACCGCTTCGAGCGCTCCGCGAAGGCGGCCTTCCGCTCCTCGTCGACCATGTCCGGGCTGATCCGCGCCCCGATGTCGTACGCCCCGCGCGACAGCCGCTCCTGGAGGTCCTCGGGCAGCTCCTCGACCTCCTCGATCTCCTTGAGCCTGCGCTTGGCGGCCTTCGCGGCCCGGATGGCCAGATCCCGCTCAAGGGCCCGCTCGGCGTCCGCGTCGGCCCGCACCCCGAGCCGCCTGACCAGCCAGGGCAGGGTGAGCCCCTGGAAGACGAGGGTGGCGATGATCACACAGAAGGCGATGAAGACGATCTCGTCGCGGCCGGGGAAGGGCGAGCCGTCGTCGGTACGGAGCGGGATGGCGAGCGCAAGCGCCACCGAGGCCACCCCGCGCATCCCCGCCCACCACATGACGATGGTCTCCCGCCAGCTCGTCGGGATCTCCTCGTCGACGTCCCGGCGCGTGTGCAGCCGCTTCGCGAGCCAGGTGGCGGGCAGCAGCCAGAGGAGCCGGACCCCGACGACCACCGCGACGACGGCGGCGCCCCAGCCGAGCATCTCCAGGCCGTGCCCGTCCGCCACCCCGAAGCCCCCGAAGCCCCCGAAGCCCCCGAAGACATGGACGAGTTCGAGACCGATGAGGCCGAAGGCGATGCCCGTGACGAGGGTGTCGACGATCTGCCAGAAGGTCTGCCCGGCGAGCCGGCCCATCACGTCGTCGGCGTCGGCCGCGTGCTCGGCGAGGAAGAGGGCGGTGACCAGGACGGCGAGGACGCCGGAGCCGTGCAGCTCCTCGGCGAGGACGTAGCTCACGAAGGGCACGAGGAGGGTGAGTCCGGTCTGGAGGGTGGCGTCGCCCAGGAGCCCGATGAGCTTGTTGGAGAGCCAGCCGAGCCCCAGACCGACGACCATGGCGACCACGGCGGAGAGCACCAGCGCGCCGACCGCCTCGGGCCAGGAGAAGGAGCCGCCGACGACGGCGGCGATGGCCACGTGGTAGAGCACGATCGCGGTGACGTCGTTGAAGAGGCCCTCGCCCTCCAGGATCGACACCAGGCGGCGGGGCAGCCCGAGCGAGCCGGCCACGGCGGTCGCCGCGACCGGGTCGGGCGGCGCGACGAGGGCGCCGAGCGCGATGGCGGCGGCCAGCGGAAGGCCGGGCACGAGCGAGTGCGCGACCGCACCGACGGCGGCCGTGGTGACGAAGACCAGGGCGACCGCGAGCAGGAGGATGGGCCGCTTGTTGGCCGCGAACTGGCGCCAGGAGGTGCGCTGCACGGAGGCGTACAGCAGAGGGGGCAGGACCAGCGGGAGGATGAGTTCCGGCGGGATCTCGACGTTCGGCACGAAGGGCAGGAAGGCCAGTACGATCCCGATGAGGGTCATCAGGACGGGTGCGGGCAGTCCGAGCCGCTCACCGAGGGGGACGGTGAGCAGGGCGCCGAGCAGCAGCAAGAACAACAGGGCCAATTGATCCACGGGCCCACCCTGCCACGTATGCCCGTTTTCACACCTGTCGCCCCGAAGGGGCATCAGGAAACAGACAACGACGGCGCCCGGCCCACGACCGGAGAGACCTCCGCCTACAGGAACCTTCGCATCGCCCGGTGCGGCATGCCCGCGTCGGGGAACTCCGGGCCGTACGCCTCGTAGCCGAGGCGCTCGTAGAAGCCGAGCGCGTGCGTCTGCGCGTGCAGGTCGACGGCGGTCAGACCGCGCTCGCGCGCCACGTCCTCGACGGCCCGGACGAGCGCGGCGCCGACGCCGAGGCCACGGGCCGCCTTGGTGACCGCGAGCCGGCCGAGCGAGCCCACCGAGGCGTCGCCGCCGGTCTTCCCGACCGCGTCCGCCCCGAGGAGAAGGCGCCCGGTGCCCAGCGGCAGCCCGTCCTCGCGCACGGCGAGCACATGCGCCGCGGCCGCGTCGTACGCGTCGTACTCCAGCTCCTGCGGAACGCCCTGCTCCTCGACGAAGACCTCACGGCGCACCGCGAAGCACGCCTCCCGGTCCTCGGGGTCCAGCGCCTGGCGGACGCCGAACACGGCACTCACTGGCTCTCCGCCGCGATCCGGTCGAGGGCCTTGCGCAGGTCCTCGGGGTAGGTGCTGGCGAACTCGACCCACGAGCCGTCGCCCGGGTGCTCGAAGCCGAGGCGGACGGCGTGCAGCCACTGCCGGGTCAGGCCGAGGCGCTTGGCGATCGTCGGGTCGGCGCCGTAGGTGAGGTCGCCGACGCAGGGGTGGCGGTGGGCGGACATGTGCACCCGGATCTGGTGGGTGCGGCCCGTCTCCAGCTTGATGTCGAGCAGCGAGGCCGAGCGGTACGCCTCGATGAGGTCGTAGTGCGTGACCGACGGCTTGCCCTCGGCGGTGACCGCCCACTTGTAGTCGTGGTTCGGGTGCCGGCCGATGGGGGCGTCGATGGTGCCGCTCATCGGGTCGGGGTGCCCCTGCACCAGGGCGTGGTAGCGCTTGTCGACCACGCGCTCCTTGAACTGGCGCTTGAGCGAGGTGTACGCGTACTCCGACTTGGCGACCACCATCAGACCGGAGGTGCCGACGTCGAGACGGTGCACGATGCCCTGGCGCTCGGCGGCGCCGGAGGTGGAGATGCGGTAGCCGGCGGCGGCGAGGCCGCCGATGACCGTGGTGCCGGTCCAGCCGGGGCTGGGGTGCGCGGCCACGCCGACCGGCTTCATGATGACGACGATGTCGTCGTCGTCATGGATGATCTCCATGCCCTCGACGGGCTCGGCGACGATCTGGACGGGCGCGGCAGCGCCCGGCATCTCGACCTCCAGCCACGCCCCGCCGCTCACCCGCTCGGACTTGCCGACGACGGAGCCGTCGACCTGGACCTTCCCTGCGGCGGCCAGCTCGGCCGCCTTCGTACGGGAGAACCCGAACATACGGGCGATGGCGGCGTCGACGCGCTCGCCCTCAAGGCCATCGGGAACGGGCAGCGTGCGGATCTCGGGACTCATGCTCACCCGTCGAGTATGCCTGGTGCCGGAGGTACTCCGTCCGGGCGTCAGTCCTTGTGGACCGTTCCGTCCGGGTCCAGACCCCGGAACGACAGGATCACGATGAGGATGCCGCCGCACACGATCGCCGAGTCGGCGAGGTTGAAGACGGCGAAGTGCGCGGGGGCGATGAAGTCGACCACGGCGCCCTCGAAGACCCCCGGCGAGCGGAAGATCCGGTCCGTGAGGTTGCCCAGCGCGCCGCCGAGCAGCAGACCGAGCGCGATGGCCCAGGGCAGGCTGTAGAGCTTGCGCGCGAGCCGGATGATCACGACGATCACGGCGACGGCGATACAGGTGAAGATGATCGTGAAGGCCTCGCCCATGCCGAACGCGGCACCCGGGTTCCGGATGGCGTCGAAGCGCAGCACGTCGCCGATCACCCGGATCGGCTCGCGGCCCTCCAGCTTGGCGACCACGAGCATCTTGCTGCCCAGGTCGAGCAGGTAGGCGACGACGGCCACCACGAGCAGGGCGAGGATCCTGCGCCTGCCCCGCGGCCGCTCCCCGGAAGCGGCCGACCCGTCGGAGGCGGCCGACCCGTCGGGGACGGCCGTCTCCTCGGAGGGGACCGACTCGTCGGCCCCTGCTGAATCCGGCGTACCGATGATGCGCTCCGCCTCTGCCACGTGAGTGAGTCCCTCGACCTCGATGCCTGACCGTGCACCGAGGGTACGGCACAGGCGTACGAGACCGTCAGCCGAGATCGTCAGCCGCGCCGCTCCTGCCGCTGCTTGTCCTCGACGCAGAGCGTGGCCCGCGGGAAGGCCTGCATCCGCGCCTTGCCGATCGGCCTGCCGCACACCTCGCAGAGCCCGTACGTGCCGGCGTCGAGCCGTTCCAGGGCGTGCTCGGTCTGCTCCAGCATCTCCCGGGCGTTGGCCGCGAGAGCCAGCTCGTGCTCCCTGGTGATGTTCTTGGTGCCGGTGTCGGCCTGGTCGTCCCCGGCGCCGTCGCCGGAGTCCCTCATGAGGCCGGTGAGCTCCTCCTGGGAGTGCGCGAGCTCGCTGCGGAGCCTCAGCACCTCCGACTGGAGCACGGTGCGGGCCTCGGTGACCTCCGCCGGGGTCCAGGGGTCCTCGCCCGGCCGCACCGCGAGTTCGCCGGTACGGGCCGGAGGCACGGCGGTCTCGTCCCCGGCGGTCGTGACGCCACCCGCGGTCTTCTTCGCTGCCACCGTCCTGGCTCCTGTCTGCTTCTTCGCGGCGGGCGCCTTCTTGGCGGCCGCCTTCTTCGCCACGGCCTTCTTGGCGGGCGTCTTCTCGGCGGCGGCGACCGCGTCCTCCGCGACCGCCTTGTTCACGGCCGCCTTCTTCACGACCGACTTCCGCGCGACTGCCGACTCCTTCGCGTCGTGCGCGTCGTGCGCGTCGTGCGCGTCGTGCGCGTCGTGGGCCTTCTTCGTGGTCCTCGCATTCTTCGCGACCGTCGGCGGCTCCGCGACCGTCGTCTTCTTCCCGGCCACGTCCTTGGCGCCCTCGGCCGAACCGGTGGAACCGGCGGTCGAGGTCTTCTTCGCGGCGGTCTTCTTCGCCACCATGTCGCGGCCCCTTCACATTTTGTGATCTTGCTCGCGAATCGTGCTGGGACGATAAATCGGCCCAAGGCCCGCGGCAACGGGGCACGCCGCCGTTCCCACCCGCCCCCGCGCCCCTCGGGGCGGGCCTGCCTCCGTTGTGCCCAGCTCCCCGCCGGGTAATCCGTCCCGCCCCTCCCCCACATGGCCGTACCCCGAGTCCGGCCCGCCCCGTATGGCCATTCGGGTCACGGAAAACCGGTCTGCCGCCGGGCCCCGGGGCCCGTACACTGGGCTCAGCGAAAGGCTTGGATGGGGACGAGTAGCGTCGTACGCAGCCATGAGCGACCCGGGGACGGTGAGAGCCCGGGGGCGAGCCCGATGTGAAGCATCACCCCGGAGCCGTCGGAAGAAAGCCGCAGGACAGCGCGGTGACTAGACCCGGCGTCGCGACCCCAATGAGGGGGCTCAGGGCGGGTGCGCCCCGGGCCAAGGAGGGTGGTACCGCGGGAGCAGCGCTCTCGTCCCTCCGACGGAACGACGACAGTCCGCCGGAGGAACTCGATGACACCGCCGCAGTACCGCCAGGTGCCCGCCCAGGTAGACCTGCCCGCGATGGAGCACGCCGTGCTCGATTTCTGGCACGAGAACAAGGTCTTCGCCAAGACCCTCGAACAATCCGAAGGACGCCCCGAGTGGGTGTTCTACGAAGGCCCGCCCACGGCCAACGGCATGCCCGGTGCGCACCACATCGAGGCCCGCGTCTTCAAGGACGTCTTCCCCCGCTTCCGGACCATGCGCGGCTACCACGTGGCCCGCAAGGCCGGCTGGGACTGCCACGGCCTGCCGGTCGAGCTCGCCGTCGAGAAGGAGCTCGGCTTCTCCGGCAAGAAGGACATCGAGGAATACGGCATCGCCGCGTTCAACGACAAGTGCCGCGAGTCCGTGACCCGCCACACCGACGCCTTCGCCGAGCTCACGACCCGCATGGGCTACTGGGTCGACCTGGACGACGCGTACCGGACCATGGACCCCTCGTACATCGAGTCGGTCTGGTGGTCCCTGAAGCAGATCTTCGACAAGGACCTCCTCGTCCAGGACCACCGGGTCGCCCCCTGGTGCCCCCGCTGCGGCACCGGCCTCTCCGACCACGAGCTGGCCCAGGGCTACGAGACGGTCGTCGACCCCTCCGTCTACGTCCGCTTCCCGCTGACCTCGGGACCGCTGGCCGGGAAGGCGGCGCTCCTCGTCTGGACGACGACCCCGTGGACCCTGGTGTCCAACACGGCGGTCGCCGCCCACCCCGAGGTCACCTACGTGGTCGCCACCGACGGCGACGAGCGGCTCGTGGTCGCGCAGCCGCTGGTCGAGAAGGCGCTCGGCGAGGGCTGGGTCACCACCGGCGAGTCGTTCACGGGCGCCGAGATGGAGCGCTGGACGTACCAGCGCCCCTTCGAGCTGATCCCCTTCGACGCCCCGGCGCACTACGTCGTCAACGCCGAGTACGTGACGACCGAGGACGGTACGGGTCTGGTCCACCAGTCCCCCGCCTTCGGTGAGGACGACCTCAAGGTCTGCAAGGCGTACGGCCTGCCGGTCGTGAACCCGGTCCGCCCCGACGGCACCTTCGAGGAGGACGTGCCGCTGGTCGGCGGCGTCTTCTTCAAGAAGGCCGACGAGGCGCTCACCGCCGACCTGGAGGCCCGCGGCCTGCTCTTCCGGCACATCGCGTACGAGCACAGCTACCCGCACTGCTGGCGCTGCCACACGGCCCTGCTCTACTACGCGCAGCCGTCCTGGTACATCCGTACGACCGCGGTCAAGGACCGCATGCTCGCCGAGAACGAGCGGACGAACTGGTTCCCGGACTCGGTCAAGCACGGCCGCTTCGGCGACTGGCTGACGAACAACGTCGACTGGGCGCTCTCCCGGAACCGCTACTGGGGCACCCCGCTGCCGATCTGGCGCTGCGAGGACGACCACCTGACGTGCGCGGGCTCGCGCGCCGAGCTGACCGAGCTGACCGGCACGGACCAGTCGGAGCTCGACCCGCACCGCCCGTACATCGACGCGGTCACGTTCGCCTGCCCGACCGAGGGCTGCGGGAAGACGGCGACGCGCGTACCCGAGGTCATCGACGCCTGGTACGACTCGGGCTCGATGCCGTTCGCGCAGTACGGCTACCCGTACGAGAACAAGGAACTGTTCGAGTCCCGGTACCCGGCGCAGTTCATCTCCGAGGCCATCGACCAGACCCGCGGCTGGTTCTACACGCTGATGGCGGTCGGCACCCTCGTGTTCGACAAGTCGTCCTACGAGAACGTGGTCTGCCTGGGCCACATCCTCGCCGAGGACGGCCGCAAGATGTCCAAGCACCTGGGCAACATCCTCCAGCCCATCCCGCTGATGGACCAGCACGGCGCCGACGCCGTCCGCTGGTTCATGGCGGCCGGCGGCTCGCCGTGGGCGGCGCGCCGGGTGGGCCACGGCACGATCCAGGAGGTCGTCCGCAAGACGCTCCTGACGTACTGGAACACGGTCGCCTTCCAGGCGCTGTACGCCCGTACGTCCGGCTGGGCGCCGAGCGCGGCGGACCCGGCGCCGGCCGACCGCACGGTCCTCGACCGCTGGCTCCTCTCCGAGCTGAACACGCTGGTCGCCGAGACGACCGAGGCGATGGAGTCGTACGACACCCAGCGCACCGGCAAGCTGATCTCGGCCTTCGTCGACGATCTGTCGAACTGGTACGTACGCCGGTCCCGCCGCCGCTTCTGGCAGGGCGACAAGGCGGCGCTGCGCACCCTGCACGACGTGATCGAGACGGTCACCCGCCTGATGGCCCCGCTGACCCCCTTCATCACGGAGCGGGTCTGGCAGGACCTGGTGGCACCGGTGACGCCGGACGCCCCGGAATCCGTCCACCTGGCCACCTGGCCTGAGGCGGACACGACCCGGATCGACAAGACGCTCTCGGAGCAGATGCTGCTCGTCCGGCGTCTGGTGGAGCTGGGCCGGGCGACCCGCGCCGAGTCGGGCGTGAAGACCCGCCAGCCGCTCTCCCGCGCGCTGGTGGCGGCGACGGGCTTCGCGTCCCTCTCCCCCGAGCTCCAGGCCCAGATCACGGAGGAGCTGAACGTCAGCTCCCTGGCGTCCCTGTCGGAGGTCGGCGGCTCGCTCGTCGACACGACGGCGAAGGCGAACTTCCGCGCCCTCGGCAAGCGCTTCGGCAAGGGCGTCCAGGACGTGGCGAAGGCGGTCGCGGCGGCCGACGCGGCGGCGCTCTCGCTGGCCCTGCGCGAGGGCGAGGCGACCCTGGAGGTGAACGGCGAGGTGATCACCGTCACCCCCGAGGAGGTCATCATCACGGAGACCCCGCGCGAAGGCTGGTCGGTCGCCTCCGACGCGGGCGCGACGGTCGCCCTGGACCTGGAGATCACCCCGGAGCTGCGCAAGGCGGGTCTGGCCCGCGACGCGATCCGTCTGATCCAGGAGGCCCGCAAGAACAGCGGTCTGGACGTCGCGGACCGCATCGCCCTGCGCTGGACGTCGGAGTCCCCGGAGACCGTCGAGGCCCTCACGGCCCACGCGGACCTCATCGCCGACGAGGTCCTGGCCACGGACCACGCCCAGGGCGACGCGGACGACGCGTACGGCGCCCCGTTCGAGGACGAGGGCCTGTCCCTGACGTTCCGCCTCCGCAAGGCGTAGGCGATACGGCGAAGGGCCCGGCACCAGTGATGTGCCGGGCCCTTCGCCGTACCCCGGACGCGCACGCGAGCCCGGCCCGATCCCGAAGACAGACCCCGGCCCACGGCAAAGGGCCGGCCCCCCGTGGGGGACCGGCCCTTCTAGCCTGCCGACGGCTACGCGCTCATCGCGCGACCAGGCGCCGTCAGTTGTCGTCCTCGTCGATCAGGAAGCCGCGCATCGGCGCAGGCGCCTGCTGCATCGGCTGCGGTGCCTGCGGGCGGACCGGAGCCATCGGCTGGGTCATCGCCGGAGACATCTGCTGCTGGCCGCCGTAGGAGGGGGCGCCACCCATGGACGGCGCACCGCCCATGGAGCCGTTCCCACCGTAGGACGGCGCGCCCGCGCCGGCCGAGGCCATCGACGGGGCCGGCGGCAGCGAGGCCGCGGCCGGGGTGCGCGGCGGGGCCAGCGAGTCGTCGGCCTGGGTCTCCAGCTGACGCAGCTGCGACTCCAGGTACGACTTCAGCCGCGTGCGGTACTCGCGCTCGAAGCCGCGCAGGTCCTCGACCTTGCGCTCGAGCGTGGCGCGGGCGGACTCCAGGGAGCCCATGGCGACGCGGTGCTTCTCCTGGGCGTCCCGCTCGAGAGCGTCCGCCTTGGCGCGGGCGTCCCGCTCCAGGCCCTCGGCGCGCGAACGCGCCTCGCCGACGATCTTGTTGGCCTCGGAGCGGGCCTCGGCGATCGCCTGGTCGGCGGTCTGCTGGGCCAGCGAGAGGACACGCGCGGCGCTGTCGCCACCGGGACCCTGGGCAGGCTGCTGCTGCTGCATCTGCGGCGGCATCTGCTGCTGCTGCATCTGCTGCATCTGCTGCTGCTGCGGGTGACCCATCGGGCCACCCTGCATCGGGCCGGGGCCCATCGGGCCACCCTGCATGGGGCCGCCCTGCATGGGCCCACCCTGCATGGGGCCGCCCTGCATCGGGCCGGCGGGAAGCTGCGGGGCACCGGACGGCAGCTGCGGCGGGCCCATCTGCTGCGGCTGCTGCTGGACCGGCGGTCCGGATATGGCCGCGGGCACGGGGGCGCCGGGACCGACGGGACGATCCTGCGGCTCCGGGGGCTTGCGCATCCCCTGCTGCTGCTGGTTCTGCGCGGCGGCACGCGTCGCGGCGGCCAGCTTGGCGCGCAGGTCCTCGTTCTCGCGGAGCAGGCGGGTCAGCTCGGCCTCGACCTCGTCGAGGAAGGCATCGACCTCGTCCTCGTCATAGCCTTCTCGGAGGCGGACGGTCGTGAACTGCTTGTTCCGCACGTCCTCGGGGGTCAGCGGCATCTCTTCTTCACCTCTACGTAGTCGTCGGCAGTCGGCAAGACCGTATCGTCCACATTCACCTCGCGAAGCTGCTCACGATGGAGATCAGGATGTAGACGATGATCATCAGAACGAAGAAGGACAGGTCGAGTGCCACGCCCCCGAGACGCAGCGGCGGGATGAGTCGCCGCAGAAGCTTGAGCGGTGGATCGGTGACAGTGTAAGTGGCCTCGAGAACGACCACCATCGCCTTACCGGGTTGCCATGAACGGGCGAACTGGAAGACGTAGTCCATGACAAGTCGGACGATCAGGAGGACGAGGAAGCACATCAGCACGATGTAGACCACCTGTAGTGCGACGCCCATCCCGCGTTTCCCTCTCCCCTGACTTACGTGCTCTTACTTGTCCGGCCGCTTCGCGACCGGCCCGTCCGGTTCTCGTGTTCTCAGCTCTGGTTGAAGAATCCGCCCTCTGCGATCCGGGCCTTGTCCTCCGCCGTGACATCGACGTTAGCAGGCGACAACAGGAACACCTTCTGCGTCACGCGCTCAATGCTGCCATGGAGCCCGAAGACGAGTCCGGCGGCAAAGTCGACAAGTCGCTTCGCATCCGTGTCGTCCATCTCCGTGAGGTTCATGATCACCGGGGTGCCCTCACGGAAGTGTTCCCCGATGGTACGGGCCTCGTTGTAGGTCCGCGGGTGCAGCGTGGTGATGCGGTAGGGCTCCCGCTCGGACACGACCTTGGGCATGATCACCGGTGCGTTCTTCTCCATGCTCGGACGTTCGGGTGTGATGGATGCCACGGGGGCAATTCGGGCCGGACGTCCACTTTCGGCGAGTACCGGGACAGAATGGGCGATCGGTTCCCGGGGAGCCGGGGGCTGCACCACTCGTACCGGCTCCTCGCGCTCCACCTGGCGCGGAGGGGTGTGACGCCGGTCGCGCTCGGGCTCCGGCTCCAGCTCGGGTTCGAAGTCGTCGTCGGGGTCAAAGCCCCGGCCGTCGTACCCATCGTCCTCCACGAGGCCGAGGTAGACCGCCATCTTGCGCATCGCGCCGGCCATTCTCCGATTCCTCCGCTCTGTGGTGGATCGCCCTACTGGCCAATTCGCAGCGTCACCAAGTGCCCGCGATCCACGGGCCATCCCGCCGTTCTGCGGAATGACCATATTTTCTGCTGTGGTCCGACTTGCTTCGCGACGTTACCCGAGCTTCGGGCGGACGCCGAGTACCGCCGTACCGACGCGTACGTGTGTCGCCCCGGCAGCGACGGCCTCCTCGAGGTCCGCACTCATCCCTGCTGACACCATGTTCGCAGCCGGACGGGTCGCGCGCAGGGCAGTCGACAAATCCATCAACCGGTCGAACGCGGCACGTTGCCGTCCCGCGTACGGACCGGCGAGCGGGGCGACGGTCATCAGACCGTCGAGCCGCAGTCCGGGTGCGGCGTCCACCGCGGCCGCCAACTCCTCGATCCCGTCGGGCGCGACACCGCCGCGCTCGCCCCGCTCGCCGGACCCGGCGTCGAGGGCGACCTGGAGGAGGCAGCCGAGTTCGCGGCCCTCCTTCTCCGCGGCCGCGGAGAGGGAGGAAACGAGCTTCAAGCGGTCGACAGACTGCACCACATCGGCATAACCCACCACGGATCTGACCTTGTTGGTCTGCAACTGGCCCACGAAGTGCCAGGTCAGATCAAGGTCGGCACAGGCCGCCGCCTTGGGGGCGGCGTCCTGGTCGCGGTTCTCCGCGACGTGCCGGACACCGAGTCCGTGAAGGATTCTCACGTCGCTCGCGGGGTAGGTCTTGGTGACCACGATGAGCGTCACCTCTTCCCGCGGGCGTCCGGCGGCGGCGCAGGCGGCGGCGATGCGCGCCTCCACCCGGGCCAGATTCTCGGCGAGTTCCGACGTGCGGTCCGTCATGTCTCTTCTCAGTCCAACCAGACATATCCCGCGAGTCGCCCCGTGGTGCGATCGCGGCGGTACGAGTAGTGGTCACCGGATTCCCGGGTGCAGACCGTACTGGCCTGCCGGTCGGTGACACCGAGCCGTTCGAGCTGGGCGTGCACTCCGGCGGTGACGTCGACGGCCGGGGTGCCCCAGCTCGTCTCGGCCCAGGCGGCCGGTTCGGTCTCGGCGACCTCGGCCCGCATGGCCTCCGGCACCTCGTAGCAGCGCCCGCAGACGGCGGGGCCGGTGCGGGCGACGACACGGGCGGGATCGGCGCCGAGTTCGATCATGGCCGCGACCGCGGCCGGGACCACACCCGCCACCATTCCGGGGCGTCCGGCGTGGGCGGCGGCGGCGACTCCGGCGACCGGGTCGGCGAGGAGGACGGGAACGCAGTCCGCGGTGAGGACGGCGAGGCCGAGTCCCGGCCGGGTGGTGACGAGGGCGTCCACCGAGGGGATCCCGGCGGTGCCCCACGGCCCGTCGACCTCGGCGACGTCGGCGCCGTGCACCTGGTTCATCCAGACCACCCGCGCCGGGTCGAGCCCGAGGGCACCCGCCGCGAGCGCCCGGTTGGTCCGTACGGCTTCGGGGTCGTCCCCCACCGCACCGCCGAGATTGAGCTCCTCGTACGGAACGGCGCTCACCCCGCCCCACCTGTCGGTGAAGGCGAAGTGCGCGCCGTTCGCGTCGAATCGCTGTCCTATCACTTCAGGAAGTCCGGGACGTCCAGCTCTTCGGCCTGGCTGTCCGCGTACGGACGGGCCGGCGGGACGACCGGAGGGGCGGACGACAGCGGGGTCTCGTTGACCGCCGGGGCCGGCTCGGCCGGAACCGGGGCCGGCTCCTCGCGCGGGGCGACGGTGCCGAGGCCGCCCAGCGGACGGGAGTTCTCGACGTGGCGGGGCGCCGGGGCCGGCTCCTCGCGCTTGGCCGAGACCGAGCCGATGATGTTGTCCCGGCGGGCCGGCGGCTGGCCGCCGTCGAAGCCTGCCGCGATGACGGTGACCCGGACCTCGTCGCCGAGGGCGTCGTCGATGACGGCGCCGAAGATGATGTTGGCCTCGGGGTGGGCGGCCTCGCTGACCAGCTGCGCGGCCTCGTTGATCTCGAAGAGACCGAGGTCGCTGCCGCCGGAGATGGAGAGCAGCACGCCGCGGGCGCCGTCGATGGAGGCTTCCAGGAGCGGCGAGGAGATCGCCATCTCCGCCGCCGCCACCGCGCGGTCGTCGCCGCGGGCGGAGCCGATGCCCATGAGTGCCGAACCCGCCTCGGACATGACCGACTTGACGTCGGCGAAGTCGAGGTTGATCAGACCCGGGGTGGTGATCAGGTCGGTGATGCCCTGGACACCGCTCAGCAGCACCTGGTCGGCCGACTTGAAGGCGTCGAGCACGGAGACCTGACGGTCCGAGATCGACAGGAGCCGGTCGTTCGGGATGACGATGAGGGTGTCGACCTCTTCGCGGAGTTCGGCGATGCCGTCCTCCGCCTGGTTGGCACGACGACGTCCCTCGAAGGTGAACGGCCGGGTGACCACACCGATCGTGAGGGCGCCGAGCGAGCGTGCGATGTTGGCGACGACGGGTGCGCCGCCGGTGCCGGTGCCGCCGCCTTCTCCGGCGGTGACGAAGACCATGTCGGCCCCCTTGAGGACCTCCTCGATCTCCTCACGGTGGTCCTCTGCCGCCTTGCGACCGACGGCCGGGTTGGCCCCGGCCCCCAGGCCGCGGGTGAGTTCACGGCCGACGTCGAGCTTGACGTCGGCGTCGCTCATCAACAGCGCTTGCGCGTCGGTGTTGATCGCGATGAACTCGACGCCCTTGAGACCGACCTCGATCATTCGGTTGATGGCATTGACACCACCGCCGCCGACACCGATGACCTTGATGACTGCGAGGTAGTTCTGCGGTGCTGCCACGTCGAAGGCCTCTCGCCTCGAGTTACGTGTCGTCGCCGCGCGGTGGTTGGGCGCGCTGCTGACGACGGATGCCGATTGGGACGGTCCGAAACGCCGACCCAAACCCTAACGTTGAAGTTTAGGGTTACCAGTGTCCCTGTTCGCTGGACTCTTCCGAACGAGACACTAAGTCGACAAGCGGCGCACGTTCAACGAACACGCCGAACCTCCCGTTTTTCTTTTCACCCTATGTGATCACCCGTAGCGCTGGCCAACCAGGGTGCTGGCCAGGGGCGATACCCGTCAACTTCCGGACGAGGCGGGCGCCATGGGGGCACTTACATCGAAGTGCCCCGCTTTGGGAGTGGCCTTCAGGAGCGCGGTGAGCACCCGGGCCTTGACCGGACCGTGCTCGCCGCTGCCCCAGAAGACGCTGCGCCCCCTGGTCAGCTCCAGAGTGACGGAGTCGTACGAGGTGACGCGCACGACACGAGTGTTCCGGGCGATTTCCGCCGGGAGTTCACCCCGGACGCGGACCGCCTCCCTGAGCAGCCGGTCCGCGTCGAAGCGGCGCAGGCTCGGGGAGGAGGCGGCGTCGAGGACGAGCCGGGGGACGCCTCGGGGGGCGGTGTCGACCGTGGCGAACGGCTTACCGGTCGCGTCCACTTCGACGAACTTTCCGCCCTTTTCCATCAGCAGAACGGGCTTCCTTTCCGTCACTTTCAGCCCGATTCCGTGCGGCCAGGACCGCACGACGTCCACCGAATCGATGCGCGGCAGCTCCTGCCGGAGCCGGGCCTCGATGGCGTCGGTGTCGAGCGAGACGAGCGGGGCGCCGACCGGGACGGCGGCGACCTCCTCGACCTCACGCGGGGTCAGGACCGTGGTGCCGTAAGTCTTCACACGTTCCACACGGAACCAGGCCGAGCCGTAGAGCGCCCAGACCCCGCCGGCCACGAGCACGAGGACCGCGAGCGCGATCAGGAGTACCCGGGCGCCGGGTACCCGGAACCTGCGATTCCGGGTACCCGTGCGGGACGGACCGTCCGACGACCCCTTCGACGTGCTGGCGCCGCTCTTCTCGGCGGTCGTCGGTCCGGCTGCCACGTGGCGTCTCCTGCCCTCAGCCGCCGCGCTACGCCTGTCGGCGGGCGGCGATCGCCTCGTACACCATGCCGACGAGCAGGTCGTCGGCGTCCCGGCGGCCGAACTCGGCGGCGGCGCGGGACATCTCGTACAACCGGTGCGGATCGGCCAGTACGGGCAGGACGTTGCCCTGCACCCACTGCGGCGTCAGCTCCGCGTCGTCGACGAGGAGTCCACCGCCGGCCTTGACCACCGGCTGGGCGTTGAGCCGCTGTTCGCCGTTGCCGATGGGCAGCGGGACGTACGCGGCCGGCAGCCCGACGGCGGAGAGCTCGGCGACGGTCATCGCACCCGCGCGGCAGAGCATCATGTCGGCCGCGGCGTACGCGAGGTCCATCCGGTCCACGTACGGTACCGGCACGTAGGGCGGCATTCCGGGCATGTTGTCGACGCGCGGCATTTCGTTCTTCGGGCCGACCGCGTGCAGGATCTGGATGCCGGAGCGCTGGAGCACCGGGGCGATCTGCTGGACGACCTCGTTGAGCCGCCGGGCGCCCTGCGAGCCGCCCGAGACGAGGAGCGTCGGCAGGTTGGGGTCGAGCCCGAAGGCGGCGCGCGCCTCGGGGCGCACCCGCGCCCGGTCGAGGGTCGCGATGGTGTGCCGCAGCGGGATCCCGATGTAGCGCGCGTTGCGGAGCTTGCTGTCCGGGGTGGCGACGGCGACCCCGGCCGCGTACCGCGAGCCGATCTTGTTGGCGAGGCCGGGCCGGGCGTTGGCCTCGTGGACCACGATCGGCACACCGAGGCGCTTGGCCGCGAGATAGCCGGGCAGCGCCACGTAACCGCCGAAGCCCACCACGCAGTCCGCCTTGGTGCGCTCCAGGATCTGCTCGGCCGCCTTGATCGTGCCGCGCAGCCGCCCGGGGACGGTGATCAGCTCGGGGGTGGGCTTGCGGGGCAGCGGCACGGCGGGGATCAGGGCCAGCTCGTAGCCGCGCTCGGGCACGAGCCGGGTCTCCAGACCCTTCTCCGTGCCGAGCGCCGTGATCCCCACACTGGGGTCCTGCCTGCGCAGGGCGTCCGCGAGGGCCAGCGCCGGCTCGATGTGGCCGGCGGTCCCCCCGCCGGCGAGTACGACATGCACCGAAATTCACCGCTCTCCGGACGGGCGCTTCTTGACGCGCCGTCGCATCGACTTCCATCTCACCCCGGCCCGCTTGCCCCAGCCGGGGCGGCGCATGGCCAGGGCCGCTTTCGCGGCGGGTTCCTGTCGCGCGAAGGCGATGAGGAGCCCGACGGCGAACATGGTCGGCAGCAGGGCCGACCCACCGTAGGAGAACAACGGGAGCGGGACCCCGGCGATCGGCAGCAGACCGAGCACCGCACCGATGTTGATCACGGCCTGAGCCGTGATCCAGGTGGTCACACCTCCCGCGGCGAACCTCACGAAGGGGTCCTCCGTGCCTCCGGCCACGCGGATACCCGCATAGCCTAGAGCCGCGAACAGGGCGAGTACCGACAGCGTCCCCGCGAGACCCAGTTCCTCACCGGTGACCGCGAAGATGAAGTCGGTGTGCGCCTCGGGCAGTTGGCCCCATTTCTCGACGCTCGCACCGAGACCGGAACCGAACCATCCACCCGACGCCAGAGCATAGATTCCGTGCGCGGCCTGTAGACAGGGGGCTCCCTCCCCGCCGGGGTCGGTCGCTCCGATGCAGTCGAAGCGCTTCATCCGGTTGTCACTCGTCTTGATCAGCAGGACGCCGATCGCGCCGGCCACCGCGAGCACCCCGACGAAGAGCCGGGTGGGTGCTCCGGCGGTCCACAGGAGCCCGAAGAGGATCGCGGCGAGGATGATCGAGGTGCCCATGTCGCCGCCGAGCATGATCAGCCCCAGCAGCATGAAGGCTCCCGGGACCAAGGGCACGAGCATGTGCTTCCACTGGGTCAGGAGCCGCATGTCGTGCTTGCGGGCCAGCAGGTCGGCGCCCCACAGGATCAGCGCCAGCTTGCCGAACTCGCTGGGCTGGAGCTGGAAGGGGCCGCCGAGGGAGATCCAGTTCTGGTTGCCGTTGACCGCGTGCCCTATCCCGGGGATCTGCACGAGCACCATCAGGAAGACGGCGCCGACGAGGATCGGGTAGGCGAGGGCCCGGTGCAGCTTCACCGGCATCCGGGAGGCGACCAGGAGGAGTCCGGTGCCGAGCAGGGCGGCGAAGAACTGCTTGCGGAAGAAGTAGGACGGCACGAGGTCGTAGGTGAGCGCCGTGATCATCGAGGCGGAGTAGACCATCACGAGGCCGAGCGCGGTGATGAGCATCCCCGCGCCGATGATCACGTAATAGGCCGTCAGCGGCCGGTCCCAGGCCTTCAGCGCCCGCTCACGAAGGCCTCGTACTCCTCCGCCGCGTACCCGCCGCGGGGTCGCGGGGGCCCGCCCTCCGCCGCGTACGGCGGAAGGCCGGCGTGTCCCTGCGATCTTGCTCGGCATGGTCGCTGCCCCCTCCGGTCGTGCCCGGTCCGGCCGGACCTTCCCACTGGGCAGGTCAGGCGTCCCCGGTGGCGGCGAGGGCGCGGACCGCGTCCGCGAAGGCCTCGCCGCGCTTGTTGTAGTTGGTGAACATGTCCATCGAGGCGCAGGCCGGGGCGAGGAGCACCGTGTCCCCCGGGCGGGCCATCCGGGCCGCCTCGCGGACCGCCTCGGACATCGCCCCAGTGTCGGTCCGGTCGAGGTCCACCACCGGTACTTCCGGGGCGTGTCGCGTCAGGGCTTCGCGGATCAGGGCACGGTCGGCGCCGATCAGGACGGCGCCGCGCAAGCGCTTCGCCGACTTCTCCACGAGCTCGTCGAAGGTCGCGCCCTTGGCGAGTCCGCCGGCGATCCAGACGATCGGGTCGTAGGCCGCCAACGAGGCTTCGGCGGCGTGGGTGTTGGTGGCCTTGGAGTCGTCGACGTACGTGACTCCCTGGACCTCCTCGACCAGTTCGATGCGGTGCGGGTCGGGCCGGAAGGCCTTCAGGCCGTCCCGTACGGCCTTCGCGTCGACGCCGAAGGCGCGGGCGAGGGCGGCGGCGGCGAGGGCGTTGGCGATGTTGTGCGGGGCCGGCGGCTGGACGTCGGAGACCTCGGCGAGCTCCTGGGCGTTCTTCTGCCGGTTCTCGACGAAGGCCCGGTCGACGAGGATGCCCTCGACGACGCCGAGCTGGGACGGGCCGGGGGTGCCGAGGGTGAAGCCGATCGCCCGGCAGCCCTCCTCGACGTCGGCCTCCACGACCAGGTCCTCGGTCGCCTTGTCCGCGACGTTGTACACGCAGGCGATCCGGTTGCCCTCGTAGATCCGGCCCTTGTCGGCGGCGTACGCCTCCATGGAGCCGTGCCAGTCGAGGTGGTCGGGCGCCAGGTTGAGCACGGCGGCGGAGTGGGCGGCCACGGACGGCGCCCAGTGGAGCTGGTAGCTGGACAGCTCGACGGCGAGCACGTCGTACCGTTCCTCGCCGAGGACGGCGTCGAGCAGGGAGACGCCGATGTTGCCGACGGCCGCGGTCCGCAGGCCCGCCGCCTCCAGGATCGAGGCGAGCATCCGTACGGTCGTCGTCTTGCCGTTGGTGCCGGTGACCGCCAGCCAGGGGGCCGCGTCGGGGCCCCTGAGCCGCCAGGCCAGTTCGACGTCGCCCCAGATCTCCACGCCCGCCTCGGCGGCGGCCGTGAAGAGCGGCTTGTCGGGCCGCCAGCCGGGGGTGGTGACGATCAGCTCGGTGCCGGACGGCAGGGTGGCCCCGTCGCCGAGGCGGACGGTGATGCCCTCCGCCTCCAGCTCGGCGGCCTGCGCCCGGGAGCGCTCGTCGTCGCCGTCGTTGACGACGGTCACGACCGCGCCCAGGCCGTGCAGGACCCGGGCGGCCGGGATCCCGGAGACCCCGAGCCCCGCGACGGTGACCTTCTTGCCGTTCCAGTCGAGCTGTTCTGTCACTTCTCCGATGCCCATCCCGCGTAGAAGAGGCCCAGGCCCACGATCACGCACATGCCCTGGATGATCCAGAACCGGACGACGACAAGGACCTCGGACCACCCCTTGAGTTCGAAGTGGTGCTGGAGGGGTGCCATCCGGAAGACGCGCTTGCCGGTCATCTTGAACGAGCCGACCTGGATGACCACGGACATCGTGATCAGCACGAACAGGCCGCCGAGCAGGGCCAGCAGGAGCTCCGTACGGGAGCAGATGGCGAGACCGGCGAGCGCGCCGCCGAGGGCCAGCGAGCCGGTGTCACCCATGAAGATCTTGGCCGGTGAGGTGTTCCACCAGAGGAAGCCGAAGCAGGAGCCCATCAGCGCGGAGGCGACGACCGCGAGGTCGAGCGGGTCGCGGACCTCGAAACAGGCGTTGGGGTTGGTCAGGGTCATGGCGTTCGCACAGGACTCCTGGAACTGCCAGAGCCCGATGAATGTGTACGCGCCGAAGACCATCACCGAGGCGCCGGTGGCCAGACCGTCCAGACCGTCCGTCAGGTTCACGCCGTTGGACATGGCGAGAATCATGAACAGCGCCCAGACCACGAACAGCACCGGTCCGATGGTCCAGCCGAAGTCCGTGATGAAGGAGAGCTTCTCGGAGGCGGGCGTGAGCCCGCGCAGGTCCGCGAACTGCAGCGACAGCACGGCGAAGGCGATGCCGACGATCAGCTGGCCGGCCATCTTCGCCTTGGCCCGCAGGCCCAGCGAACGCTGCTTGACGATCTTGATGTAGTCGTCGAGGAAGCCGACCAGGCCCATGCCGGCCATGAGGAACAGCACCAGGACGCCCGAGTACGTCGGGTCCTCGCCGGTGATGACCTTGGCCAGGGCGTACGCGATGAGCGTGGCCAGGATGAAGGAGATGCCGCCCATGGTGGGCGTGCCCTTCTTCCCGGCGTGGCCGCGCGGGCCGTCGTCGCGGATGAACTGCCCGTATCCCTTGCGGGCGAGGAGCTTGATCAGCAGCGGCGTGCCGATCAGGGTCAGGAAGAGCCCGATGGCCCCCGCGAAGAGGATCTGCCTCATCGGCCGGTGACCTCGCCCTCGGTGTCGAGGAGAGCCAGAGCGACCTTTTCGAGACCGACCGACCTGGAAGCCTTCACAAGGACGACGTCCCCCGGGCGCAGCTCACTGCGCAACAGGTCGACAGCCGCCTGCGCGTCGGACACGTGCACCGACTCCTCACCCCACGAACCCTCGTTATATGCGCCCAGTTGCAGCCAGGACGCTTCCCTGTCCCCGACCGCGACGAGCTTGCTGACGTTGAGCCGGACGGCGAGCCGTCCGACCGCGTCGTGCTCGACGAGCGATGCGTCACCGAGCTCGGCCATCTTGCCGAGCACCGCCCACGTACGAGCCCCTCGGGCCTGTGCGGCCCTGCCCATGGCCGCGAGCGCGCGCAGGGCGGCTCGCATGGACTCGGGGTTCGCGTTGTAGGCGTCGTTGACGATCGTCACGCCGTCCGGACGCTCGGTGACCTCCATGCGCCAGCGCGAAAGGGTGCCGGCCTCGGAGAGCGCGGTGGCGATCTCCTCGACAGGCATGCCCAACTCGTGCGCGACGGCGGCCGCTGCGAGCGCGTTCGACACGTGGTGCTCACCGTACAGGCGCAAGGTCACGTCGCTGCACCCGGTGGGTGTGTGAAGCCGGAAAGAAGGCTGTCCGGTCTCGGTGAGGTGGACGTTCTCGGCCCGTACGGCCGCTTCGTCCGCTTCGCCGAACAGGGTCACGCGGGCCTTGGTGCGGCTCGCCATCGCGCGGACGAGCGGGTCGTCGGCGTTGAGGACCGCCACACCGCCCTCCTCGGCCGACGGCAGCGACTCGACGAGTTCGCCCTTGGCCACGGCGATCTGCTCCCGGCCGCCGAACTCGCCGATGTGGGCGGTGCCCACGTTGAGGACGAGGCCGATGCGCGGCGGGGTGAGGCCGGTGAGGTAGCGGATGTGCCCGATCCCGCGGGCACCCATCTCCAGGACCAGGTGCCGGGTCTCGTCGCTCGCGCGGAGCGCGGTGAGCGGCAGGCCGATCTCGTTGTTGAGGGAGCCGGGCGTCCACACCGTGGGCGCGTGCCGGTCGAGGACCTGTGCGATCAGGTCCTTCGTGGAGGTCTTGCCCGCCGAGCCGGTGAGGGCGACGACGTCGGTGCCGAGCCGTTCGACGACCGTGCGGGCCAGGGCGCCGAGCGCGCTCTGGACGTCGTCCACGACGATCGCGGGGACGCCGACGGGGCGGGCCGCGAGCACGGCCGTCGCACCCGCGGCGACCGCGCGTTCCGCGTAGTCGTGGCCGTCGACGTGCTCACCGGCGAAGGCCGCGAAGAGGCTGCCGGCCCGCACCTCGCGGGAGTCGATGACGACGGGCCCGGTGATCCGGACGTCCGGATCCGGTATGTCGTGCGCCTGCCCGCCGACGATTTCGGCGATCTCGGCGAGGGAGAGGGCGATCACTGCTTCATCCCTGACTGTTCTGGTGGCTGGCTTCGCCGGGGATCTCCCGGGCGTTCTGTCGGAGGATCGCCGCGCGCAGGACCTCGCGGTCGTCGAAGGGGCGGACCACCCCGCCGGTGTCCTGGCCCTGCTCGTGGCCCTTGCCGGCGATCAGGACGGTGTCGCCGGGCCGCGCCCGGGCGACGGCCGCCGCGATGGCGGCGGCCCGGTCGGGTTCGACCAGGACGTCGCCGCGCTCCCCCGCCGGTACGTCCGCGGCGCCCGCGAGCATGGCGGTGAGGATCACGAGCGGGTCCTCGGAGCGGGGGTTGTCGGAGGTCAGCACGGCGGTGTCGGCGAGCCGGGCCGTGGCGGCGCCCATCGGGCCGCGTTTGGTGGTGTCCCGGTCGCCGCCGCAGCCGATGACCACGTGCAGCCTGCCCTCGGTGACCTCGCGCAGGGAGCGCAGGACCGATTCGACGGCGTCCGTCTTGTGCGCGTAGTCGACGACGGCGAGGTACGGCTGGCCGGCTTCGACCCGCTCCAGGCGCCCCGGTACGCCGGGGACGGCCGCGACGCCCTCGGCGGCGCTCTTGGGGTCGATGCCCGCGGCGGCGAGGGTGGCGATGGCGGCGAGGGTGTTGGCGACGTTGAACGGGCCGGGCAGCGGGGCGGTGGCGGCGATCCGCACGCCCTCGGGGCCGACGGCGGTGAACGTCGAGTCGTGGGAGCCGAGGACGAGGTCCTCGGCGCGCCAGTCGGCGTCGGCGCGGCCCTCGGCGGAGAAGGTGACGACCGGGACGGTCGCCTCCGTCACGAGCCTGCGGCCGTACGCGTCGTCGAGGTTGACCACACCGAGGCGGCTGCGCTCGGGCGTGAAGAGCCCGGCCTTCGCCCGGTAGTAGTCGTCCATGTCGGAGTGGAACTCCATGTGCTCCGGGCTGAGGTTGTTGAAGACGGCGACGTCGAAGACGCAGCCGTCGACGCGGCCGAGCACGAGCGCGTGGCTGGAGACCTCCATGGCGACCGCGTCGACGCCCCGCTCGCGCATGACGGCGAACAGCGCCTGGAGGTCGGTGGCCTCGGGGGTGGTCCGCTCCGACTTGATGCGCTCGTCGCCGATCCGCATCTCGACGGTGCCGACGAGGCCGGTGTGGTGGCCGGAACCGCGCAGTCCGCCCTCGACGAGGTAGGCCGTGGTGGTCTTGCCGGAGGTGCCGGTGATGCCGATCTGCAGGAGGTCGGCGCCGGGCCGTCCGTAGATCTCGGCGGCGAGTTCGCCCATCCGGCCGCGCGGGTTCTCGACGACCAGGACCGGCAGGCCGGTCGCGGCGGCGCGCTCGGCGCCCGCCGGGTCGGTGAGGATCGCGGCGGCGCCGAGTCCGGCTGCCTGGGCGGCGAAGTCGGCGCCGTGCATGCGGGCGCCGGGCAGGGCCGCGTACAGGTCGCCGGGGCGCACGGCCCGCGAGTCGTGGGTGATGCCCGAGATCTCGGCGGCCTCGGGGGCGTCGACCCCCAGCTGCGCGGCCAGGTCGCCCAGGGGTGTCGGGCGGGCCTGCTCCGGCCGGGGCGGGGCGGTTCGGTACTGATCAGCGTGTGGCACGGCGGTGAGCGTACCGGGCGCACCCTCTGGGGGGCCAAAAGCGCCCGGGGCCTCGCCGGAGTTCGATTTCCGGTTCCCGGAATGGGGGGTGATCGTTGTCACTGGTGCTCCCGGAGTGTCACGGGGTGGGTTCGGAGAAGACCGGCAGTCGGGCGGGTGCGCTGCCCGTGGGGGCGACGTGGAGGGTCTTGAGGGCGAACTCCATGACCTTCTTGTAGATGGGGCCGCAGATCTGGCCGCCGAAGTAGCTGCCCTTGGTGGGGTTCTGGATGGCGCAGTAGACGGTGATCCGCGGTTCGTCGGCGGGGGCGAACCCGGCGAAGGAGGCGGTGTAGCCCTTGTAGCGGCCGAGTTCGGGGTCGACACGGTTGGCGGTACCGGTCTTGCCGGCGACGCGGTAGCCGGGGATGGCCGCCCTGGTGCCGGTGCCCTCCCGGTCGTCGACGACGGACTCCAGCATCTTGGCGAGGGTGCCGGCGGTCTTCTCGCTGACGACGCGGGTCTCCTTGGGCGTGGGGGCCGGTGCGAAGCGCCCGTCGGGCCCCTTGGTGCCGCGGACGAGGGTCGGTTCGACGCGTACGCCTCCGTTGGCGATGGTCGAGTACACGGAGGCGGCCTGCAGGGCGTTGACGGAGAGGCCCTGGCCGAAGGGGATCGTGTACTGCTGCGAGGTCGACCAGTCCTGGGGCTTGGCGAGGATGCCGGAGGTCTCGCCCGGGTAGTTCAGGCCGCTGGGGCTGCCGATGCCGAACTTGCGCAGGTAGCCGTGGAGGACCCGGTTCGACTCGGCCTGGGTGGCGCCGAGCCGGCCGGTGGCGAGGATGGTGCCGATGTTGCTGGACTTGGCGAGGACGCCGTTGAGGGTCAGGTACCAGGTCTTGTGGTCGACGTCGTCCTTGAAGAGCCGGTCGCCGCGGTGGAGCCGGTTGGGGACGGTGACATGGGTGTCGGGGGTCGCCTTGCCCTCCTCCAGGACGGCGGCCATGGACATGACCTTGCTGGTGGAGCCGGGCTCGTAGGCGTCCTGGAGGGCCGCGTTGCCCATGGAGGCGGCGTTGGCGGCGGAGAGGTCGTTGGGGTCGAAGCCGGGGGCGTTGGCCATGGCGAGGACCTCGCCGGTCCTGGTGTCCTGCACGATGACGTAGCCCCGGTCGGCCTTGGACTTCCTCACCTGCTCGGTGATGGCCTGCTGGGCGGCCCACTGGATGTCCCGGTCGATGGTGAGCTCGATGTCGGAGCCCGGGACGGCGGGGGTGCCCTGGGAGCCCGCGGTGGGCACCTGGCGGCCGCCGGACTGGGTGAAGCGGATCTTGCCGTCCTTGCCCGCGAGCTCCGGGTCGAGCATGGACTCCACGCCACCCGCGCCCTTGCCCTCGGCGTTGACGTAGCCCAGTATCCCGGCGGCCAGTTCGCCGTTCGGGTAGACGCGCTTGGTGCTGGGCTCGCTGAGGATGCCGCCGAGGAGGTTGACGCCGTTGCCGCCGGCGGAGCGCTGCGCCTTCTGCCCGTAGACCCGCCTGAGGTCCTTGATCTGGTTCCAGACCTGCGGGGTCTGCTTGCGGGCGAGGAGGGTGTAGCGGGACTTGGGGGTACGGAGCTTCTTCGCGAGCTCCGCGGGCTCCTTGCCGAGGAGCGGGGCCAGGAGGGCGGCGGCCTGCTCGGGCGCGTCGGGGACCTTGGACTCCTCGGGGGTGAAGAGCTTGGGGTCGGCGGTGATGTCGTACGCGTCGACGCTGGCGGCGAGCGCGATGCCGTTGCGGTCGGTGATCTCGCCCCGCTCGGCGGAGAGCGTGTACTCCTGGAAGCGGTACCTGTCGGCCTTGGCCGCGTACGCGCTGGCGTCGACGGCCTGCACCTGGAGCAGCCGCACCACGAAGGCCAGCATGACGAGGGTCAGTCCGAGGGAGATCAGGCGCAGCCGGGGCCTGGGGCTGCCGAGCCGGATGGTGCGGGGCTGCCGGGCCGGCGGCCGGGGCGCGGTCCGCTTCGCGGCCGGGCGCGGTGCCGGACGGGACGGGCGGGCTCCGGCGGAGGCGGGCCGGGGGCGTGCGGGCCTGGCGGGGCCGGGGACGCGACGGCGCGGGGGCTCCTTGGGGGGCACTGCTCGGTCACCTGCCGGAGGTCGGTGGGGTGGTGGTCTCTGCGGGCGCGGTCGAGGGACCTGTCCGTGTCGGGTCCGCGCCGGTGGGACTCCCGTCGGCGGGAAGGGTGCCGGCCGCGCCCGTGCCGCGGTCCGTCGGCGGCTTCGAGGAGGCCGCCGGGGAGCCCGTCGGGGCCGGCGGCGGGCTCTTCGGCGTCGCCGTGGCGCTCGGCGTCGGGCTCGGCTTCGGCGCCGTCGCGACCGAGGGCACGCCGAGCACCTTGCCGTCGGGGCCCAGGAACGCGGGGCTGCCGCCCGGGACCATGCCGAGCTCGCGGGCCCGCCGCTCCAGGGCGTCGGGGGCCGCGTAGTCGTCGACGTCCCGCTGGAGCGCCTGCTCCTCGTCGGTGAGCTCGGTGGTCTTGTTCTTGAGCTCGTTGAGCTGGAAGGAGCCCTGGTTGAGGGCCGAGTTCAGCAGCAGCAGGGTGATCAGGCCGCCGCCGAGCAGCACCACGACGAGCAGGACGAAGGGGGTGCGGGCGGCCGAGCTGGGCCCCGACGGCATGAGCCGTCCGAGCCGCGCGGCCCGCCCTTTGAGCGGCCCCTTCGCCGTGCTCACAGGACGTCTTCCCGGATCCGCTCGGCGCCCCTGAGCCGGGCCGGGGCGGCGCGCCGGTTCTCGGCGACCTCTTCCTCGGTGGGCAGCTCCGCGCCCCGGGTGAGCAGCTTCAGGCGGGGCTGGTACTTCTCCGGGACGACCGGCAGGCCGGGCGGGGCGGTGTTCGCGGCGCCGGCCGCGAAGACCTGCTTGACCAGCCGGTCCTCCAGGGAGTGGTACGAGAGGACGGCGATCCGGCCGCCGACGCCGAGGGCCTTCACGGCCGCCGGGATCGCCCGCTCGAGGACGCTCAGCTCGCCGTTGACCTCGATGCGCAGGGCCTGGAAGGTGCGCTTGGCCGGGTTGCCGCCGGTGCGCTTGGCGGCCTGCGGCAGGGAGTCGCGGATGAGCTCGACGAGCCGGGCGCTGTTGCTGAACGGCTCCTTCTCGCGCTCGCGCACGATGGAGGAGACGATCCGCTTGGCCTGCTTCTCCTCGCCGTACGCGCGGAGGATGCGGACCAGCTCGCCCGGCGGGTAGGTGTTGAGGACCTCGGCGGCGCTGATGCCGGTCGTCTGGTCCATGCGCATGTCGAGCGGGGCGTCCTGGGCGTAGGCGAAGCCGCGGTCGGCCTCGTCCAGCTGCATGGAGGAGACGCCGAGGTCGAAGAGGACGCCGTCGACCGTGGGGATGCCGAGCCGGTCGAGGACCTCGGGCAGCTCGTCGTACACGGCGTGGACGAGGGTGGCGCGCTCCCCGTACGGGGCGAGCCGCTCGCCGGAGAGCCGCAGGGCCTCCTTGTCGCGGTCGAGGGCGACGAGCCGCGCCTCGGGGAACCGCTTCAGGAGTGCCTCGCTGTGTCCGCCGAGGCCCAGGGTGCAGTCGACGACGACCGCGCCGGGGCGCTCAAGGGCGGGGGCCAACATGTCCAGGCACCGCTGGAGCATGACCGGGACGTGTCGGTCGTTGCTCAATGCGCCCTCTCAGATCCGGCGCGGAGGTACGGGCGAGCGGGAGGAGGCCGAGCCGTAGGTACCGCCGCACACACGGGGGAGAAACCGCGGAAATCGCTCGTTGTCTCCGTGAACTTCGCGTCACTTTAGTCCACGGGACCCGCCGGTCAATCAACCGGCTGGCGCGTCGCACGGCGCCGGGGACCCGCCCGGACATTCCGGACGGCTCACCCGTTCGGGGCCCGAGCGGCCGACGGCTGTGGGTTAGCTCACAACAAGCCTCAATGACGTTCTTTGTCCCCTCTCACAGCAGGCCTGGAAGGCCTGTGACCATTAACGTCGGATTCATGTCGACCTCCACGCACTCCTCTGCCGACGCCGTGCGCACCAGCAGCACGGTCACCGACCGTCTCGTCGAGGCGAACGGGCGCTACGCCGCCGATTTCACCGACCCCGGAATGGACGCCCGCCCCGTGCTGCGCGTCGCCGTCGTCGCCTGCATGGACGCGCGTCTCGACCTCCACGCGGCCCTGGGCCTCGAACTGGGCGACTGCCACACCATCCGCAACGCGGGCGGTGTGGTCACCGACGACGTGATCCGGTCGCTCACCATCAGCCAGCGCGCCCTCGGCACCCGCAGCGTCATGCTGGTGCACCACACGGGCTGCGGTCTCGAGTCGCTGACCGAGGACTTCCGGCACGAGCTGGAGGACGAGGTCGGCCAGCGGCCGGCCTGGGCGGTCGAGGCCTTCCGCGACGTCGACCAGGACGTCCGGCAGTCGATGCAGCGGGTGCGGACCTCCCCCTTCCTGCTGCACTCCGACGACGTCCGGGGCTTCGTCTTCGACGTGACGACGGGTCTGCTGCGCGAGATCGACCCGGGGACCGACTCGGCGGAGGGTCGCGCCGACCAGGCGTAACCACCCAAAGCCCGGCATTTCCCTTGCACTTGCCCACAGGCAAGTGACACGACCCGGCGATGCGAACAAGAATGCTCGGGTGACACCCCCCGAAGATTCCACCGGGGGCAGGTGTCCGTGTTCCGGAAGGCCGAGGAGGGCCGGGTGACGACCTATGACGATCGAGCGAGCCTCACTGATCTGACCACCACCGTGGAGCGTGTCCGCAGGTCGGTGGAGAGCGTGATCGAGGGCAAGCCCGAGGTCGTTCGGCTTTCGCTGACCGTGCTGCTCGCCGAGGGGCACCTCCTCATCGAGGATGTCCCCGGCGTCGGCAAGACCATGCTCGCCAAGACCCTGGCGCGGTCCATCGACTGCTCGGTGCGCCGCATCCAGTTCACCCCCGACCTGCTGCCCTCGGACGTCACCGGCGTGTCGATCTTCGACCAGCAGCGGCGGGACTTCGAGTTCAAGCCGGGCGCGATCTTCGCGCAGATCGTGATCGGCGACGAGATCAACCGCGCCTCGCCGAAGACGCAGTCCGCGCTCCTGGAGTCCATGGAGGAGCACCAGGTCACCGTCGACGGCCAGACCTACGAGCTGCCCAGCCCGTTCATGGTGGTCGCCACGCAGAACCCGGTCGAGATGGAGGGCACCTACCCGCTGCCCGAGGCTCAGCGCGACCGCTTCATGGCCCGGGTCTCCATCGGCTACCCGAGCGCCGAGGCCGAGTTCCAGATGCTCGACGTGCACGGCTCGGTCTCCCCGCTCGACGACCTCCAGCCGGTCGCCCACGCCCACGACATCCTGAAGCTGATCGAGGCGGTCCGCGCGGTCCACGTCGCCGACGCCGTGCGGCGGTACGCGGTCGACCTCGTCTCGGCCACCCGCACCCACCCCGACCTGCGGCTCGGCGCCTCCCCGCGGGCCACGCTGCACCTGCTGCGGGCCGCCAAGGCCTCCGCCGCGCTCAGTGGCCGGGAGTACGTGCTGCCCGACGACCTCCAGGCCCTCGCCGCGCCGGTCCTCGCCCACCGGCTGCTGCCGACGGCGCAGGCCCAGCTGAACCGCCGTACCGCCGAGCAGGTCGTCCAGGACATCCTGCAGCGCACCCCCGTCCCGGCCGCGGCCCCGCCCGCCGCCGGACCGCTCTACGGCCAGCAGCCCGGCGCCCGGCGGCTGTGATGAGTGCCGCTGCCGTTCCGGACGGGCAGCGGGGCGACGACGACGACCGGGGCGGTCTGCGGGCCGCCTTCGGCGGTCTCACCACCCGTGGCCGTTCCTTCCTCGCCGCGGGCGTGGCCGCCGCCGTCTGCGCGTACGTCCTCGGCCAGGCCGACCTGCTGCGCGTCGGGCTGCTCCTCGCCACGCTGCCGCTGATCTGCGTCCTCGTGCTGCACCGCACCCGCTACCGGGTCGCGGCCTCCCGCCGGCTCACCCCCCAGCGGGTGGAGGCGGGCACCGAGGCCCGGGTCCAGCTGCGGATGGAGAACGTCTCCAAGCTGCCCACCGGGCTGCTCATGCTCCAGGACCACGTGCCGTACATGCTGGGGCCCCGCCCCCGCTTCGTCCTCGACCGGGTCGAGGCGGGCGGGCGGCGCGAGGTGTCCTACCGGGTCCGCTCCGACCTGCGCGGACGCTTCCCGCTCGGCCCGCTCCAGCTGCGGCTCAACGACCCCTTCGGGATGTGCGAGCTGACCCGCTCCTTCAGCGCGTACGACACCCTCACCGTCATACCGAGGACCGAGGTCCTGCCGCCGGTGAAGCTCGTCGGCGAGGCCTCGGGGCACGGCGACGGGCAGCAGCGTTCGCTCGCCCTCGCCGGTGACGACGACATCATCCCGCGCGCCTACCGCCACGGCGACGACCTGCGCCGGGTGCACTGGCGCTCCACCGCCCGCTACGGCGAACTGATGGTCCGCCGCGAGGAGCAGCCGCAGCGGGCCCGCTGCACGGTCCTCCTCGACACCCGCCGGGTCGCCTACCAGGGCTCAGGACCGGACTCCGCGTTCGAGTGGGCGGTCTCCGGCGCCGCCTCCGCCCTGGTCCACATGCTGGAGCGCGGCTACGCCGTCCGGCTGGTCACCGACACCGGCAGCGCGGTGCCCGGCGAGGGCGCCGAGGGCTTCGCCGGCTCGGCACAGGACTCGGCCGAGTCGGCCGGTCTGATGATGGACACCCTCGCTGTCGTCGACCACTCCGAGGGCGGCGGTCTCTCCCGCGCCTCCGACGTGCTGCGCGGCGGCGACGAGGGGCTGCTCGTCGCCTTCGTCGGCGACCTCGACGAGGAGCAGGCCGCCCTCACCGCCCGGATGCGCGGCCGCGCCGGCGCGGCCGTCGCCTTCGTCCTGGACTCCGGGGCCTGGGTGAGCGGCGGCACGGTCGCCGGCGCCGTCGAGAACCGGGTGCAGCAGCTGCGCGAGGCGGGCTGGACGGCGCTGGCCGTACCGCCGGGGGCGCGGCTCGCCGACCTGTGGCAGCAGGCTGCCGGAGTCCGCGCGGAGTCCGCGGCCGACACCTACGGAGGATGGTCATGAGCGGGCGCGCACGGCTGACCCTGGCCGCCTGGGGCGCCACCCTGACGGCGGCCGGAGCGATGCTGCCCCTGGTGAAGCCGGCGAACTGGATCTTCACGGCGGCCTTCGTCCTCGCCCTGGTGAGCGGAGTGGGCGCGCTGGCCAGGCGGGCACCGCTCGCCCGGCCGGTGACCGTGCTCGCTCAGATCGCCGTCACGCTGGTCGCGCTGACCGCGATCTTCGCCCGGGAGCAGGCCGTCCTCTGGTTCCTCCCCGGGCCGCAGGCCATCGGCCACGCCGTCGACCTGTTCGAGGCCGGCGCCTCGGACGTCGGCCAGTACGCGGTGCCCGCGCCGGACACCGAGGGCATCCGGCTCATGCTGGTCGGCGGCGTGGTCGCGATCGGCCTCCTGGTGGACACCCTCGCGGTCACCTTCCGCAAGGCGGCCCCGGCCGGTCTTCCGCTGCTCGCCCTGTACTCGGTGGCGGCCGGACTCTCCGGCGGCGGCGCGGGCTGGCTCTGGTTCCTCCTCGCCGCCTCCGGCTATCTGCTGCTGCTCCTCGCGGAGAGCCGCGACCGGCTCTCCCAGTGGGGGCGGGTCTTCGGCGGCGCCCAGCGTCCCGGCCGTGGCGGCTCGGCCACCGGGAGCGGCGGCAACGTCTTCGCGCCGGCCCGCACGGGCCGCCGGATCGGCGCCGTGGCCATGGGCGTCGCCCTGGTGGTACCGCTCGCGCTGCCCGGCTTCACCGGCGGACTGTTCGGCGGCGGCGGGGACGGCGAGGGTACGGGGGGCGCCGGCAAGGGCGGCACGATCTCGGCCGTGAACCCGCTGGTCTCCCTCCAGGAGAACCTGCGCCAGCCGGAGGACCGCGAGGTCCTGCGCTACCGGACCAACGCCCGCGACACCTCCGGCATGTATCTGCGGCTCGTGTCGCTCGACCAGTTCGACGGCACCTCGTGGAAGTCCTCGGTCCGCCCCATCGAGGACGTACCCAAGCAGCTGCCCTGGCCCGAAGGACTCTCGCAGGACGTCGCGGTCACCGAGGTGACCAGCAACTTCGTCGCCTCCGAGAACTACGAGCAGAAGTGGCTGCCGATGCCGTACCCGGCCGGCCGCGTCGACATCGGCGGGCGCTGGCGGTACGAACCGGCCGGCCGGATGCTCGTCGGCGACGACAAGCAGACCACCCGCGGCGCCCGCTACCAGGTCGCCAGCCTGGACGTACGGCCGACGGCGAAGGAGCTGGCCGCGGCCGGCCCCGCCCCGGAGAAGCTGCGCCGCGAGTACACCAAGGTCCCCGCCTCGCTCCCGGCCGATGTGCGGGCCACCGCGCTGCGGATCACCCAGGGCGCGGCGAGCGACTACGAGCAGGCGGTGAAGCTCCAGGAGTGGTTCGCCCGGGACGGCGGCTTCCGCTACGACGTCGACGTGGTGTCCGGCACCGGAGTGCAGGCGATCTCCCGCTTCCTGAAGGACAAGGAGGGCTTCTGCGTCCACTTCTCCTTCACCATGGCGGCGATGGCCCGCACCCTGGGCATCCCGGCCCGGGTCGCCGTGGGCTTCATGCCGGGTACGGCGCAGTCCGACGGCTCCCTGTCGGTCGGCATCCGGGACGCGCACGCCTGGCCCGAGCTGTACTTCGAGGGTGCCGGGTGGACGCGGTTCGAGCCGACGCCCTCGCGTGGCTCCACCCCCGAGTACACCCGGGCGGACACGCCCTCGGGCGCGGCCACCGGTCCCGCGCAGCCCCAGCAGAGCGCCTCGGCGCTGCCGTCCGCCGCGCCGAGCGCCTCGGAGAGCTGCACCCCGCAGATGCGGAGGCTCGGTGACTGCGGTCCGGACGCGGCGGTGGGCGGTGCGTCGTCGGACGGCTCCGGCACCAACCCCCTGACGGTGGTCCTGGTGACCCTGGCGGCGCTGCTCCTGCTCTCGCTCCCCCTTCTCCCGCTGCTCTGGCGGACCCGGGTACGGGCCCGCCGGCTCGGCTCGGACGGGGCTCGCGGCCCCGGGGAGACGGCGGCACGGACACTCGCCGCCTGGCAGGAGATCAACGACACGGCCTGGGACTACGGGGTCGAGCCGGACGAGTCGCGGACCCCGCGGAAGACGGCGGCACGGATCGTCCGCCTGGGCGAGCTGCCGGACGAGGCCGCGGCCGCGGTGCACCGGGTGGCGCGGGCGGTGGAGGAGGTGCTGTACGCGCCTCAGCCGCGCCCGGCCACGGGCCTGGTGGACGACGCCGCCCGCATCAGGGCGGGCTTCCACGTGACCTCCGACCGCCGCACCCGCCTCCGCGCGACGCTGGCCCCGCGCTCGGCGGCCCGCCTGCGCTGGGCGGCGTCGGCCCGGTGGTCGGAAGGGGCGACGGCCTGGTCGGTACGCCGCCACGCCCTGTCGACCCGGGCGGCAGCCCTCTTCCGCCGCCCCACCCACAACCCGAACTGAACCCTCCGCGGATGCCGGGACCCGGCATCCGCGGAGGGCAGGGGGTGACCCGCGATCACGTGTGGGTATGACCGAGCCCCGCCGGTCGCGCGAGTGGCGCGGCCTGCGGGGCTCGGTCATGTGTGGGTGCGGGGCTACCGCTCGGGGCCCGTCAGTGGCCGCCGCCCTGCTGCTCGTCGCGGCGGCGCTGCCACCGCTCTTCGATTCGGTTCATCATGGAGCGTCGCTGCTGCCGGGTCTGACGGCCACCTGCCGCCGTCCCACCCCCGGCCTGCTGCTCACCCGGTTTCGGCGCCTTGCGCCACCCGGTGACGGCCAGGACCGCGCAGCCCAGCATGACGAGGAAACCCACCACGCTGATCCAGATCTGCTGTGCGACCATTCCGGCCATGAGGAGCGCGATACCCACCAGGAAGCCGGCGACTGCCTGGTAGACCCGTCGCCGGGTGTACGTACGCAGTCCGCTTCCCTCGAGCGCTGTCGCGAACTTGGGATCTTCGGCGTACAGCGCTCGCTCCATCTGCTCGAGCATTCGCTGCTCGTGCTCCGAGAGCGGCACGGAGTCCTCCTAGTCGTCGGTCGCGGGGGCGACCGGTTTGCGGCCCTTTCAGGATAGGCAGGGAATCGCCCCCGTGAAACCCGCCCTCAATGCCGATTAGCCAATCCGGGCCGCCATGCGGATCGGTTGCTGAGGCGTTGATTCCCCAGCCCCTCCTCCGTCATGCCGGATGCTGTCCCCCGATCATACGGGGCGGAGCCCGATACGGGGCGGGCTGTGGCGTACTCCATCGAGCGCCGCGGCCCGCACCGCCGAACGGGTGGGGTCCAGCTCAGGCCCGCTTCTCGCCCAGGACGTGCAGCTGCGTGGCGATCGCGTGGAAGGCGGGCAGCTCGGCCGCCGCCGCCTCCAGCTTGAGCAGGGCCTCCGCCGCACCGGGCTCGGTGTCGACGAGGACACCGGGGACGAGGTCGGCGAAGACCCGGACGCCGTGTACGGCGCCGATGTCGATTCCGGCCGCTTCGGCCAGTTCGCCGAGCTGCTCGGCGGTGAAGCGCCGGGGTACGGGGTCGCCCGCGCCCCAGCGGCCCGCCGGGTCGGAGAGGGCGTGCCGGGCCTCGGTGAAGTGCCCGGCGAGGGCGCGGGCGAGGACGGCGCCGCCGAGTCCCGCGGCGAGCAGGCTGAGGCTGCCGCCGGGCCGGAGCGCGGCGACCGCGTTGCGCACGCCCTCGGCGGGGTCGTCGACGTACTCCAGGACCCCGTGGCAGAGCACGGCGTCGTACCCCTCTCGCCCGGCCACGTCGAAGAGGCCGCTGATGTCGCCCTGGACACCGGTCACCAGGTCGGCGACGCCGGCCTCGGCGGCCCGGCGCTCCAGCGCGAAGAGCGCGTTGGGGCTGGGGTCGACGACGGTGACCCGGTGGCCGAGGCGGGCGACCGGAACCGCGAAGTTCCCGGAGCCGCCGCCCGTGTCGAGGACGTCGAGGCTGTCCTTCCCGGTGGCCTCGATCCGGCGGTCGAGGGCGTCTTTGAGGACGTCCCAGACGACGGCGGTACGGAGGGAGGCGCGCGACGGACGTGACGTCGCCTCTCGACCGAAGACAGAGGAAGGGTCCGGCACGGCTGTTGACTCCTCGGTGACGGGTACGGACCTCCCCACCCTATGGCCTAGGTCCCTCGTTCCGGATCATCCGTCCACCTCGTCCTCCCCGGTCCTGCGGGGCGGGACCGGCTTGAGGGCGAGCAGCCGCTCGACCAGGCGGAGGAAGTGGGCGGCGTCCCTGAGCAGGTCGTCGGCCTCGCGCGGGGTCGCCGCGCTCGTGATTCCGGCCTCGGCGCGGGCTCTGCGCTCGGCGCCGGAGGCGAAGAGGGCGCTCCACTCGGTCAGCTCCGGCGCAAGCCCTGCGAGGAGCTCCCAGGCGCTCCGTATCCGCTGCCTCCGGCGTGGGCCGGGCAGGGGCCTGGCGCGGGCGGCGAGGACGGCGGCGGCGGCTCTGAGCGCGGCGAGGTGGGCGGCGGCGTACCGCTCGTGGGGGCGGTCGAGGGTGGCGGCCTCGGCCAGTCCCGCGCGGGCCTTGGCGAGGAGGTCGAGGGCGGCGGGCGGGGCGGAGGCGCGGCGCGGCACGGGGTGGACGTCGGACGCGGGCCCTGACACGGACCCGGACGCGGCCGGCCCGGACGCGGCGGGCGCGAACAGTGCGGCGGGGGCGGGACGGCCTCCGGGATCGCGGCGGGGCGCGGCTGCTGCGGAAGGGCTTGCCATGACGAGTCCTCCTGTCGTCGCGTGACGGCTTCGTGGCCGTATGTGTCCATCGTGCACGGACCCACTGACAACGCCTTTGACCTGGACTTTTGCCCGAGAACCACGACCGGGGGTAGTTTTTGCACTGACCAGTCAGTTCAAAAGGGGAACAGGGGGTGGGTCCGTGGGAGCGGAAGCCGATGAGCGGCCGCACGGCGCCGCCGTCGTCGCGGACGGCTTTGGGCTGAAGGGGCCGCGCGGCTGGGCCTTCCGGGAGGTGTCCTTCCGGGCGGAGCCGGGCGCGCTGGTGGCGATCGAGGGACCCTCGGGTTCGGGCCGCACGTGTCTGCTGCTCGCGCTCACCGGCCGGATGAAGGCCAAGGAGGGCACCGCCGAGGTGGGCGGTCTCCCGCTGCCCCGGAAGATGGCCGCGGTGCGCCGGATCGGCGCCCTCGGGCACGTGCCGGGCGTCAGCGAGCTGGACCCGGCCTTCACGGTCGCCGAGCACCTGGGCGAGCGCGCCCTGCTCCAGCGCCGTTACGACGGTTCCGTCCGCGGGCTGCTGCGGCGCCCGGCCGAGCGGGCGGCGGCCACCCGGGCGCGGATAGAGGAGGCCCTGGAGGCCGCGGGGCTCGACCTCTCCGCGCTGCCGAAGGGCGAGCGGACCTCCGTACGGGATCTGGAGCGGCTCGAGGCACTGCGGCTCTCGATCGCCCTGGCCCTGATCGGCCGCCCGCGGCTGCTCGCCGTGGACGACACGGACCTGAAGCTCTCGGACACCGACCGGGCCGAGGCCTGGGCGCTGCTGCGCTCGGTGGCCGCTTCCGGGACAACCGTCCTCGCCGTCTGCAGCGAGGCTCCGGAGGACGCCCTGCGGATCACCACGCGCGGGGACGCCACGGAGCCGGAGACACCCGCCGCGCAGGCGGCACCGGCCGACGACACCGACGACGAAGCCGATACCGAAGCCGGCGCGGACTCCGGCTCCGGCTCCGGCTCCGGCTCCGACTCCGGCTCCGACTCCGACTCCGGCTCCGGCTCCGACTCCGGCTCCGACTCCGGCTCCGACTCCGAGAACGACACCGAGAACGACACGACCGAGGAGGGGGCGGCCGATGCGCTCGCCGAAACTGGCCGCGCTTGAGCTGAAGCGCTTCGGCAGGGGAAAGCTGCCGCGCGCCGCGCTCGTCGCGATCCTGCTGCTGCCCCTGCTGTACGGCGCCCTGTACCTGTACTCGTTCTGGGACCCGTACAGCAGGCTCGACAAGATCCCCGTGGCCCTCGTCAACGAGGACAAGGGCGCCACCGCCGACGGCAAGCCGATCAACGCCGGTGACGACATCACCGAGGGGCTCCTGGAGAGCAGCACCTTCGCATGGCACCGGGTGAGCGACGCCGAGGCGCGCGAGGGCGTCGAGAACGGGACGTACTACCTGTCCCTGACCATGCCCGGCGACTTCAGCTCGCGGATCGCCTCCAGCTCCGGCGACTCCCCCGAGACCGGCGCCCTCCGGGTGCGGACGAACGACGCCAACAACTACATCGTCGGCCAGATCTCCCGGACGGTCTTCTCCGAGGTGCGCACCGCGGCCTCCACCAAGTCCTCGCGCTCCTTCCTCGACAAGATCTTCATCTCCTTCTCCGACATCCACGACGCGACCGCGAAGGCCGCCAAGGGCGCCGACGACCTCAAGCAGGGCGTGGACAAGGCGAAGAAGGGCTCCAAGGACCTGGCGGACGGCCTGAAGACCGCCAAGACCGGCAGCGGCGACCTGGCCGCCGGCCTGAAGAAGCTCGACAAGGGCGCCAAGGACCTGGAGAGCGGCTCCCGCCAGGTCGCGAACGGCACCCAGTCGCTCGCCGACAAGGTCAACGGCACCGCCGACAAGGTCCGTCCCTACCTGGCGAACAACGGCAAGTCGATCCGCGACACCGCTCGCCTCGTCTCGGACTCCACCACCGCCGTCCGCAACAACCTCGCCGGCCTGGTCGAGCGGGCTCCGGTGCTCCGTGCCGCCGCCCACGAGGCGGACGACGGTCTGGCCGCGATCCACCGGGAGGAGTGCGAGCTGAAGCCGGAGGCCGACGCCCGGATCTGCGAGAAGCTGAAGAAGGCCTCGGTGACCGCCGACGACGTGGCCACCATCGCGGACGACGTGCACGAGCTGACCAAGGACAGCGGCGGCGACCTGAAGGTGCTGGACGCCCGGCTCGTCACGCTCAAGAGGCAGGCCGACGAGCTGGCCACCCGCGCCCCGCACCTCGACGAGGACGTCGAGGACGCCATCCGGAAGATCAACGAGCTGAACGCGGGCGCGAAGAAGGTCGCGGCGGGCGCGGACCGGCTGCACACCGGCATCACCGACGCCAAGGCCGGTTCCGTCAGCCTCGACACCGGGGTCGGCAAGCTCAAGAAGGGCGCCGGAGACCTCGACGGCGGGCTGTTCAAGCTGGCCGACGGCTCCGGCGAGCTGGCCGGTGGTCTGCACGACGGCGTCGAGCAGATCCCGGACTACGACAAGCAGGACCGTGACCGCCGTACGGAGGTCATGGCGGACCCCGTACAGCTGGCCTCCCAGTCGCTGCACAAGGCGCCGAACTACGGCACCGGTTTCGCCCCGTACTTCATCCCGCTCTCCCTCTGGGTCGGCGCGATGGTCGCGTACATGATCATCCAGCCGATGAACCGGCGTGCCCTGGCCGCCGGTGCCTCCGCCTGGCGGATCGCGCTCGCGGGCTGGTTCCCGGTGGCGGCGATCGGCATCCTCCAGGTCGCCGCCCTCATGTCCGTGCTGCACTGGGGCCTCGGCCTCCAGATGGACCGGGCCGCCGGAACGGTCGGCTTCCTCGCCCTGGTCACCTGCTGCTTCGCGGCGATCATCCAGTGGCTCAACGCCCGCTTCGGCGCGGCCGGCCGGATCCTGGTCCTCGCCGTCCTGATGCTCCAGCTGACCTCGGCGGGCGGCACGTACCCCGTCCAGACCAGTCCGGGCTTCTTCAACGCCGTCCACCCGTTCCTCCCGATGACCTACGTGGTCGAGGCGCTGCGCCGGCTGATCACGGGCGGCGGGATCGGGCCCGTCTGGCAGGCCTGCGCGGTCCTGACCGCCTTCACCCTGGGCGCCTTGGCCCTCACCGCCGTCTCGGCCCGCAAGCGGCAGGTCTGGACGCTCGACCGGCTCCACCCCGAACTGACCCTGTGAGACCGGGCCGGTGCCATCCGCGACACCTGTGAGAATCGACCCCATGGACAGCAGCAGCACCCGACGCCAGGCCACGCGCGCGAAGCTCTACGAGGCGGCCGTCACCCTCATCGCGGAGCAGGGCTTCTCCGCGACGACGGTCGACGAGATCGCCGAGCGGGCCGGCGTGGCCAAGGGCACGGTCTACTACAACTTCAAGAGCAAGACCGAGCTCTTCGAGGAGCTGCTGCGCCACGGCGTTTCGCTGCTCACGGCCTCGCTGCGCTCGGCGGCCGAGGAGACCGCCGAGCGCGGCGGGAGCCGGGTCGACGCGCTCGACGCGATGATCCGGGCGGGCCTCGTCTTCATCGACCGCTACCCGGCCTTCACCCAGCTGTACGTGGCCGAGCTCTGGCGCACCAACCGGGCCTGGAACTCGACGCTCCTGGTGGTCCGCCAGCAGGCCGTCGCGGTGGTCGAGGGGGTGCTGCGCGAGGGGGTCGCGGACGGTGAGCTGAGCGAGGACATCGACGTCCAGCTGACGGCGGCGGCACTTGTCGGCATGGTCCTCGTGGCGGCCCTCGACTGGCAGGCCTTCCAGAGCGAGCGGTCGCTCGACGACGTGCACGCGGCGCTCTCGCGGCTGCTGCACGGCCGGGTGGGCGGCGGCAGGTAGCGAACGGCACGCGCGCGTGCCTCGGCAGAACGGCGGCACGCGCGTGGTCCGGCCTCGGCCGAACGGCGACACGCGCGCGTAGATCACGAAAAGACCGGTGCGGCGAGGCTCGATCCCCCCGAGCCTCGCCGCACCGGCTTCTTCCTTCACGCACCCCCGTGCCGTCAGGTGCGCGGCCCCGTTCCGCAGCCCCGTGCCGGCGGTGCCGGAGCCGCGCCCCTTCCGTGACTCCACTCTCTCCCGCGGACGCTCCCCGGCCCATCCGCGCTTCTACTCATCTCGACCCCTAGGTACGGGTACTCAGTCCTGGTTACGATCGCGGGCGTGTCCGTACTCCCCCTGGTGTTCACCAGCGGCTGGGCGAGCGGGATCAACGCGTACGCGGTGGTCCTGCTGTTCGGCGTCTTCGGCGCGACCGGGCTCACCGACGAGGTGCCCGAGTCCTTGCAGCGCACCGATGTCCTCGTCGTCGCCGGCGTGCTCTTCCTGTGCGAGGCGGTGGCGGACAAGATCCCGTACGTCGACTCGATATGGGACTCGGTCCACACGGTGATCCGGCCGGTCTCGGGGGCCGTCGTCGGCGCCCTGCTCGCCGGGCAGGACGGTTCGCTGCCCCAGCTGGCGGCGGGCGCCGTCGGCGGTTCGACGGCCTTGCTGAGCCACTTCGTCAAGGCGGGGACGAGGATGGCGGTCAACACCTCGCCCGAGCCGTTCTCCAACGTCGCGCTGAGCCTGGCGGAGGACCTCGGGGTCGCGGCGATCGTCACCTTCGCGATCTTCAATCCGGTGGCGGCGGCGGTCATCGCGGCCGTCCTGCTCGCCCTCGGTCTGGCGATACTGGTCTTCCTGGCGAAACGGATCCGCCGTTTCCTGCGCCGCAGGTCCCAGCGCCGGGAGGAGAGACGGCTCGTGGACGTGACGGCCGGGGCCCGCTCACGACCACCGTCGGAGGACGGGTCGGAGCACTTCTGACCGGCCCTCCGCCGACGTCCGACCGGCCTTCCTGCGGTGTCCGATGGGCCGGATAGAGTCCCCGGCATGGCACGGATTGTGGTGATCGGCGCGGGACTCGGCGCCATGGCGGCGGCGGCCCGGCTGGCCGTGGCGGGGCACCGGGTGACGGTGTACGAGCGGGGCGCGACGTACGGCGGCGCGGTCGGCCGCTTCGAGCGGGACGGGTTCGCCTTCGACACGGGCCCCGGACTGCTGCACCTGCCGGCCGTGTACCGGGACCTGTTCGTGAAGACCGGCAAGGAACCCCTGGAGGAGTGCGTCGCGCTGACGCAGGTCGACCCGGCGAGCCGTCACGTCTTCGCCGACGGCACCCGCGTGGACCTGCCGAACGCCTCCCGGGCCGGCACGGTCGCCGCCCTGGACGCGGCCCTGGGAGCCGGAGCGGGCGAGCGCTGGGGCGACTTCCTGGTCCGCGCCCGCGAGGCGTGGGACCGCACCCGCCGCCCGCTCCTGGAGGAGCCCCAGCCGGCCGACCCCGCGCCGCTGGCCCGTGAGCCGTACCCGGCCCTGAAGCCGGGCCTGTTGCGCCGCCCGGCGACGACGCTCGCGCGGATCGGGACGCGGGAGCTGCGCGACCCGCGGCTCGCCGCCCTCCTCGACGCGTACGCGTGGACGTACGGCTTCGACCCGGCGACCGCCCCGGCGGCGGCCGCCGTCCTGCCGTACATGGAGCAGACCTTCGGCAGCTGGTACGTGGGCGGGGGGCTGCGGGCCCTCGCGGACGCGGTGTACGAGCGGTGCCTGAAGCGGCGTGTCGAGTTCGTCTTCGACACGCCCGTGGAGGACGTCCTGGAGAAGGACGGCCGCGCGGTCGGCGTCCGGCTTGCCGGAGGCGACACCGTCGAGGCCGACCACGTGGTCTCCGGGGCCCCGGTGCCGGCCCTCCCCCCGCGGAGCGACGGCCGGCCGCGCCATCAGGTGCTCGGCACGAGCCGGGTGACGGTCTGTCTGGCGCTGCGCGGGCCCCGTGAGCCGGCGGCGGTCCACCGCACGGTCGTGCACGCGGACGGCGATCGGCCGACGGTGACCGTGCTGCGCCCGGACGACCCGGCGCTACGCCCCGACGCGGACCACGAGTCGGTGACGGTCACCGCGACCGTCCGCACGTCTCCGGAGCGGGACGCGGGCGCGTGGGAGGCCTTCGCCGACGGGATGGTCGAGGCGGCCGGACGGGCCGTCCCGGAGCTGCGGGAGCGGCTGCTCTGGCGGCACGTCCGCACCCCGGAGGACGTCCGGCGGGACACGGGCGCCGCCGAGGTGCCGGGACCGGCGCTCGCCGGGGCCGACGGCCTGCTGCTCCCGGCCGCCAACCGGTCCCCGCTGCCGGGCCTCTGGTTCGCGGGCGGCTGGTCCCATCCGGGCGGCGGGCTGGCCCACGCGGGCATGTCGGGCGCGCTCGTGGCGGGATTCATCGTGGAGGGCGCGGACTTCCGCGGCTCGCGGTGAGCACGGTGAAGGCCCCGGCGCATCGCGCCGGGGCCTTCACCGTCTCACGGCCACTCAGTACCGGTACTGCTGCTGGTCGTCGGGGTGCGGCTCGTAGCCGTACGCGCTCGGCGCGTCCGGCTGCTGCTGCGGCGGCGGGGGCGGCGGCTCGGCGTCGCGCTGCTGCGGGACCCAGACCCCGCCGGGCGGCGTGTCGTAGGTGTACGAGGGGGCGTACGGGTCGCCGTAGTAGGAGCCGTACTGCTGGCCGTCCGTGCCCGGGCCGATGTACGGGTCGGAGTAGGCGGCGTACTGCTGCTGCCCGGCGGCGCCGTAGTCGTAGGCCGGCTGCTGCTGCTCGTAGCCGGGGGCGTACGGGTCGTAGGCGGGCTGCTGCGGCTCGTACCCGCCGCCCTGACCCGCGTCCTGGTGCCCCGCGCCCTGGTGGACGCCGCCGTAGACCGCGTACTGGCCGGTGTCCTCGGGAATCGGCAGTGGCTCGTAGACCGCGGTGGTCTCGGCGGCCGCGTGGGTGTCGGCCTCGTCCGGCACGGCGTACGCGGGGTCCTGGCCGTCGTAGGAGAGCTCGGTGACCTCGAGGGTCGGCCCGGCCTTGGCCGCCGTGCCGGACCGGCGGCGACGGCTCGCACCCGGGTTGCCGCCGATCGCCCAGCCGGTGGAGAAGCCGCGGCGGAAGGAGAGCGTCACATAGGTCTGGCCGACGGCGAAGGCGACCGCCCCGGCGATGATCACCGCCACGGAGGGCAGCAGTACGCCCAGGACCACACCGAGGAAGCCGCAGAAGGCGAGCACCCGCCAGCGCAGCCGTGCCTTGTACTGGAGGAGCACCTCCCCCAGCAGCCACAGTGCGACCACGCCGAACGCGATGTAGAGGACCGTCCACCCCATGCCCCGCCGCCCCTCTCCACGGTCACCGCCGCGGGTCGGGGCGGGTACGACCGGTCACGACTGCTGGTGCAGTCCGAGATTCTCGTAGATCTCGAGCGTCGCGGTGGAGCTGTTCAGCGTGATGAAGTGCAGTCCGGGGACACCCTCGGAGAGCAGCCGCGCGCAGAACTCCGTCGCGAACTCGATACCGATGGAGCGTACAGCGGCGGGATCGTCCTTGACGGCGAGGATGCGCTCTTTCACGTCCGGGGGGAAGAGAGCGTTGCTCAGCTGGGGCAGCCGGTCGAGGGTCTTCACGTTCACGACGGGCATGACCTCGGGGATGATCGGGGTCTCGCAGCCCGCCTTCGCGACGCTGTCGCGCAGCCGCAGATAGTTCTCCGGGTCGAAGAACATCTGGGTGATCGCGTAGTCGGCGCCCGCGCGGCACTTGTCCACGAAGTGCCGGATGTCCGTGTCCCAGTCGGTGGAGCGGGGGTGCATCTCGGGGAAGGCGGCGACGCCCACGCAGAAGTCGCCCGACTCCTTGATCAGCCGGACGAGGTCGGCCGCGTACCGCACGCCCTCGGGGTGCTCCACCCACTCGCCCAGCGGGTCGCCCGCCGGGTCGCCGCGCAGCGCGAGCATGTTGCGGATGCCGGCGTCGGCGTACTGGCCGAGGACGTTGCGCAGCTCGGCCACCGAGTGGTCGACGGCCGTGAGGTGGGCGACGGGGGTGAGCGTGGTGTCGGAGGCGATCTTCTGGGTGGCCTTCACGGTGCCGCCGCGGGTGGAGCCGCCGGCGCCGTAGGTCACGGAGACGAAGCTCGGTCCGACCGCCTCGACCCGCCGCATGGCGTTCCAGAGGCCCTGCTCGCCCTTCTCGGTCCGGGGCGCGTAGAACTCGAAGGAGTACGACGTGCCGCCGGAGGCGAGGATGTCGCGGACCGTACGAGCGCGGTCGGAGCGGACGGAAGCGGTACCAAGGGCCATACGGGCAGGTTAGACGCGGTCCGGGAAGCCGCGTAAACGGCGTCCGAGTGCTGGACACCTTTTCGGACACACCGCCGGGCGCCCGGCAGAGGCCCGGCGGATGCCCTCGCGGGCCCACCCGGGTGCTGCCGGCAAGACACCCCCTAGAAGACTGATGAAGATCTTGTTGAGGGGCTGTCCGGCCGGAGGCCGGGCAGCCCCTCGTGGTCATGTGCCGGTGGGGGCGAGATGCCAGGTGCC
>JOBE01000017.1 GCA_000717735.1 Streptomyces griseoluteus | reverse complement strand
GTTGGGGGCGGCGTGGCGGGATGTGTGCGGGGGGTCGTAGCCGAGGGCGTTGAGCCCCCACCCCACCCCTTCCCGAAACCCTGCCGGGGGCTGGCGGGGGATGTGTCCGGGGGCAAGCCCCCGGGCCCCCGTCGGGGCTGCGCCCCTGCCCTGGGCCCCTGTGGGGGCTGTGCCCCTGGGCCCCGTCGGGGCTGCGCCGCCGGGCCCCCGTGGGGGCTGCCCGTGGGGGCTGTGCCCCTGGGCCCCCGTCGGGGCTGTGCCCCCGGACCCCCACTCGGGCGAACCCGTTGCCCCAGCCGCGTCTCTCGGTGTGCTGGGTGGCGGGGGTGGGGTTTGGGTGGGTGGGGTGATCAGTTGGAGAAGTCGTGTCGCGTCGTTGTCGTTCGTTCTTGCCGCCGCGCTCGCCGTCGGGCCCGTCGCCGTCGCCGATGAGCCGGGAGGCGGGGGCGGTCCCGTGCCGCCCGGCGAGTCCGCCGAGTCGCTCGTGCCCGGGGTGGTCGGGGGTGGGCGGGCCGAGTATCCGATGGATACGCCCGATCAGGTGTTGCCGCCCTTGCGTTCGGAGGGGGGTGTGCCCGTGCCCGAGCCGGAGCAGGAGGTCGACGAGTCCGTCGAGTACATGCCCCGCAGTGCCGTCGGCGCCGCCTGTACCGCCTCCACCGGGACCCACCAGCGGCAGGTCGAGCGGCTGCTGAAGCTGCGCGTCGACGGGAAGCAGTCCGCCGCCGACTGCCGGGCCGTCCAGGCCTTCCAGGTCAGGGAGAAGATCAAGCCCGCCAACGGGTACGCGGGGCCCGTCACCTGGGCCAGGGCCGAGCTGCTCGCCGCCCGGAAGAACCTCGACCCCGGGCGCCGCTGCCCCGTCACGAAGTACGCCGTCGCCTGCGTCGATCTCGACCGGCAGCTGATGTGGGTGCGCAAGGACAAGAAAGTCACCTTCGCCGTCGTCAACATCCGCAGCGGGCGGCCCGGGTACGCCACCCGTACCGGCTGGCACTCCGTCTACTGGCGCCACAAGGACCACTGGTCGTCCATCTACGACACCCCCATGCCCTTCTCCCAGTTCTTCAGCGGCGGCCAGGCCTTCCACGCCGTCTACGGGCAGCTCGCCACGCCCACCGGCAGCCGGGGCTGCGTCAATCTGAGCTACCGCGACGCCGGGAAACTCTGGGACGTGCTGCGCAAGGGTGACCGGGTCTACATCTGGGGAAAGCGGCCCGGCAGCTGACACCTGAGAGACTGGGCGCGATGACTGAGACACCGCCGCCCCGCAGAGCCCGCGCCGAGATCGACCTCGGTGCGCTGCGTGCCAACGTCCGCACGCTGCGCGCCCGCGTCGCCCCCCACGTCCGCGTCATGGCCGTGGTCAAGGCCGACGCGTACGGACACGGCGCCGTCCGCTGTGCCCGCGCCGCCCTGGAGGCGGGGGCCGACTGGCTCGGGACGGCCACGCCGCACGAGGCGCTCGCGCTGCGGGCCGCCGGGATCACCGACGTGCCGGTCATGTGCTGGCTCTGGACGCCCGGGGATCCGTGGGACCAGGGCATCGAGGCCGGTCTCGACATGTCCGTGAGCGGCGTGTGGGCCCTGGAGGAGGTCGTCGAGGCGGCCGGAAGGACCGGGCGGACCGCTCGTATCCAGCTCAAGGCCGACACCGGGCTCGGGCGCAACGGCTGCCAGCCCGCCGACTGGCCCCGGCTCGTCGGCGAGGCCCTCACGGCGGAGAAGAACGGCCTCGTCAAGGTCACCGGGCTCTGGTCGCACTTCGCCTGCGCCGACGAGCCCCACCACCCCTCCATCGCCGCCCAGCTCGACGTCTTCCGCTCGATGCTCGACCATGCCGAGAAGGCCGGCGTCGAGCCCGAGGTCCGGCACATCGCCAACTCGCCGGCCACCCTCACCCTTCCCGAGGCCCACTTCGACCTGGTCCGGCCCGGCATCGCGATGTACGGCGTCTCGCCGAGCCCCGAGCTCGGCACGTCGGCCGAGCTGGGCCTCAAGCCGGTGATGTCGCTGAAGGGGAGCGTCGCGCTCGTCAAGCAGGTGCCGGCCGGCCACGGGGTGAGTTACGGGCACCACTACGTCACCGAGGGTGAGACCACCCTCGGGCTCGTGCCGCTGGGGTACGCCGACGGCGTCCCCCGGCACGCCTCCGGCCGCGGGCCCGTCCTCGTCGACGGCAAGGTCCGTACGGTCGCGGGGCGGGTCGCCATGGACCAGTTCGTGGTCGACCTCGGCGGCGACACGCCCGAGCCCGGCGCCGAGGCCGTGCTCTTCGGCTCGGGGGAGCGGGGCGAGCCGACCGCGGAGGACTGGGCGGTGGCCGCCGACACCATCGCGTACGAGATCGTCACCCGGATCGGCGCGCGCGTCCCGCGCGTGTACCTGGGCGAGTAGGGGGGCCACGGCGTGGTCGAGGCAGGCGGCACCGGTACCACCAGCTGGCGGCGCGCCGGGTTCGCCGGCGCCGCGATAGGCGTCCTCGCCGCGGGCGCCGCGGTCGGGGTCGCCGCCGAGCGGCTGACCGTCGGCCGTTCCGTACGGCAGAAGGCGCGGCTCGCGCTCGACGCCACCGGCCCGTACGGCGGGCTGCGCGGGACGTCCGGCCGGGCCCTCGCCGACGACTCGACCGTCCTGTACTACGAGGTGGACGAGGTCGAGGACGCAGCTCCGGCCGCCCGCAGGCGGCGGCTCTTCGGGCGCAAGGAGCCCGCCCCCGTCACCGTCGTCTTCAGTCACGGCTACTGCCTCAACCAGGACTCCTGGCACTTCCAGCGGGCGGCGCTGCGCGGTCTCGTCAGGACCGTCCACTGGGACCAGCGCAGTCACGGCCGTTCGGGCACCGGCGTCTCGCAGGCCGGTGCCGACGGTGTCCCCGTCACCATCGACCAGCTCGGCCGCGACCTCAAGGCCGTCCTCGACGTCGCCGCGCCCGAGGGCCCGCTCGTCCTCGTCGGGCATTCGATGGGCGGCATGACGATCATGGCGCTCGCCGAGCGGTACCCGGAGTTCGTCAGCGACCGGGTCGTCGGCGTCGCCTTCGTCGGCACGTCGGCCGGAAAGCTCGCGGAGGTGTCGTACGGGCTCCCCATCGCCGGCGTCAACGCCGTCCGCCGGGTCCTGCCGGGGGTGCTGCGGGCGCTCGGCTCCCAGGCGGAGCTGGTCGAGCGGGGCCGCAGGGCGACCGCGGACCTGTTCGCCGGGCTGATCAAGAAGTACTCGTTCGCGTCGAGGGACGTCGACCCGGCGGTCGCCCGCTTCGCGGAGCGGATGATCGAGTCGACCCCGATCGACGTGGTCGCCGCCTTCTACCCGGCCTTCGCCGAGCACGACAAGGCCGCCGCCCTGCCCGTCCTCGCCGGACTGCCGGTGCTCGCGCTCGCCGGGGACCACGACCTGGTGACCCCCAGCTCCCACACCGAGGCCATCGCCGATCTGCTCCCGGACGCGGAGCTGGTCATCGTCCCGGACGGCGGCCATCTCGTGATGCTGGAACACCCGGAGGCGGTCACCGACCGCCTCGCCGACCTGCTCGTACGGGTGGGAGCGGTGCCGGCGCCGGTCGCGGCCGATCCGGAGTCCCGCAACGGATAAGCCTGACCGGCAATTGGGGGGCGGGAGAAGGAGCGGGGGCTGGGTGCGTGCAGCTGCAAGGCGGAGGATTGAGCCGACGCGATGGGGTCTCCCCTGCTCGAGCGAAGCCGAGAGCTCGGGGAAGTCGGTGATTGACGACAACGCCGCAGATGCGCGTGCCCAGCCCCGCGCCGCCGCCCCCCAATTGCCGGTCAGGCTAAATTGGCGGGCATGGAAGCAGCGCACCCGCCCCTCTCCGGCGCCACCCTCTCCGTCGACTCCCCCCAGCGGATGCAGGAACTCGGCCGCCGCCTCGCGAAGATCCTCCGCCCCGGCGACCTCGTCATGCTCACCGGTGAACTCGGCGCGGGCAAGACCACCCTGACCCGGGGCCTCGGCGAGGGGCTCGGGGTGCGCGGGGCCGTCACCTCCCCGACCTTCGTCATCGCCCGCGTCCACCCGTCCCTGGTCGGCGGCCCTGCCCTGGTGCACGTGGACGCGTACCGCCTCGGCGGCGGTCTCGACGAGATGGAGGACCTCGACCTGGACGTCTCGCTGCCCGAGTCGGTCGTCGTCGTCGAGTGGGGTGACGGCAAGGTCGAGGAGCTGACCGACGACCGGCTGCACCTTTTGATCCACCGGGTGACGGGTGACACCGACGACGACCGGCGCACGGTCGTGCTGCGCGGGATCGGCCGACGCTGGGCCGGTGAGGACCTGGAAGTGCTCTGAGCGCCTGTGCGGGCGGAGACGTAGATTCCGACAACGTGTCGGGAAGGTGTTGCGTCGTTCGTACGTGGCGTGGTGACATGGATGCACGAGCTGGTTAGGTGTACCTAACCTACGGGAGGCATGCATGGCGACGCAGGAGCGCGCGGGACACAGCCGGGACCGCGTCCCGATGAGTGAGCTGCTGGCGTCCTGCGTGGCCGCCCGCACCCTTTCGACCCCACCGCCGCTCCACTCCGAGCGGGTGGAACGGGCGGAGCGGGACGAGATCCTGAACCTGCCCGTGCGGGAGGAGGCGGCGTAGCACCGCACCCCGGGCCGCCGCCTCTCAGGCGACGACGACGACCTTCGCGCCGATCACCGCGAACATCCACAGCGCGTCCCCGTCGGTCCGCTTCATGCGGATCCCGCCCGTCTTCCTCGACGGGTCCGGGCTCGGCGTCGAGCCGTCGACCGCCGCGCTGAAGCCGATCGACACGTCCTCGGCCGTCGCGAACCGCACCACGTGCTCGATCTGCACGCCGTCCGAACCGCGCACCGAGCCCGAGCGCGAGGTCACGCTGTACGACCCGGGCGCCGGGTCCACCGTGCTGGGCATCACCGTGAACGTACGTGTGGCCTTGCCCTTCTCGTCGACCAGCCACACCCGGCGGTCGGCGAGCGCGTACACGACCCGCTCACCGGTGCCCGAGTTCGCCGGGATGGCGAGGGGGTTCCTGGGAGGCTGTGTCGGGCCGCCGCTCGGCGAGATCGACGGGGCGGCGGTGCTCGTCGCCCGCGGCTTCTCCGTCAGGTTCGCCGGCACGTTCGCGGAGGCCTGGTAGGCCAGGAAGCCGACCGCCGCGACGGCCGCCGCCGTGAGCCCGGCCACGAATCCCGAGCTGCTCCGTGCCACCGTGCCCACCTCTCGTACGAACGTATCGAAGGGTGACGGTAGCAGCAGGGGGAGCGAGGGGCGGGGCACCGTGCCCGGGAGCCGTAGGCTGTTCGCGTGCTGTTGCTCGCCATGGATACCGCCACCCCCGCCGTCACCGTCGCCCTGCACGACGGCGAGGCCGTCGTCGCCTCGTCGAGCCAGGTCGACGCCCGCCGTCACGGGGAGCTGCTGCTGCCCGCCGTCGACCGGGTCCTCAAGGAGGCCGGGCTGAAGCTCGACGCGGTCACCGGCGTCGTCGTCGGTGTCGGCCCCGGCCCGTACACGGGCCTGCGCGTCGGCCTCGTCACGGCCGCCGCCTTCTCCTCCGCCCTCGGGGTGCCGGTTCACGGACTCTGCACCCTCGACGGCCTCGCGTACGCCTCCGGGATCGACGAGCCCTTCGCCGTCGCCACGGACGCGCGCCGCAAGGAGGTCTACTGGGCGCGGTACGACGACTCCCGCACGCGCGCGACCGACGCGGGCGTCGACCGGCCCGCCGACATCGCCGAGCGGCTCGCCGGCCTCCCGGTCGTCGGCGCGGGCGCCCGCCTCTACCCGGAGGCCTTCCCCGACGCCCGCGACCCCGAGCACCAGTCGGCGGCGGCGCTCGCCGCCCTCGCGGCGGAGAAGCTGGCGGCCGGCGGGGACGGGTTCCTCGACCCGCTGCCGATGTACCTGCGCCGCCCCGACGCGCAGGTGCCGAAGAACTACAAGGTGGTCACACCCACGTGACCGGCTCCGTGGAGCTGCGCGAGATGCGCTGGTGGGACATCACCCCGGTGCTGGCCCTCGAGGACGAGCTGTTCCCCGAGGACGCCTGGTCGGCGGGGATGTTCTGGTCGGAGCTCGCGCACGCGCGCGGCCCCGGGGCCACGCGCCACTACGTCGTCGCCGAGGACGGCGCGGGGCGGATCGTCGGATACGCCGGGCTCGCCGCCGCCGGCGGACTCGGCGACGTGCAGACCATCGCCGTCGCCCGCGACCAGTGGGGCACCGGCCTCGGCGCCCGGCTCCTCACCGACCTCCTGAAGGAAGCCACCGCCTTCGAGTGCGACGAGGTCCTCCTCGAAGTGCGCGTGGACAACACCCGGGCCCAGAAGCTCTACGAGCGCTTCGGCTTCGAGCCGATCGGCTTCCGGCGCGGCTACTACCAGCCCGGAAACGTGGACGCGCTCGTGATGCGACTGACCGTCCAAGGAACCGAGACCGAGATCTGATGTCCGTACCGACCCATGGCTGGAATGACTGATGGCTGCTGACGAACCCCTCGTACTCGGCATCGAGACCTCCTGTGACGAGACCGGCGTCGGCATCGTCCACGGCACCACCCTCCTCGCCGACGCCGTCGCCTCCAGCGTCGACACCCATGCCCGCTTCGGCGGCGTCGTGCCCGAGATCGCCTCCCGCGCCCACCTGGAGGCGATGGTCCCGACGATCGAACGCGCCCTCAGGACGGCCGGCGTCTCCCCGAAGGACCTCGACGGCATCGCCGTCACCGCCGGGCCCGGCCTCGCGGGCGCGCTGCTCGTCGGCGTATCGGCCGCCAAGGCGTACGCGTACGCCCTCGGCAAGCCGCTCTACGGCGTCAACCACCTCGCCTCGCACATCTGCGTCGACCAGCTGGAGCACGGCAAGCTGCCCGAGCCGACGATGGCCCTGCTCGTCTCCGGCGGCCACTCCTCGCTGCTGCTCTCCGCCGACATCACCTCCGACGTGCGGCCCCTCGGCGCCACCATCGACGACGCGGCCGGCGAGGCCTTCGACAAGATCGCCCGCGTCCTCGACCTCGGCTTCCCCGGCGGACCGGTCATCGACCGGCTCGCCAGGGAGGGCGACCCGGCCGCCATCGCGTTCCCGCGCGGCCTGAGCGGCTCCCGGGACCCCGCGTACGACTTCTCCTTCTCCGGTCTCAAGACGGCCGTGGCCCGCTGGATCGAGGCCAAGCGGGCGGCCGGCGAGGACGTGCCGGTACGGGACGTGGCCGCGTCCTTCCAGGAGGCGGTCGTCGACGTCCTCACCCGCAAGGCCGTCCGGGCCTGCAAGGACGAGGGCGTCGACCATCTGATGATCGGCGGCGGCGTCGCCGCCAACTCGCGCCTCCGGGCCCTCGCGGAGGAGCGCTGCGAGCGGGCCGGCATCCGGCTGCGGGTGCCGCGCCCCGGCCTGTGCACCGACAACGGCGCGATGGTCGCGGCCCTCGGCTCCGAGATGGTCGCCCGCAACCGGCCGGCCTCCGACCTGGAGCTGTCGGCGGACTCGTCGCTCCCGGTGACGGACCCGCACGTGCCCGGCCGCACCCACGACCACGATCACGTGCACGAGGTCAGCAAGGAGAACCTGTACTCGTGAGGCTCACCCTCATGTGGGAGGCGCGGGCCGCCCAGGACCGGGGCGCCGAGCTCCTGGAGTGGGCGCGCGCCCAGGTCCTGGCCCGCGAGCCGGTCCGCCGGGAACTCCTCCGCGCACCCCAGGACCGCGTCCTCGTCCTCACCTGGTGGGAGGCGGAGTCCTTCGACGCCGAGCTGCCGGAGCTGCCGGAGCCGGAGGCGGAGCTGATCACCCGTCCGGTCCACCGCTGGCGCTTCGAATCGGTGGAATAGGCGAGGATCGGGCAACCTTTCGGTTCGGACGGGCATCCCACAACGCGTGAAGAAGACGATCGCGCTGTGGGCGGCCCTCACCGCCGTCGCCCTGCTCATGACCGGCTGCGCGTCGGAGGACACCGCCACCGCTCCGGCCCCGAGGACGCCGTCCGCGGGCACGGAGACGCCCTCGGCGGGCGACCCGGCGGGCGACGCCGCCGGGGATTCCGCCGGGGACAAGGCTCCAGGGGCCGCCGCCCCCGCCGCGTACCGCAAGTGGGGGCTCAAGCCCTTCGCGGCGCCGCCGGCCCCGCCCGCCACCAAGCCGGTCGTCCGGCGGCCCGGCGGACCCGTCCCCGTCATCAGCGACATCCCCACCACCGAGAAGATCGTCTTCATCACGATCGACGACGGTGCGGAGAAGGACCCCGAGTTCGTGACGATGATGAAGGACCTCAAGGTCCCCGTCACGATGTTCCTCACCGACGCGGCCATCCGCGGCGACTACGCCTACTTCGCCCCGCTCGTCGCCCAGGGCCACGGGCTCGCCAACCACACCCTCACCCACCCCGACCTGCGCACCCTCTCCCGCGAGGCCCAGCGCCGCGAGATCTGCGGTCAGCAGACGAAGCTGACGCAGCGGTACGGCACGGCCCCGCGGCTCTTCCGCCCGCCCTACGGCAACTGGAACGAGGACACCCGCGCGGCGGCGGGCACGTGCGGCGTCGACGCGATCGTGCTGTGGCGCGAGTCCATGCAGATCAAGAACATGCAGTACCAGCGCGGCGACCGGAAGCTGCGCCCCGGCGACATCATCCTGGCCCACTTCCGCGGCCCGTCCGAGCTCAAGGGCCGGACGATGACCGAGATGACGGCCACGATGCTGCGCCGCATCCAGGAGCAGGGATTCACCGTGGCCCGCCTGGAGGACTACGTCTGAGAAGTTCTCCGTGCGTGGTGTCGATGCGGGCCCGGCCCGTTCGACGTATGTGTGGAAGGCGGGGAACGGCCCCGCAACCCGCACCACCGAGGAGTCGTCATGCCCCGCTTCCTGTCCCTCGTCCGCATCGAGGAGAACACCATCGACATGGAGAGCGCCGACCCCGGCTTCGAGGAGCGGATGGGCGCGCTCTTCGAGGAGATCAACAAGGCCGGCGCCATGGTCGACACGGCCGGGCTCAGGCCGACCGCCGAGGCCACCCGGATCACCTGGTCGGACGGGAAGCTGTCGTACACCGACGGCCCGTTCACCGAGACCAAGGAGGTCGTCGGCGGCTACGCCATGCTCCAGTGCAAGGACATGGCCGAGGCCGTCGAGTGGGGGAAGCGCTTCCTGGCCGTCCACCCGCCGCAGTGGAAGGTCGGCCTGGAGGTCCGCGAGGTCGAGGAGATGCCGGAGGGCTGATCCGGCCGCCTTGTCGGTCCCGTGTGCTGTCATGTGAACCGTGACGGTGGAGAGCACGCTGGAGACGGTCTTCCGGATGGAGTCGGCGCGGATCGTCGCCACCGCGGCGCGGATCGTCCGGGACGTCGGCATCGCCGAGGAGATCGCCCAGGACGCGCTCCTCGCCGCCCTGGAGCAGTGGCCGCGGTCAGGGGTCCCGGAGCGGCCGGGAGCCTGGCTGACGGCCACCGCCAAGCACCGCGCCGTCGACCTGGTGCGGCGGCGCGAGACGTACGCGCGGAAGCTCGCCGAGGTGGGCAGGACGCTCACCGAGGAGTCGTACGACCCCGAGCCGGCGGGCCCCGGCGACATCGACGACGACGTGCTGCGGCTGATCTTCACCGCCTGTCACCCGGTGCTCTCCGCCGAGGCGCGGGCCGCCCTGACCCTGCGGCTCGTCGGCGGGCTCCGCACGGACGAGATCGCCCGCGCCTTCCTCGTACCGGAGGCGACCGTCGCGGCCCGGATCACCCGCGCCAAGCGGACGCTCGCGAAGGCGGGCGTCGACTTCGAGGTGCCGTACGGGGAGGAGCGGGCGGCCCGGCTCGGCTCCGTCCTGGAGGTCGTCTACCTGATCTTCAACGAGGGGTACGCGGCCACCGCGGGCGACGACCTGCTGCGGCCCGGCCTGTGCGAGGACGCGCTGCGCCTTGCCCGGGTCCTGGCCGCCCTCGTCCCGGACGAGGGCGAGGCGCAGGGCCTGGCCGCCCTCCTGGAGCTGCAGGCCTCCCGGGCGGCGGCGAGGACCGGGCCCGACGGGCGGCCGGTGCTGCTCGCCGCGCAGGACCGGCGGCGCTGGAACCGGCTGATGGTCCGGCGCGGCTTCGCCGCCCTGGAGCGGGCCGGGGACGGGCGTTCGTACGGGCCGTACGCCCTCCAGGCCGCCATCGCCGCGTGCCACGCGCGGGCCGCCTCGTACGAGGAGACCGACTGGGCGACCATCGCCGCGCTGTACCGGCAGTTGGGGACGCTCGCCCCCTCCCCGGTGGTCGAGCTGAACCGCGCGGTCGCCGTGTCGATGGCCGAGGGTCCGGCGGCGGCCCTCCCGATCGTCGACGCCCTCGCCGCCGAACCCGCCCTGACCCGCTATCACCTGCTGCCGAGCGTGCGGGGCGACCTGCTGGCCCGGCTCGGGCGGGTGGCGGAGGCCCGTGCGGAGTTCGAGCGGGCCGCCGCGCTGACCCGCAACGAGAGCGAGCGGGCGCTGCTGCGGGAGAAGACGCGGGAGCTGGGCGGAGGGTGACGGTGTCCGGGGGCGGGCCCGGCGTCTCGGGGGGTGTCCAACAGGGCCCGTTCGGCGCCCCTTTAGGGTGCTCGGCATGTCCCCGCGTACCCTGCTGCCTCCGCCGCCCCCGCCCGCCGAGCTCCAGAGCTGGCCCGACCGGGACGCGCGGATCGCCGACCGGGCGCTGGCCCTCGACGAGCTCGGCAGGCGGCTGCTCGGCGGCGGGCGGCTCGTGATGTTCCTGCTCGGGTTCCTCATGCTCCAGTTGGGCTGGGGGCTGACCAGCGTCCTGCTCATCTCGCTCGGCAGCCCGGTCCCCGACCCGATCATGATGCTGACGGGCCTCGTCGCGGCGGTGCCGGGCATCGGCGTCCTCGGCACGGCGGTGTGGCTGACGGTCCGCGCCCTGCGACGCGACCGGGTCGTGCGCGAACGCCTCGTCCTCTGGGCGGCCCTGGACCGGCACGGCCCGACGGACGCCCGCCTGCGCGCCCCCGTCCTCAGCGTCTGCTGGCTGCTGCTGTCCGCCGCGATGTGCGGCTTCGGGCTGTGGATGGGCTTCGCGGTCCCGATGGGCGTCAGCCGGAACGACGGCTACGGCCTGGTCGCGTACGGCATGGGGATCGCCCTGATCCTGTGGGGCACGGGCCTGACGGGCCTGGTGAAGGCGGTCGGCCACTACCGCCTCGCGCTCCGCCTGACGCGCGGGGGCCACTGAGCTCCGCGGGGCGCCGGCGGGCCCGGCTCACCGGTTGCCCGCGCGGAGCCGGCGCTCACCGCCCGCCGTTCGGAGCCGGCGCTCAGCGGTCGCCGTCGGGGCGCGCCGGGCGGCCGATCAGCATCGTCGGGGCCCCCGCCACCCGCGTGAGCAGGACGGTTGCCGCGTTCGGGCCCTTCGGCTTCACCCTGCGGCGGATCTCCTCCGGCTCCACCGCCGAGCCGCGCTTCTTCACCGTCAGGGTGCCGACCTCGCGTTCCCGCAGCAGGGCCTTCAGCTTCTTCAGGTTGAAGGGGAGCTCGTCGGTGATCTCGTAGGCGGCGGCGTACGGGGTGGGGACGAGCGCGTCCGCCGTGACGTAGGCGATCGTCTCGTCGATCAGACCGCCGCCCAGGTCCTCGGCGACCTCGGCGACGAGGTGCGCGCGGATGACCGCGCCGTCCGGCTCGTAGAGGTAGCGGCCGACCGGACGGACCGCCGGGTCGGGCAGGCCGCGGCCGGTGAGCCCCGCGCCCGAGGGCAGCAGGGTGGCCCGGCGGGCGCCCGGTTCCGTACCGAACCAGAGGACGGCCTCCTTGACGTCGCCGCCGTCCGAGATCCACTCGGCCTCGGCCTCGTCGGGCACCGCCTCGTGCGGGATGCCGGGGGCCACCTTCAGGGCCGCGTGCGGGGCCTTGCGAGCCGCCTCGACCGCCCAGGAGAGGGGCGGGGAGTACGCCTCCGGGTCGAAGATCCTGCCCCGGCCGCCGCGCCGCGCCGGGTCGACGAAGACCGCGTCGTAGGGGGCGGTGTCGATGTCGGTGACGTCCGCGCACCGCACCTCGATCAGCTCCGCGAGGCCGAGCGCCTCGGCGTTGGCGCGGGCCACCTCGGCGGTCAGCGGGTCGCGGTCGACGGCGAGGACGGAGATCCCGGCGCGGGCGAGGGCGATCGCGTCGCCGCCGATCCCGGAGCAGAGGTCCGCGACGCCGCGGACGCCGAGCGCCTTCAGGCGGGCCGCCCGGTACGTGCCGACCGAGGCGCGGGTCGACTGCTCGACGCCGTTCGGCGTGAAGTACATCCGGTACGCGTCCTCCGCACCGAACTTCGCCACCGCCCGCTGCCGCAGCCGTGCCTGGCCGACGGCCGCCGTGACCAGCTCGGCGGGGTGGTCGCGGCGGAGCCGGGAGACGACCGCGAGCTCCTGGGCGGGGTCGTGGTCGCGCAGGGCGGTGAGGAGGGTCTGCCCCTCGGGGCCGAGCAGGGAGGCGAAGGAGGCGAGGTCGGTCACCCGTCCCATTGTGGGCCCTGTGATGCTGTGGGCCGGCCGGGGGACGTACGTGCGGTACGGCGGTGTCGCGCCCCGGGAGGTGGACGGGCGCTGACAGGATGCGGCGCCATACGACTCGTACGACAAAAGGAACAAATGATGGCAAAAGGTGCGCATCGTTCGTCTCGTGCGCTCGGGGCGGCGCTCGTCGTCGCCGCCCTCGCCTCCGCAGCCACGGCCTGCTCCGGCGGCGCCGAGCCGGACGCCGGCGCGCCCGCCCCCGCCGCCGGCCAGCAGCCCCCGGCGCAGGCCGCGTCGGGCGCGCTCGACGCGTACGTCGAGAAGATCCGCGCGCAGCGCGCCGCCCGCGTGCTCGCCGCGAAGAAGTGGGGCCTCGCCCGGCCCCCGCTCGACGCGCCCGCCCCGCCCGCCGTGAAGCCGGAGATCACCACCCGCAAGGGCTTCGAGACCGACGGCGAAGGGCTGCCGCCCGTCTTCACCACCGTGCCGACCAAGCAGAAGGTCGTCTTCCTGACGATCGACGACGGCGCCGAGAAGGACCCCGCGCTGCTGCGGATGATGACGGACCTGAAGATCCCGTACAGCGCCTTCCTCAGCGACTACGTCGTCAAGGACGACTACGGCTACTTCGCCCGCATGCAGAAGTCGCAGGAGGGCGGGGTCTCCCTGCACAACCACACCCTCAACCACCGCTACCTGCCCGGACTCTCGTACGGGCAGCAGAAGCGCGAGATCTGCGGCATGCAGGACGTCATCGAGAAGCGCTACGGCAAGCGGCCGCTGCTCTTCCGCCCGCCGTACGGCAACTACAACGAGGACACCCTGCGCGCCGCCAAGAGCTGCGGGATCAAGGCGGTTCCGCTGTGGGCCTCCGAGGCCTTCCCCGACCGCATGGAGTGGCGCGAGTGGGACCGGGACCTGCACCCCGGCGACATCGTGCTCACCCACTTCCGGGGCAAGGGCGACTGGAAGGGGTCCATGCCCGACATGATCCGCCGGGTGATGAACGTGATCACGGCCAAGGGGTACGCGGTCGCGAAGCTCGAGGACTACGTGTGAGGACGCTCCCCGTACGCCCCGGGCGCCGGGTCGCGGCCCTCGCCGTGACCGGCGCGCTGCTCGCCCTCCCGGCCTGCGCCTCCTCGGTCGACCCGATCGAACGGCTCGGCCGGAAGGCGGTGGAGCGGGTGAACCCCCGCCCCTCACCCACGAAGGACGCCGTGGACGCGAAGGGATGCGAGGGGGCGGGAAAGGGTCGGCCGGTCACGCCACGGAGCGATGAATTGGCACTCCGCTTGACCGAGTGCTAATCGCGGTCATAGTCTCGGCTCTGGCACTCCCCACCGGAGAGTGCCAACACAGCGACAGGCAGGTCCGGCACCCGCGACGACGGATCCACCTGGTCGCCACCTCAGACAGTTAACCCCGTAATCTCCGAAGGGGGAGGTCGGATCGTGACGACCACCAGCTCCAAGGTTGCCATCAAGCCGCTCGAGGACCGCATTGTGGTCCAGCCGCTCGACGCCGAGCAGACCACCGCCTCTGGCCTGGTCATCCCGGACACCGCCAAGGAGAAGCCCCAGGAGGGCGTCGTCCTGGCCGTTGGCCCGGGTCGCTTCGAGAACGGCGAGCGTCTGCCGCTCGACGTCAAGACCGGCGATGTCGTGCTGTACAGCAAGTACGGCGGCACCGAGGTGAAGTACAACGGCGAGGAGTACCTCGTCCTCTCGGCTCGCGACGTGCTCGCGATCGTCGAGAAGTAATTCACCGAAGTACTGAAGTACCGAAGTACCGAGCACTGAAGCAGATGCTCAGAGCTGCGCCCCGAGGCCCCTTCCAGGCGCCCCGGGGCGCGGTTCGTTCCACCCTATTCCGAGAGGGCTGAACCGCTCCCATGGCGAAGATCCTGAAGTTCGACGAAGACGCCCGTCGCGCCCTTGAGCGCGGCGTCAACAAGCTTGCCGACACGGTGAAGGTGACGATCGGCCCCAAGGGCCGCAACGTCGTCATCGACAAGAAGTTCGGCGCCCCCACCATCACCAACGACGGTGTCACGATCGCCCGCGAGGTCGAGCTCGAGGACCCGTACGAGAACCTCGGCGCCCAGCTGGTGAAGGAGGTGGCGACCAAGACCAACGACATCGCGGGTGACGGCACCACCACCGCCACCGTGCTCGCCCAGGCCCTGGTCCGCGAGGGTCTGCGCAACGTCGCCGCCGGTGCCTCCCCGGCCGCCCTGAAGAAGGGCATCGACGCCGCCGTCAAGGCCGTCTCCGAGGAGCTCCTCGCCACCGCGCGCCCGATCGAGGACAAGTCCGACATCGCCGCCGTCGCCGCGCTCTCCGCGCAGGACCAGCAGGTCGGCGAGCTCATCGCCGAGGCGATGGACAAGGTCGGCAAGGACGGTGTCATCACCGTCGAGGAGTCCAACACCTTCGGCCTGGAGCTCGACTTCACCGAGGGCATGGCCTTCGACAAGGGCTACCTGTCCCCGTACATGGTGACCGACCAGGAGCGTATGGAGGCCGTCCTCGACGACCCGTACATCCTGATCAACCAGGGCAAGATCTCCTCCATCCAGGACCTGCTGCCCATCCTGGAGAAGGTCATCCAGGCCGGCGCCAGCAAGCCGCTCCTGATCATCGCCGAGGACGTCGAGGGCGAAGCCCTGTCGACCCTGGTCGTGAACAAGATCCGTGGCACCTTCAACGCCGTGGCCGTCAAGGCCCCCGGCTTCGGCGACCGCCGCAAGGCGATGCTCGGCGACATGGCCACCCTCACCGGTGCCACCGTCATCGCCGAGGAGGTCGGCCTCAAGCTCGACCAGGCCGGCCTGGACGTGCTCGGCACCGCCCGCCGCGTGACCATCGCCAAGGACGCCACCACCATCGTCGACGGTGGCGGCAACGCCGAGGACATCGCCGGCCGCGTCAACCAGATCAAGGCCGAGATCGAGTCCACGGACTCCGACTGGGACCGCGAGAAGCTCCAGGAGCGCCTCGCGAAGCTGGCCGGCGGCGTGTGCGTCATCAAGGTCGGCGCCGCCACCGAGGTGGAGCTGAAGGAGAAGAAGCACCGTCTGGAGGACGCCATCTCCGCGACCCGCGCCGCGGTCGAGGAGGGCATCGTCTCCGGTGGTGGCTCCGCTCTGGTCCACGCCGTCAAGGTCCTCGAGGGCAACCTCGGCAAGACCGGCGACGAGGCCACGGGTGTCGCGGTCGTCCGCCGCGCCGCCGTCGAGCCGCTGCGCTGGATCGCCGAGAACGCGGGCCTCGAGGGCTACGTCATCACCTCGAAGGTCGCGGAGCTCGACAAGGGCCAGGGCTTCAACGCCGCCACCGGCGAGTACGGCGACCTGGTCAAGGCCGGCGTCATCGACCCGGTGAAGGTCACGCGCTCCGCTCTGGAGAACGCCGCGTCGATCGCCTCCCTCCTCCTCACCACCGAGACCCTCGTGGTGGAGAAGAAGGAAGAGGAGCCGGCGGACCACGGCCACGGCGGCCACGGCCACTCCCACTGACGCCAGTCGTCACCGATCACCGAGGCCCGGCGCCCCGCTGATCACCGAGGCCCGGTGCCCCCGTCGCGGGGGCACCGGGCCTCGCGCCTTTCCCGCTCCTCCTACGCCTCCGCGGTCTACGCCTCCACGGCGCCGAGCTGCCCCATGAGGCCGAGCAGGTCGTACTGCCACCACCCCTCCACGATCTTCCCGTCGTCCCGGAAGCGGTGGATCACCGTCCCCGTCATGGTCACCTCCATGCCGGTGGGCTGGAGCCCCATGAAGTCGCCCACGTGGGAGCCGTTGAAGCTCCAGCGGGTGCAGACCCGGTCGCCCTCGGCGATCTGGTCGTCGACGGTGAAGGCGAAGTCGAAGCCGCCCCGCCACATCCTGACCTCGCGCCGGACGGCGTCCATGCCGATGACGTCCTGCTCGTTGGTCGGATCGTGGTCGTGGTAGCCCTCGGCCAGCACCTCGTCGAGCAGCGCGAGCTCCGGCTCGGCGGCGAACATCTCCAGGAGCCGCCGGGCGTTGCCCTTGTACAGCGCCTCGTCCCGCACCACGTCCAGGTCGGTGAAGGTCGGCATCTCGTCACAGAGAGCGACCATCTCCCGGAAGATCCGGTCGGTCTCGGGGAGCTGCGAGTTCCGCATCGCCACGTCGTACGAGGGGAACTCGACGATCTCCACGACGTGGGAGGCGTCCGAGCGGTCCTTGCCGACGATGCTGTGGGTGGCGGTCCGCTTGCCCTTGGTCTGCTCGACCCACTGATCCATGAGGCGGTTCAGGTCGTCGACCCGACTGGTCTTGCAGTCGATGATTTGTACAAAGCTCATGGCGCCTCCCGACCCAGGTAGGACCCTTCCAGTCTAGGTTGGGCGGATGGAGTGGGCAGGGGGAGAGCGGTCGGTCACGGTCGCGGACACAGCGGGCAACGTCGTGATCGGCCACAACAACCGGATCGGCGTACCGGAACCGGCGGTCCGCTCCGGATACCACGAGCAGGTCCATAGGATCCGCCCCGAGGAACTCGACGGCCGCGAGCGCGAGTTGGCGGAGCTCGCGGCCTTCTGTCTCGCCGACTCCGGCCCCACGTACATCTGGTGGCGGGCCGAGGCATGGGCCGGAAAGACGGCCCTGCTGTCCTGGTTCGCCCTCAACCCCCCGCCGGGGGTGCGGATCGTCCCCTTCTTCATCACGGCCCGGCTCGGCGCGCAGAACGACGTCGCCGCGTACGTGGACGTCGTCCTGGAACAGCTCGCGGAGCTGGCGGGCGAGGGCCTGCCCGTGCTCCTGACGGCGGCGACCCGCGAGGCCCACCTGCTGCGCATGTACGCCTCCGCCGCCGAGGCCTGCGCGGCGCGCGGCGAGCGCCTCGTCCTCCTCGTCGACGGTCTCGACGAGGACCGGGGCGTGACGACGGGCCCGGACGCCCACTCGATCGCGTCCCTCCTCCCGTACGACCTGCCCGTCATCGTCTCCGGGCGCCTGAACCCGCCGCTCCCGGTCGACGTCCCCGACGACCACCCGCTCCGGGACCCTGCGGCCGTACGGATCCTGGCCCCGTCGCCGAGGGCCCGCGTGATCCGGGCGGAGGCGGAACGCGAGCTGAAGCGACTCCTGGATGCGGAGGGCCTCCCGCACGACCTTCTTGCACTCCTCACGGCGGCTGGTGGCGGTCTGACGGCCGACGACCTGGCCGAGCTGACCGGAGCCGTCCCCTACCGGGTGAGGGACCTGCTCCGTACGGGCCCGGGGCGGACGTTCGCGGCACGGGGCGAGGCGTACCTGCTCGCGCACGAGGAACTGGCCGCCAGCGCACGGGAGATGCTGGGCGACCGGGAGCTGACCCGGTGCCGCGAGGTGCTGCACGGCTGGGCCGGGACCTGGCGGGACCGGGGCTGGCCGGCCACCACCCCCGCGTACCTCCTGCACGGCTACTTCCCGATGCTCCGGGCGGCCGGCGACCTGGACCGGATGCTCGCCTGCGCCCTCGACGAGGCCCGGCACGATCGGTTGCTCGAGGAGACGGGCGGGGTCGGAGGGCCGTTGGGCGAGGTCCGCGCGGCGGGGGAGGCCGTCCTTGAACGCGGGGACGGGGCCGGGCTCGTGGCGACGATGCTGCGGCTCGGATTCCGGCGGGCGGAACTGATCCGCCGGGGCGGCCGGGCGCCGGTCGGCCTCGCGGCGGCCTGGGCAGCCGCGGGCCAGGTGGACCGGGCGCTGGCGATCGTGCGCGGCGAGGACCGGCTGACCACCGTGGAGGGCTTGTGCGCGGTGGCCGGGAGGCTCCTCGCCGTCGGTGAACGAAGCCAGGCGGGGAAGCTGATCGCGGAGGCCGAAGAGCTCGTCCTGACCGACGGGGACCCGCTCGAGCACGGCCCCATGAGCGAGGCTCTCGTGCCCGTGCTCTTCGCTGCGGGCGCCCTGTCCCGGGCGGAGCGGATCGTCCACTCCGTCGACGACTCGCGGTTCCGGCACGGACCCTTGCTGGCACTCGTCGACGCGCTCTGCGCGGCCGGGCACCACGAGCGGGCCCTCGCTCTCGCACACACCGAGGAGACGGAAGGGCTCCGGGTGCGCGTGGTGGACCGGGTGATCAGGGCGCTGCTCCTGACCGGCCGGGCGGACGAGGTCGAGCGGATGGTCCGGGACGCTGCCGAGAACGGAGGGGGGCTGGGTCTCGCCTATTTCCTCGACGCTTCCCGTGCCCTGCGGGAGGCCGGGCACGAGGAGCGGGGGGCCGGGCTGCGGGCCGACGCGCTGCGGGCGTTCGATGCCCGGCGCTGGGGCGCGGGCTTTTCAGAGACCGTACGGGCGCTGGCGGCGCTGGGCGAGTTCGACCGGCTCGACCGGTGGGCCTCCTGGCTGTTCGGGACGTCGGCCATCGCGGAGTTTGGGTTCGAGCTGGCGAGCGCCGGTGTGGGGGACCGGGCACGGAGCGCTGCCGAGGCCTCGCCGGACAAGCGTGATTCCATCCTGCGCACGCTCGCCGACGCACAGCTGGCGGCGGGGCTCCTGGACGAGGCGGAGCAGGCGCTGGACGCGCTCAGCCGCCCCTACTCGGTCGACCTGTGCCGGAGGCTCGTGAGCGCCCGCGTCCGCGCCGGGCACCTCGACCGGGCCGGGAAGCTCCTTTCCCGCCTGGAGGGGGTGCAGCGGGACAAGGTGATCGGGGAGTACGCGAGGGCCCTGTGCGGTGCCGGCCTGCGGGCGGAGGCGATGACCCTGGTGACCGGCGGCCGGACGGGTGCCCTGGCGGGGATCGGCGTGGCGGACGCCCTGCTCGACGCCGGTGACCGGTCGGCCGCGGTCGCCCTGCTCACCTCGATCGAACCGGCCCTGCGCGCCCCCGGGCCCCGGACCGTGATCGGTACCGTCCTCTCGGTGGCGAAGGACCTGACCGCGGTGGACGGCTGGGGGGAGCCGGTGCGACGCCTCCTGGCGGAGGTGGAGCGCCACCCCGCCGCGGCCCATGGCCTGTTCCCGGTGCTCGCCCTGGTGGCGAGCGGGCAGGTGGACCGCGCGGAGGAGCTGGCCCGGGATCGGGAGGACTGGGAACGCGACCGGTGGCTGAGAGTGGTGCTCGACGCCCGGCTCGCCCGGCGCGAACACGCGGCCGTGGCACGGATGGCCGAGCGGGACGGGAGCAGGGGCGGCACGTTCTTCGACCAGGCTGTGCGCGGTCTCGTGAGGGCCGGAGCGTGGGAGTACGTCGAGCCTCTCGTACGGGCCCGGCCTCGCTTCGAGGTGGGGCGACTGTACGCCGCCATGGCGGCGGGCCTGGCCAGGGACGGCCGGACGGACGAGGCGGGACGGTGGCTGGCCGACGCGCAGGAGTACCGGCGGCAGGGCTTCGCCCTGGAGGTCGTGCCGGACCTCGTGCGCGCGCTCCTCGCCCTTGACCGGCGCGAGGAGGCCGTGCGGCTCGCGGCGCAGGTGCGGACAGAGGGGAGTGCTCTGTACCGGACGACCCAGGCGTCCCATGTCAGCCACGCGCTCGTGCTGCTCGGCGACCATGACGAGGCGACCGAGTACGCCCGGGGGCTGCCGGGGAGCACGCCGGCCGACCTGCTCCCCGTCGCCCGGCACCTCGTGGAGGCGGCGGAGTTCGAGCGGGCGGCCTCGGTCCTCGCGGGACTGCACGCGCTGGGTCACCGGTGCGCCGACGGCTACGCCGGCCTGGCCCTCGCCCACCCGGACCCGGCCAAGGCCCGGGAGTTCGTCGCGCTCGCGCTGCACCTCGGGCCCTGGGACCGGGTCCTGCCCGCCGTCCTGCGGAGTGATGCCGACACCGCCCCCCTCGTCCTCGCCGAGGCCGAGCGCCTGTGCCTGGGACTACGCCGAACGCTGGAGGTCTGACGCCCTGACCTCCTCCGCGAACGGCTCCCCGCGCGCGTACCGCGCGACCTCGTCGAGCGCCTGGTCCGCCATCCGGTGCAGTTCGTTGCCCAGGGAGCCGGCCACGTGCGGGGTGAGCAGGACGTTCGGGAGGGTGTAGAGGGGGGAGTCGGGGGGCGGGAGGTCCGGGTCCGTGACGTCCAGGGTGGCGTGGAGGCGGCCGGTGAGGAGGTGCGGGAGCAGGGCCTCCTCGTCGATCAGGGAGCCTCGGGCGGTGTTGATCAGGGTCGCGCCGTCCGGCATCGCGGCGAGCTGGGCCGCGCCGATCATGCGGTACGTGGACGGGAGTTGCGGAGCGTGCACCGAGACGACCGTGCTGCGGGCGCACAGTTCGTCGAGATCGGTCACCAGTTCCACGCCGGGCGGCGGGACGTCGACGTACGGGTCGTACAGGAGGATGTCGAGGTCGAAGGGGCGCAGGAGGTCGACGACCCGCCGGCCGATGCGGGAGGCGCCGACGATGCCGACGGTGCGGCGGTAGTTGCCCCAGGTCGTGGACTCGGTGAGCCAGGCGTGGCCGGTGCGGAGTTCGGCGTAGCGCTGGGCCGAGCCGAGGACCCGCTTCCCGGCGAAGAGGATCGCGGCGAGCGTGTACTCGGCGACGGGCAGCGCGTTGGCGGCGGCGGCCGAGGTGACGCGGAGGCCGCGTTCCCAGCAGGCGTCGGTGATGTGGTGCTTGACGGAGCCCGCGGCGTGGACGACGGCCCGCAGGCGCGGCGCGCGGTCCAGGACCTCGGCGGTGAGGGGGGTCGCTCCCCAGCAGGTGAGGAGGACCTCGGCCTCCGCGAGGGCGGCCGCGACGCGCGTGTCGGGGGCGGTCAGGTCGTGTGCCACCAGGTGCGGGTCGGTGTCCGCGAGCCGGGTGAGGCGGGTGCGGTGGGTGTCGGTGAGGAGGCGTTCGGGAACGCCCCTGCCCATCGCGAGGAGGAGGGACGGGCGGTTGTCAGTGGTCGGGTGCATCGTTGTACCTGAGCTCCTCACTTGACGCTGCCGGCCGTCAGACCGGCCTTCCAGTGGCGCTGGAGGGAGACGAAGGCGACGACGAGGGGGACGACGGCGAGCAGGGATCCGGTGACGACGAGGGGGTAGTAGTCGGGTTCGGCGTGGGCGTTGCTGTTCCACGCGTACAGGCCGAGGCTCAGCGGGTACAGCTTCTGGTCCGACAGCATCACCAGGGGGAGGAAGAAGTTGTTCCACACGGCGGTGAACTGGAAGAGGAAGACGGTCACGAAGCCGGGCATGACCATGCGCAGACCGATGGACCAGAAGACGCGCAGCTCGCCCGCTCCGTCGATACGGGCTGCCTCCAGGGCCTCGTCGGGGATGTAGCCGGCGCAGAAGACCCGGGACAGGTAGACGCCGAAGGGGTTGACGAGGACGGGGATGAGGACGGCCCAGTAGGTGTTGACGACGCCGACCTCGCTGGCCAGGAGGTACATCGGCAGGGCGAGCGCGGTGGTGGGGACGAGCACGCCGAGCAGGACGAGGCCGAACAGCTTCTCCTTGCCCTTGAAGTCGTAGACGTGGAAGGCGTATCCGGCGGCGACGCTGACGAATGAGCAGGCCAGGGCACCGACTCCGGCGTAGAGGAGGCTGTTCAGGTACCAGTGGAAGTAGATGCCGTCGTTGTACTCGGCGAGCCGGGTGAGGTTGCCGCCCAGGTCGAAGCCCTCGAAGGAGAAGGCGTTCCCTGCGAGGAGGCCGCCGGCGTCCTTGGTGGCGGCGGTGAGCAGCCACACGAGCGGGAAGAGCATGTAGACGACGGCGAGGAGGAGGGAGCCGTTGACGGCCGTCTTGGAGAGCCATCGGTTCGGGGTGCGGGGACCGCTCATGCGGTGCGCTCCTTCCGGGCCGTGCCCGCCTTGCGGCGGCCGGTCAGCCTGGTGACGGCGAAGGAGAGCAGCGCCGCCGTCAGGGCGAGGAGTACGGAGGCGGCGGCGGCGAGTCCGTAGTCGTTGCGGTCGAAGGCCGCGGTGTAGGCGTACATGTTCGGCGTCCAGGTGGAGGTGACGGCGGATCCGGTGCCCTTGTTGAGGATCAGCGGCTCGGTGAAGAGCTGGAGGGAGCCGATGACCGTGAAGAGGCCGACCATCGCGAGGGAGGCCTTGACGAGCGGGATCTTGACGGAGAAGGCGATGCGCCAGGCGCCGGCCCCGTCGACGGTGGCCGCTTCGAGGACGGAGCGGTCGATGGCCTGGAGGGCCGCGTAGAAGATGACCATGTTGTAGCCGAGCCATTCCCACAGGGCGATGTTGACGATCGAGGGCAGGGCGCCTTCGGGGGAGAAGAAGTCGAAGCCGATGCCTCCGGCCTCCATGGCCTGGACGACCGGGCTGAGTTGGGGCGTGTAGAGGTAGACCCAGATCAGGGCGGCGATGATGCCGGGGACGGCGTGCGGCAGGAAGAGCGCGAGCTGGAAGAAGCGGCGGGCGCGGGCGAGTGCCGAGTCGAGCAGGAGGGCGAGGCCGAGGGCTCCGGCGAGCAGCAGCGGGATGTAGAACAGGCAGTATCCGAGCAGGACGCCGAAGCCCTCGCGGAAGGCCCGGTCACCCAGCGCCGCGGTGTAGTTGTCGAGGCCTGTGAAGACGGTCTCGGTGCCGCCGAAGCCCAGTCCGGACTGCTTCTCGGTGAAGAGGCTGAGCCAGACCGCGTATCCGATCGGCACCACCATCACCGCGGTGAAGAGCAGGAAGAAGGGGGTCAGCAGGATCGTGGCGGCGCGGGTGCGGGCCTTCATGCGGTCAGCCCTCGACCTTCAGGCCGCGCTTGGTGAGTTCGGCGACGGTGGCGTCGTGACCGGCCTTGACGGCGTCGGCGATGCCGGGGCCACCCTGGGCGATCTTGCCGAAGTGGTCCTTGATGGTGGTGTTGGTGGTGCCGGTGGTGGGTCCCCAGGCCCAGTTGGGGCTGATGGAGGCGCCGGAGGCCTCGAAGAGGGCGTAGATGTCCTGGCCGCCGTAGTAGCTCGCGTCGAAGGCCTTCTTGGCGACGGGCCGGAGGGCTGCGGCTGCCGGGAAGGCGGAGGAGGTGCCGGAGGCGATCCGGGCCTTGACGCCGTCCTCGGTGGTCGACATCCACTCGGCGAAGGTGACGGCGGCGGCCTTCCGCTTGCTGTCCTTGGTCACGGCGAAGGAGGTGCCGCCGAGCATGCCGCTGGCGGGCTTGCCGTCCCAGCTCGGCATGGGGGCGACGGCCCACTTGCCGTCCTGCTCGGGCAGGGTGCCCTTGAGGACGCCTGCGCCCCAGGAGGCGCCGAGGTAGCCGATGGTGGTGCCGTTCTTGAGGGAGCCGGTCCACTCGGGGCTGAAGGAGGCGTTCTTGTGGACGAGCCCGGCGTCGAGGAGGCCCTGCCAGTAGGCGGTGACCTTGGTGGTGGCCGCGTCGGTGGTGTCGATCTTCCAGGTGTCGTTCTCGGCCTTGAACCACTGGGCGCCGGCCTGCCAGGCCATGGCCTCGAAGGTGGTCGGGTCGTCCGGGAAGAAGGTGGCGATACGGGCCTTGGCGTCGGCCTTCTTCACCTGCTCGGCGGCCTTCCTGAACGCGTCCCAGGTGGTGGGGACCTCGACCTTGTACTTCGCGAAGAGGTCCTTGCGGTAGAAGAAGGCCTGCGGGGCCGCGTCGAAGGGGACGGCCCAGGTCTTGCCGCCGAGGGTGGTGAGTTCGACGGTCTGTGGCAGGAGCTTGGCGCGGTCGGCTTCGGTGAACTCGCCGCCGATGTCCTGGAGGGCGCCGGAGCTGACGAACTCGGGGAGCGAGGAGTACTCGATGGAGACGAGGTCGGGGGCGTTGCCGGCCTTCACGGCGTTGGAGATCTTGGCGTAGCCGCCGGCGGTGCCGGAGGGGATCTCCTCGAACTTCACCCGGATGTCGGTGTGGGAGGCGTTGAAGGCGTCGACGACGTCCTTGGAGCCCTTGGCCCAGCCCCAGAAGGTGATGGTCACGGGCTCGTTCGGCTTGTTCGCGGTGTCGTCACCGCCGCCGCCGCAGGCCGTGAGCACGGCGAGGGCGGTGGCGGTGCCGGCTATGACGCGGGACGTTCTGCTCCAACTACGGGTCACGGCACGGCTCCTGGGGACGGACGGCTGGGAGGTTGTGGCCGTGATCCTGTGACCGTTCATGACCGAAGTCAAGAGCGAAAGATTGATTGATCGAAAAGTGATCAGATCGAGGGGGTGGAGCGTGCCCCGCACGAGTCCCGCACCCGGAGCCTCGGCAGCAGGCCCAGATGGCGCCGCGCCGCCTCCTCGCCGGAGTCCTCGGAACCCGCCGCGGCACCCGCTGCGTTTTCGGAGAGTCGCTCCACCAGCAGCTCGGTGGCGTGCCGCCCCACCTGCCGCTTCGGCGGCGCGACCGCCGTCAGCGGGGTGTCGGCGAGCGCCGCGACCTCGTCGTCGTACGCGATCAGGGCCAGGTCCTGCGGCACCCGTACGCCGAGCACGGCCAGGCGCTGCACGATCTCGATCGCGTCCACGTCGTTGTGGACCAGGGCCGCGCTCGCGAGCCCCGAGCCGACCGCCTCGTGCAGCGCCCGCACCGCCCGCTCGAAGCCCTCCGGGTCCGCCTCCGCCGGTACGGAGTCGATGACGGGCCGCGGCTCCGTGAGGCCGAGCGTCCCGAGCGCCTCGGCGTAGCCGGCGCGCACCGCGAGCGCGGTCGGGGAGTCCCGGCGCGCCACGAGCAGCGGCGTCGCGTGACCGAGGTCGAGCAGGTGGCGCAGGGCGAGCAGGACGCCGTGGCCGTGGTCGGAGGCGACCCGGTCCAGGCCGTCCAGCGGGCTGCCCGGCTCGGCCCTGCGCTCCAGGAGCACGGCCGGTACGGGGAGTTCGGCCAGCCAGTCCCCGTACGCGAGCCGGTCCTCCGGTCCGCGCCAGCCGGGTGCGACGAGGACGCCCTCGGCGCCCGCCGCGAGCAGCCCCTCGGTGCGGGCCCTGTCCTCCTCGGGCCGGTAGTCCGAGACGCGGAGCACCAGCCGGGCGCCCGCGCGGGCGGCGGCCTCGTGCGCCCCCCGGATGACCTCGGCGAAGTAGTACGTGGCGGAGGGTGCGAGAAGTCCGATGACCAGGCCCTCGCCGGACCGCCCGCCGCCCGGTGCGCCCTGCCGGCGCGGCCAGGAGACCTGGCCGTGCACCCGGTCGATCAGGCCCCGGCCGGACAGGACCTCGACGTCACGGCGGGCGGTGACGGGGGAGACCCCGAGCCGTTCGGCCAGCTCGGCGACGCGGGCGGTGCCGCGCTCGCGGACCAGGGCCAGCAGTCGGTCGTGTCGTTCGGCAGCACTCTCGCGCACGGTGCGGTTCCCCCTCGCGTGGTGGTGGTCTGTCGACCCCAGGGTCTGTCCGGCGGATCAGGGCCGGGTCCGCGACGCCTGGCACGGCACCTCGCCGTGTTGCCGAAACGCCCGCATAGCTCCGCTATGAGGGCGCTCCGGCGCCTTGCGATGTACCGCACCGGACGCCGCGGCCCGTCCGGCCCTGATCCGCCGGACAGACCCTAGCCCAGGAATGATCGAACGACACTTGTTTCGATCATTCGCTCTGAATCTCTTGACGTCCGATCGGAGCCTGTTCAGGATTCCGGGCGACGCAGACGTCACCCAGGGAGCCCTCAGGGAGCATCATGCCCACGCCGCCCGAGAATCGTGAGCTCAGCCCGTACACCGGCTGGACTCGTGCCCACTGGGAGGCCACGGCCGACCGACTCCTCCTGGCCGTACGCCCCTTCGCCTCGCCGGAACGTGCGCTGATCGGCCTTCCCGGGCCCCGCCCCAGCTGGTCCGGAACCCGCTCCGACGGCCTGGAGGGCTGGGCCCGCACCTTCCTCCTCGCCGCGCTCAGGGTCGCGGGCGCCGGGGGAGCGGACCCGTACGGCCACCTGGACCGGTACGCCGAGGGGCTCGCGGCCGGCACCCGCGAGCCGGGCGCGGGAGGCCCCGACTGCTGGCCCCTCACCACCGGCACCCGCCAGGCGATCGTCGAAGCCGCCTCCGTCGCCCTCGGCCTGCGCCTCACCCGCCCCTGGCTCTGGGACCGGCTCGACGACCGCACCCGCGAACAGGTCGCCGACTGGCTCCGCCCCGCCCTCGGACCGTCCCCCGTCGACAACAACTGGTGGCTCTTCGGCCTCACCGTCGCGGGCTTCCTCCAGGACGCGGGCGTCGACACCGACCGCGCCGCCGCCACGATCGACCGCTCCCTCGCCCGCATCGAGGACTGGTACCTCGGCGACGGCTGGTACAGCGACGGCGACAACCGCGCCTTCGACCACTACAACGCCTGGGCCCTGCACTTCTACCCCGTGCTCCACGCCCACCTCGCCGGCGACCGCGCGCTCCTCGACCGGTACGGGCCCCGTCTGCGCGCCCATCTCGACGGCTACGTCCACCTCTTCGACGCGGACGGCGCCCCCCTCCCGTACGGGCGGTCCCTGATCTACCGCTTCGCCGCGGCCGCCGCGCCCTGGCTCGGTGCCCTCACCGGACACACCCCGCTCACGCCCGGCGCCACCCGCCGCCTCGCCTCCGGCACCCTGCGGTACTTCCTCGACCGGGGCGCCACCGACACGAACGGGCTCCTCACCCTCGGCTGGCACGGCCCGTACCCGCCGCTGGTCCAGGAGTACTCCGGGCCCGGCTCCCCCTACTGGGCGTCCAAGGGCTTCCTCGGTCTCCTCCTGCCCGCCGGCCACCACGCCTGGACCGACCCCGAGGAACCCCTGCCCGCCGAACGCGCCGACACCGTGCGCCCCTTCGCCCCGGCCGGGCTGCTCGTCCAGACGACCGCCGCCGACGGACTCGTACGCCTCCACAACCACGGCAGCAACCATGTGCACAGCGCCGAGCCGGGTGAGGACGACCCCGGCTACGCCCGCCACGCCTACTCGACCCGTACGGGACCCAGTACGGGAACCGCGGCCGCCGACAACCACTTCGCCCTGCTGCCGGACGGCGGCCCGGCCACGGCCCGCGGCCCCGCCACCCCGCTCGGCACCGGTCCCGACCGGGCCGCCTCCGCCCACCGTCCGCTGCCCGGAGTCCGGGTGGTCTCCGCGACGCTCGCCCACGGCCGCGCCGAGCTCCGCGCCCACCTCGTACTCGGCGCCCCGGAAGGGACTCCCGTACGGCAGACGGGCTGGGCCACCACCCCCGAGGGGCCGCACGCCCAGCTCCACCCGGTCCACGGTTACGGCCCCGGGACGGCCGAACTCCCCACCGGGGAGACCCTTCAGGGGCCCGGCAGCCGGACCCTGGCCCTGCACGGCACCACGACCGGCCCGGCGACCCTCTTCGTGGCCCTCGCGTCACTCACCGCCGAACCCGATCCCGCTCCGGTGGCCGACCTCGCGGACGTCCGGATCGACGGCCTCCGCACGACCGTGACCTGGCCGGACGGCACCGTCAGCCGACTGGACCTCGCCGCCCTCGCCGCTCTCGACTCCGCCGGCGCTCTCGACACCCTCGCCGCTCTCGACGTCGAGGGGCGGTGACCGTACGGGCGACTACTTCGGGCCGTACTTGCGGCCGGCCTTAGAGGAGACCCCGCCGAGCAGGCCGCGCGGCGCCAGCTTCACCACACCCATCAGGGCCTTGTAACGGGGGTCGGGGATCGACAGCGTCTTCCCCCGCTCAAGGTCCGACAGCGCCGCCGTCACCAGCTTGTCCGCGTCGAGCCACATCCAGCCGGGGATGTTGTCCGTCCCCATCCCGGCCCGCTCGTGGAACTCGGTCCGTACGAAGCCGGGGCAGAGCGCCATCAGCCGTACCCCGCTGCCCGCCAGGTCCCGGGCGGCGCCCTGGGTGAACTGCACGACCCACGCCTTCGACGCCCCGTACGTCCCGCGGGGCACGAAGGCCGCCACGGAGGCGACGTTCACCACGGCGCCCCTGCGGCGCTCCTTCATCGAGGCGGCGGCGGCCGAGGTCAGCCGCAGCACCGCCTCGCAGTGCACCGTGAGCATCTTCAGCTCGTCGGCCATGGACACTTCGAGGAAGCGGCCCTTGTTGCCGAAGCCCGCGTTGTTCACGAGCAGGTCCACCGGCCGCTTCGGGTCCGAGAGCCGCGCCTCGACGGCGGCGATGCCCTTCTCCTCGGAGAGGTCCGCCGCGAGCACCCCGGCCTCGACGCCGTGCCGGTCGTGCAGCTCGGTCGCCTGCTCCCGGAGCCGCTTCATGTCCCGGGCCACGAGCACGACATCGTGGCCGTCCGCCGCGAGCCTCCGTGCGAAAGCGGCCCCGATGCCAGCGGTGGCGCCCGTAATCAGTGCAGTCGTCATACGGGCACGGTAGTGCCCTGCTCGTCGGCGCCGCCCGCCGCGTACTTGTCCGCGTACTGACGTGCGAGGGCGAGGAGTCCCGACTCCATCCACTCCGCGGCGGCCAACGTACGGGGCAGCAGCGTGCGTTCGGCCGTCGCGGCGCGGTGGAGCAGCGCGACGGTGATGTCGTGATCGGGCCGGTGGACGACCGTGATCGGGTCACCGGCGCGGATCTCGCCCGGCACGATCACGCGCAGCAGCGCGCCGGGACCGGCCTGGGACTGCGTGAACCGCCGGACCCAACCCTTCTCCTCCACGAAGCCCGCGAACGTACGGCAGGGGATACGGCCGCCGGTGACCTCCAGGATCGCTTCCTTGCCGTTCTCACCGATCCGCCACCGCTCGCCGATCAGCGCCCCGTTCACGTCGAGGCCCCGGGTGGTGAGGTTCTCGCCGAAGGAGCCGTTGGCCAGCTCGCGACCGAGCTCCCGTTCCCACAGATCCAGGTCCTCGCGGGCGAAGGCGTACGCGGCCCGGTCGTTGCCGCCGTGGAACCGCAGGTCGCAGACCGTGTCCCCGGCGAGCCCGCTCCTCCCGACACCGGGCACCCCGGGGGCCTCGATCCGCACCGGCCCCTCGACGGGACGCTTGTCGATGGCGGTGAGGCCGGAAGCGGCGTCGGTGTAGTCCACTGCCCTGGCGCGGCCCACATTCACACTCAGCAAGGTCATGCGGGCACCTTACGGGCGCACATCTCAAAGTCTCCAGCGAAAATGTGCAGCCCCATCCAAGACTCGCTTATGCTGGAGCGCATGATCGAGGCACGCCATCTCCGCGTCCTGCGCGCCGTCTCCGCCACCGGCTCCTTCTCGGCCGCCGCGCGCGAACTCGGCTGCACGCAGCCCGCCGTCAGCCAGCAGATGAAGGCCCTCGAAGCCTCCGCCGGCACGCCGCTGCTGATCCGCACCGGACGCGAGATGCGCCTCACCCAGGCGGGAGAGGTCCTCGTCCGGCACGCCTCCGGCATCCTCGCCGGGCTGACCGCAGCCGAGGAGGAGGTCGCCGCCATTGCCGGGCTCCGGGCGGGCCGGGTCCGCCTGGTCTCCTTCCCCAGCGGCAGCTCCACCCTCGTCCCCACCGCGCTCGCCGCCCTGCGGGCCGCGCACCCCGGCACCCGCGTCTCGCTCGTCGAGGCCGAACCGCCGCGCTCGATCGAGATGCTCCGCGACGGCGACTGCGACGTGGCCCTCGCCTTCCGGTACGGGGCGGGCCAGGCGGAGTGGGACGACCTGGTCGTCCGCCCGCTCCTCGCCGACCGGCTGGTGGGCCTCGTCCCCGAGGGGCACCGGCTCGCCGGGGCCGCGTCGGTGGGCATCGCGGAACTCGCGGACGAGTCCTGGATCGCCGGCTGCCCGCGCTGCCGCCGCCAGCTCGTGGACGTCTGCGAGGAGGCGGGCTTCACCCCTCGTATCGACTTCGCCACCGACGACTACCCGGCCGTGGTGGGCCTGGTCGGCGCCGGCCTGGGCGTGGCCGTCCTGCCGGAGCTGGCCATCGAGTCCGTACGGCCCAAGGGTGCGCGGACCGTGACCGTGGAGCCCGCGGTGGAGCGGGAGATCGTGGCCCTCACGCTGCCGGACCTCGCCCAGGTCCCGGCCGTCGCCGCCACCCTGGACGAACTGACCCGCGCCGCCACGCGCGCGTAAATGAGGGTCCGCGCCGCCACGCGCGCGAAGCGACGCGCGCGTGGGCGCGGTTCTGCCCTTCAGTTACATGGAGAAACGTTCCTTCACGTGCGCTCCACAGATGGTCGGCCCGCTGCCGACGCCGATGTCGTCATGGATGTCACGGAGGTCATGGACGCGACCGACGGTGCCGACGATGCTGTCGGAGCCGCGGTGATCAGGCGATTGCGCGCGCGTCCCATGAGCTCTTCGCGTTCGTCCTCGGTGAGGCCGCCCCATACGCCGTAGGGCTCCCGCACGGCGAGTGCGTGAGCCGCGCACTCCGCGCGTACCGGGCACCGCATGCAGACCTCTTTCGCCGAGTTCTCACGCGCACTCCGTGCCGCGCCGCGCTCTCCCTCAGGGTGGAAGAACAGGGAGCTGTCGACTCCGCGGCAGGCCGCGAGCAGTTGCCAGTCCCACAGATCGGCGTTGGGTCCGGGAAGGCGGGAGAAATCTGCCATTGCGCTTGTCCCCTTGAAACCGTGTCGAACGGATAGGTGGGCGGGTGGATGGCTGATGGCCGGGCTCCTCGGGTCCCGACAGGTCCGGTCGGTACACCTACTGTCTAAGTAGATGTAAATATGACTCATTGCGAATCTAGCCACAGACACCGCGAAAAGGGAAGAAAACCCGCTAAATGGGGCAGTACCTCTCGATGCTGGGCAGAAGGCTCGCGTCGCTCTCCTCCGCGCACGGCCCCTCACGTAGAGTGCCGAACGCTGCCGTCCGACCCGTAACTCTTTCGAGTGACCGTCGTTGAGTGTGCGGAGGCGGTTGAAGGAACAAGCGATCGGGCAGGTGTCCGAGAGCGTCAATCGCACAGGTGACGATTACGTACAGCCCTGGAGGCTCAAGGTGACGCGCAACAGCTGCGAGAGCCGCGGAGGTCACGCATGACATCCGTCCTCGTCTGCGACGACTCCCCGCTTGCCCGAGAGGCGCTCCGCCGCGCGGTCGCGACCGTGCCCGGCGTCGAGCGCGTGACCACCGCGGCCAACGGCGAGGAAGTCCTCCGCCGCTGGGGCGCGGACCGCTCGGACCTGATTCTGATGGACGTACGCATGCCCGGTCTGGGCGGCGTGGAGACCGTCCGCCGGCTGCTCTCCGCGGACCCCGGCGCCCGCATCATCATGCTCACGGTCGCCGAGGACCTCGACGGCGTCGCCCTCGCGGTCGCCGCCGGTGCCCGCGGCTATCTGCACAAGGACGCCTCGCGCGCCGAACTGCGGGCCACCGTCACCCAGGCGCTGGCCGACCCGACCTGGCGGCTCGCCCCGCGTCGGCTCCGTTCGGCCGAGATGGGCGCCGCGCCCACCCTCACCGCGCGTGAGATCCAGGTCCTCGAAGGCATGAGCCACGGCAGGTCCAACGCGGAGATCGGGCGTGAGCTGTTCCTGTCCGAGGACACCGTCAAGACCCACGCCCGGCGCCTCTTCAAGAAGCTGGGTGCATCCGACCGGGCGCACGCGGTCGCCCTCGGATTCCGCTGGGGCCTGGTCCGCTGAATCGCAGGTCACCTGCCACGTCCCCGTCCTCGTCCGCGTCCGTCGTGGGGTGGACGGGGTGGGCTTGTGTCACTTCCCCGCGCTATGCCGCATCCTTGAGGTGTGGAGTTCCTCGGGGACGAGTCGATCGAGCGGGAGGGGAGGGCGCGGGATATGAGCTCCGGCGCACCTGCTCATAACGCTTCGGTGCACAACTACGGACGCGGTGCCGCGAACGCAGAAGCGTCGGGGCACCATGGAGCGATGCGCGACGACGAGACCGTGGGTTCCCCCATGCCTGCCGGGCAAGGGGAGATCGGCGCGCTCGTCCATCGCGCCGTCGACGGTGACGCGCAGGCCACGCACGACCTGCTCGCCCGCGTGCACCCGCTCGCCCTGCGGTACTGCCGCACCCGCCTCAACCGGCTGCCCGGCGACGCCCGGCACTTCGTCGAGGACCTGGCCCAGGAAGTCTGCGTCGCCGTCCTGATGGCGCTGCCGCGCTACAAGGACACGGGCAGGCCCTTCGAAGCCTTCGTCTTCGCCATCGCCGGCCACAAGGTCGCCGACCTCCAGCGCGCCGCCATGCGGCACCCCGGATCCACGGCCGTGCCCTCCGACGAGATGCCCGAGCGGCCCGACGACTCCCTCGGCCCCGAGGAGCGCGCGCTCCTCAGCGACGACGCCGAGTGGGCCAAGAAGCTGCTCGCCAACCTCCCGGAGAACCAGCGCGAACTGCTCGTGCTCCGCGTCGCGGTCGGACTGACCGCCGAGGAGACCGGACAGATGCTCGGCATGTCCCCGGGTGCCGTCAGGGTCGCCCAGCACCGCGCGCTCAGCCGGCTCAGGGCGCTGGCCGAGCAGTAAGACTCACTGGGGCTTGTCGTCCCTTTCGTACACGTGGGAACGTCCAAAGGTTTGCGCTGATCTTGATCGTGGAATGAGACACGGCTTCGGCCCGTTAGCATGGACATCCCGCACCGATCAAGGCCATTTGGGAAGGTGTCATGACTGCCAACGTCGACGGAGTGCCCGAGAAATTCGCGACACTCGGGCTGACCTACGACGACGTCCTGCTTCTGCCGGGCGCGTCCGAGGTCCTCCCGAACGCGGTCGACACCTCGTCCCGCATCTCCCGCAACGTCCGCGTGAACATCCCGCTGCTCTCGGCGGCGATGGACAAGGTCACCGAGTCCCGCATGGCCATCGCCATGGCGCGGCAGGGTGGCGTGGGCGTGCTGCACCGCAACCTCTCGATCGAGGACCAGGTCAACCAGGTCGACCTCGTGAAGCGCTCCGAGTCCGGCATGGTGACCGACCCGATCACCGTGCACCCGGACGCGACGCTGGCCGAGGCCGACGCGCTGTGCGCCAAGTTCCGCATCAGCGGCGTCCCGGTCACCGACCAGGCCGGCAAGCTCCTCGGCATCGTCACCAACCGCGACATGGCCTTCGAGTCGGACCGCAGCCGCCAGGTGCGCGAGGTCATGACCCCGATGCCGCTGGTCACCGGCAAGGTCGGCATCTCCGGTGTGGACGCGATGGAGCTGCTCCGCCGCCACAAGATCGAGAAGCTGCCGCTGGTCGACGACTCCGGCATCCTCAAGGGCCTCATCACGGTCAAGGACTTCGTCAAGGCCGAGAAGTACCCGCACGCCGCCAAGGACGCCGAGGGCCGGCTGCTCGTCGGCGCGGCCGTCGGCGCCAGCCCCGAGGCGCTGGAGCGCGCCCAGGGCCTGGCCGCGGCGGGCGTCGACTTCCTGATCGTCGACACCTCGCACGGTCACAACAGCAACGCCCTGAACTGGATGGCGAAGATCAAGTCCAGCGTCGGCGTCGACGTCATCGGCGGCAACGTCGCGACGCGTGACGGCGCGCAGGCCCTGATCGACGCCGGTGTCGACGGCGTCAAGGTCGGCGTCGGCCCCGGCTCCATCTGCACCACCCGCGTGGTCGCCGGCATCGGCGTCCCGCAGGTCACCGCCATCTACGAGGCGGCGCTCGCCGCCCGCGCGGCCGGCGTCCCGGTCATCGGCGACGGCGGCCTGCAGTACTCCGGCGACATCGGCAAGGCGCTCGCGGCCGGTGCCGACACGGTGATGCTGGGCAGCCTCCTCGCCGGCTGCGAGGAGTCCCCGGGCGAGCTGCAGTTCATCAACGGCAAGCAGTTCAAGTCGTACCGCGGCATGGGCTCGCTCGGCGCGATGCAGTCCCGCGGCCAGGGCCGGTCCTACTCCAAGGACCGCTACTTCCAGGCCGAGGTCGCCTCGGACGACAAGCTCGTCCCCGAGGGCATCGAGGGCCAGGTGCCCTACCGCGGCCCGCTGGCCAACGTCCTGCACCAGCTCGTCGGCGGCCTGCGCCAGACCATGGGCTACGTCGGCGCGGCCACCATCGAGGAGATGGAGTCCAAGGGCCGCTTCGTCCGGATCACGTCCGCGGGCCTCAAGGAGAGCCACCCGCACGACATCCAGATGACGGTCGAGGCACCGAACTACAGCAGGAAGTAACACAGCGCGACGCGTGGGGGCGGTTCCGGCATGTGGCCGGAGCCGCCCCTCACGCTTGTGTCGGGGATACTGGTAGGCGCAGACGTAGAGGGAAAGGCCACACATCGTGACTGAGATCGAGATCGGGCGCGGCAAGCGCGGCCGCAGGGCGTACGCGTTCGACGACATCGCCGTCGTCCCGAGCCGGCGCACCCGGGACCCGAAGGAGGTCTCGATCGCCTGGCAGATCGACGCCTACCGGTTCGAGCTGCCGTTCCTGGCCGCTCCCATGGACTCGGTCGTGTCGCCGCAGACCGCCATCCGCATCGGCGAGCTGGGCGGCCTCGGCGTCCTGAACCTGGAGGGTCTCTGGACCCGGTACGAGGACCCGCAGCCGCTGCTCGACGAGATCGCCGAGCTGGACGAGGCGACCGCGACCCGCCGTCTGCAGGAGATCTACGCCGCCCCGATCAAGGAAGAGCTGATCGGGCAGCGCATCAAGGAGGTGCGCGACTCCGGTGTCGTCACCGCCGCCGCGCTCTCCCCGCAGCGCACCGCGCAGTTCTCCAAGGCCGTCGTCGACGCCGGCGTGGACATCTTCGTCATCCGCGGCACGACGGTCTCCGCCGAGCACGTCTCCGGCGCCGCGGAGCCGCTGAACCTGAAGCAGTTCATCTACGAGCTGGACGTCCCGGTCATCGTCGGCGGCTGCGCCACGTACACCGCGGCCCTGCACCTGATGCGCACCGGCGCGGCGGGTGTCCTCGTCGGCTTCGGCGGCGGCGCCGCGCACACCACCCGTAACGTGCTCGGCATCCAGGTCCCGATGGCGACCGCGGTCGCCGACGTGGCCGCCGCCCGCCGCGACTACATGGACGAGTCCGGCGGCCGGTACGTGCACGTCATCGCCGACGGCGGCGTCGGCTGGTCCGGCGACCTGCCGAAGGCCATCGCCTGCGGCGCCGACTCGGTCATGATCGGCTCCCCGCTGGCCCGCGCCACGGACGCGCCCGGCAAGGGCCACCACTGGGGCATGGAGGCCGTCCACGAGGACGTGCCGCGCGGCAAGCTGGTCGACCTGGGCATCGTCGGCACCACCGAGGAGATCCTCGCGGGCCCGTCCCACATCCCGGACGGCTCGATGAACTTCTTCGGCGCCCTGCGCCGCGCGATGGCGACGACGGGCTACAGCGAGCTCAAGGAGTTCCAGCGCGTCGAGGTCACGGTCGCGGACGCGCAGCACAAGCGCTGACGTCGTCCTGTACGCGTACGAGGGCCCCGCACCGGGTGGTGCGGGGCCCTCGCGTGTTCCGGGGACTACCGGGCGGACTTCTTGGCCGCCGAGAACGCGGCGAAGGCGGCCAGGGCGATGAACAGGAACGTCATGGCGTCCTTGCCCTCGTTCCAGGCCTCGGTCAGCGGCCCGAACTCGTTCAGGAACACGTCCGTGGCGGAGACGTTCAGCTTCTCGGCGACCATGACCGCGATGCCCACGAGCTGGCCGAGGTAGACGGCGCCGAGGGACAGCACCGCGCTGGCGACCGGCAGGACGGGGTTGCGGCCGCCGACCTTGCCCGCGGCGAGACCGACGAGGAAGCCGACACCGATGGCGGCCCAGCCGATCTCCCGCTCGATGCCGCCCATGACGGCTCCGTAGACCCCGCCCGCGACGAGCCCGGCGACCAGGGCGGCCAGCAGGCCGAGCCCCACGTTGTCGCGGACGGGCGCGGGCGGCGGTGCCATCGGGTAGGGCTCGGGTGCGCCGCCGGCGAACGGGTTGCCGGGCGGCGGCGGAACGGGCTGGCTCATGTGGCGGATCCCCCCAGGGAACGGTGAAGCAGGTGGAACGGCTGGGCTTGGAGGCGCGTCAGCCGGTGAGCGCCGCGACCAGCGGCACGAGGACGATTCCGAACCCGACCAGGGCTGCGTACGGCCCCCGGGACGGTGCGCGCACGGGACGGGCGCGCGGTGGTCCCGGAGGCTAGCAGGTGCTCATGACAACGGCATAGGTGTTCAGCGGGTCCCGCCTCAGAGGCGGTGGGCGGCGCCGCCCGGGGTGGCGCCTCGGGTGTCGAGGAGGAGTTGGGCCTTCACGGAGAGGCCCTGGAGGTCGTACGTGCGGTGGTGCTGGAGCAGGACCGTCAGGTCGGCGTGGGCGGCGGCCTCGTAGAGGGAGTCCGCGCGGGGGACCGGGAGTTCGCGGACGCGCCAGTCCGGGACGTGCGGGTCGTGGTAGCTGACGGCCGCGCCCAGGTCCATGAGGCGGCGGGCGATCTCGTCGGCGGGGGAGCCCTGGCGGTCGGGGAGGTCCGGCTTGTACGAGATCCCCAGGAGCAGGATCCGGGCGCCGCGGGCCGACTTGCCGTGCTCGTTCAGGAGGGTGGCGGCGCGCTGGACCACGTACCGCGGCATGCGTTCGTTGACCTGGCCCGCGAGTTCGACGAGGCGGAGCGGCCGGTGGGCACCGACGGTGTCGACGGGGACGCCGTGGCCGCCCACCCCCGGTCCGGGGCGGAAGGCCTGGAAGCCGAAGGGCTTGGTCTCGGCGCAGCGGATGACGTCCCACAGGTCGACGCCGAGTTCGTGGCAGAGGACCGCCATCTCGTTCACCAGGGCGATGTTGACGTGCCGGAAGTTGGTCTCCAGGAGCTTGACCGTCTCCGCCTCGCGGGGGCCACGCGCGCGTACCACCTTGTCGGTGAGCCGGCCGTAGAAGGCGGCCGCCGCTTCGGTGCAGGCCGGGGTGAGCCCGCCGATGACCTTGGGGGTGCCGGCGAAGCCATGGGTACGGCTGCCGGGGTCGAGGCGGCCCGGCGAGTACGCGAGGTGGAAGTCGCGTCCGGCGCGGAGGCCCGAGCCCGTTTCGAGGAGGTCGCGGAGCACGCCCTCGGTGGTGCCAGGGGGGACCGGCGACTCCAGGAGGACGGTGGTGTGGGGGCGCAGCCGGGCGGCGAGTACGCGGGCCGCGTCGGTGACGGCGGTGAGGTCCAGGGCGCGGTCGGGGCCGAGGGGGGTCGGTGCGCAGAGGACGGCGGTACGGACCCGGCCGAGCTCGGCGGGGTCGGCGGTCGGCCGGAAGCCGCCGGCGAGCATCCGGCGGATCTCGGGCACGGTCAGCGAGCCGTCGACGGGGGACCGGCCGGCGGCGAGTTCGGCGACGGGGCGGGGATCGGTGTCGTAGCCGATGGTGTCGACGCCTGCGGCGGTGGCGGCCTGGGCGAGGGGCAGTCCGTGGTGGCCGAGGCCGATGACGGCGAGATCAGCGGGCATGGGGGTGGGCCGTCCTTCCCAGTAGCCGGAGGGGACGCGACGCGCAAGCCCGGGTGGACAGAACGAGTCGAGCGCAATGTCAGACTAGGCGTAAATATGACCGATATGCGGCATTGTGGGACCGAAGGTCGCCGAGTGTTATCCACAGGTCGGTGGCGAGGCGGTGGCTGAAGTCGCGGGGGCGGGCCAGAATCAAGCTGTGAGCCGGACCACATGGACGGGCCCGGTTCGCGGCACGTGTGCGCGGGGTTCGTGCGCGTACGACGGCGCGTGCGGCTCGTGCTCGTGCGGTTCGCGCTTGCGCGGCTCGTGCGTGTGCGGGCGGCTTGTGCTCGTGCGGCGCGATTCGTGCGGCTTGTGCGGGACAGACGGGGGACGACGGGAGGCGGCAGCGTGAGGACAGCGACACTGGGACCCACCGAGCGCGTGGAAGCGCTCGCGGCCATGGCGGAGCGCGAACTGGACGTGCTGGTCGTCGGCGCGGGAGTCGTCGGCGCCGGAACGGCGCTCGACGCCGCCACGAGAGGGCTCTCCACCGGCATCGTCGAGGCCCGCGACTGGGCCTCCGGCACATCGAGCCGGTCCAGCAAGCTCATCCACGGCGGCCTGCGCTACCTGGAGATGCTGGACTTCGCCCTGGTCAGGGAGGCCCTCAAGGAGCGCGGACTGCTCCTCGAACGGCTCGCGCCCCACCTGGTGAAGCCGGTCCCCTTCCTCTATCCGCTCCAGCACAAGGGCTGGGAGCGGTTCTACGCCGGCTCCGGAGTCGCGCTGTACGACGCGATGTCACTCTCCTCGGGCCACGGCCGCGGCCTCCCCGTCCACCGGCACCTCTCCCGGAGCCGCGCCCTGCGCGTCGCCCCCTGCCTCAAGAAGGACGCCCTGGTCGGCGCCCTCCAGTACTACGACGCCCAGATGGACGACGCCCGCTTCGTCACCACCCTCGTGCGCACCGCCGCCTCCTATGGCGCCAGGGCCGCCAGCAGGGCCCGCGTCATCGGCTTCCTGCGAGAGGGCGAGCGGGTCGTCGGCGCCCGTGTCCAGGACGTCGAGGCGGGCGTCGCGTACGAGATCAGGGCGAAGCAGATCGTCAACGCCACCGGGGTGTGGACCGACGACACCCAGGCCCTCATCGGGGAGCGCGGCCAGTTCCACGTCCGCGCCTCCAAGGGCATCCACCTCGTCGTCCCCAAGGACCGCATCCACTCCACCACCGGGCTGATCCTGCGCACCGAGAAGTCCGTGCTCTTCGTGATCCCCTGGGGGCGTCACTGGATCGTCGGAACCACCGACACCGAATGGGACCTCGACAAGGCCCACCCGGCCGCGTCCAGCGCGGACATCGACTACCTCCTGGAGCACGTGAACACGGTGCTCGCCACCCCGCTCACCCGCGACGACGTCCAGGGCGTCTACGCGGGCCTGCGGCCCCTGCTCGCCGGCGAGTCGGACGCCACGAGCAAGCTCTCGCGCGAACACACCGTCGCCCACCCGGTCCCCGGCCTGGTCGTGGTGGCCGGTGGCAAGTACACGACGTACCGCGTGATGGCGAAGGACGCCGTCGACGAGGCGGTGCACGGCCTCGACCAGCGCGTCGCGCCCTGCGTCACCGAGGACACCCCGCTGCTCGGCGCCGAGGGCTACCGGGCCCTGTGGAACGCGCGGGCCAGGATCGCCGCGCGCACCGGCCTCCACGTCGTCCGGGTCGAGCATCTCCTCAACCGGTACGGCTCCCTGACGGAGCAGATCCTCGACCTCATCGCCGAGGACCCCGCGCTCGCCGAACCGCTCCCGGCCGCCGACGACTACCTGCGCGCCGAAATCGTCTACGCCGCCTCGCACGAGGGCGCCCGCCACCTCGACGACGTGCTCACCCGGCGGACCCGGATCTCCATCGAGACCTTCGACCGGGGCACGCTCAGCGCCCGTGAGTGCGCGGAGCTCATGGCGCCGGTCCTCGGCTGGGACGACCGTCAGATCGCGAAGGAGGTCGAGCACTACGAGAAGCGCGTCGAGGCGGAACGCGAGTCGCAGCGGCAGCCCGACGACCTGACGGCGGACGCCGCGCGGCTCGGCGCGCCCGACATCGTGCCGATCTGACAGGACGTCCGGGTCTCCCGCGTCCGGTGGGAACCTGGGGGGCGTCCGGGGGCGTCGTCATCCCGGAGTACGGACCCGGGGGCGCCGCCCGTCCAGAGGTGAGGGACAATGGCCTCTCTTCCAGGGCGGGTTACCGCATCGCGCGGGAAGCGGCAGACGCGGCGAAGATCAGGGATCGCAGAGGGGACGCATGTCGGAGGCGGAGCAGTCGCGGGACACGGCGAAGGACCCCAGGCAGGACGCCGCCCCGGGGGCCGCGACCGGCGGCGACCGAGGAGTGGTCCCGGCCGCGCGTGAGTCGGCGTCGGACGTGAAGGACGCGCAGGTCAGACAGGGTGCGGGGGCTGTAGGGGCCACGGGCGACGCCGACGACGCGCGGGACGCGCGCGGCCCGGCGGACGCCGGTGACGCGGCCGGCCCCCGGGACTCCGACGTGCGGGACCCGGACCCCCGGGACTCGGGCGCTCAGGGCTCGGATGGGCAGGGCTCCGGCGTACGGGGTTCGGGCGTACCGGACGTGAGGGACGTTCAGGACGCCGCCGCGGCCGGTCGGCTGCGCGGGACCGAGCCTTCGACCGGACGGGCCGGTTTCGGCGCGGGCGACGGTGACGGCGAGAGCGACCGCCGCACGTCGGCCGGCGCCGCGCGCGGCACCGGCGGCGACCGGATGCGCAAGGCCCCGGTCGGCGAGGGGCGTCTCCTCGCGGGCCGCTACCGGCTCGGCGCGGTCCTCGGCCGCGGCGGCATGGGCACCGTGTGGCGCGCGGTCGACGAGACCCTCGGCCGCACCGTGGCCGTCAAGGAACTCCGCTTCCCCACCAGCATCGACGAGGACGAGAAGCGACGCCTCATCACCCGGACCCTGCGCGAGGCGAAGGCCATCGCCCGGATCCGGAACAACGGCGCCGTGACCGTGTACGACGTCGTCGACGAGGACGACCGTCCCTGGATCGTCATGGAGCTCATCGAGGGCAAGTCCCTCGCGGACGCCGTGCGCGAGGACGGCACGCTCACGCCCCGGCGGGCCGCCGAGGTCGGCCTCGCCATCCTCGACGTGCTGCGTTCGGCGCACCGCGAGGGCATCCTGCACCGCGACGTGAAGCCGTCCAACGTGCTGATCGCCGAGGACGGCCGGGTCGTCCTCACGGACTTCGGCATCGCCCAGGTGGAGGGCGACCCCTCGATCACCTCCACCGGCATGCTCGTCGGCGCCCCCTCGTACATCTCCCCGGAGCGCGCTCGCGGCCACAAGCCCGGCCCCGCCGCCGACATGTGGTCGCTCGGCGGCCTCATCTACGCGGCGGTCGAGGGCAGCCCGCCGTACGACAAGGGCTCCGCCATCGCCACCCTCACCGCGGTGATGACCGAGCCGGTCGACCCGCCGAAGAACGCCGGACCCGAGCTCGAGCAGGTCATCTACGGCCTCCTCGCCAAGGACCCGGCCCAGCGGCTCGACGACGCCCGCGCCCGGGTCCTGCTGCGGGCCGTGCTCGACGCGCCGGACCCGGCACCGGTGGCCTCGCCCGAGGTCACCAGGGTCGTACCACTCCCGCCGCGCCCCGAGCAGGCCGCGCCGGTGGTCCCGGCGCCCGCCCGGGACAAGGGGGCCGACGCGTCCGCCGACCGGATGCGGGGCGCCCTGAAGTCCGTACGCAACGCGGCGGCGTCCGTGAAGGCGGAGCCGAGGACGAATCCGCGGTCCAGCACGGGTGCCGGTGTCGGCGTCGGCGCGCAGGCGAGTGCCGGCTCCGCGCCGAAGCGGGCGCCGCTGACCGATGTCGTACCGCGCCGCACGATGGTGATCATCGCCGCCGTCGCCGTGCTCGCCCTGCTCGGGACGATCCTCGCGGTCTCCCTCAGCGGTGGCGGGGACGAGGGCAACCAGGGCAAGGAGACCGGCGGCACCACGGCCTCGGCCGGCGCCTCGGCCGGCGGCGACGGTTCCGCGGGCTCCGAAGGTTCCGGCGGAGACAAGGGGCAGACGGGCGGCCCCGGCCAGCAGGGCGGCGCGCAGCCCGGCGACACCGGCTCCACGGGGTCGACGGGCGCCAACGGCACGACGGGCTCCACCGGAGGGTCGAACGGCACCGGCGTCACGCCGTCCGGCAAGCCGAGCGGCGGCACGGGTACGCAGCTGCCCGCGGGCTACACCCTCGTCACCAACGAGCGCTTCCACTTCTCCATGGTGATGCCCTCGACGTTCCGGGTGCGCTCGATACCGGGATACAGCGGCGGCGGGATATTCAGCGAGAGCGGCGGCTTCCCGCGCATCCAGGTCGACTTCAACGCCAGCCCGAAGGACGACGCGGCGGCCGCCTGGGAGCTGGGCAAGATCGGCGTGGCCGCCACCAGCAAGGGCTACCAGCACTTCGGCATCAGGACGGTCTCGTACAAGGGCTACCCGACCGTCGCCGACTGGGAGTTCGAGCGGATCCAGCAGGGCATGCGCGTCCACGTCCTCAACCGCGGCTTCAAGGTGGACGCCAAGCACGGCTACTCCATCATGATCAGCTGCAAGGCGGAGGAGTGGAACGGCGCGGAGTGCCGGACGCTGCGGGAGACGGCGTTCGCCACGTTCAGCCCCAAGGACTGACCCGTGCCACGTATCGTGAGAGTTCGAGGACCGTACGAAGTCGAACAGAGCCGTTAACTGCACGGTGCCGGACCGGAATTGACGGACTCGCGTGATCCCGCCCCATTTCAGGGGATCCGCGGGTCCACGGGGACAGCGTGCGCGCGTGGGGAGGCGTCGTGGACGACTACGCGGGAAGGGTGCTCGCGGACCGCTACCGCCTGCCGCTGCCGCCGGCTGACGCGGACGTGCACGGGGACGCGCACGACCCGGCCGGGACGCGCGCCTTCGACACGTACAGCGGTCATGAGGTCCTGGTCCGCCAGGTGCCGCTGCCGGAGTTCGTCGACGCCGAGGTGCTCGACGACGAGGGCGGCGGGGCGGGCCCCTACGGCGGCGCCGGGCGGGCCACCCGCCGGCCGGCCGAGCCCGTCGTCCGCCGGGCGATCGAGGCGGCCCAGGCCGCCGCGCAGATCCCCGACCATCCCCTCCTCGACCAGGTCTTCGACGTCTTCGCGGAGGCCGGTTCGCTCTGGATAGTGAGCGAACGCGTGGCGGCCCGGCCGCTGGCCGCGTTCCTCGCCGAGCGCCCGCTCAACCCGTACCGCGCGGCCGAGATCGGCGCCGACGTCCTCACCGCCCTGCGCGCGCTCCACACCCACGGGTGGGTGCACCGGAACATCACCTCCAGGACCGTGCTCGTCTGCGACGACGGCCGGGTGGTCCTCTCGGGCCTCGCGGTGGGCGCCGCGGAGGAGGCCCTCTGCGGGTACGCGCCGGTACCGGATCCGGAGGAGGACGGGCCCGAGCCCGCGTCCGCGTGGCCCACGCCGGAGGAGTACGGCTCCGGGGAGTACGGCAGCGAGGAGTACGCCTCCGATCTGTACGAGGCGGAGGTCTACGAGGAGGCGGACGGGCAGTTCGCCGGCCCGATCGAGGAGGCGCCGGCCGAGGATCCGGGTTCCGGCGAGTACGGCGCCGACTCGTACGGCTCTGCCCCGGAAAGCTCCGATTCGTGCGACTCGGACCCCGACTCCGGCTCCTACGACCCCGACGACTCCGACGACTCCGACGACGCACGCTCTCCCTACGGACCCTCCGACCCGTACGGCGCCGACCCCTACGGCCGTACGGCGGCCCCGCCCGCCGCCGGGACGCCGCACCCCGCCGTGCCGCCCACCGCCGATGTCCGGGCCGCGCGGGCCGGGGCCATCGCCGCCTACCGGGCCGGTGCGCGCGCAGCCGCCCGGCTCGGCGAGACGGGGGCGCTCCCCGCCCAGCGCCCCGCGCCGGTGGACCCGCCCGAGCCGCCCCCGGTGCCGACCGGGCAGGCGGCCGGCGCGCCCGAGCCGCAGTGGTGGGCGCGGGTGGCGGACGACGACGAGGACGACGAGGACGACGGCGACGAGCCGTACGGTGAAGGACCGCAGAGCGGCCCGCCGCCGCGCGTGATGCTGGCCGGCAGCTGGAGCGACGGCCCGCACGCCTCGCGGGACGCTTCCGGCCCGATCCCGGCCGGTGGCGGTTCGGGTCCCAGCCGTGGCCCTGTGCTGCCCGGTTCGGGCCGTCCGGCCCTGCCCGCCGGGTACACGGCGGTGACCCCGCCCCCCGCGCGCCTCCCGGTCCCCGCCGGTGGCCAGGAGGAGGTACGGGTCGGCGTCCCCGCCCAGGCGGACCGGGGCCCGACCACCCGGCTCGCCGCCGAGCGGGCCCGGCAGACCCGGATCGCGGTCGTCGGTGCCGTCACGGAGCGCTGGGCGCCCGAACAGGCCGGCCCCGTCCACGAGAACTGGCGCCTGGCCCCGCCCATCGGCCCCGCCACCGACCTGTGGGCGCTCGGCGCGCTCCTCTACCGGGCCGTTCAGGGCCACGCCCCCTACCCGGAGGACAGCGCCGCCGAGCTGGTCCAGCTGGTGTGCGCCGAGCCTCCCGCCTTCGCCGAGGAGTGCGGGCCGCTCCGGCCCGTCGTGGAGTCCCTGCTGCGCCAGGACCCCACCGAGCGCCCCGACTTCGAGGAGCTGCGCGGCTGGCTGCGTTCCCTCGTGCGCTCGGCTCCGGAACCGGAGGCCGGTGCCGGGGCCGTACCGCCTCCGTCGTTCGACGGGACGCGGCTGCCGATCGTGCGCCGAAGGGGCGAGCTGGTACGCCGTCGGCGCGGGGGAGCGGGCGCCGGGCGCCACCGACACAAGCGCGGCAAGGACCCGCGTCCCCCGGCCCGCCGCCAAGGCGCGCATCCGGGCGAGCGGGCGCCCGACCCCGTACGGGCGGATGCGCGGCAGGAGTTCGAGGAGTTCCACGAGGAGATCCCGCAGCGCGCGAGCAGATCCCCCCGCGCCCCGCGTTCCTCGTCCTCCAGGGCCCCGGGTTCCCCGCGCGCCCTCGGCCGTACGCTCCTGATCCTCGTCTTCCTCCTGCTCGGCGGGGCCGTCGCGTACGCCGTCCTGTTCCTGCCCGGTGGGGAGGAGGCGCCGGACGCGTCCCCCTCGCTGACCGCCACCCCCACCGCCGGTCAGCCTCCGCGTACCACCGCACCCCCGTCCGGCCCCACGAGCCGTCCGTCCGCGACCGCGGCGCGGCCCACCGCGCCGCGCACCACCCCGCCCGCCGCGGATCCGGGGGCGCCCGCGCTCGCAGTCGGGTACGCGCTGCGGCAGGACCCGGAAGGCTTCCGGATCGGGGTGCCGGACGGCTGGCGGCGCAGCCCCATCAACGACGCCGGGCAAGTGCGGTACACAGGCGGCGACTTCACGATGATCGTCGTCCCCGGTCGTGACAGCGTCCGGGACCACGGCTCCGACCCGCTGGAGTACCAGAACGCCAAGGAGCGCGAGCTGGAGCCCTGGCGGTCGTCGAGCTGGGCGGACGTGGACGAGGTGCGCCGGGTCGACATCGGCAGGACGGCGACGGCCACGGGCAGTTACTGGTGGCTGGACAGCACGGGGCGCCAGGTGTTCGTCCGCAATCTCGCCCTGATCGACGGCGGGCGCTACCACGTCGTCCAGGTCATCGGCCCGAACGGTGAGCGGGACAAGATCCGCGAGATCTTCGACGAGGCGACGAAGGCGTTCCGCCCGGGGCGCTGATCACGGCGGAACGAGGGCCGGACCGTGACGGAACGAGGGCCGGACCGTGACGGAACGACGGACGGACCGTGACGGAACGACGGACGGACCGTGACGGAACGACGGACGGACCGTGACGGAACGACGGACGGACCGTGACGGAACGACGGACGGGCCGCGACGGAACCGGGGCCGGGCCGCGACGGAGCGCGGGAATCGCCACCGGCCCCCGGTCACAGTGCTGTTCCTATGACCGCCCCGAGGTTCCGTCACCCCCGCACCCCTCCGTAATCTGGCATCCGAAGGAACAGGCGGGGGCACGTGGAACATTCTCAGGGCACAGGGTCGGGGCTGTTGCTCGCCGGTCGTTACCGGCTGGGCGAGTCCATCGGACGCGGCGGCATGGGCAAGGTCTGGCGCGCGCACGACGAGGTGTTGCACCGCGTGGTGGCGGTCAAGGAGTTGACGGCGGGCCGGTTCGTGGCCGAGGCGGACCGGCTGGTGCTGCACGCCCGGACGCAGAAGGAGGCGCGGGCCGCCGCCCGGATCACCCACCCGGGAGTCGTGACGGTCCACGACGTCCTCGAGCACGACGACCGGCCGTGGATCGTGATGCAGTACGTCGACGGGCCCTCGCTCGCCGACGCCGCCAAGGAGGCGGGCCCGATCGAGCCCCGCGAGGCCGCCAGGATCGGGCTGCACGTCCTCGGTGCGCTGCGCGCCGCGCACGCGGCCGGGGTGCTGCACCGGGACGTCAAGCCGGGCAACGTCCTCCTCGCGCGCGACGGACGCGTCCTCATCACCGACTTCGGGATCGCGGCGATCGAGGGGGACTCGACGATCACCCGGACCGGTGAACTCGTCGGCTCCATCGACTATCTGGCGCCCGAGCGGGTACAGGGCGGCGACCCGGGTCCCGCCTCCGACCTGTGGTCCCTCGGCGCCACCCTGTACACGGCGGTGGAGGGCACCTCGCCGTTCCGCCGCACCTCCCCGATCAGCACCATGCAGGCCGTGGTGACGGAGGAGCCGCCGCACCCGCGCAAGGCGGGGGCGCTGGCCCCCGTCATCGTGGCCCTGCTGCGCAAGGACCCGGGGCACCGTCCGCGCGCCGAGGAGGCCGAGCGGATGCTGCTCGACGCGATGGAGGGGCGTACGCCGGAGGCGGCGCAGGCGTACGTGCCGACCCAGCGGGTGGCCAGGGAGGACCTGGACTCGGCGGGAGGCGGGCCGGTCTCCCCCTTCGGCCTCGACCTGGTCGAACCGGGCCCCGAGGCCGGTTCCACCCGCCCGCAGCCGCCCGTCCCTCCCGTGCCCCCTCCGCCCACCCTGGTGCCGTCCTCTCCGGCGCCCGGCCGGGGCCGTTGGCGTACGGTCGTCATCGCGGCCCTGCTCGCCGGAGTCGTCGCGGGCGGCGCCGTGTTCGCCGCCATGCACTACGCGGGCGGTGACCGGAAGGGCGGGGGCGGACCGACCACGGCCACCAGCCCCGTTCCCTCCACCCAGGGCAAAACGGCGAACGACGTGCCCGCCGGCTGGCACCGCGTCACGGATCCGGCCGGCTTCAGCCTCGTCGTGCCGGACGGCTGGAAGCGGCAGACGGAGGGGGACCAGATCGACTACACCCCGGACAACGGCCGCCACCGCATCCGGATCAGCATCGACGACAGCCCCGACTTCGAGAACCCGTACGCGCACGCCCTCGACCTGGAGCGCACGCTCGCGAAGCGGATGGACTACGTCCGGGTCAAGCTCGGCCAGGTCACCTACCGAGACCAGGTCCGCTCGTGCCAGTGGGAGTTCACCTGGACCGAGAAGAAGGACTTCCCCGGGCCCCGGCACGCGATCGACCTCATGTACTACGAGGACGACGGAACCGAGTACGCCATCTACATGTCCGCGCCCGAGTCGAGCTGGGAGACCACCCGCGAGCAGTTCGACGTCGTCCTCCGGCACTGGCGGGCGCCGGGCGACTGAAACCCGCGAGGGCGACCGAGCACCCGCGAAAATCTCCGACGAGGGACTCCCGTCGGCCGTAAGCCCCTGATCAGGCCTTATGTGCCAGTGATCGCTGGCGTGATGTGCGCACCCGGTGAAATCGCATTACCGACGGGTACCCAAAGGGCGGAACGCCGCCTACGCTCGCCCTCATGACGGACTCGCAGGCCCCCGCCGCCCTCTCGGTTCCCGACGCCCCCGCCGCGAAGGCAGGAGCCGCCGCCCCCGCCGCGGCCACGAACCCGGTCGCGCCCGTGCCCGCCGGCGTGCGCACCGCCGCCGACGTCGTGACGCCCGAGGTGGTCGCCCGGCTCACCCGGGGCGTCGTCGGCTCCGGCCGGACGGCCAACCACACCCCCTTCACCGGGGACAAGCTGGCGGACCTGCCCGAGTCCACGCCCGAGGACGTCGCCGAGGCCTTCACGCGCGCGCGAGCCGCCCAGGCCGTCTGGGCCGCCACCCCGGTCAAGACCCGCGCCGCCGTCCTCCTCCGCTTCCACGACCTCGTCCTCCAGCGCCAGTCCGAGGTCCTCGACCTCATCCAGCTGGAGACCGGCAAGGCGCGCCTGCACGCCCACGAGGAGGTGCAGGCGGTGGCCGTCGCCGCCCGCCACTACGGCCGCAAGGCCGGCTCCTACCTGCGCCCCCGCCACCACACCGGCGTCGTGCCGACCCTCACCAAGGTCACCGAGCTGCGCCAGCCGCGCGGGGTCGTCGGCCAGATCGCGCCCTGGAACTACCCGCTCGAACTCTCCGTCGGCGACGCGCTCCCCGCCTTCGTCTCGGGCAACGCCGTCGTCATGAAGCCGGACACCGAGACCGCGCTCACCGCGCTGTGGGCCCGTGACCTGCTCATCGAGGCCGGTCTTCCCGCCGAGGTCTTCCAGGTCGTCCTCGGCGAGGGCCCGGTCGTCGGCCCCGAGGTCGTCAAGCACGCCGACTACGTCTCCTTCACCGGCTCCACCCGCACCGGCCGCGAGGTCGCCCAGGGCGCCGCCGCCCGGCTCGTCGGCGTCTCCCTCGAACTCGGCGGCAAGAACGCGATGCTCGTCCTCAAGGACGCCGACATAGAGAAGGCCGCCGCCGGAGCCGTCCGCGCCTGCTTCTCCTCCGCCGGACAGCTCTGCATCTCCATCGAGCGCCTGTACGTGCACGAGTCGGTCGCCGACGACTTCGTCGCCCGCTTCGCCGCCCGTACGAAGGCGATGCGGCTCGGCAGCGCCCTCGCCTACGGCGCCGACATGGGCTCCCTCGTCGGCGAGCGGCAGCTGGAGACCGTCACGAAGCACGTCGACGAGGCCGTCGCCAAGGGCGCCACGCTCGTCGCGGGCGGCGTCGCGCGCCCCGACATCGGCCCCCTCTTCTACGAGCCGACCATCCTCGACGGCGTCGAGGCCCCGATGGCGGTCTGCTCCGAGGAGACCTTCGGCCCGGTCGTCTCGATCTACCGCTTCACCGACGAGGACGAGGTCGTCGCCCTCGCCAACGCCACCCCGTACGGACTGAACTCGTCCGTCTGGACGAAGGACTCCCGCCGCGGCCACGCCGTCGCCGCCCGCCTGCGCACCGGCACCGTCAACATCAACGAGGGATACGCCCCCGCCTACGGCAGCGTGCAGTCCCCGATGGGCGGCATGAAGGACTCCGGGCTCGGCCGCCGCCACGGCTCGGAGGGCATCCTCAAGTACACCGAGGCCCAGACCGTCGCCCAGCAGCGGCTGATGCCCCTCGCGCCCTCCTTCGGGATGGACGACGAGAAGTACGCCGCGTTCATGAGCGTGTCCCTGAAGGCGATGAAGGCCCTCCGCCTGCGCTGACGTCCTTCCCCTTTCACCCCTTTTCGTACGAGGAGAGCCATGACCGTGGTACCCCCTGCCCAGAATCAGGACGAGGACAGTGCGTACGACTACGACGTCCTCGTCGTCGGCTCCGGCTTCGGCGGTTCGGTCACCGCCCTCCGTCTCACCGAGAAGGGCTACCGGGTCGGCGTCCTGGAGGCCGGGCGCCGCTTCACCCGCGCGAGCCTGCCGAAGAACTCCTGGGACGTGAAGAACTTCCTCTGGGCCCCGGCGCTCGGCCTCTACGGCATCCAGCGCATCCATCTGCTCGGCAACGTCATGGTGCTCGCGGGCGCCGGCGTAGGCGGCGGCTCCCTCAACTACGCCAACACCCTCTACGTACCGCCCAAGCCGTTCTTCGACGACCCGCAGTGGAAGGACATCACGGACTGGCAGGACGAGCTGCGGCCGTACTACGACCAGGCCCAGCGGATGCTCGGCGTCCGGCTCAACCCGACGACGACCCCCTCCGACGTACACCTCAAGGCGGCCGCCCAGGCCATGGGCATCGGCGACACCTTCCACATGGCGCCGGTCGGCGTCTTCTTCGGTGATGGTGCCGATGCCGACGGTAAGGCGAAGGCCAAGCCCGGCGCCGAGGTCGCCGACCCCTACTTCGGCGGCGTGGGCCCGGCCCGGCGCGCCTGCACCGAGTGCGGCGAGTGCATGACCGGCTGCCGTCACGGCGCCAAGAACACCCTCAACGAGAACTACCTCCACCTCGCGGAGAAGGCGGGCGCCACCGTCCACCCCATGACCACGGTCGTCACCGTCACCGAGGACTCGCGGGGCGGCTTCGCGGTGAAGACCCTGCCCACCGACCGGCGGCGGAAGGGGAACGGGCGGACGTTCACCGCCCGCCGCGTGGTGATCGCGGCCGGCACGTACGGCACCCAGACCCTGCTGCACCGGATGAAGGACAGCGGACTGCTGCCCCGGATCTCGCGACGGCTCGGCGAGCTGACCCGCACCAACTCCGAGGGCCTCGTCGGCGCGCAGACCACCGACCGCCGCTACCGCAAGAAGCACGGCAAGGAGAAGGCCGACTTCACCAAGGGCGTCGCCATCACCTCGTCCGTCCACCCCGACGCCAACACCCACATCGAGCCGGTGCGGTACGGCAAGGGCTCCAACTCCATGGGCAGCCTGACCGTCTTCCAGGTCCCGTACGGGGCCCACCGGGTACGCAGCTGGTTCCTCAACCTGCTCAAGCACCCCACGCTCGCCGCGCGCTCGCTCTCCAACTGGCACTGGTCGGAGCGGACCATCATCGGCCTGGTCATGCAGTCCCTCGACAACTCCCTCACGACCTACCGGAAGCCCGGCGGCCTCGGAAAGGGCCTGCTCACGGCCCGCCAGGGCCATGGGGCGCCGAACCCGGTCCAGATCCCCGAGGCCACCCGGGCCGCCACCCTCCTCGCCGAGGAGATCAACGGCTTCGCCGGCTCCAACATCGGCGAACTGATGGGCACCCCGCTCACCGCCCACTTCCTGGGCGGCTGCCCGATCGGCGCCGACGCCGAGTCCGGCGTCATCGACCCGTACCACCGGCTCTACGGGCACCCCGGGATCTCCGTCGTCGACGGGGCGGCCGTCTCCGCCAACCTCGGCGTCAACCCGTCCCTGACGATCACCGCGCAGGCCGAGCGGGCCATGTCCTTCTGGCCGAACAAGGGCGAGGAGGACACGCGACCGCGGCAGGGCGAGGAGTACGTACGGCTCGCGGCGGTCGAACCGAAGTCGCCGACGGTCCCGGCCGAGGCCTTCGGTGCCCTGCGGCTGCCGTTCCTGGGGATGCCGGCGGTCCCGCCGAAGAAGGCATAGCGCGGCGCGGGCCATCCGACCGCGGAAGGTCGCGGAAACGGAAAGGGCGCTGCACCCCCCTCCGAGTGCAGCGCCCTCACCAGCTTTGGTGATGCTGCATAGATGACCCGCGACCGGCCGGGATGGTTGTAGCGGTTGCACGGGATCTTTGTGTGACGCGCGTCACGTCCGAGGCGGGTGGGTGCGGGCAAGGGCCCCGTGCCCGCGATTCCGGTCGCGGCGGCACGGGGCCCTTGGGGGTCGGCACCGGTATCAGGGCAGCGGCGGTGCCGAGCGGGGCGGCGCCGGGGGGTCGCGCCGCGTGGGAGAGGAGAGCAACGGGGACGGCAGGTGCGGGAGGGATCGGGAGAGATCGGCCGGTTGCGGCCGGCCCCGGGCGTCCCCGGGACCGACCGCCCTTTCTGCGTGACCGGGCTGCTGTCCCCTGCTGTCCGGTCACAAGCGCTGGTGCGAGGTCCCACGACGTACCTGAGGTACGCCACACGCCCCAGCGAAGCCACGCGTGGTTTCTTACGGGCCCGCCCCTGGCTGGCACGGACACCCGGACCAACGAAGCCGGGCCGGAGCCGGTCACGCGCCGTACGGGTGAGAGCGGGCCCGAACTCAGATGCGGTCACCCACTCACATGCGGGGCGCTCGCGCGGCCACGGAGGCGCCGGGCCGGACGCGGGGCGCCGGATCGGACGCGGGGCGCCGGATCGGACGCGGGGCGCTCGCGAGGGATCCCGGGGGCACTCAGATGCGCCCGCGGCACAGCTCCAGCATTGTCATGGCCAGCGCCGTGCCCGGCTTGCCCAGCGCGTCCCGGAAGTGGCCGAGGACCTCCATCTCGCGCGCCAGGTTCACCCGGCGGCCGCCCGAGGAGATCCGGGCCTCCTGGATGACGGCCGAGACGGCCATCCGTTCCTGGATGAGACCGATGATCCGGTCGTCGAGCGCGTCGATGCGCTCCCGGGCGTCACCGATCAGCATCGCCGCCTCGTCGGTGTGGGCGCCGGTCTTCTCGGTCTGGGGCAGGGCGGTCATGGCTGGGCTCCTCGTGGTGTCGGATGCCTTGGAGCGACCCGGCCCGGAAAACGCAGAACGCCCCGGGCCTGTCGGCCCGGGGCGCCTGGGAAGTCGCTTGTCAGTTGCTCAAGCAGCACGACCATGGCAGCCGGTGGGCCGGTTGCCATAGGTAAAGACGAAGGTCGTGAACTCGCGCATGCCGACAGTATGGACCCCGACGACGAGCGCGGGCCAAACCGGGTTCGGATGGTGAGACGAAAAGCGTCGGCGGCGCGCCGGTAGAATCGACAAATAACCCCCCTCTCGGGGGACGCTCCCTACCGCCGGAAGGCCGCCGTAGTGTCATCAGCGACTCCCGCTGCCGCGCCCGACGTCTCCAACCCGGACGTAGTCCTCGTTGTCGACTTCGGCGCCCAGTACGCCCAGCTCATCGCCCGCCGCGTCCGTGAGGCCCGGGTCTACAGCGAGATCGTCCCGTCCACCATGCCGGTGGCCGAGATGCTGGCCAAGAACCCCAAGGCGATCATCCTCTCCGGCGGCCCGTCCTCCGTGTACGCGGAGAACGCCCCCCGTCTCGACCGCGCCCTCTTCGAGGCGGGCATCCCCGTCTTCGGTATGTGCTACGGCTTCCAGCTGATGGCGACGACCCTCGGTGGCACCGTCGACAACACCGGCGCCCGCGAGTACGGCCGGACCCCGCTGCACGTCTCCAAGGCCGGCTCCACCCTCTTCGAGGGCACCCCGGTCGAGCAGTCCGTGTGGATGTCGCACGGCGACGCCTGCTCCGCCGCCCCCGAGGGCTTCTCCGTCACCGCGTCCACGGACGTCGTGCCGGTCGCCGCCTTCGAGAACGACGAGAAGAAGCTGTACGGCGTCCAGTACCACCCCGAGGTGCTGCACTCCACGCACGGCCAGCAGATCCTGGAGCACTTCCTCTACCGCGGCGCCGGCATCGAGCCCAGCTGGACCACGGGCAACGTGATCGAGGAGCAGGTCGCGGCCATCCGCGCCCAGGTCGGCAACAAGCGCGCCGTCTGCGGCCTCTCCGGCGGCGTCGACTCCGCCGTGGCCGCCGCGCTCGTGCAGAAGGCCATCGGCTCGCAGCTCACCTGCGTGTACGTCGACCACGGCCTCATGCGCAAGGGCGAGACCGAGCAGGTCGAGAAGGACTTCGTCGCCTCCACCGGCGTCAACCTCAAGGTCGTCGACGCGCAGGAGCGGTTCCTCACCGCCCTCGCCGGCGTCTCCGACCCCGAGACCAAGCGGAAGATCATCGGCCGCGAGTTCATCCGGGTCTTCGAGCAGGCGCAGGCCGAGATCGTCGCCGAGTCGGCCGGCACCGGCGAGGACGTCGCGTTCCTCGTCCAGGGCACGCTCTACCCGGACATCGTCGAGTCCGGCGGCGGCACCGGAACCGCCAACATCAAGTCCCACCACAACGTGGGCGGCCTCCCCGAGGACCTGGAGTTCGAGCTCGTCGAGCCGCTCCGCCAGCTCTTCAAGGACGAGGTCCGCATGGTCGGCCAGGAGCTCGGCCTGCCCGAGGAGATCGTCCAGCGCCAGCCGTTCCCCGGCCCCGGCCTCGGCATCCGCATCGTCGGCGAGGTCACCAAGGAGCGCCTGGACCTGCTGCGCGAGGCCGACGCCATCGCCCGCGAGGAGCTCACCGCGGCCGGCCTCGACCGCGAGATCTGGCAGTGCCCGGTCGTCCTGCTCGCCGACGTCCGCTCCGTGGGCGTCCAGGGCGACGGCCGCACCTACGGCCACCCGATCGTGCTGCGTCCCGTCTCCTCCGAGGACGCCATGACGGCCGACTGGTCGCGTCTGCCGTACGACGTGCTGGCCAAGATCTCCACCCGCATCACCAACGAGGTCGCCGACGTCAACCGCGTCGTCCTCGACGTCACCAGCAAGCCGCCGGGCACCATCGAGTGGGAGTAGTCGCTCCCGCACGTGCATGAGGCCGCCGTCCCGGGCAACCGGGGCGGCGGCTTCGTCGTGTCCGGGCTCTGGTGACTTGCCCGGCCGGGCGTTACCTTCCGGCGCATGAGCGTGATACCCGACCCCGTCCCCCTCGACCGGCTCCACTTCGCCATGCCGCCCGTCCACGCGACGGCGGAGGAGGAACGCGTCCACCGCAAACAGCGGCTCGCGGGCGCGCTCAGGCTCTTCGGACGGTTCGGCTACGAGGAGGGCGTCTCGGGCCACATCACCGCCCGCGACCCCGAGTACCCCGAATGCTTCTGGGTGAACCCCTTCGGCGCCCCGTTCGAGGAGGTGGCCGCGGGCGACCTCATCCTGGTCAACGGCGAAGGACAGGTCCTCCGGGGCGGCCGGCACGTCAACCAGGCCGCGTTCACCGTGCACGCCGCGGTCCACCGGGCCCGGCCCGACGCCGTCGCTGTCGCCCACACCCACTCCCTCCACGGACGGGCCCTGGCCGCACTCGGCGAACTCCTCGACCCGATCACCCAGGAGGCCTGCGCCTTCTACCAGGACCACGCCCTCTACGACGCCTACACAGGAGTCACCGTCGACACCGAGGAGGCCCGCCGGATCGCCGTCGCCCTGGGCGCCTTCAAAGCGATCGTGCTCCGCAACCACGGGCTCCTCACCGTCGGCACCTCCGTCGACGCGGCGGCCTGGTGGTTCATCGCCCTGGAACGCTGCGCCCAGGTACAGCTGACCGCACGAGCGGCCGGCAAACCGGTCCTCATCGACCACCGCGAGGCCGTCGCCACCCGCGAACAGCTCGGCAGCGACCTCGTCGCCTGGATCAACTACCAGCCCCTCTGGCGCAGGATCAGCCGAGCGGAGCCCGAACTCCTGTCGTAACACCATCGCTTCACCCTTCTGTACGTCAATGAGATGGCGCGGCAATCACTCCCGAGCGGGGCGCACGCGGCACGCGCGGGAGCCGCCAGTACGACACAATTCCGTGGAATCAACGGCCGGTTGACCCCAGGGCCGCACCGGTACGTGTCGTGAAGTGAGCTCGGGAAGTGAGCACCGTGGCGGTTCAAGAGGCGAGACAGTACGGCGAGCACGCGACGGCATGCGCCGGCTGCGCCCACTGCGGACAGGCCGGCCACCGTCGCGCCGTCGCCGCCTTCCTCGCCCGGCGCGACGAACTCGCCGCAGGGCACGGCGTCCCCGCGGCCGTCGCCCACTCGCCGGTCGCCGCTCGCCAATGGGTCTCCGACGAGCTCGCCCAGTCCGCCCGCGCGGTCTCCGCCCACGGCCGGGAGGCCGGGGTGGCCTGGCTCGACCGGGTGCGGCGCGGCAGCCTCGGCGCCGTCTGGGGCACCGTCCTGGCCCTCCTCCTCGGCCAGGCCCTCACCGCCGTCGCGAGCGGCTGGACCGGCGCCCGCACGGCCGGACTCTGCACCGCCCTGGTCATCGCCGCCCTCCTCAGCGTCGCCGCCCACGCCCACCGCTCCCGCGGGGGTCCCCTCGCCCCTCTGATCGGTGAGGACAACCGGCTCTCCACCACCCGCGCCGTCGCCGCCGCCTGGCTCCTGCTCCTCGGATACACCCTCCTCTTCCTGGCCTTCCTCGCACCGGGCGCGACCGCCTTCGGTCTGGGCCGCGGTGCCGGTCTGCTGACCGTCCTCGCCCTGGTGTCGGCCGTCACGGTGACCGCCCGTCTCGTCGTCACGGCGGGGATCGCGTCCCGCCGCCTCCAGAAGGTGCGCGCCGACCGTCCGCGCGCCGCCGATCTGCTCTGCGACGACAGCGGCCGGGCCTGCCTCGCCGACGTCCAGTACCTCCTCGTCTCCGGTTCCGTCCTGGCCCTGACCGCCGTCGGGCTGGCCCGCCACCCCGACGCGCTTCCCCAGGTGCCGTGGTCCCTCGTGCTCCTCCTCGGCGGCTCCGCGGCCTGGTACCTGGCCGCGAAGCTCACCGAGGGCGTCCGCCCCACGATCCACTCCGTGGTCCGGTCCCGTGAGGCGGGTGACCTCGACGCCCCGATCCGGACGGGCGACGACATCGAGATCCGAGGCTGCGGCTTCGTCCCGCCCGGCGCCGGCGCACCCGACCCGCTCACCCGGCTGGTCGTCCGCGTCGGCCCCGTCCACGCCCACGTGCCGCTGGTCCCGGTCCCGGGCGGCTTCGCCAACCCCACCGACGCGGCCCTGACCGTCCCGCTCCCGGCGGACGTGGAGCCGGGCAGGGTGGAGGTCTCGGTCGTGACGGCGGCCGGTGTCGAGACCAACCGGGTCACGATCGACGTCGTCGACTGAGCGTCCGGCCCCTTCGCGTGTCCCCGGAGCGAGGATGCGGGGAGAATCGTTCCGCGAACACTCGTGCGGGGCGTGGAGAGGTGACCGACGATGACGGGACAGGCGGATCGGGCGGACGACACAGGCGACGGCAGGAACGGCACGGCTGGCAACGGCACCGCCCGCAACGGCACGGCCGGCAATGCCACCGTCGGCGACGGTGACCCCGGACGTCGTGCCCGGTGGAAGGCCGCCCCGGGAGGGTGGAAGGCCTCCGTCGACGAGTGGAAGGCCGTCGCCTCCCGCTACGCGCTCCTTCCGTTGCGGCTCTTCCTCGGCGTCACCTTCGTCTACGCCGCGCTCGACAAGCTCACCGACTCCGCCTTCCTCGCGGACACCGGCAGTGGCTCCATCGGCGAGACGATGCGAGGCGTCCGGGACTCCTCGGCCATTCCCGCCCTGGTCGACCTCGCCCTCGAGAATCCCACCGGCTTCGGGTACGCCATCGCCTTCGGGGAGCTCGCCGTCGGGATCGGGACGCTCCTCGGTCTCTTCGCACGCCTGGCGGCGCTCGGGGGCGCGCTGATCTCGCTGAGCCTCTGGCTGACCGTGAGCTGGCAGGTGAACCCGTACTACCTCGGCAACGACCTCGCCTATCTGATGGCCTGGCTCCCGCTGCTGCTGGCCGGCGCGTCCGTGCTGTCGCTGGACCGGCTCCTCGCCGAGCGGCGCCGTATTCGATAGGCGACCCAGGTCGCCAGCCCGGCCGTGCCGAGACCGACGCAGAGCACCGGGACCACCACGTACCACGGGGTCGTCCAGGAGCCGGTGGCATCGCCGGCGTAGACGGCCGCCAGGGTCAGGGCGGTGACGCCGACGAGCAGTCGGCCGGGGCGGAACTCATGAAGCAGCACGGGTGACCTCCACCTGTCCGATGCCGACCTCGAGCGAGAGGTCCAGGGTGCCCGCCGGGGTGGTCCCGGCCGGCGGGGCGAGCGTGTGGGTCTCGTCGCGGTCCGGCGCGATGTCGATGTCGTTGGGAGGCCGGCCCGGCAGCTGCACGTCGCCGAGGGCCACCTCGGCACGCAGCTTCACCACCGCGTTCTTCGGGACGATCACCTTGAGCTGCCCGGCGCCCACCCCGGCCGCCGTCGTCACCGTCGTGCCCGCCGGGACGGGAAGCCGGGACAGATCGAGCGTGCCGACCCCGGTGCCCACCTCGTAGTGCGGCTGCACGGCCGTGATGGACGTCGGTGCCCAGGTCTCCCGGATCCACTCGGTGGTGATCCGGTCGGGCAGGGCCGTGGCCAGCGCCAGCAGGGCTGCCGTGATCACGGTCTGGAAGATCGTGCCGAACCCCGTCCTTCCCAGGAAGCTGCTGACGACCAGGCCGAGACCGAAGACCGCGAGGGCGGCCACCAGACCGGTCTGCAGGCTCGTCCCGAGCGGCTCGGTCTCCCAGGTCAGCGCGGTGCCGAGAACGGCCGCGACCATGGCGAGCAGCTGGACGAGGCCACCGATGGAGACCGGGCTCCGCCGGATCGAGGGCTCGGGACGCCCGGGCGCCGCCGGATCGGGCCCCCACTGGCTGCCGGGCTTCGGCTCCTCGCCGTTCACCCTGCCGTCCGCGTCCAGGACGCCGTGCGGTCCCCACAGGTAGCCGACGGCCACCTTGCCCGTCGAGCCGTCCTTGACTATCGGGTCCTTCCACCAGGAGGGGAACTCGACCAGCGGCGGGGCCTTCGTCTCCGGCGGTGCCTCCGAGACCGCGAGTGCGGCGGCGGCGGATTCCACCCGGCCCTCCGGCTCCACCGCGCCGGCCTGCCGGCGCCGCGACCAGACCGCCGCCGCGCACACCACGAACGCCACGAGCAGGGCGGAGCCCACCATCGACCCGCTGTGCAGCATCGACAGGAAGATCCCGCAGCCCACCAGGGCCATCAGCAGGGCGGCGAGCGAGGCGCCGGAGACCCGTCCGGTCAGCAGCCTCCGCCCCTCATTCTCCTCCTCGCCCGCGAGCGGGAGCAGCAGCCAGGCGAAGCCGTAGAAGATCAGCCCGAGGCCGCCCGGCACCGCCAGCACGCCGACCGCGACGCGGAAGATCACCGGGTCCAGGTCGAAGTACCGGCCGAGGCCGCCGCAGACACCGCCCACGACCTTGCTGCCGCGCGAGCGCCGCAGGGGCGGGGCGGAGACGGCCTCCGCCGGCGGCGGGGCCTCGTGCTGCGAAGGCATCGAACTCGTCATGCCTCCATGGTGACGGCCCGTGACGCCGAGCGGCACCGGGGCCGACCCTGGCCCGACCCTGATATTCGGCGCCCCCTCTTCCCCGAGCCGGTACCAGGGGCGATCTCAGGGCAGACCCTGATGTCCCGGGCGGGCCCCACGTGTGACGATCAATGCATGTCCGCAGCCGCTCGTGTCACCGAGACCGACGAACCGCCCGTGCGCAGGCTCTACAGGAGCGCCGACGGGCGGTGGCTCGGCGGTGTCGCCCGCGGCCTCGCCGGCCACCTCGGCCTGCCGGTCGTCTGGGTGCGGGTGCTCTTCATCGTCCTCTTCTTCATGGACGGCCTGGGGGTTCTGATCTACGCGGCGTTCTGGATCGTCGTCCCGCTCGGTGTCGGCGGCCGGACCGCCCCGCGCCCCGTGTTCGAGACCACCCCGGACGGGCGGCGCAGACTGCGCAAGCCCGACCGGGGACAGATCTTCGCCCTGATAGCCCTGGCCATCGGCGGCGCGGTCCTCGTCGGGAACATCAACGTCGACAGCGACAGCGGGCGGTACGTCTGGCCGACGATCCTGATCTGCGTCGGCGTGGTCCTGGTCTGGAGACAGGCGGACAACGCCCGCCGGGCCAGCTGGACCGACGTCGGGCGTCGCCGGCGCGCCTTCCACCTCGCCCGCGGACTCGTCGGCGTCGCACTGGTGGGCACGGGCCTCGCGGTCTTCGTCGTGGTCCGCGGCTCCGTCGCCCAGCTCGGCACGGCCCTCACCGCCGCCGTCGCGGTCCTCACCGGGATAGCCCTGCTCGCGGGACCCTGGCTGGTCCGGATGTCGCAGGACCTCACGGAGGAGCGGACCATGCGCATCCGCGCCCAGGAGCGCGCCGAGGTGGCGGCCCACGTCCATGACTCCGTGCTGCACACCCTCACCCTGATCCAGCGCAGCGCCGACGACGCCGGCGAGGTGCGCCGCCTCGCCCGGGCCCAGGAGAGGGAGCTGCGGAACTGGCTCTACAAGCCCGAGGGAACCGGCAGGGACGAGGAACCCGACACCCTCGCGGAGGCGGTGAAGAAGGCCGCGGCGGAGGTCGAGGACAAGCACGGCGTCCCCCTTGAGGTGGTCGTCGTCGGTGACTGTCCGCTCGACGACGGACTGGTCGCGCAGATTCAGGCCGCGCGCGAGGCGATGGTCAACGCCGCCAAGTACGGTGGCGAGGGCGGGGCCGTGCAGGTGTACGCCGAGGTGGAGGGCCGCACGGTCTTCGTCTCGGTGCGGGACCGGGGGCCGGGCTTCGACCTGGACTCGGTGCCCGAGGACAGGATGGGCGTACGAGAATCGATCATCGGCCGGATGCAGCGCCACGGCGGTACGGCCCGGCTGCGGTCCGCGCAGGGCGGGGGCACCGAAGTGGAGCTTGAGATGGAGAGGGCGGACGGATGAGCGACGAGACCGGGACAGCGACCGGAACCGATGCGGGGGCGGCGGGCACGGGGCGCAGGGTGCGCGTGGTGCTCGTCGACGACCACCGGATGTTCCGTACGGGGGTGCAGGCCGAGATCGGCCGCACCGAGGTCACCGGCGTCGAGGTGGTCGGCGAGGCGGCCGACGTCGACCAGGCCGTCACCGTCATCACGGCGACCCGGCCCGAGGTCGTCCTCCTCGACGTGCACCTTCCGGGCGGCGGCGGGGTGGAGGTGCTGCGGCGCTGCGCGAACCTGATGGGGGCGTCGGAGGACCCGGTCCGCTTCCTCGCCCTGTCGGTCTCCGACGCGGCCGAGGACGTGATCGGGGTGATCCGCGGCGGTGCCCGTGGCTACGTCACCAAGACGATCACCGGGACCGACCTGGTCGACTCGATCTTCCGGGTCCAGGAGGGCGACGCCGTGTTCTCCCCGCGGCTCGCCGGCTTCGTCCTGGACGCCTTCGCGTCGACGGACGCGCCGCCGGTGGACGAGGACCTGGACCGGCTGACCCAGCGGGAGCGGGAGGTGCTGCGGCTGATCGCCCGGGGGTACGCGTACAAGGAGATCGCCAAGCAGCTCTACATCTCGGTGAAGACCGTCGAGTCCCATGTCTCGGCGGTGCTCCGCAAGCTCCAGCTCTCCAACCGGCACGAGCTGACCCGCTGGGCGACCGCCCGCCGCCTGGTCTGAACCGCCGCAGGGCCTGAGCCGGGCGGCCGGGCGGCCGGGTCCGCGTCGGCCGGCCGGTCCGTCAGCTCACTCGGGTCGCCCCGGCGAAGGGCATCTCGTCGATCGGGGCGACCCGGATCGGGGCGCCCGGCCGGGGAGCGTGGATCATCTGGCCGCCGCCGATGTAGAGCCCGACATGGCTGATGCCGGAGTAGAAGAAGACCAGGTCACCGGGGGCGAGCTGGGCGCGGGAGACGCGTTGGCCGGCGTTGATCTGGGTGTACGTGGTCCGAGGCAGGGAGATGCCCGCGGCGCGCCAGGCGGCCTGGGTGAGGCCCGAGCAGTCGTACCCGGAGGGGCCCGTCGCGCCCCACACGTACGGCTTGCCGAGCTGGGCGCGGGCGAAGGAGATGGCCTCGGCGGCCCGTGGGTTCGGGGCGGTCACCGATGCGCGCTCGCCTCCCGAGGAGCGGTCGGCGCGGACGGGTGCGGAGCCGCCGGAGGTCGTACCGTCCGGGGCGCCTGCCGAGCCGCCGCTGCCGTCCCGGCCCGCCGCGGCCGCCTCGTAGCGGGCCCGTTCCTCTGCGGTCAGCCGGGCGAGCAGGGTCCGTGCCGCCTGGAGCTTGCCGAGTACGGCCGCCTTCTGGCGCCGTAGCTCCGTCTCGTGCTCGCGCAGCGAGGTCAGGCGCCCCTCCGACTCGGCGCGCAACTGCCGGATTGCGCCGAGTTCCCGCCGTACCGCGCTGACGGCGGCGGCCTGCCGGTCCCCGGCCTTCTCGGCGAGCGCGGCCCGCTCCAGGTACTCGACGGGGTCGGAGGTGAGGGCGAGCCGCACGGCGGGGTCGAGGCCTCTGGACCGGTACTGGGCGGCGGCCATGGCCCCGAGCCGGTCCCGGGCGGTGTTGAGCCGCTGGGTTCTGCGGGCGGCCTCGTCGCGCAGCCGGTCGAACGAGGCGCGTGCCTCGTCGGCCTTCTCCTTCGCCCCGTTGTACCGCTCGGTGGCGACCTCGGCCTCCTCGTAGAGCCGGTCGACCTTCGCCTTGACCTGGGCGGTGGTCGGCCGGGGCTCGGCGTGCGCGGATCCCTCGAAGAGGGTCGTGGTCGCGGCGGAGGCGAGGGCCAGGGTGGCGGCGGTGCGGACCGCCTGTCCACCGAGGGGCGACTGCTTGGGTTTTCGGTGTGCTGCCACGAGGGCGGGTCACATCCTCTGCCTGAGGGGAACGGGCCCACCGGGGGCCGACGGCGGACCGCACAGGGGAGACGGACCGCCGCCGGGTTCCTCGGCGGGGGCGACCGACAATCGCCGGATCGCCGGCGGTGGTGGGGAGCCGGCCACCTGGTGGAGGACGCTAAACCTGGGGTCACGGCCGCACGGTGAGTTGACCGCTATTGGTGACAGTTGACGGTCGAGGACCGCTCTTTTTCGTCCGGAGTGCCGGACCGGGGAACATTGCGGCGGTCGGCCGACCGAAGCACCGGAGCGGGTGGACCCGGCCCGAGGGCGGTGCTAGGGGCCCGGTTAGGCTCCGCCCCATGGACGTACTCATCAATGTCTTCGTCGCCCTGCACATCATCGGTATCGCCTCCCTGCTGGGCGGGTTCCTCACCCAGATGAAGGCGATGGGAGCCGGTACGCCCCGCTTCAGCCCCGCGATGCTGCACGGCGCGCTGACCATGCTGGTCACCGGCGTCGCACTCGTCGGCCTGAACCAGGCGGACGACCAGACCGTCAACAACCTCAAGATCGGCATCAAGCTGGCCGTCCTCGTCGTGATCCTCGGTCTGGTCTACGTGAAGCGCGACGAGGAGAAGGTCGACAAGGGCCTCTTCGCCGCCGTCGGCGGCCTGACCACGGCGAACATCTTCATCGCGACCCTCTGGGTGTGAGCGCTTCCACAGAGACCGTCCCGAAGGCGGGCCCGGATGTCGGTGGGGCGTCCTAGACTCGTGAGGCGATGAGCAGCCTCTTTGACGACAGCTTCCTGGCCGGCCTCCAGAACCACTCCTCGGAGGAGCCCCCGCCCCACCCCGAGGACCACGAGCACGGCTCCCCGGCCGTGGAGGAGGTCCCGCACGACCTCTTCGGGGAGCACTTCGACGTGCCTCCGCCCGCCCGGGACTCCCACTACCGGGACGGCGCCCCCCGCCCCGTCGTGGACCCCGCCGCGCTCCTGGACGGGCTGAACGAGCAGCAGCGCGCCGCCGTCGTCCACACCGACACCCCGCTGCTCATCGTCGCCGGCGCCGGCTCCGGCAAGACCCGGGTGCTCACCCACCGCATCGCCCACCTCCTGGGCACGCGGCACGTGCACCCCGGCCAGATACTGGCGATCACCTTCACGAACAAGGCCGCGGGCGAGATGAAGGAGCGCGTCGAGCACCTCGTCGGCCCGCGCGCCAACGCCATGTGGGTCATGACGTTCCACAGCGCCTGTGTCCGCATCCTGCGCCGCGAGTCGAAGAAGCTGGGCTTCACCTCCTCCTTCTCGATCTACGACGCCGCCGACTCCAAGCGGCTGATGTCCCTGGTCTGCCGGGACCTGGACCTCGACCCGAAGAAGTTCCCGCCGAAGTCGTTCAGCGCCAAGATCTCGAACCTCAAGAACGAGCTGATCGACGAGGAGACCTTCGCCGACCAGGCCGTCGACGGTTTCGAGAAGACGCTCGCCGAGGCGTACCGGATGTACCAGGCGCGGCTGCGCGAGGCCAACGCCCTGGACTTCGACGACATCATCATGACGACGGTGCACCTGCTCCAGGCGTTCCCCGACGTCGCCGAGCACTACCGCCGCCGGTTCCGGCACGTCCTCGTCGACGAGTACCAGGACACCAACCACGCCCAGTACACGCTGGTGCGGGAGCTCGTCGGCACGGGATACGAGGACCTCGGCCCGGCCGAGCTGTGCGTCGTCGGTGACGCCGACCAGTCGATCTACGCCTTCCGCGGCGCGACGATCCGCAACATCCTCCAGTTCGAGGAGGACTACCCGGACGCCACCACGATCCTCCTGGAGCAGAACTACCGCTCCACGCAGACGATCCTCTCCGCGGCCAACGCCGTCATCGAGCGCAACGAGTCCCGCCGCCCCAAGAACCTGTGGACGAACGCGGGCGCGGGCGCGCAGATCACCGGATACGTCGCCGACACCGAGCACGACGAGGCCCAGTTCGTCGCCGACGAGATCGACCGGCTCACGGACACGGGCGAGGCCAAGGCCGGGGACGTAGCCGTCTTCTACCGGACGAACGCCCAGTCCCGTGTCTTCGAAGAGATCTTCATCCGCGTCGGACTGCCCTACAAGGTCGTCGGCGGCGTGCGCTTCTACGAGCGCAAGGAGGTCCGGGACGTCCTCGCCTACCTGCGCGTCCTCGCGAACCCCGAGGACAACGTCCCGCTCCGCCGCATCCTCAACGTCCCCAAGCGGGGCATCGGCGAGCGGGCAGAGGCGATGATCGACGCCCTCTCGCTCCGCGAGAAGATCACCTTCCCGCAGGCCCTGAAGCGGGTCGACGAGGCGTACGGCATGGCCGCCCGCTCGGCGAACGCCGTGAAGCGCTTCAACGTGCTCATGGACGAGCTGCGCACGGTCGTCGAGTCCGGCGCGGGACCCGCCGTCGTCCTGGAGGCCGTCCTGGAGCGCACGGGCTATCTGGCCGAGCTCCAGGCCTCGACCGACCCGCAGGACGAGACCCGCATCGAGAACCTGCAGGAACTCGCGGCCGTGGCGCTCGAGTTCGAGCAGGAGCGCGGCGAGGAGCCCGCGACCCTCGCCGAGTTCCTGGAGAAGGTCGCTCTCGTCGCCGACTCCGACCAGATCCCGGACGAGGACGAGGAGGGCCGGGGCGTCATCACCCTGATGACGCTGCACACCGCGAAGGGCCTCGAGTTCCCCGTGGTGTTCCTGACCGGCATGGAGGACGGCGTCTTCCCGCACATGCGCGCCCTCGGCCAGGCGAAGGAGCTGGAGGAGGAGCGGCGCCTCGCGTACGTCGGCATCACGCGCGCCCGTGAGCGGCTCTACCTCACGCGGTCGTCGATGCGCAGTGCCTGGGGCCAGCCCTCGTACAACCCGGCCTCGCGTTTCCTGGAGGAGATCCCGACCGCGTACCTGGAGTGGAAGCGGACCGGTCCGATGGCGAAGCCCGCCGGGCCGACGTCGGGGATCACGTCCTCGCTCTCCTCGTCCCGTTCGCGTTCCGGCCCCTCGGGCTTCGCCACCCGGCGCGCCGGGGAGAAGCCGGTGATCTCGCTCCAGGTCGGCGACCGGGTCACGCACGACCAGTTCGGGCTCGGCACGGTCATGGCGATGAAGGGCATGGGCGCCGACGCCGAGGCGACGATCGACTTCGGTGACGAGAAGCCGAAGCGGTTGCTGCTGCGGTACGCGCCGGTCGAGAAGCTGTAGTCGCAGCGGAATGACGGAGGGCCCCGGCTTCGGCCGGGGCCCTCCGTCATGCGTAAGGGAAGGCGGGTCAGCCGGTCGGGTCGAGACCGTGGCTGCGGAGCCAGGCCAGCGGGTCGATCGCTGAGCCGCCGCCGGGCCGGACCTCGAAGTGGAGGTGGGGGCCGGTGGAGTTGCCGGAGTTGCCGGAGTACGCGATGACCTCGCCGGCCTTGACGTAACCCGAGCGGATCTTGGTGCTGCTCAGGTGGCAGTACCAGGTCTCGGTGCCGTCGGGGGCGGTCACGATCGCCATGTTGCCGTAGGCGCCGTTCCACTGGGTGCGGACGGTGCCGTCGGTGGCGGCCATCACGGGTGTGCCGTACTGCACGGGGAAGTCGATGCCGGTGTGGACGGACATCCAGTTGACGCCGGACTGGCCGTAGCGGGCGCTGAGCTGGTGGAGCTTGACCGGCAGGAGGAACTTCGGACGCATCGCCTCCTTGCGGGCGGCCTCCTCCTCGCGCTTCTTCTTCTCGGCGGCCTGGCGGACCTTGAGGTCGATGCGTTCCTGGGTGCGGCTGGCGCGGTCGCCGAAGTCGCGGGCGTCGGCGCTGAGCGCGGCGAGCTGGGTGTCGAGCGCGTTGTTGGCGGCGATCTGCTGGACGGAGCCCGAGTCGGCGGCGGCGAGGGAGGTCGTGTCGTCCTTCTTCTGGCCGCCGTCGGTGCCGGTTCCGGTGAGTCCGCCGACGGAGGCGGCGGCGATGCCGGCGACTCCCATGACGCACGCGGAGGGGACGGCGACGGTCAGCAGCGCGGACCGCTTGGCGGGGGTACGACGCCGGCCGCGGCCGCCGCCGGAGGAGCGGCGCACGGGGCGGCCGGCGACGGGGGAGCCGGTGCGGAGTTCGACGGCGGGCTCGTCGTCGAGGTCATCTCCGGCGGCGTGGTCCCGGTCGTCGTCGGCGAGGTCGTACGCGGTCTCGGGGCCGTCGCATTCCGTCTCCGCGAGGTCCTCGGCGCCGTGGGCGTCCTCGTACTGCGCGAACTCCGCGGTGTGCTCGGCCTGCGGGTTGTACTGCTGGGGGACGACCGGCTCGGCTTCCGTGGCGGCGTGGTTCCACGCGGTCGCGTCGTAGGCGCCGGTGTCGGTCGCGAAGGCGGGGGCGGCCCACTGGCCGGTGGTGTCGTAGGCCTCGTGGCCGTACGTGCCCTGGGCGGCGTAGGCGCCGGAGTGGGCGGTCTCGTACTGGCCGGTGTGCTGCGTGTCGGTCCAGGCGGAGGCGTCCCACTGGCCGGTGGTGTCGTACGACCCGGTGGCGTCGTACGTGGGGGCGGCGTCGTACGTGGTGGTGGCGTCGTACTGCGGGGCCGCGTCGTACTGACCGGTCGTCGTCCCGTACGCGCTCGTGGCGGCGTGGGTGTTGGTGGTGTTCCACTGCCCGGTGGTGTCCCACTGGCCGCTCTGGTCGTACTGCCCGGGGCCGTACTGCGTGGTGTCGAACTGCCCCGTCGTCCCGTACGCGCCGGTGGTGTCGTACCCGCTGAGGTCCCACTGTCCGCTCTGGTCGGACCGGCCGTCGGCGTAGGCGCCGAACAGGGGGTCGGTGTCGAAGCCTCCGGCGGGGTGGGCGCCGTCTCCGACATACCCGGCGTGGGGGTGCTGGTCGTTCACCAACGTCTCTCTCGCCTCGGCAGCAGGACCAGTCCGGGGCGGCCCGACGAGGGGTGTCCCGGGGGTAAGCAGTGGCGCGACTGTACCCGGCGGTATGCGCGGCGGACAATCTTCGGAGGGGGCGGGAGCCGTAGGAAAAGGGCAATCGGCCGTGTTTCGCCAGCTCAAGGGAAGAGCTTTGGCCTTGTGTTCGAGAAGCGTTCGAAGAAATGCCCCGGAGTGTCAGGCGACGGAGCTGGCTCCGGGCCCCTCCTCCCAGGCTCCCGGGGCGTCCGCCCCGCCCGCGTCGAGGGCCTCCAGGACCCCGGCGGCCACCGTCGGATGCACGGGCAGCGCGAGATGGCCGATCCCGCTGACCCGCACGTTGTGCACGAGCAGGTCGGGGTGGTCGAGGCGGGCCGTCTCCACCGGCACCATCACCTGGTCGAGATCGCTCCAGAAGCTCACGAACCGGGTCCGGCAGCCCGGCGAGGGCTCGGCGAGCTCCCTCAGCACCGCCGATCCGGGGCGCATCTGCCGCACCAGCGGATGCGCGTCGGCGAGCGGCGCCACGGTGGTGCCGGAGTGCGGGGTGCCGAGCGTGACCAGGGTCCGTACCCGGCTGTCACCGCCGAGGCGCTGTACGTAATAACGGGCGACGAGCCCGCCCAGACTGTGCCCGACGATGTCGACCTCGGCGTGTCCCGTCCGCGTACGGATCTCCTCCACCCGGCGGCCGAGCAGCTCGGCGGCGGTCCGCAGGTCACAGGTGAGCGGGGAGTAGTTGATCGACTCGACACAGGCGCGGCCGTTCCGGGCGAGGGAGCGGCGCAGCAGGACGAAGACCGAGCGGTTGTCCCCGAAGCCGTGCAGGAGAACGACCGGGCGCCGGCCGGGGGCGATCGTCGTCGGGGAAGCGGCGGGAGAGAGGCGCTCGGCGACGATCCCGGACGGGTACAGAACGAGGTGTCCGGTGAGGATCGCCAGCTCCAGCGCGGTGGCCTTCATCAGACCGGTGACCTTGCTGAGCTCCATGGCCGGCCTCCCGAAACGGCACGCGGGGCCGCACGGCACGCCGGTGCGCCGCGCCTCCGCGCCGCACGGACGGCGGCACGGAGGCGCGGCGGACCTCGTCGCGGCTCCCTTCGCGACCGGGCCCCGCTTGCGGCTGGTGGGCCCAGGAGGAGGGCCCGTAAGCGGGGAACGGCGCGGAGCGAACATGTCCCACGTGTGATTTCCCCCTCGCTCGCCTCCGCGAAACGGCCCGGTGCGAGATGCTGGAGATAACGTTCGTTCACCTCCCCGGCAATCAGGCGCGGGGGTCGCATGTGGAGGCAGTGATGGGTGTGAGCGGTCCGATCCGCGTGGTCGTCGCCAAGCCGGGTCTCGACGGCCACGATCGCGGGGCCAAGGTGATCGCGCGGGCACTCCGCGACGCCGGCATGGAGGTCATCTACACCGGGCTCCACCAGACGCCCGAGCAGATCGTCGACACCGCGATCCAGGAGGACGCCGACGCGATCGGCCTCTCGATCCTCTCCGGGGCGCACAACACGCTGTTCGTGAAGGTCCTGGAACTCCTCAAGGACCGCGAGGCGGAGGACATCAAGGTCTTCGGCGGCGGCATCATCCCGGACGCGGACATCGCGCCGCTGAAGGAGAAGGGCGTGGCGGAGATCTTCACGCCGGGCGCCACGACGACGTCCATCGTGGACTGGGTGAACGCGAACGTCCGCGTGGCCGCGTAACCCGTTCCGGCGCGGCCGCGTCCCAGCCGCCGCGCTTCGCGCCGCGCCGCCGCGCCTTCCGGCGCTCGTGCGCCTCACGGCCTCAGGGCCCTCCCGAAGCGTTCCACGGGAGGGCCTTCGTCGTGTCAGGGGGACGGCGGCGCAGAAAGCTGCCCTTCGGCGGAGTCCGGTGACGGTTCCATGTCCAGGAGTTCGGCTCTCATCGCCGCGCGCAGGCGGAGCGTCGAGACCAGGCGCTGAAAGGCCTCCGACCAGTAGCCGCCCGCACCGGGCGAGGTGTCCTCCGCCTCGTCCGGCCTGGCCGTCAGCGACTCCAGCTGCCGTGCCGCCTCCGGGGCGAGGCAGCGCTCCGCGAGGCCCATCACCCCGCTGAAGCTCCAGGGATAACTGCCCGCCTCGCGCGCGATGTCGAGGGCGTCGATCACCGCCCCGCCCAGCGGCTCCGCCCAGGGCACCTCGCAGACGCCGAGCAGCTGGAACGCCTCCGACAGGCCGTGCGCCGCGATGAACGAGGCGACCCAGCGAGCCCGTTCCCCCGGAGGGAGCGTCGACAGGAGCTGGGCCCGCTCGGCCAGAGACGCGGTGCCGGGACCCGTCGCGGGCGGGGTCGCCGGAGAACCGAGCAGCGCGCGCGACCAGGCAGCGTCCCGCTGCCGTACTGCCGCCCTGCACCAGGCCGCGTGCAGTTCGTCCCGCCAGTCGTCGGCGACCGGAAGCGCCACGATCTCCTCCGGGCCGCGCCCCCTGAACCGGAGCGGCCAGCACGACAGCGGGGCGGCCTCGACGAGCTGGCCCAGCCACCAGGACCGCTCGCCCCGCCCGGCCGGCGGCGACGCCACGAGGCCGTCCCGCTGCATGGCCGTGTCGCACTCGTGCGGCGCCTCCACGATGATCGTCGGCGACTCCGCCGTCCGGTCGAGTCCGACGCAGGTGATCGCGCGGGCCGCCATCCGGCCCGCGAACGCCGAGGCCGGCAGGGCGGACAGCAGTTCGGCGGCGGTCGCGCGGACGTTACGGCTGCGGTCGCCGAGGGCCGCCTCGAGGAACTCCTCGTCCGCCGCCGAGAGTCCGGACCGCAGCGAGTCGACGAACATCAGCCGGTCCTCGGCCCGCTCGGCGGACCAGGTGGACGCGAGGAGGGCGAGACCGGCCGCCGGGTCCTCCGCCCGCACGGCGGAGAGCAGGGCCACCCGCTCGGCGAACAGGCCCTCGTCCCACAGGGCGCGCACCCCCTCCCGGTCGCCCGGAGCCGGGAGGGAGCCGCCCGCGCCCGCGCCGCGGAGGGCGAACCTCCACTCGGGGTTGAGGCGGGCCAGCCACAGGCCGCGCGGTCCGGCGAGCCGGAGCGCCTGGGGCCGCAGATCGGTACGGGCCCGCGCCGCGTCGAGGAGAGCGGGCAGGCCTGCGGCCGGGGCCTTGTATCCGCGCTCGTTGGCGAGGGCCAGCCACTGCGGGAGCAGTTCGGCGAGATCGGGGGCGGCCCCGCGCCGCCCGGCGGGCGAAGGTGCGGCGCGGCCTGCGAGCAACTGGTCGAGCCGCCGCCGGGCCGCCGGGGGCAGCGGTCTGCGCGGGTCCGCGGGCGCGGGTTCCGGAGGTGGGGCGGCGGGCCCGGGGCGCAGCCCGGCCCTCCGCCGTACGGTGTGCAGCGCGGCGGCGTCGAGGAGGGTGCCGGGCAGCTCCCCGGCCGCCGTCCCGGCGAGCCCGGCGGGCGGGCGCCGGTCCGTACCGAGCAGTGCCGAGGTGACGAGCTCCTCCCAGAGGCCCCCGTTCCCACTGCCGTCGGCCGTGGGCCCGGCGGGAGTTGGAACGGTGGCCGTGGGAACGGCGCTGGTGGGAGCGGTCGTCGGGAGAACCACGGTGGTGGGCGGCGTCGTGCTCTTCTCCATCAGGGTCCTCCGGTCGGGGGGCCGGGTGCGGTGGGCGGATGTCATATCAGCGGGACCGTCTCTCCGGGGGTCTCCGGGGACCAGGCGGCGAGGGGGGTGAACCCCCGGTGCCCGCACTCCCCGAAGACCGTGACCGGAGCGCCGCCCGACAGGGCGACGAGGCGCCAGAGCCCCGGCCTCGACTGGGCGGTGGGCGTCAGCGGGAGGGCCTCGCGGCCGTCCGCGTCGGCGAGCTGCCAGCCGTACTCCGCACGCGCGGGAACGACCTCGCTCAGCGTCACGGGCCAGGAGTCCAGCCACGGGTCCTCGTGCAGCGCGCGGCCGTACGCGTCGAGGGCCTCGCCCACCGGGCCGCCCGGCGGCGGGGCCGCGGGGACGGCGACCGGGACGAACTGCTCGCCCGGCTCCGCGCGCAGCCGGCCTGAGCCCGCGTACGGCATGACCTCACCGTCGAGCACCGCGCCCACGGGCAGGGCCAGCCGGGGAGCCCGGCCCGCCGCGCCGAAGGACAGGAGCAGCGCCGTGCGCCCGCTCGTCGTGCCGTGCAGCCAGATGCGCCGGGTGGTCAGCCGGGCGTCGGCCGCGTCGTACTGCGCGAGGACGAGCCAGTGGTCCCGCACCGGGGCGCCGTCGGCCGGGGCGGTGAGGCCGACCCGGGTCCGTACGGTCGTCGCGAACGGGGCGGGCAGCCGGTCGGCGGTGAGCCAGGCGCGGTCGAGGAGATGGGTCAGCGCGCACTCCTCCAGGAGCCGCACGGGCCAGCCGGGTCCCGAGCCAGGTATCGAGGCCAACTCCCGGACGCGCCCGGCGAGTCCCGGCGCCTGGGCGTCGACCATGCGGGCCGCCGTCTCCTCCCACAGTCCGTACCCGGACTGCTCGGCCGCCGCCAGACCGCCGCGCAGCAGGTCGGCGAGCCGCTGCTCGAGCTCCTGCGCGCCCGAGGTGATCCGGGCGGCCCGCCGCTCGGCCCTGCGGCGCGCGGCCTCGGGATCCGCCGGGCCTTCGGGCGCGGCGCCCGCCCGGGTCTCCCGGGACGTGCTCTCCGGGCGCCCGCGTCGGGTGGCGAGCCAGGTTCCGGCCCACTCGGGCACGGTGGCGTCCTCGACGGCCGTGCCGTCCGAGGCCTGGAGCAGCAGCAGCCCGAGCGCGTGCTTGCACGGGGACCTGCGGCTGGGGCAGCTGCACAGGTACGCGGGCCCCGTGGTGTCGACGACCGTCCGGTACGGCGCGCTGCCGCTGCCCTGGCACAGGCCCCAGACGGCGCCGTCGCCGGAGCCCGTGCCGGACCACGGTCCGGCCGTGCCGAGCTTGCTTCCCGCGCTGCGCGAGGCCTCGTCAGGAGCCAGTGCAAGCACCTGATCCACCGTCATGCGCACCCCCATGGCATTCATGTCCCCGACGGTAGAGGCCGCCACTGACAAGCGGCTGTGGCCTGCGTGTTCGAAGGGTGTGGGGAGGCGGTGAAGGGATTTGACTTTACTCTTCCTTTACGATTCTCTGCGCGAGACCGACTGATCCACCACCGAACCGCCGCCCAGGGGACCCCGTAATGAAGCGCACCACCCGCACCACCCGCACCGTCGTCTCGGTGCTCGCCGCCGCCGGCCTGGCCCTCGGCCTCGGCGCCTGCTCCGAGGTCGCCGAGAAGGCCGTCGACCAGGTCGACAAGGGCGTGACCGAGTCCTACGAGGTCACTTACGAGGTCTCGGGCAAGGGTGTCGAGTCCATCGACTACCACGCCGGCCAGGGCAGCGCGATGGAGCCGAAGCTCGAGTCGGAGAAGAAGCCGGCCACGCCGTGGAAGAAGACGGTGAAGCTGACGGGCATCATGCCGCCGGCCGTCATGCCGGTCGCGCTCGACCCGCGCGATCTCACGTGCAAGGTCATCTACCAGGGCAAGGTCATCAAGGAGGCCAAGGCCGAGCAGGCGATGGCGGGCGGCTGCGTCGCCGTCTCCCCGGTCGTGGGCTGATCACCGCTCGACTCCGGCCGAGGGGACCCTCCCTCACGCCACGCGTGAGCTGACCCTCCCTCACGCGCCGAACTCCCCCTGACCAGCGGATACATCCGATTGTCAGTGGCATGGTGCACCTTGGATCGCACAGCAGGTCGAACGATCTGGAGGGGGATCCATGCCCGTGCCCGAAACCATCGCGCAGCCCGGTTCCGGTGTCGAGACGGACACCGGACCGGGGCGGCCGCAGCCCGTGACCGAGGTCCTGCGGCCGCACGCGGAGCACGCCTTCGCCGTCGAACTCGCCGCCCTCGCCGCGGCCGACGACCGCCCCAGGCCCACCCGCTGGCGGCTCTCGCCGTGGGCCGTCGCCACCTATCTCCTCGGCGGCACCCTCCCCGACGGCACCGTCATCACACCGAAGTACGTCGGACCGCGCCGCATCGTGGAAGTCGCCGTCACCACCCTCGCCACCGACCGGGCCCTGCTGCTGCTCGGTGTGCCCGGCACCGCCAAGACCTGGGTCTCCGAGCACCTCGCCGCCGCCGTCAGCGGCGACTCCACCCTCCTCGTGCAGGGCACCGCCGGGACCCCCGAGGAAGCCGTCCGGTACGGCTGGAACTACGCCCGGCTCATCGCCGAAGGCCCCAGCAGGGACGCCCTCGTGCCGAGCCCCGTGATGCGGGCGATGGCGCAGGGCATGACGGCCCGGGTGGAAGAGCTGACCCGCATCCCCGCCGACGTGCAGGACACGCTCATCACGATCCTGTCCGAGAAGACCCTCCCCGTTCCCGAACTGGGCCAGGAGGTGCAGGCCGTCCCCGGCTTCAACCTGATCGCCACGGCCAACGACCGTGACCGGGGCGTCAACGAACTCTCCAGCGCGCTGCGCCGCCGCTTCAACACGGTGGTCCTGCCGCTGCCCGCCACCGCAGAGGCGGAGGTCGACATCGTCGCCCGACGCGTCGAGCAGCTCGGGCGCTCCTTGGAACTGCCGGCCCTGCCGGAAGGCGTCGACGAGATCCGCCGGGTCGTCACCGTCTTCCGCGAGCTGCGCGACGGGGTCACGACCGACGGCCGGACGAAGGTCAAGTCCCCCTCGGGGACGCTCTCCACGGCCGAGGCGATCTCCGTCGTCACCGGCGGCCTCGCCCTCGCCGCCCACTTCGGCGACGGCGTCCTGCGGCCCGCGGACGTCGCGGCGGGGATCCTGGGCGCCGTCGTGCGCGACCCGGCGGCCGACCGGCTCGTCTGGCAGGAGTACCTGGAGACGGTGGTCAGGGAGAGAGACGGCTGGAAGGACTTCTACCGCGCGTGCCGCGAGGTGAGCCATGACGCGAGGTGAGCGCATGGCGTCCGACGGGGGGACGGTGTCGGCTGGGCCCAAGGCGTCGGCTGACCCCATGGCATCGGGTGAGGGCCCGGCGTCCGGTGGGCGCCTGACGTCCCCCGCCACGGTCCGGCGCGGAGGCGGGCCGTTGCTGCTCGGGGTGCGGCACCACGGGCCCGGATCGGCGCGTGGTGTGCGGGCCGCCCTGGAGGCGGAGAAGCCCGCCGTGGTGCTCGTCGAGGGTCCGGCCGAGGCGGACGCCCTCGTCGCGCTCGCCGGGGACCCCGACATGCGGCCGCCGGTCGCGCTGCTCGCCCACGCCGTGGACGACCCGGGGCGGGCCGCGTTCTGGCCCATGGCCTCGTTCTCGCCCGAGTGGATCGCGATCCGCTGGGCCCTCGACCGGGGCGCCGCCGTCCGGTTCATCGACCTGCCCGCCACCCACACCCTCGCCGCCTCCGACCCCACCTGGAGCGACGGCGACGACGGCGAGGAGGGCTTCGCCGGGGGCGGTGCGCGGATCGACCCGATCGCCGAACTCGCCGGGGCGGCCGGGGCCACGGGGGCCGCAGGGGACGGGGCCGCCGAGCGCTGGTGGGAGGACGTCGTCGAACTGTGCGCCGCCGACGACGCCGGCGATCCCATCGCCCCGTTCGATGCCCTCGCCGAGGCCATGGGCGCACTCCGCGAGGCGTACGGGCACGGCGGCCATCCGCGCGACCTCGTCCGCGAGGCGTACATGCGGATCCAGCTCCGCGCCGCCCGCAAGGAGTTCGGGGACTCCGTCGCCGTCGTCTGCGGCGCCTGGCACGTCCCCGCCCTCACCCGGAAGACCACCGTCGCCGCCGACCGCGCCCTGCTCAAGGGCCTGCCCAAGGTGAAGACCGAGCTGACCTGGGTCCCCTGGACCCACCGCAGGCTCGCCCGCCGCTCGGGGTACGGCGCGGGGATCGACGCGCCCGGCTGGTACGAGCACCTCTACGCCGCCCCCGACCGCCCCGTCGAGCGCTGGATGACCAAGGTCGCCGGGCTCCTCAGGGCCGAGGACCACCCCGTCTCCTCCGCCCATGTCATCGAGGCCGTCCGGCTCGCCCGGAACCTCGCCGCCCTGCGCGGCCGGCCGGCCCCCGGCCTCGACGAGACGACCGACGCCGTCCGATCCGTCCTGTGCGAGGGCTCCGACGTGCCCCTCGACCTCGTCCGGGACCGCCTGGTCGTCGGCGACGTCCTCGGCGAGGTCCCGGCCGGCGCGCCCGCCGTACCCCTCCAGCGCGACCTGGCCCGCCGCCGGCGGAGCCTGCGCCTCAAGCCCGAGGCCACCGAGCGCACGCTCGAACTCGACCTCCGCAAGGACATGGACGGCGAGCGCAGCCGGCTGCTTCACCGGCTGCGGCTCCTCGGCGTCGGCTGGGGGGAGCCGGCCGCCGGCCGGGCCGGCACGGGAACCTTCCGGGAGACCTGGCGGCTGCGCTGGGAGCCCGAGCAGCACGTCCAGGTCGCCGAGGCGGGCGTCTGGGGCACCACCGTCGAGGCCGCCGCCACCGCCAGGGCCCGCTCCCGGGCCGAGGCGGCGACCGCGCTCGCCGACATCACCGCCCTCGCCGAGCAGTGCCTCCTCGCCGGGCTGAGCGGCGCGCTCCCCGTCGTGATGCGGTCGCTGGCCGACCGGGCCGCCCTCGACACCGACGTCTCCCGCCTCGCCGAGGCCCTCCCGGCGCTGGCCCGCTCGCTGCGCTACGGCGACGTCCGCGGCACCGACACGGCGGCCCTCGCCGAGGTCGCGGCCGGTCTGGCCGAGCGGATCTGCGTCGGCCTGCCGTCCGCCTGCGCCGGGCTCGACACCGACGCGGCCACCGCCATGCGCGAGCGGATCGACGAGGTGCACCAGGCCATCGGCCTGCTGCCGGACGCGGCCGGGCCGGCCGACCGCTGGGCGGGCGTCCTGCGCCGGCTCGCCGACCGCGACCGGGTCCCGGGCGTCCTCAGGGGCCGGGCCGCCCGACTCCTCCTGGACGAGGGCCGGATCGCCGACGGCGAGGCCGCCCTGCTGATGAGCCGGGCCCTCTCGCCCGGCACCCCGCCGGCCGGCGCCGCCGCGTGGATCGACGGCTTCGTCGGCGGGGCCTCCGGCGGCGGGCTGCTCCTCGTCCACGACGAGCGGCTCCTCGGCCTGGTCGACGACTGGCTCACCGGCGTTCCGGCCGGGGCGTTCACCGATGTCCTGCCGCTGCTGCGCCGCACCTTCTCCGAGTACGAGCCGGGCGTGCGCCGCACCCTCGGCGAGCTGGTGGCCCGCGGTCCGGGGGCCGGTGGCGCCGGACATTCCACGCCGGGCGTCCCCGGCTTCGCCGCCACGCTCGACCGGGAGCGGGCGGACGCAGTGCTGCCCCTCCTTCACCTCGTCCTCGGTACGGAGGTCATGGCATGAGCGGCACCGGCATGAGCGGCACCGGCATGAGCAGCACCGGGACGACCGCGCGAACGGCGGACGACGAGCGGCTGCGCCGCTGGCGGCTCGTCCTGGGCGGTGGCGAGGCCGACGGCACCGGCCGTCCGCTCACCGGCACCGACACCGCCGTGGACGGAGCCCTCACCGCTCTCTACGGCCGCGCGGACCGGGGCGGCGACCGCACAGGACGGGACCGCTCGGCGGGGCTCGGCGCCTCGGCGCCCTCCGTCGCCCGCTGGCTCGGCGACATCCGCACGTACTTCCCCAGCTCCGTCGTCCAGGTCATGCAGCGCGACGCGATCGACCGCCTCGGCCTCGCCACCCTCCTCCTGGAGCCGGAGATGCTGGAGGCCGTCGAGGCGGACGTGCACCTCGTCGGCACCCTGCTCTCCCTCCACAAGGCCATGCCGGAGACCACCAGGCGGACCGCCCGGGCCGTCGTGCGCAAGGTCGTTGACGACCTGGAGAAGCGCCTGGCCACCCGCACCCGGGCGACGCTCACCGGGGCCCTCGACCGTTCCGCCCGGATCAGCCGGCCCCGTCACCGGGACATCGACTGGGACCGCACGATCCGCGCCAACCTCAAGAACTACCTGCCCGAGCACCACACGGTCGTCCCCGAGCGGCTCGTCGGCCACGGGCGGGCCTCCCAGGGGGTGAAGAAGGAGATCGTGCTCTGCGTCGACCAGTCGGGCTCCATGGCGGCCTCCGTCGTCCACGCCTCCGTCTTCGGAGCGGTGCTCGCCTCCATGCGGTCGATCGCCACCCGGCTCGTCGTCTTCGACACGGCTGTCGTGGACCTGACCGACCGGCTCGACGACCCCGTCGACGTCCTGTTCGGCACCCAGCTCGGCGGCGGCACCGACATCAACCGCGCCCTCGCCCACTGCCAGACGAAGATCACCTGCCCGGCCGACACCGTCGTCGTCCTCGTCAGCGACCTGTACGAGGGGGGAATCCGCGACGAGATGCTGAAGCGGGTCGCGGCGATGAAGGCCTCCGGCGTCCAGTTCGTCGCGCTGCTCGCCCTCTCCGACGAGGGCGCCCCGGCCTACGACCGCGATCACGCGGCGGCGCTCGCCGCGCTCGGGGTCCCGGCCTTCGCCTGCACCCCCGACCTGTTCCCCGAGATCATGGCGGCCGCCCTGGAGAAGCGCCCCCTGCCGATACCCGCCGAATGACGTCCGTGGTGCTGAATTCGTCGTCGAGGACCACCCGCACGGATGTCGGGAACCCCGACTGAGGCTCATATCACACAGGCGTCGGAATGCCCCTCACTCGTTTCACCGGCGCGTCGTGAGGGACCGGAAGGCCAAGCGCCGCCTGCGGCGAACGCCGCACGTCCCCGCCCCGCGCCCCCTACGGACGGCCTTCCGGCCCCTACGTTCTGTGACCCGTATCACCGCTCTGGTGTGATCTGCGATTTAGGGACCCAGGGCCCTCGGCGATAACCTGCGAGACGGACATGCCGCGTCCACGGTCACCGTGTACGCCCTCCTTGTGACAGAGCAGTCACGTTGCCCTTCGCGGCACGCCCACGCAGACAACGAACCGCGATCATCAGAAAAGGGACGGACGCGCGTGGACCTGTTCGAGTACCAGGCGAGGGACCTCTTCGCCAAGCACGGTGTACCGGTGCTGGCCGGTGAAGTCATCGACACGCCTGAGGCGGCGCGCGAGGCCACCGAGCGTCTTGGCGGCAAGTCGGTCGTCAAGGCGCAGGTGAAGGTCGGTGGCCGCGGCAAGGCCGGCGGCGTGAAGCTGGCCGCCACCCCGGACGAGGCCGTCGCCCGCGCGACGGACATCCTCGGGATGGACATCAAGGGCCACACGGTCCACAAGGTGATGATCGCGGAGACCGCTCCGGAAATCCTCGAGGAGTACTACGTCTCGTACCTCCTCGACCGCACCAACCGCACCTTCCTCGCCATGGCGTCCGTCGCCGGTGGCATGGACATCGAGGAGGTCGCCGCGACGACCCCCGAGAAGCTGGCGAAGGTGCCGGTCGACTCCAACAAGGGCGTCGACATCGTCAAGGCCCGCGAGATCGTGGCCCTGGCGCAGTTCCCGGCCGAGGTGGCCGAGAAGGTCGCCGAGGTCCTCGTGACCCTGTGGGACACCTTCGTCGCCGAGGACGCGCTCCTCGTCGAGGTGAACCCGCTGGCCAAGGTCGCCTCCGGCGACATCCTGGCCCTGGACGGCAAGGTGTCTCTCGACGAGAACGCCGACTTCCGTCAGCCCGGGCACGAGGCGCTCGAGGACAAGGCCGCAGCCAACCCGCTCGAGGCTGCCGCCAAGGCCAAGGGCCTCAACTACGTCAAGCTCGAGGGCGAGGTCGGCATCATCGGTAACGGTGCCGGTCTGGTCATGTCGACCCTGGACGTCGTCGCGTACGCCGGTGAGAACCACGGCGGCGTGAAGCCGGCCAACTTCCTCGACATCGGCGGCGGCGCTTCGGCCGAGGTCATGGCGAACGGCCTGGAGATCATCCTCGGCGACCCGGACGTCAAGTCCGTGTTCGTCAACGTCTTCGGTGGCATCACCGCCTGTGACGAGGTCGCCAACGGCATCGTCCAGGCCCTGGAGCTCCTGAAGTCGAAGGGCGAAGAGGTCACCAAGCCGCTGGTCGTGCGCCTCGACGGCAACAACGCCGAGCTGGGTCGCAAGATCCTGTCGGACGCCAACCACCCGCTGGTGCAGCGCGTGGACACCATGGACGGAGCGGCCGACAAGGCCGCCGAGCTCGCGGCTGCGAAGTAAGGGACGAGGGACACCAGAGCCATGGCTATCTTCCTCAACAAGGACAGCAAGGTCATCGTCCAGGGCATGACCGGTGCCACGGGCATGAAGCACACCAAGCTCATGCTGGGTGACGGCACCAACATCGTCGGTGGCGTGAACCCCCGCAAGGCCGGCACGACCGTCGACTTCGACGGCACCGAGATCCCGGTCTTCGGCACCGTCGCCGAGGCGATGAAGGAGACCGGCGCCAACGTCTCGGTCCTCTTCGTGCCGCCGGCCTTCGCGAAGGCCGCCGTCGTCGAGGCGATCGACGCCGAGATCCCCCTCGCCGTCGTCATCACCGAGGGCATCGCCGTCCACGACTCGGCCGCGTTCTACGCGTACGCCGTGGACAAGGGCAACAAGACCCGCCTCATCGGCCCGAACTGCCCCGGTCTCATCACCCCGGGCCAGTCCAACGCCGGCATCATCCCGGGCGACATCACGAAGCCGGGCCGCATCGGCCTGGTCTCGAAGTCCGGCACGCTGACGTACCAGATGATGTACGAGCTCCGTGACCTCGGGTTCTCGTCCGCCGTCGGCATCGGTGGCGACCCGGTCATCGGCACCACGCACATCGACGCCCTCGCGGCGTTCGAGGCGGACCCCGACACCGACCTGATCGTCATGATCGGCGAGATCGGCGGCGACGCCGAGGAGCGTGCGGCCGACTTCATCAAGGCCAACGTCACCAAGCCGGTCGTCGGCTACGTCGCGGGCTTCACCGCGCCCGAGGGCAAGACCATGGGCCACGCCGGCGCCATCGTCTCCGGCTCCTCCGGCACGGCCCAGGCGAAGAAGGAGGCCCTTGAGGCCGCGGGCGTCTCGGTCGGCAAGACGCCGACCGAGACGGCCAAGCTGGCGCGCGCCATCCTCGCGGGCTGAACACGCTGAACACGCTGAACACGCTGAACAGGCCGAACGGCTGAACAGGCCGGACGGTCGGACAGGCTGGTACGCACAGCAGCCTGACAGGCAGTACGTGAGAGGGCCCCGCCCCTCCCGGGTGACCGGGTGGGGGCGGGGCCCTCTCACGTGCCGCGGAACCTACTCGGCCGTCGGGACCAGCCGCTCGGGGCCCGGGTTCGGCTCGGAGCGCAGCTTGTCGCGGAGCTCCAGGTCCTCCGGGCGGAGCTTCTGCGGCCCGCCGCGCACCGGTACGCCGTTGACGGTCTCGCCGGGGGCGTTCACCGGGATGTACCGGGTCGGGGCCGTCACCGCCGTGAGGCCCGTGACCCCGATGAGGACCGCCGTCACCCCGAGCACCGCGCGGGTCCACGTGCGGGTCCGCCGTTCGCTGCCGGTCCGGACCGCACGGGCCGCCGGGAGGGTCGCCGTCGGCGCCTCCGCGACCAGCGCGCCGAGCCGCCGGTGCAGGGCCTCGGGCTCGGCGAGCTCGGGGATCCGCTGCCCGAGGACGGTACGGGCGTGCAGCAGTCGGTTGGCGGCGGCGGGAGTGCTCGCCTCGGTCTCGGCCGCCGTCTCGGGCAGGTCGAGGCCGAGCCCGTCGTACAGCAGGACGGTACGGCGGTACGGCGGCGGGAGTTCCAGGAGCGCGGCCAGCAGCGCCCTGCGGTTCGCCTCGGTGGGCGGGGCGTCGGGGTGCTTGTGGGCGCGGCGCAGCCGGTGCCAGGGGGAGAGGGCGTACTCGTACGCCGTCGCCCGCACCCAGCCCACCGGGTCCGGGTCGACGGCGACCTCGGGCCAGTGCTCCCAGGCGTGGTGGAAGGCGTACTCGACGGACTCGCGGGAGAGCCGCCTGCGGCCGGTCAGCAGGTACGTCTGGTGGACGAGACCGGGCGCGGCGTGCGCGTACAGCGCGTCGAAGGCCTCCTCGGGGGTGAGGCCCGGCACGGCGGGAGCCTCCGCCGCCGGAGCGGCCGGGGCCTCCTGAGCCCGCGGGGCCACCGGCGCCTCCTTTGCCGCCGGTTTCAGCCGCTCCTGCGGCTTGGGGGCGCCCTTGCGCGCGGGGCCGGAAGCGATGGCGGGGGAGGGGGAAGGTGCCCGTGGAGGCTTGGCGGCCCTCTTGGCGGCGGCCTTGGGCCGGACGTTGCCGGCGCCGGAGCCGGAGCCGGACTGCGCCGGTCCCGCTCCCGGTCCTGATGCCTGCGCCTGCGCCTGTGGCTGTCGCTTCGGCTGGGGCTGTGGCTTCCGCGGCGTGGACCCGGACGGCCGTTCGGGTGAGGGCGCGGCGCCGTCCGGCTCGTACGTGCCGAGGAGTTTCGCGTACGCCTCGCGCTTGCGGCCCCGGGGCGTCGAGCGTCCCGTCTCCCACGCCCTGACCGTGGCCTTCGTGACGCCCATGGCCTCGGCGACCTGCTCCTCGCTCAGGGCGAGGGCCTCACGCAACCTGCGCCGCTCCTTCGGGGTCGGCAGGGTGGCGGAGGGGGCGGAATCCGCGGTGCTCCGGCTCATCGGTGTCGACCTCCCGCAGAGCTGCTCTGGGCGGAAAAGTACATAAACGTATCTTGAGCGACACAACGGAGGTTTGCCTGTTACGCGGCGAAAGCGCGTGTCGTTGGCAGCATGAGCCCGTGACCCACGTGACCGAGCACCCCCTGGTCCAGGGCGGCCGTTCCACCGCGCTCGCCACCGCCTGTGTCCGCGGCGGACTCGCCGCAGGACTCGGTCTCGGCGGCCTCGCGGTCCTGGTGGTCGCGGCCTGGATCAGCTCCCCCCACCCCGACAGCGGCCCCGGCGGCGCCCTGCATCTGGCCGCCGGACTCTGGCTGCTCGCCCACGGCGTGGACCTCGTCCGTACGGAGACCCTGTCCGGCGTTCCCGCGCCGCTCGGCGTCGTCCCGCTGCTCCTCGCCGCCCTGCCCGTCTGGCTCGTCCACCGGGCCGCCCGGGACACCCTCGACGCGGGCGACGGCGGCGACCGGCCGTGCCCCTCCGCGAGCGGCGCCGTCGCCGGCGTGGCCGGGGGGTATCTGCTCGTGGCCGCCGCGGTCGTGCTCTACAGCGCGAGCGGCCCGCTGCCCGCCGACCTGGTCACGGCCGGTCTCTGGCTGCCGGCCGTCGTCGTGGGCGCGGCGGGCGCCGGGGTCTGGACGGCGTTCGGCCGTCCGCTGCCGGGGCAGCGCGAGGCCGCCGTCGCCCTGCGCGCGGGGGGCCTCGGGCTCGTGACGCTGCTCGGCGGCGGCGCGGTCGCCGCGGCGGTGTCGCTGGCCTGGCACGCCCGCGAGGCGCAGACCGCGTACGCGGGCCTCGCGGGGGAGTGGTCGGGGCGGGTGGCGGTCCTGCTGCTCGTCCTGGCGCTGCTGCCGAACATGGCCGTCTGGGGGGCCGCGTACGGGCTCGGGTCCGGCTTCGCCCTCGGGACGGGCGCGCTGGCCACCCCCTTGGGCCTCGCGGGTGATCCGGCCGTGCCGCCCTTCCCGCTCCTGGCCGCGCTGCCCGCCGAAGGGCCCGGCGGCTGGCTCCACTGGTCCGCCGTGGCCGCCCCGCTGGCCGCCACCGTGCTCCAGGGGTGGCGCGTGGGCCGGTCGGCGCGGTCCTGGGCGGCCCGGGACACGGCGCTCACGGCGCTGGGTGCGGCCTGGGGCTGTGGAGTGGTCGTCGCCGTCCTCGCGGGGGCCGCGGGCGGCCCGCTCGGCACCGGCAGGCTGTCCGCGTTCGGCCCGGTGTGGTGGCAGGCGGGCGCGGCGACGGTGCTGTGGGGGGTGTGCGTGGGTGTCCCGACGGCTCTGGGCGTACGGGCCTGGGGCCGGCGCGGCCTGCGCCCGAAGCCCTTGCCGGTGGCTCGGCCGGTGCAGGTGCCGGTTCCGGCACCGCCGGCGGCCTCCGTGACCGCCTCCGCGCCCCCGCCCATGGCCGGCCCGGGAGCGGGCGCCACGGCCCCGGGAGCAGCGGCCTCCGCCCCGGGCCCGGCCCCGGAGGCGGCTTCCGCCTCCGGGCCCGCACCCGGCTCCGCACCCCCGTCCGCCCCCGAACGGCCCGCGTCCGAAGAGGCCCGGTCGGCCTCCGACCTCGGGATCGACGACGACCCGTACGGCGATTCCGCCTTCGAGCCGTACGACTACCTCCCGGCGGCCTGGGAACCCTCCCCGCCGCCGCCCCCGGCCGCCGGCTAGGGTCTTTCGTTTGGATCAGCCCGGCATGATCCAAACGAAAGACCGTAGGTGCTGCTACTCCCGGACCCCGAAGCCCGCGCGGAGCGGCTTCGGCAGCAGGTCGTTGCAGGCCAGCTGGCCCGCGTGGGTGAGGGCGTCGTCACGGCACTCGTAGAAGTCGCTGTAGACGAGCTGCATGGTGAAGCCCACCGCGACGATCATCAGGGCGACGCTCGCCGCGACGATGCCGCTGATCGCGGCCGTGCGCATCGAGCGGAGCGGGGTCGCCGTGGCGCCCTGGCCCGACGGGCGTCCCGAGGGCTGAGACGGCGACGCGGTGGCCGGCTGTGATGTCGGCGACACCTCGGCCGCCGCCTTCGGCTTGGCGCGCAGCGAGCTGATCCCCCAGTAGAGGCCCAGGGCGCCGAGGAGCAGCGCCAGTTCCGGGAGCTCGAAGAGGGCGAAGAAGAAGGCCCACATGCCGGCGAGGATCGCGTACCGCGCACGGCGCTGCGCCGGGTCCGTCGGGTCCCAGCGGAGCCCCTGGCGCCCGGGCCCGCCCTGACCGGAGCCGCCCTGGCCGGGGCCGCCCTGACCGGGCCCGCCCTGGCGCTCGGGCCCCCGGCCGAAGCCGTCGTTCGAGGGGCCCGGCTGGCGCGGGCTCCAGCGGCCGTCCGACGGCCCCGACGAGTCCGGCGTCCCGGACGACTCGTCGTCCGAGCCCTCCGGTCGCCGCGGCTGCCACGGCTGATCCGGCCGGCCCTCGGGCGGCGGCGCGAACGGGTTGTTGTCGTCCGTGGACTGGCGTTCCGGCATCTGCTGAACGTCTTCCCTCTGTCGTCACGACCACGGCCGCACCCGTGGTCTCCGCTGCTGTCTCGTCTGCGTGCTGCTGCGTGCTGCTGCGTGCTGCTGCGTGCTGTGCGTGTGGTGCGTGTGGTGCGTGTGGTGCGTGTTGCGCTCTGCGTGTACTGCGTGCTGCTCGTCCGTTACGCCGTCCGGGTGTCCGACCGGTGCCGGCCGGAGGTGTGCGTCGGGCGTCGGACCCTGACGCTACCGCCCTGCTCCGCCCCCGTCCCGTGGGGGCCGTCCCGTGTGCCGGTATCGTTGCTGACGGTCGAGCCATTCGTAGGGTTCCCCGTATCGAGCGGCACGATTCGTTCGTACGACCGCACAAACACCACGGAAAGAGTGACCCAGTGGCTGCCGCCCGCCTCGTCGTCCTGGTCTCCGGTTCCGGTACCAATCTGCAGGCCCTCCTCGACGCCATCGCCGCGGACCCCGAGGGGTACGGGGCCGAGGTCGTCGCCGTGGGGGCGGACCGTGACGGCATCGTCGGTCTGGAGCGCGCCGAACGCGCCGGGCTGCCCACCTACGTCTGCCGCGTCAAGGACCACGCCACCCGCGACGAGTGGGACCGCGCGCTGACCGAGGCCACCGCCGCCCACGAGCCGGACCTCGTCGTCTCGGCCGGGTTCATGAAGATCGTCGGCAAGGAGTTCCTCGCCCGCTTCGGCGGCCGGGTCGTCAACACCCACCCGGCGCTTCTCCCCAGTTTTCCCGGTGCCCACGGGGTGCGTGACGCCCTCGCCTACGGCGCGAAGGTCACCGGGTGCACCGTCCACTTCGTCGACGACGGTGTCGACACCGGCCCGATCATCGCCCAGGGCGTGGTCGAGGTGCGGGACGAGGACGATGAAGCCGCTCTCCACGAGCGCATCAAGGAAGTCGAGCGCTCGCTGCTCGTCGACGTCGTGGGGCGCCTCGCCCGGCACGGCTATCGCATTGAGGGACGAAAGGTTCATGTCGGTGAACACGGACACCGTTAAGCCCATCCGCCGCGCGCTGGTCAGCGTCTACGACAAGACGGGGCTCGAAGAGCTGGCCCGCGGTCTGCACGAGGCCGGTGTCGAGCTCGTCTCCACCGGCTCCACGGCCGGGAAGATCGCCGCCGCCGGTGTGCCGGTCACCAAGGTCGAGGAGCTGACCGGCTTCCCCGAGTGCCTGGACGGCCGCGTCAAGACGCTGCACCCGCGCGTGCACGCCGGCATCCTCGCCGACCTGCGCCTGGAGGACCACCGCAGCCAGCTCGCCGAGCTCGGCGTGGAGCCCTTCGACCTGGTCGTCGTGAACCTGTACCCGTTCCGCGAGACCGTCGCCTCCGGCGCCACCGCGGACGAGTGCGTCGAGCAGATCGACATCGGCGGTCCGTCGATGGTCCGCGCCGCCGCCAAGAACCACCCGTCGGTGCTGGTCGTCACGGACCCGGGCGCGTACGCCGCGGTCCTTCAGGCGGTCGAGGAGGGCGGGACCAACCTGGGCCTGCGCAAGCTGTTCGCCGCCAGGGCCTTCCAGCACACCGCCGCGTACGACGTGGCCGTCGCCTCCTGGTTCGCCGCCGACTACGCCGCCGCCGACGACTCGGGCTTCCCCGCCTTCCTGGGCGCCACGTACGAGCGGAACAACGTCCTGCGCTACGGCGAGAACCCGCACCAGGGCGCCGCGCTCTACGTCGACGGCACGGGCGGCCTCGCCGAGGCCGAGCAGCTGCACGGCAAGGAGATGTCGTACAACAACTACACGGACACCGACGCCGCGCGCCGGGCCGCGTACGACCACACCGAGCCCTGCGTCGCGATCATCAAGCACGCCAACCCGTGCGGCATCGCGATCGGCGCCGACGTCGCCGAGGCCCACCGCAAGGCGCACGCCTGCGACCCGCTGTCCGCGTTCGGCGGCGTCATCGCCGTCAACCGCCCGGTCTCCGTCGCCATGGCCGAGCAGGTCGCCGAGATCTTCACCGAGGTCATCGTCGCCCCGGCGTACGAGGACGGTGCGGTCGAGGTCCTCGCCAAGAAGAAGAACATCCGCGTGCTCCGCGCCGACGGCGCCCCGGCCAACCCGGTCGAGGTCAAGCCGATCGACGGCGGCGCGCTGCTCCAGGTCACCGACCGCCTCCAGGCGGAGGGCGACGACCCGGCGAACTGGACCCTGGCGACCGGAGAGGCCCTGTCCGCCGAGGAGCTCGCCGAGCTCGCCTTCGCCTGGAAGGCCTGCCGCGCGGTCAAGTCCAACGCGATCCTGCTCTCCAAGGACGGCGCCTCGGTCGGCGTCGGCATGGGCCAGGTCAACCGCGTCGACTCCGCGAAGCTCGCGGTCGAGCGCGCGGGCGAGGAGCGGGCGCGCGGTGCCTACGCCGCCTCCGACGCCTTCTTCCCCTTCCCCGACGGCCTGGAGATCCTCACCGCGGCCGGTGTTAAGGCGGTCGTGCAGCCGGGCGGCTCGATGCGGGACGAGCTGGTCGTCGAGGCCGCGAAGAAGGCCGGCGTGACGATGTACTTCACGGGGACGCGCCACTTCTTCCACTGATCCAGGAGTACGAGGGAGGGCCCGCCGGTACGCGCGCGTACCGGCGGGCCCCTGTCGTCCGGATCGGCTCATCCAGCGGGTGCAGCTGGAGACCCACTCGTGCCCGCGGATGTCGTTGTTCATGTTGGAGCCGTTGCTGAAGGTGTTCCGGGACAGGTCGTCGACGAAGTACTCGTGCGGCGAGAGACAGTTGAAGCCGCCGCCGCGGTTCGCCAGGTAGTAGAACTTGACGATGTCCTCACCGCCCGTGTAGCCGGCGTTCACGACGGACGCCGCCTTGTCCCCGTCGTTCTCGAAACCGCCGCCCTCCGGGTTATCGACCACGTACGTGGAGGCCGTGCTGAAGTTGGTGAGGGTCCAGTAGGTCGTCGTCGCGCCGATCTCTCCGGCGGTACGGGACACCCCGGGGTGGGGGATGTCCAGATGCCGCCGTTCGCCGGCCGTGTGCGGGGCGGTGCGGCCGAAGTGGAGCCTTTCGCCGGGCGCCAGCCTGATCTGGCTCCCGGGGTCAGCGGCGTGTGCGGGCACCACGATGATGCTGTACATGACGCGTCCTTTCCCCGAGGTCTGCGGGGCCAGGCCAGGAAGCGGCGAGAGGCGAATGCAGAACGTCACCGGACGGATTCGGAATCTCCGGCCGGGCCGCGAAGGGCCCGGCGGCGACAGCTCCGCCGATCGGGTGGACTCTGGTCTAATGGGTTGCTCTTTTGTCGACCACTGGTAGTGGGGGCGTGGTGTTGGACGTACAGAACAGGTCCGCCGAGGAGGACGCCACCGGCAATCCCGGCGCCGCCGGCGCCGAGGAGCCGGCCGGCCTCGCACCGGCCCCGCTCCGCCCGTACCTGATCCTCGCGGGCATCCTCTGCGGCCTGTACTTCCTCTACTCCTGGGTGCAGTACGCGCACTTCCGCACCCCGTCGTGGGACCTCGGGATCTTCGGGCAGTCCGTGCGGGCGTACGCCGAGCTGCGGGCACCCGTCGTCGACATCAAGGGCCCCGGCTTCCACATACTCGGCGACCACTTCAGCCCGGTCACCGCGCTCCTCGCGCCGCTCTACTGGATCTGGCCCTCCCCGGTCGCGCTGCTCTTCGGGCAGGCCGCGCTGTTCGCCTCCGGCGCCGTCGTCGTCGGCCGCACGGCCCAGCAGATCCTCGGCAGCCGGGCCGCCGGCATCGGCCTCGCCGCCGCGTACGGGCTCTCCTGGGGGCTCCAGGAAGCGGTCAAGTCCGACTTCCACGAGATCGCCTTCGCCGTCCCGATGCTCGCCCTGACCTGCCGGGCCCTGCTCCTCGGACGGTGGACCGCGGCCGTCGCCTGGTCCGCGCCGCTCGTCCTCGTCAAGGAGGACATGGGCCTCACCGTGTCCATGGTCGGCGTCGTCCTCTTCCTGAAGGGCCAGAAGCGGCTGGGCGCGGCCCTGGCCGGCTTCGGCGCGGCGGCCTTCGCGCTGACCGTCCTCGTCCTGATCCCGGCGGCGAGCCGGGTCGGCGAGTACGACTACTGGTCCAAGATCGAGAAGACGGGGGAGGGGACCGAGACCTCGTTCACGCAGGTCGTCGGCGACGCCCTCGCCTCCGGCGAGCGCTGGGAGATGGTGATCTTCCTGCTCGCGATCACCGGCTTCCTCGCCCTGCGCTCCCCGCTGATCCTGCTCGTCCTGCCCACGATCGGCTGGCGCTTCCTCTCCCAGGACCCCAACCACTGGGGCATGCACTGGCACTACAGCGCGATCCTCATGCCGGTGGTCTTCCTGGCCCTCGTGGACGGCGTCCGCTCGGTGCGCACCTCACCGCGCGCGTGGCTCGCCTCGTACGGGAAGGTCGTCGTCCCGGTGGCGACGGCCGTCGCGCTGGTCCTCGCCGTGAACCTGCCGCTGCGGGAGCTCCTGAAGCCGGAGACGTACCGGACGGACACCCGGACCGAGCAGGCGCGGGCGGCGGTGGACACGGTGCCGGAGGGCGTGAGCGTGGAGGCGGACGTCTCGCTCCTCGCGCACCTCACGGCGGACCACCGGGTCTACTGGGTGGGCACGTCGAAGGGCGCAACCCCCGACTACCTCGCCTACGACCTGCGCGGCTGGTCGCAGCAGGGCTCGGACCCGGTGCAGCTGGCCGCGCAACTGCATCCGGAGGCGCGGTACGAGATCGTCCACCGTTCCGAGGGCTTCGCGGTCCTCAAGCGGATGTGACCTCGGAGCGTCCCGAGTGACCTCCGGGAGTTCCGGATGACCTCCGGGAGTCCCGAGCCTCCGCCGGAAACGGCCGAGGGCCGCCCGGCGTTGTGCCGGACGGCCCTCGGAGTGGCGGGGAACCCCGCCGGAAGCGCTACTTCACGCTCTGCTGCGCGACTTACTTCTTGATGACGAGCGTGCCGGCGGCACGGTCGTGCCAGCCCTGCGTCTTGCCCGTGTTGTCGAAGAACGGCGACAGGTAGACCAGGAGCTGGCCGATGAGGCAGACGATCGCGCCGACCATCGGGATGATCCAGCGGATGAAGCCGCCGCCGAGACCCGGCTTGCCGCCCGTGGTCTCCTTGACGACGCGCAGGCCCACGGCCATCTTGCCGAGGGTGGCGCCGACGAAGGAGATCATCAGCCACTCGTAGAGCATGGTGGCGATGAACATCAGGAACAGGAAGCCGAAGAAGGCGGCGAGGATGCCACCCGCCGCGGCGGCCTGGTCGTTGACGCAGGTCTGGTAGGCCGGCGTCATCGGGTCGATGCCGGTGCAGTCCTCGAGGGACTCGGCCGCGCCGACGACGCCCGCGAGGCCGACGATCGACAGGAGCCAGACGATGGCGCCGATGGCCACGGCGTCGATCAGGCGGGCGGCGAACCGCAGACCCATCGAACCGACCTGGACGGTGCCGAGACCGTGCACGCTGATGTAGCCGTTGTTGGCCTGAAGCGTGCCGGGCGCCTGCGGGTACGCGCCCGGCTGCTGCTGGGGGTAGCCGTAGCCCTGCTGCGGCGGGACGCCCTGCGGGGCCTGCTGCGGGTAGCCGTAACCGGGCTGCTGGCCCTGGTTCGGGTCCTTGGGCTGGCCGTAGGGGTTGTTCGGGTCGCCGAAGCTCATCGGGCGATTCCTCCGTGAATGTTCTGTGCGGGGACGACGCGGCCCGCGCGGAGGACTGTCACGGCATTGGAGCGGATTTCCCCCCGGCACTTTCCGCGGTACTTCGCCGGTCATCGTCGTCCCACCGTGGACTCCTTGTCCAGTCGGTATGCCAGGGAGTTGTGCAAGTGCAACCTGCCGCGACGTCCGGCCGGCCCTCGGAACGAGCGAATTGGAACAAGGCGGGGGTCATCCGGGAGGATGTCTCCATGAGCGCCCAGATTCTCGATGGCAAGGCCACCGCAGCCGCGATCAAGTCCGATCTGACCGTCCGTGTGGCGGCCCTCAAGGAGAAGGGCGTCACGCCCGGACTCGGCACCGTCCTGGTCGGCGACGACCCGGCCAGCCAGAAGTACGTGGCCGGAAAGCACCGGGACTGCGCGCAGGTCGGCCTCGCGTCGATCCAGCGCACGCTGCCCGCGACCGCCACCCAGGAGGAGATCGAGGCGGTCGTCCGCGAGCTCAACGAGGACCCGGCCTGCACGGGCTACATCGTCCAGCTCCCGCTGCCCAAGGGCATCGACGAGAACCGCATCCTGGAGCTGATGGACCCGGCCAAGGACGCCGACGGACTCCACCCGACCAACCTCGGCCGGCTCGTCCTCAACGAGCCCGCCCCGCTGCCCTGCACGCCGAACGGCGTCATCACGCTGCTCCGCGCGCACGGCGTGGAGATCAACGGCGCCGAGGTCGTGGTCGTCGGACGCGGTGTCACCATCGGGCGCCCGATGCCGCTCATCCTCACCCGCCGCTCCGAGAACGCGACCGTGACCCAGTGCCACACCGGCACCCGGGACCTCTCCGCGCACCTGCGCAACGCCGACATCATCGTCGCGGCGGCCGGTGTGCCCCACCTCATCAAGCCCGAGGACGTGAAGCCGGGCGCGGCCGTCCTCGACGTCGGCGTCTCGCGCAACGCCGAGGGCAAGATCCTCGGGGACGTCCACCCGGACGTCGCCGAGGTGGCCGGCTGGATCTCCCCGAACCCCGGCGGTGTCGGCCCGATGACCCGCGCCCAGCTCCTCGTCAACGTCGTCGAGGCCGCGGAGCGCGCGGCCGCGGCGCTCTGAGGTGACCTCCGGGACCCCGGGAACCCCGGGGAATCCTGGGACCCCGGACGCCACAGGGGCTGCGGCCGGCGCCGACGCCCCGGGCGCGGTCGACGCGGCGGCCTCGGCCGGTTCCGCGACCGGCGCTTCCGGCTCCGCCGCCCCGGGCGGGCCGCGGCGGCGGCCACCCACCGTCACCACCGACACCGCACGGCCCGAGGGCGGCGGTCGGGCGGCCCCCGGCGACGCCCCGGCGCCCGCGCGCCAGTGGCCGCTGATCACCGTGCTCGGCCTCGCCGGGCTCGGGCTGCTCGTGGTGGGCACGGACCCGTTCCCCCAGGCCTTCCGGATCGGGGCGATCCTCGTCGGGGCCGCGCTCCTGGTGGGGGCCGTGATGCGCCGGGTGCTGCCCTCCGTGGGCATGCTGGCCGTACGGTCCCGCTTCACGGACATGATCACGTACGGGGTGATGGGTGGCCTGATCGTGCTGCTCGCGCTCATGGTGCAGCCGAAGCCCTGGCTGAGGATCCCGTTCCTGGAGGACGTCCTCCACCTGACGGTGACCTAGGGGCTGTCCGTTCCGCGGAAGGTCCAGGACGGCGCCCGCCCTCTCCCCCGTGGGAGGGCGGGCGCCGCTGTGATCAAGGGTCATGTACGTGCCAAGACGGTTCAAGGTCCGTCGGCCCGCTGTGGCACGGAAGTGACCATTCCGGTACCTCTGCTGCGCATCCGGGGCACGCGTCGCCCCAGGACCTGCCATCCTTCGGGAGTCGAGGGACCACGGGACAAGGGGGACCGCACATGCCTGGCTGGAAGGCTCTGCCGGACGAACTCGACCCGGACGTCGGCGCGTTCACGGAGCGGCTCCGCCGGCTGATCGACCGCAGCGGTCTCGCCGTCACCGCCGTCGCCGAACGCACCGGACACGAACGGTCCGCGTGGGACGCGTATCTGAACGGACGTCTGCCCGTCCCCCGAAGTGCCGTCCTCGCACTCGCCGAGGTGGCCGGAAGCGACCCGGCGGCCCTCGCCACGGACTGGGAGCTCGCGGAGCGCGCCTGGAGCCGCGGCCGGGGCGGTGACGTGGAGCGCGACGTCGCCCGCGACGGGGCGCGCGATGCGGAGCCCGGCAGGGGGCGGGACGCGGAGCCCGACGCGGGTGATCGCACCATGCAGATCCGCCGCCTCGACCGGCCCGAACCGGCGGGGACTTCGGCCGGGGCGTCGCCCGCACCCCGACCCCGTACCGCCGATTCCTACGCCCCTGCCCCCATCCCTGCCCCCACCTCCGCCTCCACCTCCGGCTCCCGGCGGCAGTCCGTCCTGCTCTCCGTCGCCGGGGTCCTCGGCGCCCTGCTCGTCGTCACCGCCGCCCTGCTCCTCGTCGACCTGGGCGGCTCCGACGGCGGAGGCGGCGACGGCGGCGACGGCGGTGACGGCCGGGCGGTCGCGCCGCCCACGACGAGCGCCCCGCCCGCCACGCCGCGCGCCGACCTCCCCGCGGGAGTGAGGTGCGCGGGGTCCGACTGCACCGGCCGGGATCCCGAGGAGATGGGGTGCGGCGGCCCCCTCGCCACCACCGTCGCCCGTACCCGCGTGGGCGCCGCCCAGGTCGAGGTCCGCTACAGCGACACCTGCGCGGCGGCCTGGGCCCGGATCACCGGGGCCGCCGCCGGGGACGCCGTGACCGTCGAGGTCGCGGGCGCCGTGCGGCGCGGCGCCGTCACCCCGGGCACCGGCGCCCAGCCCGACACCGACGCGTACACGCCTATGGTCGCCGTGGGTTCCGGCGCCGACGCGCGGGCCTGCGCGACGCTCGCGAACGGCGGCGGGGGCTGTACGACCGACTGACGGGCCGCCAGGGCGTCGGACGGGTGGCAGTGAGCCGGACCACAAGGGGGTGGGGGTTCGGGAGGCCCCGGGTCGGATAGCCTGACCGCTGGATATCTCTTCACGTCGAGACACCCATCGATCACAGCGATCGATCGTCGATCGTCGATCACGGAGGGACGTCCGGAACCCGGGGCAGGGACCCCCACCGCCAGCTGTCTTACGGAGATCGCCATGACCCGCACTCCCGTGAATGTCACCGTGACCGGCGCGGCCGGCCAGATCGGCTACGCGCTGCTCTTCCGCATCGCCTCCGGCCACCTGCTCGGCGCGGACGTGCCGGTCAAGCTGCGCCTCCTCGAGATCCCGCAGGGCGTCAAGGCCGCCGAGGGCACCGCCATGGAGCTCGACGACTGCGCGTTCCCGCTGCTCAAGGGCATCGACATCTTCGACGACCCGAACCAGGGCTTCGAGGGTGCCAACGTCGCGCTGCTCGTCGGCGCCCGCCCGCGTACCAAGGGCATGGAGCGCGGCGACCTGCTCGCCGCCAACGGCGGCATCTTCAAGCCGCAGGGCAAGGCCATCAACGACCACGCCGCGGACGACATCAAGGTCCTCGTCGTCGGCAACCCGGCCAACACCAACGCCCTGATCGCCCAGGCCGCCGCCCCGGACGTGCCGGCCGAGCGCTTCACCGCGATGACCCGCCTGGACCACAACCGCGCCCTGTCGCAGCTCGCGGCCAGGACCGGCGCCTCGGTCGAGGACATCAAGCGCCTCACCATCTGGGGCAACCACTCGGCGACCCAGTACCCGGACATCTTCCACGCGGAGATCGCCGGCAAGAACGCCGCCGAGGTCGTCAACGACGAGGCGTGGCTGGCCGACACCTTCATCCCGACCGTCGCCAAGCGCGGCGCCGCGATCATCGAGGCCCGTGGCGCGTCCTCCGCCGCCTCCGCCGCGAACGCCGCCATCGACCACGTCCACACCTGGGTCAACGGCACCGCCGCGGGCGACTGGACCTCCATGGGCATCCCGTCGGACGGCTCCTACGGCGTCCCGGAGGGCCTCATCTCCTCCTTCCCCGTCACCTGCACCGACGGCACGTACGAGATCGTCCAGGGCCTGGAGATCAACGACTTCTCGCGCGGCCGCATCGACGCCTCCGTGGCGGAGCTGGCCGAGGAGCGCGACGCGGTCCGCGAGCTCGGCCTCATCTGAGCCACGACCGACGCGAGTCCGGGTCTCCTCGGCAGAGGCTGACGCGAGCCCGGCTCCACACTCTCGGCGCCCCCGGGACGTACGACCGACCGTACGTCCCGGGGGCGCCGTTCCACGTGCCGACAGGGAACACCCCGGCGCCGACCTCCCCTATGCTGGCCCACCGGTTCGCGGCAACCGAGCCCCGGACCGGGTCGGTTACTCACCATCGGGGGAGCCTTGACACAGTCGTCCGTACCGCAACAACCCGGTCGGCCGCCCCACGCGCCGCCGGCCGTCGACCCGCGCCGGTTACCCGCCTCCAGTGAGGCGACCCGGCTGCTCTGCGCCGGCACGTACCTCGACGACGGGTTCCGTGACGCCGTCATCGACCAGCTGTACGTCCACGAGGAGCGTTTCGCCGCGCCCTCGCTCGGCTTCGACGCGAGCCGCGTCCTCGCCCACGCGCTGCGCGCCCGCCGCGTCGAACTCGGCTGGGCGCTCGGGATCCTGGCCCTCTGGATCGTCGCGATCCCGCTCACCAAGGGCATGATCGCCCTTCTGATCGCGCCGTTCCTGGTGCTCGCCCTGGCCCGCTGGATCCGCGGCCGGTCCGCCGCCGCTCCCGTCTACCGCCGCGTCCCCGCGTTCATCCTGCGCTGGTACGGCCGGATCATGCTCCTCCAGGCCGTCCTGCTCCTCTTCTTCCTCGCCGTCGGCGACGACGACTCCGCCGGAGGGCTCCTCGGCGACCTCTTCGAGGCGAGCGAGCTCCTCGGCTTCGCGGTCGGCCTCGCCTCCCAGGGCATGTGGGGCATCGGCCCGCTGGAGGTGTGGATCACCATCGCCGTGCCGCTGCTCGTGGCCTGGGCGGTGGCCACCCAGCAGGGCCAGTTCGCCCGCGCGCTCACGCAGGAGCTGTCCCGGGAGCGCTTCCCCGACCAGCGCTCCGACCCGGCCGAGCAGGCCCAGGGCGTCCGCTCCCGCCGGCTGCGCGACCGGATCCGGGTCGAACAGCACGCCCGGCTCATCATGTACGGCGCCGACGACCCGTTCCGCGGTGCGGGCGAGCCGTACGAGCCCTGGTCGCTCTCCGTCGAGCTGCGGCCCCGCAAGAACCTGGACGGCAAGGCGCCCGAACCGCTCGACAACAGCGCCATCATGCGGCACGTCGTCCCGCTCGTGGAGGCACTGCGCGTGCCCTCGCCGCACGGCTCCCCGCAGGCCCAGGCCGCCGTACGGGACCGGCTGCGCGAGCTGGAGATCGACGAGGTCGTCTTCCTGCCGGTCGACGGACTCCCGGCGCGCGAGGCCGCCCCGTACAGCCCCGAGGGCTTCGAGTCGCACCGCTCCGGCTCCATCGAGGAGGGCGGCGAGACCCGCCGGCACTTCCTGCGCATCAGGGTCGGCGGCTGGGGCGAGGAGGTCGTCACCACCGTCTTCGTCCGCGTCCACACGCAGGGCGGGATGCTGATGCTGGAAGTGGCGCCGCACGTGCTCCGGCCGGTGAAGCCGCTCTACCGGTACGCCGACCGGGTCGCCCACCGCTACCGGCACAATCACCACTTCGGCAAGGCCGTCTGGGCCCTGGGCCAGACCCCGCGCTCCGCGGGCCAGGCCCTGGTCACGCTCGGCCGCTCGCTCGGCCACGGCTGGCGGCTGCTCACGGGGGGCCACACCAACGCGCTGCCCGAGGGGCCCGCGGTCTCCGTCCGCGAGCTGGGCTCCGACGACGAGGCCTCGCTCTTCCAGGAGATGGACGCCAGCCGCTACCTCAAGAGCGTGCAGGACCGGGTCGCCAACGGCGTGACGGTCGCGCTCCGCGAAGCCGGGTACGAGACGGCCGAGTTCGAGCAGCGGATCGTGCACGTCGCCGAGGGCGCCACGTTCATCGAGAACACCAAGGGCAACGTGACCATCGGCAACCACAACACCGTCACCAGCAAGACCTTCACCACCGACACGACCGGAGGAATCCGTGGCTGAGACCGGGAACCGCACCCCTGACGACCGCGCTCCTGGCGGCATCCACGTCACCAACACCGGGGGCAGCGTCACGATCGGCGACCACAACACCGTCACCCACACGGTGAACGGCACGCAGCCGGCCCGCGACCCGCGCCAGGAGGAGCTGCTCCAGGCCATCCGCCGGCTCCGCGCCGACCTCGGCGGTGTCGTCCCCTCCGAGCAGACGACCGCCCTGGACGCCGAACTCTCCGACGCCGAGGACGAGATCGAGGGCACGGGACGGGCCGACGGGACGCGGCTGACCCGGCTGCGCCGGGCCCTCACCGACGCGGGCGCGGTGACCGGGATCCTCGCCTCCGGGGTGGCCGTCGGGCAGGCCGTCGGCAGCCTGCTCGGAGGGTGAGATGAGCGGATACGGGGGCGGCGGCGGGGCCCGCTGGAACGACGAGACGCAGAGCTGGGAGAGCGGCGGCACGGCACCCGGGCCCGTAGGGGGAGCCGGGGGCGGGCCCGTCGTACCCCCGCCGCCGCCCCCGCCGGAGTACGCACCGGAGTACGCACCGGATCACGGGCCCGATCACGGGCCGGGTCGGGCGATACCGGAGTACGTCTCCACGGACGCCCCCGCACACCCGCCCGTACATCCGCCCGCGCACGTCCCCGTGTACGTGCCCGAGACGGGCGGCTGGCGGACTCCCGTGACCGGAGAGGCCGCTCCGGCGGCCCGGACGCGGTCGCGGACCGTCGTCGCGGCGGGGGTGGTCGTGGCCGTCCTCGTGGCGGGCTCCGCCGGCGGCTGGCTGCTCTGGGGCAAGGACGGCGACGCGAAGCCCCCGGTGGCGAGCGGCCCACCGGCCTCCGTACCGACTCCGCCGGAGAGCACCGACCCCACCGGGACCGGATCCGGCGACCCCACCGGGTCCGAGCCCAGCTCCGACACGCCGTCGCCCTCCGACGGGACCACTCCTCCCACGGACGACATGCCGCCGCCCGGTTACCGCGCCGTCGAGGACCTCAAGGGCTTCACGGTCGCCGTCCCCGAGGGCTGGGACCGCACCGAGTCCGACCAGGGCGTCTTCTACAACGCGCCGGACGGCCGGAGCCTGCTCCAGGTCTTCGTGGTCACCGAGGCCGGTCTGACGCCGTACGAGGCCCTGCGCGGGGCCTCGGAGGACGGCCGGGCCAACAAGCCCGGTTACCGGGAGATCAGCCTCGAACGGGTCACCGGCGAAGCCGGAGCCCCGGCCGACTCCGTCGAACTGGTCTACGCGTACGACCGGGCCGACGGCAGCCGCCGAAAGGTCGTCGACCGGGCCTTCACGGCCGCGGACGGCACCCACTACGCGATCCTGGCCGCAGGCCCGGAGAGCGCGTGGCCGAAGCAGCGCGAAGTGCTCCGCGTGGCCCTGGACTTCTTCAGTCCTGGCGCGTACTGAGGCGGGGCGGGCGCGCCGTGTTCAGAGCGCTCCCGCCTCCCACAGCTTCGTCGCCATCGCCGACAGGTCCTCGCTCGCGCGCAGGAGCAGCCCGTCGCCGAAGGTGATCCGGGTCGCGCCCAGCCGGCCGAGCTCCGCGAAGGGCGGGCCGCCCGGTCCGGCGAGGGCGTTGAGGGGGAGGTCGCCGAGGGCGGCCCGCAGGGCCGGGAGGTCGGCGGGCGGGGCCGCGATCGGGTAGACGCAGTCCGCGCCCGCCTCCGCGTAGAGCCGGGCGCGGGTGATCGCCGCCTCCACCGGGTCGGGCACCCGGCGGATGTACACGTCCACGCGCGCGTTGACGAAGAGTTCGGGCCCGGCGGCGGCCCGGACCTCCGCCAGCCACTCGGCGTGCGCCCGCGCGTCCTTCAGCTCGCGGTCCTCGCCGGTGTCCTCCAGGTTGACCCCGACGGCGCCGGACTCCCGTACCCGTTCCACCAGTTCGGCGGCGGGCAGGCCGTAGCCGCCCTCCAGGTCCGCCGTGACGGGAACGGAGACCGCGCGCACGATCCGGGCCACGGCGCCGAACATCTCCGCGGCGGGCGTCGCCCCGTCCTCGTACCCGAGGGCGGCGGCCACCCCCGCACTCGGCGTGGCGAGCGCGGGGAAGCCGGCCGCCTCGAAGGCGCGGGCGCTCACCGCGTCCCACGGGCCGGGCAGAACCAGCGGGTCGCCGGCGGACCGGTCCCGGTGCAGGGCGCGCAGGTCGGCGGCCCTCGTGGTCCGGTCGCCGCCCTCGGCCCCGTTCGGGCTCACGCGGAGCGGGGGGTGTAGTGGCCGGGCGCCATCCGGGTGCTGACGGCGATCCGGTTCCAGGAGTTGATGACGACGATCGCGCCGATGACCCGGGCGAGTTCGGTCTCGTCGAAGTGCGCGGCGGCCTGGGCGTACACCTCGTCGGGGACGGAGCCGTCGGTGAGGAGGGTGACGGACTCGGTCAGCGCGAGGGCCGCGAGCTCCCGCTCGGTGTAGAAGTGCCGGGACTCCCGCCAGGCGGAGAGCTGCACGATCCGCTCGACGGTCTCGCCCTCGGCGAGGGCGTCCTTGGTGTGCATGTCGAGGCAGAACGCGCAGTGGTTGACCTGCGAGGCCCGGATCTTGATCAGGTGGTAGAGGATCGGGTCGACGTCCTTCGCCGCCGCCCGCTCCAGCTGGAGCATCGCCCGGTAGAACTCGGGGACGCGCTCGGCGAGGGGGAGGCGCGGGGCGTGCTCGTGGGCGTACTCGGTCGGGGCGGGGGCCGTGGGCGTCACGGTGTCGGTCGTCATGCCTCTCACCGTACGAGTCGGGTGGCGCAGGAGTATGGTCCATTTCCATGGCGAACGAGTGGGCCACTTTCGGTAGCGACCTCCATCTGGAACTCCGTGGTCCGCGCCTGCGGGCCGGCCTCATGGACGCCCTGCGGGAGGCGGTACGCAGCGGGCGCCTGGAGGCGGGCACCCGGCTGCCGTCCTCCCGGGCGCTCGCCGCCGACCTCGGCATGGCCCGCAACACGGTCGCCGACGCCTACGCCGAACTCGTCGCCGAGGGCTGGCTGACGGCCCGGCAGGGCTCCGGCACCCGGGTCGCCCGCCGGGCCGAGCCCCGCCGGGCCGAGCCCCGCCGGGCCGAGTCGCGTCGGGCCGAGTCGCGTCGCGCAGAGCCCCGTCGGGCCGAGTCGCGTCCGGCGGGGGCGCGGCCGTCGCGCACCTCCACCCCCGCCCCCGCGCTCGCCCTGCCCCGGCCCGCCGCGCCCGCGCACAATCTGAAGCCCGGCACCCCCGACCTCGCCTCCTTCCCGCGCGCCGAGTGGCTCAAGGCGTACCGGCGGGCGCTCACCGCCGCCCCGAACGAGGCCTTCGGGTACGGCGATCCGCGCGGCCGGATCGAACTGCGCACCGTCCTCGCCGAGTACCTCGCCCGCGCGCGGGGCGTGCACGTCCGGCCCGAGCGGATCGTCGTCTGCGCCGGCTTCGTGCACGGGCTGATGCTGATCGGTCAGGTGCTGCTGAACCGCGGGGTGCGCGACGTGGCGGTCGAGTCGTACGGGCTCGGCCTCCACGCCGGTCTCCTCACCGGGGCGGGGCTCGGAACCCCGGTCCTGCCCTTCGACGAACGCGGCACGCGCGTCGGGGAGCTGGCGGGTCCGGGCCTGGCGGGGGCCGACCCGGGAGCCGTCCTCATGACGGCCGCCCACCAGTTCCCGCTGGGCGGTGCCCTGCCGCCGGACCGGCGGGCGGCGGTCGTCGACTGGGCCCGGGCCTCCGGCGGCTTCGTCCTGGAGGACGACTACGACGGCGAGTTCCGCTACGACCGCCAGCCGGTGGGCGCCCTTCAGGGACTCGACCCCGAACGGGTCGTCTACCTCGGCACCGCGAGCAAGTCCCTCGCCCCGGGGCTGCGGCTCGCCTGGATGGTGCTGCCTGAGAGCCTCGTCGGCGAGGTGGCGGAGACGAAGGGGGCGGTGGACTGGACGTCGAGCGCGCCGGACCAGCTCGCGTTCGCGGAGTTCCTCGCCTCGGGGGCGTACGACCGGCACGTCCGGGCGATGCGGCTGCGCTACCGGCGCCGCCGCGACCAGCTGGTGGCGGCGGTGGCCGCGCACTCGCCCGAGACCCGGGTCAGCGGGATCGCCGCCGGCCTCCACGCGGTCCTGGCCCTGCCGCCCGGCACCGAGCAGGACGTGCTGCGGTCCGCCGCCTGGCACGGGCTCGCCGTCCAGGGCGTCAACCAGTTCCGCCGCCCCACGGTCCCCGCGACCCTGGACGGCCTCGTCGTCGGCTACGCCACACCACCGGACAGCGCCTGGCAGGGCGCCCTCCGGACCCTCTGCCAGGTGCTGCCCTAGGGGATTCCGTCTTCCGGGTCAGGCCTGGTTCATGGCGGCCCGCGCCGCACGTTCGCCTGCTGGTGCGGTGCCACGGCGACGTATCCGGCCACGTGTGCCGTGGCCACCTCCCGGGCCCGGGCAAGGTCGGTGTCGAGGACGACCGCCTGCTCGACCCCGAGAAAGGCATCAGGGCCCGTGATCGCGCGGGCCTGCGCGGTGTGCTCGACGGGTACGAAGTAGGGGCGCGCCCCAGGTGCGTTCGGCGACCAGTCGCAGCATCCTCGGGCCGAGGGCGGCGAGTACGCGGCGCGGAGCCGGATTCGGTTCGGTCCGTGGGAGGGCGCCGCGTCCATCCCTGAATTTTCGCAGGGGATACCGGCCTTCAGGCCGGGCGGGAACGCGATCCTCGGCCCGGAGCCGCGGAGCGGCGGAGTCCTCAGAAGTTCCACTGTGTCTCGTGCGGCCACTTGGCGCACGCCGACACCATCGGGGCACTCAACGTTCTACGGGCCGGGCTGGTCCGTCGCGAAGCCCGACCGGCACAGCGAGAAGCCTCCTCATTCATGAGGGGGAGGAGTCACGGACGCGAGATAGGCCCGCATGGTGTGCAGCGCCCTGCCGCAGGCAGGTCTCAGGGCGTGTCCCGTCTGGGGCGCGGCTCCGGCTCCGTGACCGCCGCGTCCCCCAGGTCCCCCTCGGGGTCCACCACCGGCGCCTCGCCGAAGCGGGCCAGGGTCAGGGAGCCCGCCACCGCCACCGCGAAGCCGACGAACGCGAGCCAGCCGAGGCCTTCCCGCGTCGTGTCGCCGAGCCAGACCACCCCGACCACCGCAGGCCCGATCGTCTCGCCGAGCACCGTGCCCGCCGTCGCCGTGGTCACCGAGCCGCGCTGGAGCGCCGAGGTCAGCAGCACGAACGCGGCACCGCCGCCGATCAGGAGCGCGTACCAGACCGGATCGGTGAAGTCGACGCCGTCGAACAGCCGGACCGCCACCTCCACCACCCCGAATCCGAAGCCCGCCCCGAGACCCAGGACCAGTGCACGGGGCCGGTCCGCCAGCCGGCCGCCGGCCACGCCGAGCAGCAGCACCCCGAACGAGGCCGCGAGCAGGGCCCAGCGCAGCGCGTCCGAACCGTCGCGGTGGCCCTCCTTCCCCGAGGTGAGGGCGAGCAGCGCGAGTCCGGCGCAGACCACGGCCACGGCCGTCCACTCCGTCCGGCTCAGCCGCACCCGCAGCAGCCGGGAGGCGATGACCGCCGTGACCGCCAGGCTCCCGGCGGTCGCCGCGCCCACCACGTAGATCGGCAGCGTCCGCAGGGCCACGACCTGCAGGACGAAGCCCAGGCCGTCAAGGCCGAGTCCGGCGGCGTACCGCCACTGCCGCAGCGCCCGCCACAACAGCGCGACGTCGACACCACCGCCCGTCCCCGGTGTCACGGCGCGGGCCGCCATCGCCTCGAGAACCGAGGCCGCGCCGAAGCAGACCGACGAAGCGAGCGCACAAATCATCCCGAGCAGCACGAAATGACTCTAGGGCGTGCCCGGCGGATCAGGGCCGGGTCCGCGAGGCCTGGCACGGCACCTCGCCGCGTTGCCGAAACGCCCGCACAGCTCCGCTATGAGGGCGCTCCGGCGCCTTGCGATGCGTCCCCTGGGCCCTGCGGGCCCGGGGAGACCCCATGCACCAGACGCCGCGGCCCATCCGGCCCTGATCCGCCGGGCACGCCCTAGGCGCTGCGGCCGGAATCCACCGGCCTACACTGTGCGGTCGCGACAGACGTGAACGCGACAAGCGTGCCCGTGGGCGTCGCGACCGTGAAGGGGAGACGGACATGCGGAGGCTGAGGTCGAGCACGGTGGTGCTCGGCGGGATGGGTGTGCTCGCGGCGACGATCACCGCGTGCGGCTCCGAGCCGGACCAGCGGTGTGTGGACCCGCTGACCCGGGAGGAACTGCCGCGCTACCGATGCGAGAGCGGCGGTGGCGATGACGACGACGACGGCGGCACGACCCAGCGGGGCTCGTACTACTACGGCGGATCCGTCCGCGACAACCGGGTGAGCGGCGGCAGCTTCGACAAGACCGCCGTCGACACCGGCGGCTTCGGCTGCTCCGGTTCCGGCGGCGGCTGAGAGGGCCCGGCACATGGAACGGCACACCATCGAGCCCCGCCCCGGCTGGCAGGAGACGGTGGAGGAGCAGGGGCTCGTCTACCCCCTGACCCGCTACCCGGACGGTTCGCTGCGCCCCTACTGGGACGAGAGCGCGTACTACTCCTTCACCCTGCCCGAGGTCGAGGCCCTGGAGGAGGTCGTCGAGGAGCTGCACGCGATGTGCCTGGCCGCCGCCGCGCACATCGTCGAGCGGGACCGGTTCGACGAGCTCGGCATCACCGACCCGAAGCTCGTCGCACGGGTCGCCGAGGCCTGGCGCCGCCGTGCCGAACTCCCTTCCCTGTACGGGCGGTTCGACCTGCACTATGACGGTTCGGGCCCGGCGAAGATGCTGGAGTACAACGCCGACACCCCCACCTCCCTCGTGGAGGCCGCCAGCCCGCAGTGGTTCTGGATGGAGGAACGGTTCCCCGGCGCCGACCAGTGGAACTCCCTCCACGAACGGCTCGTCGACGCCTGGCGCAAGCAGGCCCGACTGCTGCCGCCGGGACCCGTCCACTTCGTCCACTCCGACGGCGACGAACTCGGCGAGGACCTGATGACGGTCGCGTACCTGCGCGAGACCGCCCAGCAGGCCGGCCTGGAGACCGAGGCGCTCTCCGTCGAACGGATCGGCTGGGACCGGCTCTCCCGCCGCTTCGTGGACGACCGGCTCCGCTTCATCCGCAGCTGCTTCAAGCTCTACCCGTGGGAGTGGCTGACCACCGACCGCTTCGGCCGGCACGTCCTCGACACCCTCGACAACGGCGGCGGCACGGGCACCACCTGCTGGATCGAGCCCGCCTGGAAGATGCTGCTCTCCAACAAGGCGCTCCTGGCGATCCTGTGGGAGCTGTACCCCGGCCACCCCAACCTGCTCCCCTCCTACCTCGACGGGCCGCGCGAACTCGCCGCGACCACCGGCTGGGTGGCCAAGCCGCTCCTCGGCCGCGAGGGTGCGGGCGTCACCCTGCACGAGGCCGGCACGGAACCGTTCGTACGGGACGGGGACCCCTGCTGTTACCAGGAACTGGCCCCGCTGCCCGACTTCGACGGCAACCGGGTCGTGCTCGGCGCGTGGGTCGTCGAGGACGAGGCGGCGGGACTCGGGATCCGGGAGTCGGCGGGCCTCGTCACCGACGAGTACGCCCGCTTCCTCCCGCACGTGATCCTTTAGCCGTCGCCGGCCCGACGTCAGAGCTTCACGACGGTGACGGCCGCGCCGCAGAGCAGCGTCAGATCCTCCGGATCCGAGGACAGGACGGTGACCGGACCCGGTGCGCGGCGCGCAATCGCCGCCAGGACCGCGTCGATCGCGTACTTGTGCCCGTGGAGGCCGTGCTCTCGCAGGAGCACGGCGGCCTCGTCGCTCACGGACCGGGTGACGTCGAGCACGTCGATGCGGGACAGGACCCATTGGATGCGCGCCGGGTGAACGCGTTCGTAGTCGGCCTCCAGGCGGGTCATCGCGGTGGTGGCCACCTGAATGCCTGTTTCCGTCGCAACCTGGACGCGTACCACGACACGCCGGTCCTTGAGGTAGAGCCTCGAGAGCCCTTCGCTGTCCAGCAGCAGCGTCCCCGCCATCAGGCGGCAGCCTCGCGGGCGTCGTCCGCGCCTGACGCGTGATGGCGCAGCTCGTCACGGGCGGCCTTGAGCTCCTCCTCGGTCAGCGGGTCGTTGTCGATCTCGAAGTCGGCCACGATCTCCCGGAGCCGCTCCATGGCGATCCGATGTTCCAGAGCCTCCGCCACGTATGCGGAGAAGCCACCCGGCCCGACTCGGCTCCGCACACTCTCCGCGAGATCCTCGGGCAGGCTGATCGAGTACTTCTTGCTACCGCTCATGCATCTGATCCTACTGTCGATGCCCCCCTCGCGGCGCGGGCGGTTCTCGGCCGCACCGCCAGGGGAGTCCAGGCTCTCGCCCTCAGGCCGACAGCACGCCCCGCAGCTGCTCCAGGCCCCAGTCCAGGTCCTCCTTCGAGATCACCAGCGGCGGTGCGATCCGGATCGTCGAACCGTGGGTGTCCTTCACCAGGACGCCCCGCTCCATCAGCCTCTCCGAGATCTCCCGGCCCGTGCCCCGGGACGGCGTGATGTCCACCCCGGCCCACAGTCCGCGCCCGCGAACCGCCTCCACCGCACCGCCGCCCACGAGCAGGCCCAGTTCCGCGTGGAGGTGCTCGCCCAGCTCCGTCGCCCGCTCCTGGAACTCGCCCGTCCGCAGCATCGCGATCACCTCGAGGGCCACCGCGCAGGCCAGCGGGTTCCCGCCGAACGTCGAACCGTGCTCACCCGGCCGGAACACCCCGAGCACGTCACGGTCGGCGACCACCGCCGACACCGGCACCACCCCGCCGCCCAGCGCCTTCCCCAGGATGTACACGTCCGGCACCACGCCCTCGTGCTCGCACGCGAACGTCCGCCCCGTCCGGCCCAGGCCCGACTGGATCTCGTCCGCCACGAACAGCACGTTCCGCCGGCGCGTCAGCTCCCGCACCCCCGCCAGATAGCCGGCCGGCGGGACCAGGACCCCCGCCTCGCCCTGGATCGGCTCGATCAGCACGGCCACCGTGTTCTCGGTGACCGCCGCCTCCATCGCCGTCAGATCGCCGTACGGCACGATCTCGAACCCCGGCGTGTACGGGCCGAAGTGGTCCCGCGCCTCGTGGTCCGTGGAGAAGCTGACGATCGTCGTCGTCCGGCCGTGGAAGTTGTTCGCCGCGACCACGATCTTCGCGTGCCCGTCCGGCACGCCCTTCACCTCGTACCCCCACTTCCGCGCGGTCTTCACGGCCGTCTCGACCGCCTCCGCGCCCGTGTTCATCGGCAGCACCGCCTCCTTGCCGCACAGCTCCGCGAGCTGCGTGCAGAACTCGGCGAACCGGTCGTGGTGGAAGGCGCGCGAGGTCAGCGTCACCCGCTCCAGCTGGGCCTTCGCCGCGTCGATCAGACGCCGGTTGCCATGCCCGAAGTTGAGCGCCGAGTATCCGGCGAGCATGTCGAGATAGCGGCGCCCCTCGACATCGGTCATCCAGGCGCCGTCCGCCGAAGCGACGACGACCGGCAGGGGGTGGTAATTGTGTGCGCTGTGCGCCTCCGCCGAAGCGATCGCGTCTTGTGTGCTCGACACGGGATCTCCGTTCGTCCTGCGGCTCGCGGGATGGACCCGCCGAAGGGGTGTGGCCCCTGCTTTCTATCGTCGCTCGGATGCCGGACCGGGAAACCTCCCGCGCGGCGCGCCCGCTACTCTGAAAACACGCACGGCGACTGGCGTACGGGGAAGCGACCCCGGGGGAGCCGTGCGCGGCAGACCACACGAGACGCCGCCCGCCTGGGCGTCACGGGACCGAAGTCCCGCGTGGCGCCGCGCCTCCCACGCAGTGCCCCGGGACCCACCGACGCCCGGAGGACCCCGCGATGACCCCGCAGCACGCCGCCCCCCAGCACCCCGCACTCGCCACCGCCGACCCCGAACTCGCCGCCCTCGTCGGCGCCGAGGAACGCCTCCAGGCCGAGACCCTGCGCCTGATCCCCAGCGAGAACTACGTCTCCGCCGCCGTCCTCGAAGCCTCCGGCACCGTCCTCCAGAACAAGTACAGCGAGGGCTACCCCGGCCGCCGCTACTACGAGGGCCAGCAGAACATCGACCAGGTCGAGACCCTCGCCGTCGAGCGCGCCAAGGCCCTCTTCGGCGTCGACCACGCCAACGTCCAGCCCTACTCCGGCTCCCCGGCCAACCTCGCCGTCTACCTCGCCTTCGCCGAGCCCGGTGACACCGTCATGGGCATGGCCCTGCCCATGGGCGGCCACCTCACCCACGGCTGGGGCGTCTCCGCCACCGGCAAGTGGTTCCGCGGCGTCCAGTACGGCGTACGCCAGGACACGGGGCTCATCGACTTCGACCAGGTCCGCGAGCTGGCCCTCAAGGAACGCCCGAAGGTCATCTTCTGCGGCGGCACCGCGCTGCCCCGCACGATCGACTTCGCCGCCTTCGGCGAGATCGCCCGTGAGGCCGGTGCCGTGCTCGTCGCCGACGTCGCCCACATCGCCGGCCTCATCGCCGGTGGCGCCCACCCGTCCCCGGTCCCGCACGTGGACGTGATCTCCACGACCACCCACAAGACCCTGCGCGGCCCGCGCGGCGCCATGCTCATGTCCCGCGAGGAGCACGCCAAGGCCCTCGACAAGGCCGTCTTCCCCGGCCTCCAGGGCGGCCCGCACAACCAGACCACCGCCGCCATCGCCGTCGCCCTCCGCGAGGCCTCCCAGCCCTCCTTCCGCGACTACGCCCACGCCGTCGTCGCCAACGCCAAGGCCCTCGCCGAGGCGCTTCTCGCCCGCGGCTTCGACCTGGTCTCCGGCGGCACCGACAACCACCTGATCCTGATGGACCTGACCCCCAAGCAGGTCCCCGGCAAGATCGCCGCGAAGGCCCTCGACCGGGCGGGCATCGTCGTCAACTACAACACCGTCCCCTACGACTCCCGGAAGCCCTTCGACCCGTCCGGCATCCGCATCGGCACGCCCTCCCTCACCTCCCGCGGCCTCACCCCGGACCACATGGGCCAGGTCGCCGAGTGGATCGACCGCGGCGTCGCGGCGGCCGGCGCGGGCGACGAGGACGCCCTCGGCACCGTCCGCGCCGAGGTCGCCGCCCTGATGGCCGCGCACCCGGCCCCCGGCCTCCCGGTCTGACCGACCGCGCCCCGCCGCCGGGGAGCGCTCGGCCGGTAGCGCCCGGCCGGGCCTTCCCGTCGGTGCCTGCCCGCCCGCGGGCGCCTGTCCGCCCGCCGGGTGCCTACCCGCCCGTCGACTCCGCCGTCCGGCGGGCCTCCTCGCGGTCCGGTATGCCTTCCAGGCGGAAGGTGCGCGTGCCCCCGTTCCTCGTCCAGAGGAGCGTGGGGCCCGCCGTGCGGACCTCATGGGTCCACACCGAGCCCGTCCCGTCCGTCATCGGGAACGTCAGCAGATGCGGGGCCGCGAACCAGTAGCCCTGCGCGCCGTCCGGCAGGTCGACCCACTCCGGCTGCGCCCTGACCTGCTTGGCGAAGCCGATGTCCAGGCGGGCCGGGAACTCGTCGAGCCGGACCGTCCGCTCCCCGTCGCGCCAGCACAGGCTGATCACCGCCCGGCCCCGCTCCGCCGATCCCGTCACCGCGACCGCGTCCGGCGCGCCGAGCGCCTCCGGTATCAGCGGCTCGAAGCCGGCTCTGCGCCCCGCCTCCGCCAACGGCACCGGCCGCGGGCACCCCGGCACCCCCGCGCCGGGCGGCGCGGGGCGGCCGTCCGGGTCGTACTCCACGGCGACCCCGCCGAAGCCGAGCCAGTCCGCCACCGCCGCCCGCACCGGCGGGGTGAGCACCAGGACGATCAGCACCCCGGTCAGGCCCGCCACCAGCGCCCGCCACCGGGCGCGCACCCACGCCGCCGCCGACGCCGACCGACCGGGCCGCACCGGCTCCGGCTCCGGCCCGGCCCCCGGCACCGGCACCCGCTCGGCGAGGAGCTGGGCGAGCACCCGCTCGGCCATCGTCTCGCCGTCCACGTCCGGCACCCGAAGCCGCCGGCCCAGCTCCCGCAGCTCCTCCGGCAGATCCTCGTCAGCCACGCTCCCCACCTCCTTCCCGCTCCTCCGGGCCCTCCTTCAGCACGAGTCCCAGCTTCTTCAGCGCCCGGCTCAGCCGGGACTTCACCGTCCCTCTCGGCCAGCCGAGCGCCTGGGCCGTCTCCGTCTCGTCCAGCTCCAGGAGGTAGCGGTGGATCACCACCTGCCGATGGTCCTCGGTGAGCCCGTCCAGGGCGTCGAGCAGCCGCCGGCTCCGCTCCCGCTCCTCGGCCGCGACCGCCGGATCCGCTGACTCCGGTATCCGAGGCTCGCCCCCGAGCAGGTCCGCCTCCCGGCCGGCGACGGCACGCTGCCGACCCGCCGAGCGCACTGTGTTCCTGGTCTCATTGACGACGATCCGCAGCAGCCACGGCCGGAACGCCGAGCCCTCCTTGAACCGCCCGAGCGAGCGGTACGCCTTGAAGAAGGCCTGCTGCACCACGTCTTCGGCCTCCGCGCCCGCACCGCACGCCACCGCCGCCCTCAGAGCGACCGCCGTGTGCGCGCGGACCAGTGCCGCGTACGCCTCCGGCTCCCCGGCGCGTACCCGTTCGATCACCGCGGCCTCGTCGTCGACCAGGCCCCCCTCCCGCGTCCTCACACTCTTGATACACCGGCAGTCGGGGATCGGTTCCCACACCTGAGAGAATGATGTGCATGGCCTCTGACCGACCTCGCGCGCTCTCCGGAATCCAGCCCACGGCGGGCTCGTTCCACCTCGGCAACTACCTCGGTGCGATCCGCCAGTACGTCGCACTGCAGGAGACCCACGACGCCTTCTACATGGTCGTCGACCTGCACGCCATCACGGTTCCGCAGGACCCCGCCGAACTCCGGGCGAACACCCGGCTCGCCGCGGCCCAGCTGCTGGCCTCCGGCCTGGACCCGGACCGCTGCACCCTCTTCGTCCAGAGCCACGTCCCCGAGCACGCGCAGCTCGGCTGGGTCATGAACTGCCTGACCGGCTTCGGCGAGGCCTCCCGCATGACCCAGTTCAAGGACAAGTCCGCGAAGCAGGGCGCCGACCGCGCCACCGTCGGCCTCTTCACGTACCCGATCCTCCAGGTCGCGGACATCCTGCTCTACCAGGCCAACGAGGTCCCGGTCGGCGAGGACCAGCGCCAGCACATCGAGCTGACCCGCGACCTCGCGGAGCGCTTCAACGGCCGGTTCGGCGACACCTTCACCGTCCCCAAGCCGTACATCGTCAAGGAGACCGGGAAGATCTACGACCTCCAGGACCCGACGATCAAGATGAGCAAGTCGGCGTCGACGCCGAAGGGGCTCATCAACCTCCTGGACGACCCGAAGGTCACCGCGAAGAAGGTCAAGAGCGCGGTCACCGACACCGACACGGTGATCCGTTTCGACCCGGAGAACAAGGCGGGCGTCTCCAACCTGCTGACGATCATGTCCACGCTCACCTCCACCTCCGTCGCGGACCTGGAGAAGAGCTACGAGGGCAAGATGTACGGCGCCCTCAAGACGGATCTCGCCGAGGTCATGGTGGACTTCGTCACGCCGTTCCGGGCCCGCACCCAGGAATACCTGGACGACCCGGAGACGCTGGACTCTGTCCTGGCCAAGGGAGCCGAGAAGGCCCGCGCGGTCGCCGCCGAGACGCTGGCGCAGACGTACGACCGGATGGGCTTCCTGCCCGCCAAGCACTGACGTCCGGCCCGCCGAGCACGGACCACCTCACCCGCCGGGCACGGACCACCTCACCCGCCGGGCACGGACCTTCCGGCCCGCCGGGCACCGAGGCGGACGACCCTGGCCATAAGGGTGGTGCAGGCCGCACACTGGCGGCTGCACCACCACGAGCCACCGCACACAAGCCACCACCGCACACAAGTCGACGCACGACGGAGGAGAACGACGTGGGGACCGTAACGCTCGGCGTTTCGATCGCGGTCCCGGAGCCCTACGGCAGCCTGCTCCAGGAGCGGCGCGCCGGCTTCGGGGACCCGGCCGCCTACGGCATCCCCACGCACGTCACGCTGGTCCCGCCGACCGAGGTCCCGGAGGAGCGGCTGCCGGAGATCGAGGCGCACCTCGCCGGCGTCGCCGCCGACCACCAGCCCTTCCCGGTACGCCTGAAGGGCACCGGGACCTTCCGTCCGCTCTCCCCGGTCGTCTACGTGAAGGTGGAGGAGGGCGACTCGCCCTGCCGCCGCCTCCAGCACCTGATCCGGGACGAGACGGGGCCGCTGGTGCGCGAGCTCCAGTTCCCGTACCACCCGCACGTCACCGTGGCGCACGGCATCTCCGAGGAGGGGATGGACCGGGCGTTCGAGGAGCTCGCCGGCTACGAGGCGGCCTGGACCTGCCGCTCCTTCGCGCTGTACGAGCAGGGCCCGGACGGCGTCTGGCGGAAGCTGTGCGACTACATGTTCGGCAGCGGCCGTCCGGTGCCGGCCGTCCCGTCGCAGGGCGTCAGCCCGTGCGATACGCCGACCGCCACCCCCACGGGCTGACGCCTCCGCCCCGCCCCCGGGGCCTCACACCGGCAGCCGCCGGAACAGCGGCCTCGGCGCGTGCCGCACCGCCGCCATCACCACCCGCAGCGCCCCCGGCACCCACACCGTCTCCGAGCGGCGCCGCAGCCCCAGCTCGATCGCACTCGCGACCGCCTCCGGGGTGGTCGCGAGCGGCCCCTCCGCGAGCCCGGCCGTCGTCTTCGAGCGCACGGATCCGGGCCGTACGACCATGACGTGCACGCCCGTGCCGTGCAGCGCGTCCCCGAGGCCCTGGGCGAAGGCGTCGAGCCCCGCCTTCGAGGAGCCGTAGATGAAGTCGGCGCGGCGGGCCCGCTCGCCCGCCACCGAGGAGAGCACCACCAGCGAGCCGTGCCCCTGCGCCTGGAGCGCGCCCGCGCACACCAGTCCCGCGGAGACGGCCCCGGTGTAGTTGGTCTGGGCGACGCGGACGGCGGCCACGGGGTCGGACTCGTCGCGCGCCTGATCGCCGGGGACCCCGAAGGCGAGCAGCACCATGTCCACATCTCCCGCAGGGCCCCCCTCCGTGAAGATCTTGCCGAGCCGCTCCTCGTGCGAGTCCGTGTCGAGCGCGTCGAAGGGGACGGTGTGCACGGCGGCGCCGAGCGCGCGCAGCGAGTCGGCCGCGCCGGTCAGCGCGGGGGAGGGACGCCCGGCCAGCCAGACGGTACGGGTCCGGCGTGCGATCAGCCTGCGGGCGGTGGCGAGCCCGATCTCGGAGGTGCCGCCGAGGACGAGCAGGGACTGCGGTGCGCCGAAGGCGTCCTTCATGGGGGCTCCTAGAGGGCGAGGCGGCGGGAGAGGTCCGAGGTGAAGGTGGAGCGGGGGTCGAGCTCGGCGCGCAGGGCGCGGAACTCGTCGAGCCGCGGGTACATCGCGGCCAGCGCCTCCGGCCGTACCCGCGAGTCCTGGGCGAGGCAGACCCGCCCGCCCGCGCCCGCGACCTCCTCGTCGAGCGTGTCGAGGAAGACGCCGAGCCCGGGGAGCCCCGCGGGCAGGTCGAGGGCGAGGGCCCAGCCGGGGCGGGGAAAGGAGAGCCAGCCGGGGCCGCCGGCGCCGAAGCGCCTGAGGGTGGCGGGGGAGGAGGGGCAGCCGCGCCCGGCGATCCGCAGGACCACCCTGCGCAGGGCCTCCTCCTGTCCGTACGGGACGACGCACCGGTACGGGACGACGCCCTCGCGCCCGTAGACCCTGTTCCGGTGCGGGATGCCGTCCAGGGGGTGGAGGAAGGCGGTGAGCGGCTGGAGGCGGCCGGTGCTCGCCCGGGCGGCCCGGCGGTACCGGAGCTCGTTGAGGAGTCCGACGGTGGTCCGGTTCAGCAGCCCGCCGGGGACGTACGGGGGTGGGGCGGGCAGCCGTCCGGGGCGGAAGGCGAGGGGCTCGCGGCGGGCCCGGTGGCGGCGGGGCAGCGCGTCGTACGGGGCGTGGTCGGCGCGGGTGAGGACGGCGCGGCCGGTGGCGGCGCCCCGGGCGAGCAGGTCGATCCAGGCGACGGCGTGGCTCCGGTGATGGCCGGTGGAGCCGAGCCGGTCCATCAGGTCGTCGAGGTCGTGGGCGCGTTCGGTGTCCACGCTCATCAGCGAGGTCTCGACGGGCAGCAGCCGCAGGGTGACGGAGAGGATCACGCCGGTCAGGCCCAGGCCGCCGGTGGTGGCGTCGAAGAGCGGGGTGCCGGGTAGCACGGTCCGGACGCCGCCGTCGGCGGTGAGGAGTCCGAGCGCGGTGACGTGCCGGGCGAAGGACCCCGCGGCCTGGTGGTTCGTGCCGTGGACGTCGGACGCGACGGCGCCGCCGACGGTGACGTACCGGGTGCCGGGGGTGACCGGGACGAACCAGCCGAGCGGCAGCAGCGCCGCCATCAGCCGGTGCAGGCTGACCCCCGCCTCGCAGACGACGAGGCCGGCGGTGGTGTCGACGGCCAGGATCCGGTCGAGGCCGGTCATGTCGAGGACGGTGCCGCCGGCGTTCTGGGCGGCGTCCCCGTACGCGCGGCCGAGACCGCGTGCGATCGTGCCGCGGCCGATCGAACCGCGCGCCGCTCGGGCGCGGACGGCCTCGGCCGCCTCCGCGTGGCCGCGGGGCCGGAACACGCGCGCGAGGGTCGGGGCGGTGCGCCCCCAGCCGCTGAGTGCGACGCAGTCGTCGTCAAGGACGTGGGTCTCGACAGCCATGAAGGTGACCGTATAGCCGTCTCTGCCGCTTATGCCGGTATTGAAGGGCGGCATGGCGATTCGGCGAAATGGGTGATTAAAGGAGTGTCACGAAAACACCCCGGAGCAGCGCGCGGATCGAGGGGGGAGGTGCGGGTAGAGGTACGCACATGGACTGGCTGACCAAGCTCCCCGTCATCGGCCCCTGGGTCGCCCGCCTCATGCGGACCCACGCCTGGCGCGCGTACGAGACCCTCGACGAGGTCCACTGGAGCCGGCTCGCCGCCGCGATCACCTTCCTCTCCTTCCTGGCCCTCTTCCCGCTGATCACCCTGGCCGCCGCGATCGGCGCCGCGCTCCTCTCCCAGGAGCAGCTCGACCGGATCGAGGAGAAGATCGCCGACCAGGTCCCGGGGATCTCCGAGCAGCTCGACATCGGCGGCCTGGTCGCCAACGCCGGCACCGTCGGACTCGTCGCCGGCGCCCTCCTCCTCGTCACCGGCATCGGCTGGGTCGGCTCCATGCGGGACTGCCTGCGCGCGGTGTGGAAGCTCGACGACGTGGACGAGGGCAACCCGGTCGTGCTCAAGGGCAAGGACGCGCTCATCCTCGTCGGCTTCGGCGGCGTCGCCGTCGGCTCGCTCGCCGCCTCCTGGCTCGGCTCCACCGCCGTCGGCTGGAGCGCGGACCAGGTCGGCGTCTCCGGCGAAGGGGCGGGCGGAGTCCTCCTCCAGGCCGCCGCCGTACTCGTCGCCGTCGCCGCCGACTTCCTGATCCTGCTGTACGTGCTGACGCTGCTGCCCGGCGTGCACCCGCCCCGCCGCGCACTCGTGATCGCGGCGCTCATGGGGGCGGTCGGCTTCGAACTGCTCAAGCTGCTGCTCGGCGGCTACATGAGGGATGTCGCGGGGAAGTCGGTGTACGGGGCGTTCGGCGTTCCGATCGCCCTGATGCTCTGGATCAACTTCACCGCGAAGCTCCTGCTGTTCTGCGCCGCCTGGACGGCTACGGATTCACGTCCGGATCCGGCTCGGAGCGGCGACGACGCCCCGCCGACGCCGACAGCGGCCAGCGGCGGTTGACCAGGAACACGGCACCCGCGAGGAGCACGAGCACCCCGCCGGCCACGGCGAGCGCGATCCCCACGCCACCGGACTTCTCGTCGGTGGCCGCGGCCCGGACGGTGTCCCCGGTGGCGTTCTTGCCGGGCGCGGGCGCCGAACCGTCGGCCGGCACGGTCGTCCCCGTACGCGCGGACAGCGGCGGCACCAGCACGCCGACCGGGGTCACCTTGCCCGCCGCGGCGAAGCCCCAGTCGAGCAGCCGGGCGGTCTCGCGGTAGACCGCGTGCTGCTCCTTCGACGACGGGTTCATCACCGTGACGAGGAGGACCTTGCCGTTCCGCTCCGCGACGCCCGTGAAGGTGGCGCCCGCGTGCGTGGTGTTCCCGTTCTTGACCCCGGCGATGCCCTGGTACGGCGCGACGCCGAAGTCGCCCGTGAGCAGCCGGTTGGTGTTCTGGATCTCGAACGTCTCGCGCTTCTTCCCGCCCGGCTTCAGCTCGCCGGGGAAAGCGGCCCTGGGCGTGGCGGCGTACGCGCGGAAGTCGGGGTTCTGCATGCCGCTGCGGGCGATGAGTGTCAGGTCGTACGCGGAGGAGACCTGGCCCGGGGCGTCGTAACCGTCCGGGGAGACCACCTGGGTGTCGAGCGCCTGGAGCTCGCGCGCGCGGGCGTTCATGTCCTTCACGGTCTGCCGGAGGCCGTTGTTCATGTTGGTCAGGACGTGCACGGCGTCGTTGCCCGAGCGCAGGAAGACGCCGAGCCACAGGTCGTGGACGCTGTAGGTCTGCTTCTCCTTGAGGCCGACCAGGCTGGAGCCCGCTCCTATCCTCGCCAGGTCGGCGTTGGTGACCAGGTGGTTCTGCGTCTTGGGGAACTTCGGCAGCAGTGTGTCCGCGAAGAGCATCTTGAGGGTGGAGGCCGGGGCGAGCGGCCAGTGCGCGTTGTGCGCGGCGAGGACCTGGCCGCTCTCCGCGTCGGCGACGATCCACGCGCGGCCCGACAGGTCCTTCGGCAGCACCGGGGCGCCGGGGCCCAGCTTCACCTGGGTGCCGGGGTTGCCGAGCAGGGGGCCGCCGAGCGAGGACATCGCGGCGGGCGGCTTGGGCTGTTTGTCCTTCTCGTCCTTCGTGTCCGCGTGGGCGGGCACGGCGACGGCAAGCGGCAGCAACACAGCAGCGGCGACCGCCCAAGCGGCCTTCTTCGAAGCAGACACGGTCGTGAACGTACAGGTACGGAACAGGGATCCGAACCCCGGCTGGCGCTTCGACCCGGCTCGTCCACCCGGACGCGGGGGCCGGGAGGCGCACGGTGATACTGGGGTCATGAAGCTCAGCCGCCGCGTCTCCTGGTTCCTGCTCGCGTTCGGGGTGTGGAGCTGGTTCATCTGGGTCACCTTCGTCAAGAACCTGTGGCAGGACGGGAGCGGCCTCGCGTTCGACGACGCCGGCGACCCGACGGCCTACTTCTGGGTTCACTTGCTGCTCGCCGTCACGTCCTTTGTCCTGGGGACGGTGATCGGGGCGCTCGGGTTGCGTGGGGTGCGCGCCGCGCGCCGATCGAACGACTGACTGAGAAGAGGGGTTTCGGGGCGTGGTCGTGTTCCTGCTGGTCCTGATCGTGGTTCTCGCGCTGCTCGGCGCGGTCCACTGGTACGTGTGGCGGCGCCTCGTGCGTGACGTCACGACGCGCGGGAGCCTTCCCCGGCGCCTGGGCACGGTCGCCGTCGTGGTGCTGCCCCTGCTGTCGTTCGCGGCCCTGGGCTCCTCCCGGGCCGGAGCCCCCTTCGTGCTCCAGCAGGCGGTCGCCTGGCCGGGCTTCCTCTGGCTCGCCCTGCTCCTGTACGTGACCCTCGCCCTGGCCGTCGGCGAGGCCGCCCGGCCCGCCCTGCGCGCCTGGCTCGCCCGTCGGGACGCGAGGGCGGCGGTGCCGGCGACGGCCGCCGCACTGACGACCGCGCCCGTGCCGGCGACGGCCGCCGCGCCGGCGACCGCTCCCGTGCCGGTACTCGTCCCCGAGGCCGCACCCGCCGCGGAGACGCCCGCCGAGCCGGCCGAACCCGAGCCCGCCCCCGCCGAGCCGGCCGGGCCCGCCCCCGCCGAGGTCTCCCGGCGGCTCTTCGTCTCCCGGGTCGTCGGCGGCACCGCCGCCGCCGTCGCCGCCGGGACCGTGGGATACGGCGCGTACGGCGTCCTGCGCGGCCCCCGGATCAAGCGGGTCACCGTGCCCCTCGCCAAGGTGCCGCGCGCCGCGCACGGCTACCGGATCGCCGTCGTGTCCGACATCCACCTCGGCCCGATCCTGGGCCGTGCCCACACCCAGCGCATCGTGGACGCGATCAACTCCACCCAGCCCGACCTGATCGCGGTCGTCGGCGACCTCGTCGACGGCACCGTCGAGAACCTCGGCCCCGCCGCCGAACCCCTCGCGCGGCTCCGCGCCCGCCACGGCTCGTTCTTCGTGACCGGCAACCACGAGTACTTCTCGGGCGCCGACGCCTGGGTCGACCACGTCCGCGAACTCGGCCTGCGCCCGCTGCGCAACGAGCGGCTGGAGATCGCGGCCGGCTTCGACCTCGCGGGCGTCGACGACATCGCGGGGGAGAGCGAGGGCCAGGGCCCCGACTTCGTACGGGCCCTCGGTGACCGCGACCGGGCCCGCGCCGCGGTCCTCCTCGCGCACCAGCCGATCGTCGTCCACGACGCCGTACGCCACGGCGTCGACCTCCAGCTCTCCGGCCACACCCACGGCGGCCAGCTCTGGCCCGGCAACTACCTGGCCGAACTGGCCAACCCGACCGTCGCGGGGCTCGAACGGTACGGCGACACCCAGCTGTACGTCTCGCGGGGCGCGGGCGCCTGGGGACCTCCCGTACGCGTCGGGGCGCCCTCGGACATCACCCTGGTCCAACTCGCCTCGAAACAGGCGTAACCGGGGCCCGTCACTCCCCGCGCAGAGGTCGATACGGGCTGCTCATCGACTTAAATTCGCATTTCCCGGACATATGCCTGTCGTGTAGAAGTTTCCTCTTCCCCTTGTGAAAACCGTGTGATGGGATGACCGCATCGCGGCGTTCCGGGGGCCGTCGCAGCTGGGGTGGACGAAAAAAGGAAGCACGGCAATGCGGTCGACGGTCCGTCTGCGGATCCTCATCATGTGTGGAGTACTGGTGGCCGCCGGAGTGGGGGGCTGGCAACTCCTGCCCTCCGACGACGGCCGGACCGATCCGATCAGTGTCGGCACAACCGACGAGATCACTTCACTGGACCCGGCCGGCGCGTACGACGCCGGTTCCTGGGCCATGTACAGCAACGTTTTCCAGTCGCTGCTGACGTTCAAGGAGGGGTCCACGACCCCTGTCCCGGACGCGGCGGAGAGCTGCAAGTTCACGGGCGCCAAGCTCTCGACGTACGCGTGCAAGCTCCGTGACGACCTCGCCTTCTCCAACGGGCGCAAGGTGACCGCCGAGGACGTCAAGTACTCCTTCGAGCGGATGCTGCGCATCAAGACGGACGTCGGCCCCAAGGCCCTCTTCCCGACCCTGAAGAGCGTCACGGCCTCGGGCCGCACCGTCACCTTCCACCTGAGCGGCCGGGACGCCACGTTCCCGCTGAAGGTGGCCACGGGTGCCGGTTCGATCGTCGACCGGGACCAGTACCCGGCCGACAAGCTGCGTACGGGCTCCGCGGTGGACGGCTCGGGTCCGTACGTCCTCAAGGAGTACAAGGAGGGCGAGTCCGCGCTCCTGGAGCCCAACACGAAGTACCGGGGCGCCGTCACCAAGGCAGGCCGCCCGGTCCTCGTGAAGTACTTCGGCCAGTCCGCGGACCTCGCGAACGCCTGGAAGACCGGGGCCGTCCAGGTGACGCACCGGCAGCTCCCGCCGGAGTTCGTCTCGACCCTGAACACCGACGGGATCCGGGTCACCGAGGCGGAGAGCGCCGAGATCCGCAACCTCAACCTCAACGTCCGGCCCGGCTCGCCCATGGCCGACAAGGCCGTACGGCAGGCCGTCGCCGCCGTCCTCGACCGCCCGGCGATCACCACCGGCCCCTTCAAGGGCACGGTCGAGCCGCTGTACTCCCTCATCCCGCAGGGCTTCATCGGGCACAGCACCGCGTTCTACGACGTCAATCCGGAGCCGAGCGCCAAGAAGGCGAAGCAGCTCCTGGAGGCGGCCGACGTCAAGACCCCGGTGAAGTTCACCTTCGGCTACCGCAAGGACGCCACCTACGCCGCCGAGACCGCCGAGATCAAGCGGCAGCTGGAGGCGTCCGGCCTCTTCCAGGTCGAGACCGTCGAAGCCGAGTGGCAGGAATTCCAGAAGGCGTACGCGAGCGGCACCTACGACGCGTACACCGTCGGCTGGCTGCCCGACTTCCCCGACTCCGACAGCTTCACCGCACCGCTCGTCGGCACCGGGAACACCCTGCACAACGGGTTCTCCAGCAAGAAGATCGACGCCCTGATCGCCTCGACGCAGCAGTTCAGCGACCGCTCCCGGGCGACCTCCGACTTCAGGGACATCCAGAGCGAGGTCGCGGCCGAGGTCCCGCTCGTCCCGCTGTGGCAGAAGAAGGACTACGTCCTGTCCACGGAGGCCGTTGCCGGCTCCCAGTACCTGACGGACGGCACGGGCATCTGGCGCCTGTGGGAACTGAGCTGGATCTAGGCCGTGTCCGGAAGGTCCCGCCTGAGCCGCGGCGTCTGGCACGCCCGCTCGCCGCGTTGCCGACATGCCCACGTAGCTCCGCTACGAGGGCATCCCGGCGCCTTGTGATCGCGCGCACCAGACGCCGCGGCTCCTGCCCTCCGG
>JOBE01000016.1 GCA_000717735.1 Streptomyces griseoluteus | reverse complement strand
GGGGGGGGGGGTGTGGGGTGGGGGAGGGGGAGAGAGTGGGTGTGCGGGGCTTCTCGTTGTCGTCCGCGGCCAGTGCCCGGCGATCGTTCCCGCCCTCACCTCATCGCGACGACGACCTTGCCGGCCTTGGCCCGTCCCTTCTCGACGTAATCCATCGCCTGGAGGGTCTCGTCGAACGGGAAGGCGCAGTCGACGACGGGGCGGATCTTTCCGGCGTCGATGAGGGTGGTGAGTTCGCGCAGCTGAGCGCCACTGGCCTTCATGAACAGGAACGAGTACGTCACGCCCTGACGCTTGGCGCTGCGCCGGGTCCTGAAGCTCAGCGCGCCCATGGCCAGCCGGAGGATCGGGTTCGCGCCGAGTTCGCGGGCGAAGGCGGCGTCGGGCGGGCCCGCGACGCTGATGGCCATTCCGCCGGGCTTGAGGATCCGCAGGGATTTGGCGAGGTTCTCGCCGCCGAGGCTGTCCAGGACGACGTCGTAACCCTCCAGGAGGGTCTCGAAGTCCTGGGTGCGGTAGTCGACGACTTCGTCCGCACCGAGTTCCCTGACCAGGTCGGCCTTGGCGGTGCTCGCGGTGGTGGCCACGTGCGCGCCCAGTGCCTTGGCCAGCTGGACGGCGACGGAGCCGAGGCCGCCGGCGCCCGCGTGGATGAGGACCTTCTGGCCCGGCCGTACGCGTGCCCGTTCGACCAGTGCCTGCCATGCGGTGAGGGCGACCAGGGGGAGGGAGGCGGCCTCGGTCATCGTGAGGCCGCCCGGCTTCGGGGCCAGGTCGTCCTGGTGGACGGCGAGGCGTTCGGCGAAGGTGCCGATGCGGTCCTTGTCGGGCCGGGCGTAGACCTCGTCGCCCACCGCGAAGCGGGTGACGGACGGGCCGATCCGGACGACCTTCCCGGCGAGGTCGTTGCCCAGGACGAGCGGGAGACGGTAGGGCAGGAACGACTTGAAGGCCCCGTCGCGGAGTTTGATGTCCAGCGGGTTGACGCTCGCCGCCCGGATCTCGACCAGGACGTCCTCGGCGCCCACCTGCGGGTCGGGTACCTCGGCGGCGCGCATCCCGGCCGGGCCGCCGTACTTCTCGACCAGGAAGGCCTTCATCGTCGTCTCCGTTCCGTTTCCCGTCCGTGGGAGGGGCGGGGTCTTCGTTCGTCCCGGGCCTCTCCCAGTACGCGACAGTTTGTGTAGTTTTCTGTGGTGTGGCGCGGGGGTACCGCTCACTCGGCCGCGTCCGTCCTCAGGGCCGGGGAGCCTCAGGCGGCGCTCGGCTGCGGCGTGGCGGCCAGGCTCTGCTTGACGAACCGGCTGGTCTCGTCGGCGAGGATCTCGGGCAGGCCCGTCTCGAGGCCGTGCAGGGCCTGGGCCGCGACGTCGGCGGCGGCGATCTTCTGGTCGGCGGGGATCTCGGCGGCCATGTCGGTGTCCATGTAGCCGACGTGCAGCGCCGAGACGGCGATGCCGCGGGGCGCCAGCTCGTCGCGCGTCGCACCGGTCAGCGCCCAGGCGGCGGCCTTGGACGCGGCGTAGGAGCCGAGGCCGGCCGGGTGGAACCAGGACAGGGCGGACAGGACGTTGAGCACGGCGCCGCCGCCGTTGCCCTCGATGACGGGGGCGAAGGCGCGGGTCGCGGCGAGCGGGCCGAAGAAGTTGGTCTCCATCTCCCGGCGCACCTCGTCGGTGTCGCTTCCGATCAGCGTCGCGCCGGTGGAGATGCCCGCGTTGTTGATCAGCAGGGTCGCGTCCGACGCGATGCGGGCGGCCTCACGTATCGATGCCTCGTCCGTCACGTCGAGCCTCAGCGGGATCACGCCCGGCAGGTCGACCGTCTCGGGGCGGCGGGCCGCCGCGTACACCTTCGCGCCGCGCTCCACGAGTTGGGCGGCCAGGTGCCGTCCGAGGCCCCGGTTGGCGCCCGTGACGACTGCGACCGCGTTGTTCAGTTCCATGCCTGCTCCTGGTCTTCGGCGGGTGCCGTCGAGCTGCCCGCACGGTTTAGATTATGCAACCAATCTAAACACGGGTCTACGATAGATGCCAGTCGACATCCAAATTGGAGGGTGATCATGGGCCGCGTATCGCAGGCGCAGGCGGAGGAGAACCGCAGGCGGGTGGTGGACACCGCCTCTCGGCTGTTCCGGGAGCAGGGCACTCAGGTGAGCGTCGCCGACCTGATGAAGGCGGCCGGCCTGACTCACGGCGCCTTCTACAAGCAGTTCACCTCCAAGGAGGCGCTCGTCGACGAGGCCACCGCTCACGCGTTCGGCGAGCTCGCCCGGCGTCAGACCGCGGGGCTCGCGCAGTACGACGGGCAGCGCGAGGCCGCCCAGCGGGCGCTGATCGACGCCTACCTCTCCGTCGGACACCGCGACGACCCGGCGGACGGCTGCCCGGTCGCCGCGCTCGCCACGGACATCGCGCGCCAGGGCGGGGGGCCTGAGGCCCGTCGTGTCTACGCCGAGGGGGTGGCCGACTTCGCCGGCTTCCTCGGCGGTGACGACCAGGACGGCATCGTCCGTCTCTGCACCCTGTTCGGCGCGCTGGTCCTGTCCCGGGCCACCAAGGGCTCCTCGCTCTCGGAGGAGATCCTCGCCGCGGCGCGGGCGGCCTTGACGGAAACCGCCTGATCGGCGCGGGGGTGTAGGTGTACGCCGGTCCCACGCGCTCATGGGCGACGGGGCGTCGGTGGCCTCACGACGCCACGGCCCCGCGGGAGGGGCGTCGACTCCCCACGTATCGACTGCCCCATGCCTGGGGGACCCGTGCGGCCGACGCCTGGGGGACCGTGCGGCCGACGTCAACGCGGCAACAGGACGGCGATCTGCCCCCGGATGTCGCGCACGACCTCGTCGACGCTCGCGGTGACGTTCACGCTCGCAGCCATCGCGAGGAACATCACGGCTGACACGACGTGCGCCCTTGCCGCCGCGTCCTCCTCGCTGACCAGGCCGTCCCTGCGCAGCACGGCGGCCATGGCCTCTTCGGTCCGACCGGTGATGGCGAGGCCTCGCGATGGCGGGCCTCGGTCGGGTCGCCGAAGGCCGTCTCGCGCAGGTAGGCGCGCCCGTTGTCGACCTGGGTCCGGTTGCGGATGTGGTCGGCGATCCAGGGGGTCGGGTTGTCGTGGATCGTGTCGGTCATGCGGCCGACACTCCCGCATGCGTCCTGTGCAGGGTCGGGACTTCGGCCTCGTCCAGCAGCGCGCGGGCGAAGTCCCCGTGCGTGATCCGGCTGCCGGCGGCTGCCGGGGCGAGCACGTATCCGCCCGAGGGCTCGCCCTCGTGGTCGAAGTCCCCCGCCGGGCTCAGTACCACCCAGTCCAGTGCCTCCGGCGCGCTCGCCCGCAGCGCCGCGGAGCCGGCGCCATGACCGACGTAGAACTCCCGCCACTCCTGGGGGTATCCGGGGGTGTCCATCAGCAAGTCACCGGAGGCGGTGGGCAGTACGGATGCCAGTCCCACCGACACCAGCCGCTTCACCCCGGCGGCCGGGAGCCCCTCCGTGAGGGCGCGGGCGACGGCGGGGAAGAACTCGCCAGGGGCCGCCCCGGAGTCGTACACGGCGACGATCGCCGCGTCGTGCCCGGCCGCGAGCCGCGCCACGGCCGCCGGATCGGTCAGGTCGCCGTCGCTCCGTGCGGCCGTCGTGACCTCGTGGCCCCGCCGTCGGGCCTCCGCCACGGCCGCCCGGCCGACCCGGCCGCCGGCCCCGAAGACGATGATTCCGCTGCTCTTCGTTTCCATGGGCCGGAGCGTAGGCCGGGGGCTGGTTTCCGATCGGACACCGCCTTACGGTGTGGATCATGACGAAGCCGCAGGCCGGACGGACCGCTCTGGATCCCGAGATGTTCGACCCCGTCTGTCCGTCCCCGCTGGTGCCGTTCCGCGTGGGCGACAAGTGGGCCGCGCTGATCCTGTGATGCCTGCAGGACGGCCCGCGCCGGTTCTCGGAGCTCAAGGTCCCGCTGCGTGGCGTCACGGCGAAGTCGCTGACGCAGTCCCTGCGAAGGCTGGAGCGGGACGGTTTCGTCGTACGGGAGGAGTACGAGGGCACGGAGCGTCGTGTCGAGTACGCCCTGACCCCGCTCGGCCTGGGCCTGCTGGGCCCGCTGGACGCGGCTTGTGCATGGACGCGGGAGCACTGGGACGAGCTGATCGACGCGCAGGAGGCGAGCCCTCCGGGGGCGACGCGCCGACCGTGACGGGGTACCCCGTCTCCTCGGCAGCCGTGTCGCCCCGGAGGCTCAGGCGAGGGCGGTGACCAGCAGGGTGAAGGCGGCGATGATGACGGCGACACGGACGTAGTGGAAGCGGTCCCAGCGGTTCAGCTGCTCCTTCCAGTCCTCCGGCCGGTTCTCGGGGGTCCACGTCTTGTTCCGGTTGTTGATCGGGACGAGCAGCAGGAGCGACATGACCACGCTGAGGATCAGCAGCGCGCCGGCGGTGACGAGGAGTCCCGCGCCGTCCTGGTCCCATCCGGCGACGGCCCAGACCGCGACGAGGACGAGCGAGCCGATGTACCAGAACGGCATGACGGCGCCGAGCATCCGGCCGCCGTGGCTTCGGGCGAGTTGGCTGCTGTCGTCGGGGAGGGCGCTGACGATCGGGTTGATGACGAAGGCGACGGAGAACTCCACGCCCACCATCAGGCCGACGATCACGGTGGTGACGATCTCAAGTGCGTCGAGCATGACTGCCCCTCCTGGAATCTAGTGTTGCTAGGTGATGGTGCAACGCTAGTACTGCTGCCGCTTGAATGTCTAGCGGTGCTAGGATGTCAATCATGTCGGTACAGGAACGCAAGGAGCGCGAAAGGGCTGTCCGCGAGCGCCTCATCGTGGCGACGGCCCGCGAACTCGCCGAGCAGCAGGGCTGGGACGCGGTCACCACCCGCCGGCTCGCCGAGCGCATCGAGTACAGCCAGCCCGTCCTCTACAGCCACTTCCGCGGCAAGCGCGAGATCATCGGCGCCGTCGCCCTGGAGGGCGCGGCCGAGTTGGCCGTGGCGCTACGGGCCGCGACCTCGGCCGCTGCCGGGGAGGGCCCGCGCGCCCGGGTCACCGCCCTCGCCCGCGCCTACCTCGACTTCGCCGAGCGCAACCCGGCGGTCTACGACGCCATGTTCCAGCTCGACGGCGGTCTGGCGTTCGCGGAAGAGGACACCCCGGAGCCCCTGAAGGACGGCTTCGCCGCCCTCCTTGAGACGCTCGCCGAGGTCGCGGGGGAGGGCGTCCACCCGGGCCTGTTCACCGAGGTGTTCTGGGCGGCCCTGCACGGGCTGGCGACCCTGACCCGGGCGGGCCGGCTGCCCACGGGGGACGCCGAGCGGAGGGCCGAGCTGCTGGTGGACCGGCTCGCCGTGGTGTGACGCGGCGGGCGGCGGGGGCTCCGGGCCCGGTGCGCCCGGCCGCGGCACCGCTTCCCGTCACTCGCCCTCACGCGGCGGACGGCGGACCGGGCGTGCGTTCCGGTCCGCCGCGTCTCACTCGGCGCCCCGAGGTTCCGGCGAGCTGTGCCGGCGGCGGGCGTAGAGGCGGCCGAGGGGCTCGGTGCTCAGGCCGTGCAGCACGATGCTGACCATGACGGTGATCACCATCACCCGGGAGATGAAGTCGCCCCCGCCGGCGGCGGGCAGTTCGAGCGCGGCGAGCAGGCCGAAGACCACCGAGGTCACTCCTCGGGGCCCCATCCACCCGAGGAACAGGGCGTCGGACAGGGGCAGGCCCGTACCGATCAGGGCGAGCGTGACGGGCACCAGGCGCACCAGGGTGACGGCGAGCAGGGCGTAGAGGATGACGGAGAGGTGGAAGCCGTCCCAGAACTCGTCGTTGACCAACTGGCCGAAGAGGAACCAGAGGGCGAGTGTCAGCAAGGTCACCAGGTCGTCCGTCATCGTGACGGTGCCCGCCGGGAGATGCCGCATCGCCGGAGCGATGCAGACACCGGCGACGAAGGAGGCGACGAATCCGTTGCCGCCCATGGCCCCGGACAGCGAGTACGCGGCGATGGGCACGCTCAGCACCGCGAGCCTCGTCGCGACAGGCAGCGTCCAGCCCCTCTCCCAGGACCGGCGCAGCAGCCATCCGCTCACGTAGCCGACGAGTGATCCGGTTCCGACGGCCAGGACCGCCGCTCCGACGGCGTGGAGGAGGGCCTCGGCGTAATCCGCGCCGGCCGTGTGGGTCTCGGCGGCGGCGGCGACGCAGAGCAGGAACAGCGGTGACACGATGCCGTCGCTCAGGCCGCCCTCGACGACGAGTACGTCCCGAAGGCGCGCCGGGATGCGCCTGTCCTTCACGACGGCCGCGGTGGGCGCCAGGTCGAGGGGGACGACGACGGTCGCCAGGGCCGCCAGGACCCATCCGGGCTGGTCGGGGAAGAAGACGAGCGCGGTCAGGAAGGCGGCGCCCAGGGTCATCGGCAGCGCGGCCCCCAGCAGGCGGGCGATGACCCGCCTCTCGCGCCGGATGACTCCTGCCGGAACCTCGGTCGCGTCGACGAAGAGCAGCAGGGCGAGGACGACCTCCACGGCGTGCTCGAAGCCGGCCATGTCGCCGAAGTCGAAGACGAGCGGCGGGTCGGAGCCACTGGTGAGGGCGATGCCCGCCACCATCATGGCGACCGGTGCGGTGATGCTCCAGAGCGCGAGCCGCCGTGAGAGGACGCACCAGGTGAACAGGATGCCCGCGATGACGGTTACGGCAAGCAAGACCATCCGCGCTTTCGGAGGGGTTCCCGGAAAGACGCAGCGTAGGGCGAATGCCGCGGCGGCTCGTGCGAGCACGCCGACGGCCGCGCGTCCGGTCCCCGACGCCGCCGAGACGACGCGTCCACCTGTCGTACGCGCTGTCGACCTGGGAACGGCCGCGCGGCTCCTGCGTGCCGCGCCCCCGCCACCCCCGGCTCACGGCGCGTGCGTCGGGGGTGGCGGGGGCACGTGCGCGATCAGGCGCGTGTGTTGACGCTCACCGGCCGCGATCCGGTGGGCGGCGTCCAGCCCTGAAGCGTGGCCGGGATGCCCACGCGGGTGTTGCAGTTGATGACCTGGAAGTGGAGGTGCGCGCCGTTCGCCGCTCCGGTGGCCCCCGACCAGCCGATGATCCGGCCCTGCGGGACCCAGTCGCCCGTGTTGTAGATCGCCCGGTTGAGGTGCGCGTAGTGGGTGCACTGGCCGTTCGAGTGGCGGATGATCACCTCGATCCCGTTCTGCCAGTACGGCGACCAGTCCGAGACGAGAACCGTGCCGCCCTGCGCGGCGGAGACCTCGTAGTTCGCGGGCAGTCCGAAGTCCCAGGCGTACTCGTTGTACGGGCCGGTGTGCGAGTACGTGCCCTCGGGGCCCTGGGTGACGAGGTAGGACTCACCCGCCGGGTAGGGAAGTTCGTAGTAGTAGTCGACGGCCGAGGCGGGAGCGGCCGCGATGAGGCCGATCCCTGCGACGGTGAGTGCCGAGCTCGCCATGGCGCCGAGTCTGAGGAGAAGTCGTCTCGCCTTGCGCACTGCACGCCTCCTGTGGGAAGTCTGCATCGGACTGGGAACACTGGCATCAACTGTCCCGTGGGACAAGGCTGTTGAAAGAACTTGCAGAAAGTCGGTGAAGACCGGTTCGGGAACGCGGGCGCGCCGACCGGCCTCGGTCAGGCGGGAGTGGCAGGGGCGATGGTGGGCGGCCACGGGGCGGGTGATCGGCGCGGAGCCGGCGGCGCCGGTGGTGAGGCCGCCGAGTTTCCGCCGTGAGGTCGAACAGGGGGCCCGGGTCCTTCTCCGATTCATGCGGCATGGCCCCCGGCTATGGGGGCAGCTTCATGCAGCCGGGCCCCCGGCTATGGGGGCAGCCGTGGGAGATGAGAGGGTCTGGCGGGTGAGTGAGACATCGACGAACACCCTGCAATACCGCGTAGACGGGCCGGACGAGGCCCCGGTCCTGGTCATGGGGCCGTCCCTCGGTACCACATGGCACATGTGGGACCGGCAGATACCCGAGCTCACCCGGGACTGGAAGGTCGTGCGCTTCGACCTCCCCGGGCACGGTGGGGCGCCCGCCCAGCCGTTCAGTTCCGTCGCCGAGCTCGGCGACCGGCTGCTCGCCACCCTCGACGAGATCGGCGTCCAGCGCTTCGGTTACGCCGGCTGCTCGCTCGCCGGTGCCGTCGGCCTGGACCTCGCCCTGCGGGCCCCGCACCGGGTCGCCTCCCTCGCCCTGGTCGCCACCTCGCCCCGGTTCGGCACCGCCGACGAGTTCCGGCAGCGCGGTGTCATCGTCCGGACCAACGGCCTCGAGCCGATGGCCCGCACCGCCCCCGAGCAGTGGTTCACCCCGCTCTTCGCCGGCGCGCAGCCCGCCATCGTCGACTGGGCCGTCCAGATGGTCCGTACGACCGACCCCGGCTGCTACGTCGCCGCCTGCGAGGCCCTCGCCGTCTTCGACGTCCGTGAGGCCCTCGGCCGCATCGGCGTCCCCGCGCTCGTCCTCGTCGGCTCCGAGGACCAGGTCACCGGCCCCGCCGAGGCCCGCACCCTGGTCGCGGGCATCGCGGACGCCCGCCTCGCCGTCGTCCCCGGCGCCTCGCACCTCGCCCCCGTCGAGCAGCCCGCCGCCGTCACCGACCTGCTCGCCGAGCACTTCGCGGGCACCGCCCCCGAGACCAGCGGCACGCTGACCGTGCCGCCGCTGCCGGCGTCCCCGGTTCCCGTGGCCGTGCCCGCCCCTGCCGGCGAGCCCGCCGAGGCCGGCCGCCCCGACCCGTACGAGCAGGGGCTCGGGCTGCGCCGCGAGGTCCTCGGCGACGCCCATGTCGACCAGGCCCTCGCCGACGACCCCGACGGAGGCTTCCAGGAGCTGGTCACCCGCTACGCGTGGGGCGAGGTCTGGAGCCGTCCGGGACTCGACCGGCGCACCCGCAGCGTCGTCACCCTGACGGCCCTCATCGCCGGAGGCCACCGGGAGGCCCTCGCGGACCACACCCGCGCCGCCCTCCGCAACGGCCTGTCGCCCGAGGAACTGCGTGAGATCGTGCTCCACGCGGGCGTGTACTGCGGCTTCCCCGCCGCGGAGACCGCCCTGCGGGTGGTGGCCCGCGTCGTCGAGGAGGAGACGACGCCCCCGGCGTAACCTGGCGGCGTGAAGCTGACGAAGAAGTCCCACGCGTGCGTGCGGCTGGAGAAGGACGGACGGACGCTCGTGCTGGACCCGGGAGGGTTCACCGAGGAGGACGCGGTCCTCGGGGCCGACGCCCTTCTCGTCACGCACGAGCACCCCGACCACTTCGACGAGGGCCGCCTGCGCGCGGCCCTCGGCGCCAACCCGGCCGCCGAGATCTGGACGCTGCGCAGCGTCGCCGAACAGCTCTCGGCGTCCTTCCCCGGGAGGGTGCACACCGTCGGTCACGGCGACGCCTTCTCGGCGGCCGGGTTCGACGTCCAGGTGTACGGCGAGCTGCACGCGGTGATCCATCCGGACATCCCGCGCATCACCAACGTCGGCTTCTTCGTCGACGGCGCCGTCTTCCACCCCGGCGACGCGCTCACCGTCCCCGACCGGCCCGTGGACACGCTGCTGCTGCCCGTCATGGCCCCGTGGAACAAGATCTCCGAGGTCATCGACTACGTCCGCGAGGTCAAGCCGCGCCGGGCCTACGACATCCACGACGCCCTGCTCACCGACCTCGCCCGGCCCATCTACGACCGCCAGATCGGCGCCCTCGGCGGCACCGACCACGAGCGGCTCGCCCCCGGCGCCTCCACCGAGCTCTGAAGGCCCGTCGACGAGCCGCCCCTGCCCGGTGAGGCGTCGATTGTCGGACCCCGCACGTAGGCTTGCGGGCATGCGCATCGCCACCTGGAACGTCAACTCGATCACCGCCCGGCTGCCCCGGCTCCTGGCCTGGCTGGAGAGCAGCGGCACGGACGTGCTGTGCATCCAGGAGACCAAGTGCACCGCCGAGCAGTTCCCCACCGAGGAGCTGCGAGCCCTCGGGTACGAGTCCGTGGTCAACGCCACGGGCCGGTGGAACGGCGTGGCACTGGTCTCCCGCGTCGGCCTCGCCGACGTGGTCACGGGCCTGCCCGGCGGCCCCGAGTACGACGGGCTCGAGGAGCCCCGGGCGATCTCGGCGACCTGCGGCCCGGTCCGCGTCTGGTCGGTGTACGTGCCGAACGGCCGGGAGGTGGCCCACGAGCACTACGCGTACAAGCTGCGCTGGCTGGAGGCGCTCAAGGCGGCCGTCGCGGACGACGCGGCGGCGGACCGGCCCTTCGCCGTCCTCGGCGACTACAACATCGCCCCGACCGACGACGACGTCTGGGACATCGCCCTGTTCGAGGGCGCCACGCACGTGACGGAGCCGGAGCGGGCCGCCCTCGCCGGCCTGCGCGAGGCCGGTCTGACCGATGTGGTCCCGCGCCCCCTCAAGTACGACCACCCCTACACGTACTGGGACTACCGGCAGCTCTGCTTCCCGAAGAACAAGGGCATGCGCATCGACCTGGTCTACGGCAACAAGCCGTTCGCCGAGGCGGTCACGGACAGCTACGTGGACCGTGAGGAGCGCAAGGGCAAGGGCGCTTCGGACCACGCACCCGTCGTCGTCGACCTGGACGTCTAGGGCCTGTCCTTCGGGTCATGCCGGGGACGCACAAACACGTCACCGACCGGGTCACGCCGGGGACGGACACGTCACCGACCCGGCCCGGCGGTGGGATGATCTCCGCGCGCCGGGTGGTCGACCCGGAGGTGACGGTGCGAGGCTGTTCTGATGAACATCCCGTTTCTGGACCACTGGCGCAAGCGGCATGAGCCCTCTCCCGGTGCCCCGCTGGTCGCGGCCTTCGACCGCGACCCGGAGGGAGTGGGTGAGCTGCTCGCCGAGTGCGAGCTGCTGCGCGCCCGGGTCGCGGCCGCCGGGGTGTCGCTCGACGACACCCCGCGCTCCCTCCAGGAGCTGGACCAGCTGCCGCCGCGCTGGCGCGACGATCCGGAGGAGCTGCCCTGGGTCGGGAACGACGCCGGGCTCTACCTCGGCACCGTGATCGTCCGGAACGTGCGGGGCGCCCGGTGGCAGGTGCTGCCGAGCGGCGGACCGGTCGTGCGGCTCGCCTCCGGCCGGGAGATCCATGTCGTCGAGGCGGGTCTCGACTGGGCGATGACGGGATCGCCGGAGCTGTCCCAGGTGTACGCGGAGGCCGCCGAGTACTGAGCGCGACCCGCCGGGTACGGGGAGCCCGCACCGCCATCTGTCGTACACCCGTGCCACTCTTTTGCAGTAAATACGGCTTTTCCTGTTTTCATGCGTGTCGGCCGTGAAGTCCCTTTTCCGCTGGATAGTTTGCGCTGACCCGACACCGCTGAGAAATGGGGCAGGGCAGCGTATGGCCGTCGTCGATCCACTGATCGAACTGCGTGGCGTCAACAAGCACTACGGCACGTTGCACGTCCTCCAGTCCATCGATCTCACCGTCGGCCGGGGGGAGGTGGTCGTCGTCATCGGCCCGTCCGGATCCGGCAAGTCCACCCTCTGCCGGGCGATGAACCGCCTGGAGCGCGTCGAGTCGGGCGAGATCGTCATCGACGGACAGCCGATCCCCGAGGAGGGCAAGGCGCTCGCCCGGCTGCGGGCCGAGGTCGGCATGGTCTTCCAGTCGTTCAACCTCTTCGCGCACAAGACCGTCCTCGCGAACGTCTCCCTCGCGCAGATCAAGGTCCGCAAGCGCAAGAAGGACGAGGCCGACCGGCGTTCCCGCGAACTCCTCGAACGCGTCGGACTCGCCGCGCACGCCGACAAGTACCCGGCCCAGCTCTCCGGCGGCCAGCAGCAGCGCGTGGCCATCGCCCGCGCCCTCGCCATGGACCCCAAGGCGCTCCTGTTCGACGAGCCGACGTCCGCGCTCGACCCCGAGATGATCAACGAGGTCCTGGAGGTCATGCAGCAACTCGCGCAGGAGGGCATGACGATGGTGGTCGTCACGCACGAGATGGGCTTCGCCCGCTCCGCCGCCAACCGGGTCGTCTTCATGGCAGACGGGAAGATCGTCGAGGACCGCGCGCCGGAGGACTTCTTCACCACCCCGCGCAGCGAGCGCGCCAAGGACTTCCTCTCCAAGATCCTCAAGCACTGAGCGGGGTGGGAACCATGCAGCGCTCGCACCGGACCCCGCTCGCTCTCGCCCTGCTGCTCGCCGTCACGACGGTGCTCGGCGGCTGCGGCAGGGAGGGCAGCCCGCCCGTCAAGGGCCCGCAGCCCGAACAACTCCCCGTCTATCAGGTTCAGTCGGGCTTCACCCTGCCCGGCTCCGCCACCTGGAACCGGGCGAAGAAGCGCGGCCGGCTCGTCGTCGGCGCCAAGGAGGACCAGCCCTACATGGGGGAGAAGGACCCGGCCACCGGCCGCTACTCGGGTTTCGACATCGAGATCGCGAAGATGATGGCCGCCTCCCTCGGCTTCGACCCGGCCGGCATCGACTTCCGTACGATCGCCTCGGCCAACCGCGAGACGGCCCTGCAGAACGGCCAGATCGACTACTACGTCGGCACCTACACCATCAACGACAACCGCAAGAAGCTCGTCGGCTTCGCCGGACCGTACTACCAGGCCGGCCAGTCCCTCCTGGTCCGCACCGACGAGAACGACATCAAGGGCCCCCAGGACCTGGCGGGCAAACGCGTCTGCTCGGCCGCCGGATCCACCCCGTACCAGCGGATCGAGAAGGACTATCCGAAGGCCGAACTCGTCGCCTACGACACGTACTCAGCCTGCGTGGACAACCTCCTGACCTACCAGGTCGACGCCGTCACCACCGACGACACGATCCTCATGGGCTACGCCGCGAAGGTCCCCGACGAACTCAAGGTCGTCGGCAAGCTGTTCTCCGAGGAGCCGTACGGCATCGGCGTCCCGCGCGGCGACAACGCGCTGCGCTTCGCCCTAGACGACGCCATCGCCGCCCACGAGAAGAACGGCGACTGGAAGAAGGCGTACGACGCCACCCTCGGCCTCTCCGGGGTCCCCGCCCCGCCGCCGCCCGCCATCGACCGCTACCCGGCGAGCTGACCCGGAGGAGCCCCCACATGGAGTCACTGGCATGGACGTCCTGACCGACAACTTCTCGCTCTACGGCAAGGGATTCCTCGGCACCGTCGAACTCACCGTCTACGCATCGGCCCTGGCCCTCGTCCTCGGCTTCCTCATGGCCTCGTTCCGGGTCGCGCCCGTCGGATCCTTCCGGGTCTTCGGCACGGTCTGGGTCGCCGTCCTGCGCAACACCCCGCTGACCCTGCTCTTCTTCGCGGTCATGCTCGGCCTGCCCAGGTTCGGACTCGTGCTGCCCTTCGAGCTGTTCGCGGTCCTCGCACTCGGCTGCTACACCTCGGCCTTCATCTGCGAGGCGCTTCGCTCCGGCATCAACACCGTGCCGCGCGGGCAGGGCGAGGCCGCCCGCAGCCTCGGCATGACCTTCACGCAGACCCTCGGCACGGTCGTCCTGCCGCAGGCCTTCCGCACGGTCATCCCGCCGATCGGCTCCACCCTGATCGCCCTCGCCAAGAACTCGGCCATCGCGGGGGCGTTCAGCGTCACCGAACTCCTCGGCACCTACAAGACCTTGAGCGAACTCGGCTACAACATCGTCTGGACCTTCGTCTGGATCGCCGTCGGATACCTGATCATCACCCTCACCATCAGCGCCCTCTTCCATGTCATGGAGAAGCGCTGGGGAGTCGCCCGATGACCGAGTCCACCGCCCTCTACGACATCCCCGGCCCGCACGCCAGGCGGCGCCACCGCATGTACGGTCTCGCGTCCACCGTGGTGCTCCTCGCGCTGGCCGGCTGGTTCCTCTATCTCCTCTTCGACAGCGCTCAGTTCACCTCCACCAAGTGGTCGCCCTTCCTCTACAAGGGCATCCAGGAGCTGCTGCTCGAAGGCCTCGGCAACACGCTCAAGGCCTTCGCGTACGCCTCGGTGCTCTCGCTCGCCCTCGGCGCGGTCCTCGCCACCGGGCGTCTCTCCGAGCACCGGGTGCTGCGCTGGGTCTCCACCCTCGTCGTCGAGTTCTTCCGGGCGATGCCCGTCCTCGTGATGATCTTCTTCATCTTCGTGGCGCTCAAGGTGCAGCCGCTGCCCGCGCTCGTCGCCGGACTGACCCTCTACAACGGCTCCGTGCTCGCGGAGGTGTTCCGCACCGGGATCCACTCGGTCGCACGCGGTCAGGGCGAGGCCGCGTACGCGCTCGGCATGCGCAAGACGCAGGTCATGACCTACGTCCTGACGCCGCAGGCCGTCCGCGCGATGCTGCCGGCCATCATCAGCCAGCTCGTCGTGGCCCTCAAGGACACCTCGCTCGGATTCCTCATCACCTACGAGGAGTTCCTGCACGCGGGCAAGCTGATCGCGTCGAACCTCGACTACGACCTGCCGTTCATCCCGGTCGTGCTCGTCATCTCTCCCATCTACATCGGGATGTGCATGCTCCTCTCCTGGTTCGCCACCTGGGTGGCCCGCAAGGAGCGCCGCAGCCCGAAGACCAAGGCCGTGGAGGTCGCTCCGGCCGAACCACAGACGCTGCTGCCGGGACAGCCGTAGCGAGCGAGGAGCCGCACCCGCCCGGCAGCAGCCGGTGATCACTCCTTCCGCAGCGGTACCGACACGTACGACGGGTCGGCCGCGGGGGAGGAGAAGGTCAGCTGCGCGCCGGTCGGGTTGTGCTCGATGTAGAGCGGATCGACGGTGTCGACGACCAGCGCGAGCCGGTGCCCGGCCGGCACGTCGTACGCCGTGGAGAACAGCTCCAGGTCGACCGGGAACGGCGTGCCCGGGGTCCGGTCGTGGAAGGTGTACGGGGCGTTGCTGATCAGCTTGCCGACGCCGAGCGGGCCCACGTCGTAGAGGTACGCGACGAGGGTGCCGCTCTTCTCGGCGGGGGTGACGGTGGTGTGCACCTTCACCGTGCCGCGCACCCGCTGTGCGGTGTCGTACCGCTCCGACTGCCAGACGCCGGCGAAGGCGCGGGGCAGCAGGGGGACGGAGACGAGGGGCGGGATGCGGAGGAACTGGTCCAGGGCGTTGGTGAGCAGGGTGATGCCGCCGTTGGCGCCGGAGTCGACGTTCGCCCAGATCCGCTGCGTACCGTCGAGGTCGAACTTGCGCTGGTTCGCGTGGACGGACTTCCAGTCCGGGTAGCCCTCGTAGCCGCTGCTGGAACGGGACTTGAGCTGGACGGGCTGCTCGCGGTCGATGCCGTTGTCGACGCCCTTGAGGTGGCGGTCGAACCAGCGGTGGGCGCTGGTCCAGGTGTCGTTGGGCAGGCCGAACAGGCCGGTGGCCTCGGCGGTGGCGTGGTCGCCGGGACGGAACTCCAGGCGCTTGGGGCCGGTGAGCTTCTCGAAGAAGCTCGCGTACTGGTTGGGTGGGAAGATGGTGTCCCCCCAGGCGTTGCCGAGCATGATCGCGGTGCCGTTGGCGTTGATCCGGTCCAGGTGGGCGGAGGGGGAGCGGGTACGGCCCCAGGCGATCATCTCGTCCTCCTTGTCGAGGTTCGACGAGAGGAAGTCGCCCAGGATCTCCTTGAGTTCGGGACCGGGTCGGCCCGTCAGGTATCCGGCGCCGCCGAGCAGGGCGGCGGCCTGGAGGTGCTGGGTGCGGCCGCTGTAGATGGACTCGATGAGGTCGGCCCAGCCGCTGAGCGCGGCGACCGCCTTGATCCGGGGGTCGTGGGCGGCGGCGAGGAGGCTGATCCCCGCGCCGTACGAGACGCCCGCCATGCCGATGTGGTCGGGGTCGGAGGGCGTGTTCGCGAGAGCCCAGTCGACGACCTTCGAGGCGTCGGCGATGTCCTTGGGGCCCGCGGTCTCGATCTCTCCGCCGGACTGCCAGAAGCCGCGCGAGTTGTAACTGACCACGACGTAGCCGGAGTCGGCGAGCTTCTTGGCCTGGGCGAGGTACTCGATCTGGGGCATGGCCCAGCTGGTGGGGAGCACGATCAGGGGATGGCGGGTGGCGGCGCCGGCACCGGCGGGGGTGACGACGTTCGCCTTGAGAACGGTGCCTCCCTCTCCGGCGATGTCGACGAAGCGGATGCCGGTGTCGGCGCTGGTGCCAGTCTCTTCGGCCTGGGCGACGGGGGCGAGCCCGAGGGCCGTCCCGGCCACGAGGGCGGCCGAGACGGCGAGGGCCAGGGATGTGCGCACGGGTCACTCCTCACTGGGGGCACTGCTGGGGGCGGTGATGGGGGGCAGTGAAAGTGACCCGACGGTAACCTCCGGTTCTTACCCGTGGTAACCGGTCGGTATGTTACGTGCGAGTAACGATTGCGTTCGAGGTGGCGGCGCCCCGCAGCTCCACGGCCGCGCGAAGTCCGCGTGATCCTCCTCGTACCGCTGTGCGGCGACGAGGAACATGGCGCGGTCCCTCAGGGCGTCCGCAAGCGTCAGAAGAGACCTCGGCCGCTCGGATCCCTTCCCGCGGATCTCCGCCCCTTCCGCGTGACGCCCACCTCGGCCGGCATCGTCGCCAGTGGCCCGTGCCCAGGGCGCGGCAGGGCGCCCCGGTCCTGTTCGGTTCGCCGGACAGCGTTCTCGAACTGTGTGATCAGTCCTACGAAAGCCGCCCCTGACCTGTCATGATGGAAACGTCTTCACCCCTGAACAGCTGTCGGCGGGAGGCATGGTGGGGGACGCGAGCGACGTGCCCGACGTCTTCGATCCGCGGATCTACGCCGCCGGGATCCCGCACGACCGCTTCCGCGCGCTGCGCGACCTGGCCCCCGTCGCCCGGCAGGAGGAGCCGGAGATCCTGGGGTGGCCCGCCGGACCCGGCTTCTGGGCCGTCACCCGGCACGCCGACGTCGTCCGGGTGCTCAAGGGCTCGGGGACGTACTCCTCGTGGCTCGGCGCCACCCAGATCCGCGACCCCGACCCCGCCGACCTGCCGTTCATCCGGCGCATGATGCTCAATCAGGACCCGCCGCTGCACGCACGGTTGAGACGTCTCGTCAGTCGGGCCTTCACCCCGGGACGCATCGAGCGCTTCGGCGCCACCGTGCGGGAGCGGGCCAGGACCCTGATCGGCGCCGCGGTGGCGGACGGCGGCGAGACGGACCTCGTCCGGACCGTCACCGACGACTACGCGCTGCTCAACCTGACCGACCTGCTCGGCGTCCCCGCGAGCGATCGGGGCCTCCTCCATGCCTGGACGGAGCGGGTCATCGCCTATCAGGACCCCGACGAGCCGCCCGTCCTCGACGCCGAGGGGCGGCCGGTCAACCCCCGCTCGCCCGCCATGCTCGCCGAGATGTTCGCCTACGCCCGGGACCTCGCCGCGTACAAGCGCGAGCATCCCGCCGACGACGTCATGACCTCACTCGCCACGTCCGAACTCGCCGACGCCGAAATGGAGATGTTCTTCTTCCTGCTGACCGTCGCCGGCAACGACACGGTCCGCAGCGCCGCCCCCGGCGGACTCCTCGCCCTCGCCGAACACCCGGACGAGCAGCGGAGGCTGTGGGCGGGGCAGGCAGTCATGGGCACGGCGGTGGACGAACTCCTGCGTGTGCACCCGCCCGTCCTGTCCTTCCGGCGCACCGCGGCCCACGACACCGAGCTGGCCGGCCGGCCGATCCGGCGCGGCGACAAGGTCGTCGTCTTCCACGCCTCCGCCAACCACGACGAGCGCGTCTTCCCCGACCCGCGCCGCCTCGACCTCGGCCGGACCCCGAACCCGCACGTCTCCTTCGGCGACGGCCCGCACGTCTGCCTGGGCGCCCACTTCTCCCGGCTCCAACTCCGTGTCCTTTACGAGGAGATGCGTCTGGCCTGTGACGGCCTGGAACTCGCCGGACCGCCCCGCCGGCTCGTCTCCAACTTCATCAACGGCGTCAAGTCGCTGCCGGTGCGGCTGCGGGAGCCGTCAGCGCCGCCCGCGTGACATCGGCCACCAGCTCCACCACATCCGGGCCGTACGCCTGCGTGTTGACCACCTTGAGGAGCAGGACGAAGGTGCCCGAGCGGTGGCTGCGTGCCAGGGACTCGTGGTGGCGGGCCAGATAGCGGGTCGCCGCCTGGTTGGTGATGGCACGCTGCCCGCAGAAGAGGAAGACGGGCCGGCCTCCCTCCCCGGCCGTGAGCCGGGCGAGTATCACGTACTCGGCGATCCCCTTCTCCATGAGGTGCTGCTCGCCGCCGACCGTGATCGATCCCCGGACCTCGCTGGGCTGCACGTCCACGTTCATGGTCACACCGGGGAGCAGGGTCGCGAGATGGGCGGCCGTCCGTCTGTTCGAGTACGGTCCGCCGACGCAGAACTCGGTCCGGTCCCCGAACCCCTGGTGGGCCACGTCGTGCGCGAGGATCCGGGCCTGTGCCCCGCAGTCCTTGATGAGTGCGGAGAGTTCGAGCATCGCGAAGACGTCGAAGCGGTGCACGACGTTGTCGCCGCCCGCCTCCCGGTTCACCACGAGCAGGCACTCCGCGCCCGCAGGAAGCCCGAAGAACGCCTGCTTCCTGCGGAGCCTGCGCCGCCAGAGATACGTACGGGCCAGCCAGCCGAGGGACGCGCTGACCCCGGTCGCCAGGACTCCCAGCACGATGTTGCGCACGTCTTCGTTCATGGGCGCGCATGCTAGCGGCCGATCGGCTCCACGTTCGAGGCGGTCCTGACGGAACGGGCCGGGGGAAGTTACGCTGCGCGGACGGTCGTTGACTGGAGGTTGCGCATGCGTCGATCCGCCGCCCGGAAGGTCTCCGTTCTCGCTGTCGCGGTGACGGTCCTCTCGATGGGCGCCGCCGCGCCTCCCGGAGCCCCGCCGTCACCGGTAAAGGTGCCCGTCGCCGTCGGCTACGGCGGCGCCGTGGCCAGCGTCGACGCCGACGCCTCGGCCGTCGGTGTCGAGGTCCTCCGCAAGGGCGGCAACGCGGTGGACGCCGCCGTCGCCGTCGCGGCCGCCCTCGGCGTCACCGAGCCCTACTCGGCGGGCATCGGAGGCGGCGGCTACTTCGTGTACTACGACGCGAAGAGCCGGACGGTGCACACCGTCGACGGGCGCGAGACCGCGCCGCGCTCCGCCGACGCGAACCTCTTCGTGGAGGACGGCAGGCCCATCCCCTTCGAGGAGGGCATGACCAGCGGCCTCGGCGTCGGCACCCCCGGCACCCCGGCGACCTGGAAGACCGCGCTCGACGCCTGGGGCAGCAAGCGGCTCGGGACACTCCTGGAGCCCGCCGAGCGCCTGGCCCGCGAGGGCTTCACCGTCGACCCGACGTTCCGCGCGCAGACCGCGGCCAACGAAGCGCGCTTCCGCGACTTCACGGCCAGCTCCGAACTCTTCCTGCCCGGCGGGCAGTTGCCCGTGGTCGGCTCGGTCTTCAAGAACCCCGACCTGGCCCGTACGTACGACACGCTCGGCCGCCAGGGCGTCGGCGCGCTCTACCGGGGCCCGCTCGCCCGCGACATCGTGAACACCGTCAGGACACCCCCGGTCCGCCCGGGCGCCACCCGGAAGGTCCGGCCGGGCGACCTGACGGAGGGCGATCTCGCCGCGTACGGCACCGAGTCGCTCCGTCCGACGAAGGTGTCGTACCGGGGTCTCGACGTCTACGGCATGGCCCCCTCCTCCTCCGGCGGCACGAGCGTCGGCGAGGCCCTCAACATCCTGGAGGGCACCGACCTCGCGGCCGCCTCCACGGCCCGTTATCTGCACCGGTACATCGAGGCCAGCCGCATCGCCTTCGCCGACCGGGGCCGCTGGGTCGGCGACCCGGCCTTCGAGCCGGTGCCGACGCGCGGCCTGCTCTCCCAGCGGTACGCCGACTCCCGCGCCTGCCTGATCCGCGACGACGCCGTCCTGACCAGCCCCCTGGCGCCCGGGGACCCGAACAGTCCGGTGCCGTGCGCGAGCGGCGGCACGCCGGCGCCGACCACGTACGAGGGCGAGAACACCACCCACCTCACCGTGGCCGACAAGTGGGGCAACGTCGTCGCCTACACGCTCACCATCGAGTCCACCGGCGGCAGCGGCATCACCGTGCCCGGCCGGGGCTTCCTGCTCAACAACGAGCTGACCGACTTCTCCTTCGCCCCGGCGAACCCGGCCGTGCACGACCCGAACCTGCCCGGACCCGGCAAGCGGCCGCGCTCCTCGATGTCCCCGACGATCGTGCTCGACGGACACGACCGGCCCGTCCTCGCCCTCGGGTCCCCGGGCGGCGCGACCATCATCACCACCGTCCTGCAGACCCTCACCGGGGTCGTCGACCGGGGCCTGCCGCTCGTCGACGCCATCGCCGCGCCCCGCGCCAGCCAGCGCAACCAGGCGACCACCGAGCTCGAACCGGGTCTGTGGAACAGCCCCGTCAGGGCCGAGCTCGAAGCGATCGGGCACGGCTTCCGGCAGAACGCGGAGATCGGCGCGGCGACCGGCGTCCAGCGCCTCCCGGACGGTCGCTGGGTGGCCGCCGCGGAGACGGTCCGCAGGGGCGGCGGCTCGGCGATGGTGGTCCGGCCGGCGGGGAGGTAGCCGGGCCCGGAGCCCCCGAGGGCTGCCTACAGCGCCGTCAGCACGCGCGGGCCCTGGTCGGTGATCGCCACCGTGTGCTCCGCGTGCGCGGCGCGCGAGCCGTCGAGCGTGCGGATCGTCCAGCCGTCGCGTGCCGTGTAGTGGTCGTCCGTCCCGCCGCCGATGAGCATCGGCTCGATCGCGAGCACCATCCCGTGGCGCAGCTTCATGCCCCGGCCCGGCCGTCCCTCGTTCGGGACGCCCGGGTCCTCGTGCATCGTGCGGCCGATGCCGTGACCGCCGAAGCCGTCCGGGACGCCGTATCCGGCGGCACGGCAGACCCGGCCGATCGCGTGCGCGATGTCCCCGATGCGGTTGCCGACGACGGCCGCCGCGATGCCCGCCTCCAGGGCCTCCTCCGCGGCGGCGATCAGCCGGGTGTCCTCCGGCCGGGCCGGGCCGACCGTGAAGCTGACGGCCGCGTCGCCCGCCCAGCCGCCGAGCAGGGCCCCGCAGTCCGCCGAGACCAGGTCTCCCGGGGCGAGCACGGTGTCGTCCGGGATGCCGTGCACGATCGCGTCGTTGACCGAGACGCACACGACCGCCGGGAACGGGACCGGCGCCCACTCCGGGTGGTAGTCCAGGAAGGGGGAGCCGGCGCCCGCGGCGGCCAGCACCTCCCGCGCGGCCCGGTCCAGCTCCGTCAGCGGCACGCCGGGCGCCGCCTTCTCCCGTACGGCCGCGAGGGCACGCGCCACCACCCGTCCCGCTTCACGCATGGCCGTCAGGTTCTCGTTCGTCTTGATCTCCACCATTCCAATTACTATACCGGTATTAGAATGGTGGCATGGTGCGTACACCCCTGACCCCCGAAGAGCGCGAGCGCGGCGAGCGCCTGGGCCTGTTCCTGCGCGAGGCGCGCGGCGAGCGGTCCATGGTCGAGATCGCCGCCGCGGCCGGTCTGTCCGCCGAGACCCTCCGCAAGATCGAGACCGGCCGGGCCCCGACCCCGGCGTTCTTCACCGTCGCGGCCCTCGCCGGGGTCCTCGGCCTGTCCATGGACGAGCTGGTCGTCCGGTGCGCGCTCGTGCCCGTCTGAGGCCCGGGACTCACCCGCTGACCGGCCCCCGCATAGGCTCCCGGGCATGATGCCCGAAGAGCTGCGACGCGGCCGATACGTCAGCCTGACCACCTACCGCAAGAACGGCACGGGGGTCGCGACGCCCGTCTGGTACGCGGTGGACGGCGCCGAACTGTACGCATGGACCCGCACCGACTCCTGGAAGGTCAAGCGCCTGCGAAACGACCCGCGCGTGTCGGTCGCCCTCTGCGACCTGCGGGGGAACGTCGCCGACGGCGCCGAACAGGTCACCGGCGAGGGGCGGCTCGTGGAGGGGGAGGAGCTGCGCCGGATCCGGCGGCTGCTCTCGCGCAAGTACACGTGGCAGTTCTGGCTGACCGACGTGCCGGCCATGCTCGTCCGGTTCGGGAAGCGCCCGCACACCGGGATCGTCGTGACCTTCGGGTGAATCGCGCGGACAGGCTCCTAGAGGAAAACGGTCCGTAGTCGTTCCGTAACACGACTGCGGTCCAATACCCGCGGACCGGAAGGTTCCAGTCGACGGCGGGGCAGGTGCGTATCGCATGACGGTCTATCAACTCCAGGTGGAGGTGGCCTCCTTCACGCGCTGGCTGGCGGAGCTCATGGGCCGCGTCCCGTCGGGAGCCGGCTGGCACGGAGTCTTCGCCGAGCGCGACCCCGAGGGGCTCCGGGCCTGCTTCTCCGGGGCGGAGATCCTCCCCTGGGACGTCGTCGAGTCCCTGCTGCAGGACGCCGGGGAGCCGGCTGACGGGCCGTTCGCCCTCCGGGGCCGGGCGCTGTACGCGGCGGCCACCGGCGCCCACGACCGCCGCCCCGGCGGAGCGGCGGCGCTCACCGAACGCCGGGAACTCATGGAACGCGAACGCCGGTACGCCGAGTCCCGGGCGCGCGAGCTGGGCGACCGGTTCCGCGCGAACCCGGCGCCGGGCCCCGAGGAGACCGCCCGGCTCGAACACGACCTCGCCTGGACGCGGGACGACCACGCGCGAGCGGCGGCCCGCGTCGCGGATCTGACGGCCCGCCTGGGGCGCCTGGGGAAGCCGGGTGCTCCGGCACCGGGTGCTCCCGCACCGGGGCGTGACGCCCCGGGCGCGGACGCCACGCACCGGGAGAGCCTCCCCGCGAAAGCCAAACGACGCCCCCGCGGCGCGCGGTACGCCTGGCTGGAGGGCGGGGCCGAGGATCAGGGGCCGGTGGCCACGCCCGTACCCGAGGCGGTACTCCCGGCCGGGGGTGCCGCGCCCCGGGGGGCCCGGTTCGGCGGTGCCGCCGCGCCCGAGCGGCTGCCCGGCGCGGTCCGGACCCCGGAGGCCGACCCCGCCGAAGTCGCCCGCGCCGCGGCCAACGCGGTCTACGCCCTGCAGCGGCTCCGCGCCCAGGGCCGTAGCGGCGAGGCCCACGCCCTGCTCTGCGAGGCACTCAACGGGCCGCCCGCCAGGCTGCCGGCCCTCGCGGGGGAGCTGCACAGGGCCGGGCTCGGCGCCGACTGGACGGTCCTCCTCTGGGAGGCGGCCTCACTGCCGCCCGGCCGTCTCGCCGCCGTCGCCGGAGTACTCGCCGACGCGGGCCGGACGTCCGACTGCGAGCAGCTCCTCCGGCAGGGCGTGGCGCGACCGGTGGAGGAACTCGCCGGAGCGTGCGCCGCCCTGCGCGCCGAGGGCCACCACGGCGAGGCGCACGCGCTGCTCACCGCCTTCGTGCGGGTCAGGACCCCCGAGGACGCGGCCCGCCTCGCGGGCGAGGATCCGCGCGGGCTCGTCCCCCGGCTCCTCGACGCCGCCCGCGCCGTGTCCGCGGCCCGCGAGCGCGACCTCGTCCACGCCCTGCGCGTGGCGGGCCTCGCCGGCGTCTGAGGCCGTGCCGCCCCACGCCCTCGCCGGCGTCTGAGGCCGTCCGCCCCCACGTGTCCGCCCTTGCCGGTACGTGTCGGTACGTGTCCGACGTGGACCACTCGGGTATGAAACATGATCGACCCGGCCGCTTCACGGCGGCGGTCTTGCTCCGCGGTGTGACGGGGCTTACGTTCTCCTCCTACGCATCGCGTCTACGTGCGTAGAGGCTCTCTGACGCCGTGCCGAAGGAGCAGCTCATGACCGACGTCGTACGCGCCGCGCTCGTCCAGGCGACCTGGACGGGCGACACCGAATCCATGATCGCCAAACACGAGGAGCACGCCCGGGAGGCCGCCCGCCAGGGAGCGAAGGTGATCGGCTTCCAGGAGGTGTTCAACGCCCCCTACTTCTGCCAGGTCCAGGAGCCCGAGCACTACCGCTGGGCCGAGCCCGTCCCCGACGGCCCGACCGTCTCCCGGATGCGGGACCTCGCCCGGGAGACCGGCATGGTGATCGTGGTGCCCGTCTTCGAGATCGAGAGCGAGGGCTTCTACTACAACACCGCCGCCGTGATCGACGCCGACGGCACGTACCTCGGCAAGTACCGCAAGCACCACATCCCCCAGGTCAAGGGCTTCTGGGAGAAGTACTACTTCCGCCCGGGCAACGCCGGCTGGCCGGTCTTCGACACCGCCGTCGGCAAGGTCGGCGTCTACATCTGCTACGACCGGCACTTCCCGGAAGGCTGGCGCCAACTCGGCCTCAACGGCGCACAGTTGGTCTACAACCCGTCCGCCACCCACCGCGGACTCTCCTCCCACCTCTGGCAGCTGGAACAGCCGGCCGCGGCCGTCGCCAACGAGTACTTCGTCGCCGCCATCAACCGCGTCGGCGTCGAGGAGTACGGCGACAACGACTTCTACGGCACCAGCTACTTCGTCGACCCGCGCGGCAAGTTCGTCGGCGACGTCGCCTCCGACAAGACCGAGGAACTCGTCGTCCGCGACCTCGACTTCGGCCTCATCGAGCAGGTGCGCCAGCAGTGGGCCTTCTACCGGGACCGCCGCCCCGACGCGTACGACGGGCTGGTGAGCCCGTGAGCAGCCTCCACGACCGGCACAAGGCCGTCATCCCCGACTGGGTCGCCCTCTACTACCGGGACCCGATCGAGATCACCCACGGCGAGGGCCGTCACGTCTGGGACGCCGAGGGGCGCAGGTACCTCGACTTCTTCGGCGGCATCCTCACCACCATGACCGCCCACGCCTTGCCCGAGGTCGCCAAGGCCGTCGCCGAGCAGGCCGGACGGATCATCCACTCCTCCACGCTCTACCTCAACCGCCCGATGGTGGAGCTCGCCGAGCGGATCGCCGCGCTCTCCGGCATCCCCGACGCCCGCGTCTTCTTCACCACCTCCGGCACCGAGGCCAACGACACGGCGCTCCTCCTCGCCACCGCGTACCGCCGCTCGAACCAGATCCTGGCCATGCGGAACAGCTACCACGGCCGTTCCTTCTCCACCGTCGGCATCACCGGCAACCGCGCATGGTCGCCGACCGGCCTCTCCCCGCTGCAGACCCTGTACGTGCACGGCGGCGTCCGCACCCGCGGCCCGTACGCCCAGTACACCGACGAGCGGTTCACCGAGGCCTGCGTCGCCGACCTCGAAGACCTCCTCGGCCACACCAGGGACGTCGCCGCCCTCGTCGCCGAACCGATCCAGGGCGTCGGCGGCTTCACCTCCCCGCCCGACGGCCTGTACGCCGCCTTCCGCCGCGTCCTCGACCGGCACGGCATCCTGTGGATCTCCGACGAGGTGCAGACCGGCTGGGGCCGCACCGGCGACAACTTCTGGGGCTGGCAGGCCCACGGCCAGGCCGGACCGCCCGACATCCTCACCTTCGCCAAGGGCATCGGCAACGGCATGTCCGTCGGCGGGGTCGTCGCCCGGGCAGAGGTCATGAACTGCCTCGACGCCAACTCCATCTCCACCTTCGGCGGTTCGCCCATCACCATGGCGGCGGGCCTCGCCAACCTCGCGTACCTCCTCGACCACGACCTCCAGGGCAACGCGCGCCGCGTCGGCGGCCTCCTCATCGAGCGCGTACGGGCGGCCTGCGCCGGAGTGGCGGCGGTACGCGAGGTCCGCGGCCGCGGTCTCATGATCGGCATCGAGCTGACCGAACCGGGCACCGAACGGGCGAACCCGGACGCGGCCGGCGCCGTCCTGGAAGCCGCCAGGGAGAACGGCCTCCTCATCGGCAAGGGCGGCGGCCACAACACCAGCACCCTGCGCATCGCCCCACCGCTCTCGCTCACCGTCGCCGAGGCAGAAGAGGGCGCGGCGATCCTCGAACAGGCCCTCGCCGCCTTGTAGTTCCGCTCCTCAAGCAGGGAGAGTCCCGTGAGCACCCGTACCGTCATCCGGGGCGGCCTCGTCGTCACCGCCGCCGACGAACTCCACGCCGACGTGCTGATCGAGGACGGCCGCGTGGTCGCCCTCGCGGCCCACGGCTCGGACGTGGCGGCCGGCTGGACCGCCGACCGCACGCTCGACGCCACCGACCGCTACGTGCTGCCCGGAGGCGTCGACGCCCACACCCACATGGAACTGCCCTTCGGCGGCACCTCCGCCTCGGACACCTTCGAGACCGGCACCCGCGCCGCCGCCTGGGGCGGCACCACCACCATCGTCGACTTCGCCGTCCAGACCGCCGGCCAGGCCCTGCGCGAAGGGCTCGACACCTGGTACGCCAAGGCCGACGGCAACTGCGCGATCGACTACGCCTTCCACATGATCCTCTCCGACGTCAACGAGCACACGCTCAAGGAGATGGACCGGCTCGTCCAGGAGGGCATCACCTCCTTCAAGCTCTTCATGGCCTACCCCGGCGTCTTCTACAGCGACGACGGCCGGATCCTGCGCGCCATGCAGCGCTCCGCCGACAACGGCGGACTGATCATGATGCACGCCGAGAACGGCATCGCCATCGACGTCCTCGTCGAACAGGCCCTGGCCCGCGGCGAGACCGACCCCCGCTACCACGGGGAGGTCCGCAAGGCCCTCCTGGAGGCCGAGGCCACCCACCGGGCGATCCAGCTCGCCCGGGTCGCCGGAGCGCCGCTGTACGTCGTCCACGTCTCGGCGGAGGAGGCCGTCGCCGAGATCGCCACCGCCCGCGACAAGGGACTCCCCGTCTTCGGCGAGACCTGCCCCCAGTACCTCTTCCTCTCCACCGACAACCTCGCCGAGCCGGGCTTCGAGGGCGCCAAGTACGTGTGCTCGACCCCGCTGCGGCCGAAGGAGCACCAGGCCGCGCTGTGGCGCGGACTGCGGACCAACGACCTCCAGGTGGTCTCCACGGACCACTGCCCGTTCTGCTTCACGGGCCAGAAGGAACTGGGCCGGGGCGACTTCTCGAAGATCCCCAACGGCCTCCCCGGCGTCGAGAGCCGGATGGACCTGCTCCACCAGGCGGTGGTGGACGGGCACATCTCACGGCGCCGGTGGATCGAGATCGCCTGCGCGACCCCGGCCCGCATGTTCGGCATGTATCCGCAGAAGGGGACCATCGCGCCGGGCGCGGACGCGGACATCGTCATCTACGACCCGCACACCACCCAGACCCTGTCGGCCGCGACGCACCACATGAACGTCGACTACTCGGCGTACGAGGGGAGGACCGTCACCGGCCGGGTCGAGACGGTGCTCTCCCGGGGCGAGACGGTCATCGACCGACACGAGTACGTCGGCCGCGCCGGCCACGGCACCTTCGTACCCCGCTCCACCTGCCAGTACCTCGACTGAACCGATCCTCGAACCAGGAGGTCCCGCATGGACTTCGGACTCGTCCTGCAGACCGACCCGCCCGCCTCGCAGGTCGTCGGGCTGATGCGCCGGGCAGAGCGCAACGGCTTCCGCTACGGATGGACCTTCGACTCCGCCGTCCTCTGGCAGGAACCCTTCGTCGTCTACAGCCAGATCCTGGAGCACACCACCAAGCTGCACGTCGGCCCGATGGTGACGAATCCGGGGACGCGGACGTGGGAGGTCACGGCCTCCACCTTCGCCACGCTCAACGACATGTTCGGCAACCGGACCGTCTGCGGCATCGGCCGCGGCGACTCCGCGATGCGCGTCGCGGGCCGCAAGCCCAACACCCTGGCCCGGCTCGGCGAGGCCATCGACGTCATCCGCGACCTCGCCGAGGGCCGGGAGGCGGTGGTCGACGGCAACCCGATCCGCATCCCGTGGATCAAGGACGGGAAGCTGCCGGTGTGGATGGCGGCATACGGTCCCAAGGCCCTGGCCCTCGCCGGGCAGAAGGCCGACGGCTTCATCCTCCAGCTCGCCGACCCGTTCCTGACCGAGTGGATGGTCAAGGCCGTCCGGCAGGCCGCCACCGACGCGGGCCGCGACCCCTCCTCGATCACCGTCTGCGTCGCCGCACCCGCGTACGTGGGCGACGACCTGGCCCACGCCCGGGACCAGTGCCGCTGGTTCGGCGGCATGGTCGGCAACCACGTCGCCGACCTCGTCGCCAAGTACGGCGAACACTCCGACATGGTCCCCGAGGCGCTCACCGCGTACATCAAGGACCGGCACGGCTACGACTACAGTCACCACGGCCGCGCCGGCAACCCGTCGACCGACTTCGTCCCCGACGAGATCGTCGACCGCTTCTGCCTCCTGGGCCCCGCCGAGGCCCACATCGAGAAGCTGCGCCGCCTCAAGGACCTGGGCGTCGACCAGTTCGCCGTGTACGCGATGCACGACAACCGCGAGGGGACCATCGACGCCTACGGCTCCGACATCATCCCGGGGCTCGGCTGACGAAGCCGCAGGACACGGGTTCCCGCGCGGGCGGCGCCGCACCGTCAGGAATCCAGTACCTCCACGTGGTCGCCGATCGCGACCACCAGTACCCGCGAGCCGGCTCGGTGGAGCGCCAGCGGTGCCGGATGCCGCCGGACAGCAGCAGCGTGTCCCCGCGGCCCAGCCGGTGGACCCGGCCGTCGGCCTCCACCTCCACCGAGCCGTCCGCCACGTACATCAGCTCGTCGTTCCGGTGCCGGAACTCGCGGTCCGCCTCGTGAGCGCCGACGAACTCCAGCGCGTGCAGCTGATGGCGGCCGCGCACCACCGGGCGGACGCCGGCCTCCCGGACGAGGCCGCTGTCGTCGCCGGCGCGCACGACGTCGACCGTGCGCGTCTCGTCGGAGGCCGCGAGCAGCCGCACCGCCGTCGTGCCGAGCGCGTCCGCGATCCGCTGCAGCGACCGCATACTGGGGCGCGCCCGGTCGTTCTCGATCTGGCTGAGGACCGGCACCCTGAAGATGCCGCCCGGCGCGACGGCCTCGCTGCTCAGCACCGTCCTCCTGCTCTGCGGAGCGGGCGCCCTGCTCCAGTCCCTCGGCGTCCGGCGGATCGGCGGCCGGCTGCCGTTCGTCATGCTGCCCGGCGGCGCCGCGACCGCGCTGTTCCTCCAGATCGCGCAGGAACACGGGGCGCCGACCGCCGCCGGTGCCGTCCTCCTGGCGGCGGCGCTGCTCCTGGCCGTACTGCCGCTGTACGCCCGCGTCGTACGGCTCTTCCCACCCCTGGTCATGGGCGTGACGGTGCTGCTCATCGGGATCGCGATGATCCGGGTCGCCGCCCGGCTCGTCACCGGCCCGGACGGAACGGGCGAGCCGTGCGCGGTTCGGCGCGAGCGCGTAGGTGTCCGGACGCCGGGACGAGGCCTCGGTGTCAGCCGGAACAGGCCACGGTCGTGACGCGCACGTAGTCCACGTGGCGACGCATCACGAGCAGGCTCATGGCTTCAGGAGAGCGCAACGCCGGTGCCGCGGGCCAGTGTTCCCCCGGCACGGCCCCGAACTCCTGGTCAGTCCCGATGTGTTGGGGGTGGCTGAGAACTGGGTAGTCCCCTTGTCCCGGCGGCGCCCCGTCCCACGGCCCGGCCCGCCGGCCCCGCACGGCCTCGTTCCGTCCCCGAACGAAGGGTTCCCGCCTGCGATGACCGCCACCACGCCTTCCGGAAGACCCGCACCTTCGTCCCCGCCCGGCAGCCGGGTCGAACTCGCCCCCGGCGCCGCCCCCGGCGACCCCCGCTTCGTCAACGACGACCTGCTCCCCGTCCCCGTCGAGCGGCGGCGCTGGACCACGTACAACTTCGCCGCCCTCTGGGTCGGCATGGCCCACAACATCCCCTCCTGGATGCTGGCCTCCGGCCTCGTCGCCCTCGGCATGGACTGGAAGCAGGCCGTCCTCACCATCGCCCTGGCCAACGTCATCGTGCTCCTCCCGATGCTGCTCACCGGGCACGCGGGACCCAAGTACGGCATCCCCTTCCCCGTCCTGGCCCGCGCCTCCTTCGGCCTGCGCGGGGCGAACCTGCCCGCCCTGATCCGGGGAGGGGTCGCCTGCGCCTGGTTCGGCATCCAGACCTGGATCGGCGGCCAGGGCGTCTTCGTCCTGCTCGACAAGGTCTTCGGGGGCAGCTGGGCCGAGGCGTCGAGGATCGGCGGGCAGCCCTGGACCCTCTGGCTCTGCTTCGTCCTCTTCTGGGCCCTCGAGCTCGCCATCATCTACCGGGGGATGGAGGCCCTGCGCCGCTTCGAGAACTGGGCCGCGCCGTTCGTCATCGTCGGCGCGCTCGCCCTCCTGGTATGGATCACGGTCAAGGCCGGCGGCCTCGGCCCCCTCCTCGACCAGCCCTCCCGGCTCGGTTGGGGCGCCGACTTCTGGCCCGTCTTCTTCCCCGCGCTCATGGGCATGATCGCCTTCTGGGCGACGCTCAGCCTCAACATCCCGGACTTCACCCGCTTCGGCGCCGGCCAGCGCGCCCAGGTCCGCGGGCAGGTGCTCGGACTCCCCACCACCATGACCTTGTTCGCCCTGCTCTCGGTGCTCGTCACCTCCGGCTCGCAGGCCGTCTACGGCGCGCCCGTCTGGGACCCGGTGGCCCTCGCGGCGAAGACCGACAGCGTCTTCGGGCTGCTGTTCGCCCTGGTCACCGTCCTCGTGGCGACCCTCTCGGTGAACATCGCGGCGAACGTCGTCTCACCGGCGTACGACCTCGCCAACCTCGCCCCGAAGCTGGTCAACTTCCGCACGGGCGCCCTGATCACCGGCGTCGTCGGCGTGCTCATCATGCCGTGGAAGCTGACCGCCACCCCCGAGCTGTACATCTTCACCTGGCTCGGCCTGGTCGGCGGTCTCCTCGGTACGGTCGCCGGCATCCTCATCGCCGACTACTGGCTCGTCCGCCGTACCGTCCTCGACCTCGAAGGGCTCTACCGGGCCGACGGCCCCTACTGGTACCGGGGCGGCTGGAACCCGGCGGCCGTACTGGCCTTCGCCGTCGGGGGGATCCTCGCGGTCGGCGGCTCCCACTCCGCCCCCGGCACCGGCCCGTTCCCCGAGGACGGCCTGATCCCCGTCCTCAAGCCCCTCGCGGACTACGGCTGGGCCGTCGGCCTCGTGGCCTCCCTGCTCCTCTACACCGCGCTCATGAGGCGCGGGGGAGCCGCCCGATCGTCCCCTCGATCCAGTTGACGTAGGACCGGACGCGGGTGTTCACGGCGGGGGTGTCGGTGGCGCACTCCCTGCCGTAGGACACCAGGCCGACCACGTACGGCCGGCCCCCGACCGCGCGGACGAGAGGGCCGCCGGAGTCGTACTGGCAGGTGTCGCGGCCGGGGGCGTACGTGCAGATCTGGGTGGTGGTGACCTGCGTCATGCCCCGGCTCGCGCAGGCGGCGTTGCTCATGGTGCCGAGGGACACCGTCCGCAGCACGTCGGAGGTGCGGCCGCCGTACGAGGTGGTGCCCCAGCCGGGGACCTCGACCTGGGTGTCGTCGAAGGAGTCGTGGGCGTACGCGGCGGGCAGGGCGATCGGCCGCACGTGGCGGTTGAGGGCGACCGGCTCGGCGAGCCGGACGAGAGCGATGTCGTTGCGCTGGGTGTCCGGGTCGTACTCCGGGTGCGGCAGGAGACGGTCGGGGGTCGCCAGGACCGCGTGCGGGCTGTCGGCCCCGGTCGTCAGGTCGTGGTCGCCGAGGAGTACGCCCACCCGGGTGGGGTCGCTGTACGAGCCCGTCAGGCAGTGCGCGGCGGTGAGGACCCACCGGTCGCCGATCAGCGACCCGCCGCACATCACCCTTCGCTCCACCACGTCCACGAGTCCCGCCATGAAGGGGTACTGATGGGGCCGCGCCTCCTGTCCCCCGACGACCGCCCGCGCGGGCGGCGCGATGCCGAGGGGGCTCACGGCCATCACCGCGCCCGCCACCGTCGCCATGAGCCTTTTCGCCCGTCCCACCTGATCTCCGCATCCGTCGGCGCCGTACGACCGGGGCCGGGGGTCTGCGGAGACGTTTCCGCACAGCCGTCCCCGGCCCGCGTCGGCATCAACGACGCGGGCGGGACCAGGTCACTCGACCACGGGGCCGGACTGGTGACCGAAACCACGGTCAGCGGTCAGCGGCCATGGGTCAGTGGTCCGCGTCCGGCGCCCAGCCGGGTACGTGCGCGGCGGCGGCCGCGTCCCAGCCGGGGGCGCCGCCCGGGAACGGCCAGGCACGGGTGAGGTCGTAGGCGTGGACGATGGACCTGAGCTGGGCGGCCAGCATCCGGCTCTCGTTCGCGATCCGTGTCGGGGCGAGCGGGCCCTCCAGCGTGGCCACCCGCTTCTCGTACTCCAGCACCGGACGTTCCGCCCAGCGCGCCACCCAGGCGGCGTCGGCCGCCCGGGAGAGGAGGAGCACCTGCGGCCTGCCCCCTTCCGCGAGTGCGGCCGTCAGCCGGTCGTGACCGTCGAGCACCACGGGGGAGTTGAGCCCGCTGATCCACCAGGCGAACACCGACGGCAGCACCCCCTCCCGGTACTGGCGGCGGTACGCCTTCACCCGCGGCGCCTCCGGGTGCGACAGCGCCCGCAGCGGCAGCAGGTCGCGCGCGTCCTCCACCGGGTCGCCGTACCCGAACCAGGTCAGATGGCCCCGGTCCGGGTCGTGGGCCAGGAGCTTGGGCCAGTTCGCGTCCACGAACCACCGGTGGGCGTCCGGGGCCAGCAGCCACTCGCCCGTGTGGAGCGGGCCATCGGCCGCCGCGCGGAGCCCCGCCTCCGCGTACGCGGCCCAGCGCTCCGACCACTCCGCCGATCCCGGAGCCGCCGACTCCGCGGCCGCACGGGCCCGTTCGGCCCGGAGGGGCGGCAGCGGGGACGAGTACCGCCCGGTGCGCGCGTAGTGCACACCACGGTGCGTGGCCCGCTGCCGGGCGAAGAGCACGGGAACCGTGCCCTTCAGCAGGACCAGCCGACCCCCGTCGGCGCTCTCCATCCGCAGACCGGGCTTCACCGGACCCTCGATACGCATGCCACGACCCTACGCAGCGGCGCCAGGGACCTCACATCTGTCCGGCGGATCAGGCTCTACGGCACCCGGGCCGTCCACTCCGCCGTGCCGAACTTCGACTCCGCGAGTTCCTTCGCCCGCGTCAGCTCGTCCTCGGTGACGTGACCCTCCGACAGCCCGTACCGGCCGCGGAAGGAGGCGATCATCCGCTCGATGACCGCCTCGCGCGGCAGGCCCGTCTGGCGCCGCAGCGGGTCCACCCGCTTCTTCGCGCTTTTCGTGCCCTTGTCGGAGAGCTTCTCGCGGCCGATCCGGAGCACCTCCGTCATCTTGTCCGCGTCGATGTCGTACGCCATCGTCACGTGGTGCAGGACCGCCCCCCGGCCCGTCACGATCCGCTTCTGCGCCGCGCCCGCGATCTTGCCGGCGTCCGTGGCGATGTCGTTGAGCGGCTGGTACCAGGCCCGGACGCCCATGTCACCGAGGGCGCCGAGCACCCAGTCGTCGAGATAGGCGTAGCTGTCCGTGAAGGACAGGCCCTGCACGAGGGCGTCGGGCACGGAGAGCGAGTACGTGATCGTGTTGCCCGGCTCGATGAACATGGCGCCGCCGCCGCTGATCCGGCGCACCACCTGGATCCCGTGCCGCTCCGCCGCCGCCGGATCGACCTCGTTGCGCAGCGACTGGAAGCTGCCGATCACCACCGCGGGAGCGCCCCACTCCCAGACCCGCAGGGTCGGCGGGCGGCGGCCCGCGGCGACCTCGGCCGTCAGGACCTCGTCGAGCGCCATGTGCAGGGCGGGGGACTGCGCCGGCTCGTGGATCAGCTGCCAGTCGTAGTCGGTCCAGTCCGTGGCGTGCGCGAGGGCCCGGCGGACCGCGACCCCGACGCCCTCCGAGGTCAGCCCGAACATCCGGGTGTCCGCCGGCAGCGCCGCGTCGATCCGCGCCGCGAGCCCGGCGGCGTCGGTGTCGGCCGGCGCGCCCTCCAGGGCGTGGTCGATCGCCAGGATCGCCTCGTCCGGCTCCAGGAAGAAGTCCCCCGCGACCCGGACGTTCCGCAGGACGCCGTCCTCGGTGTCGAGGTCGACGACCACCAGCTTCCCGCCGGGGACCTTGTACTCGCCGTGGTACGCGCCGTGCACGGAACCCTCCCTGCGTTAAGGGGTGAACTCGGCCAAAGGGTACTCCCCGGGGGAACGGAGGATGACGAGTGCGGTGGCCGGCCCGTCAGTGCCGCGTGCTTAGCTGGGGCCATGACCGAAGACCTCATCGAGCACGTCCTCGGCGGCCGTACGACCGAGGTGGAGGAGGCCGTCCGCAAGGCCGCCGCCGCCGAGATCATGCCGCGCTTCCGGCAGCTCGCCGCCCATGACATCGTCGAGAAGAACGGGCCGCACGACCTGGTCACGGTCGCCGACCGGGCCGCCGAGGCCCATCTCACCGCCTCCCTCACCGCCCTGCTGCCCGGCTCGGTGGTCGTCGGCGAGGAAGCCGTCCACGCCGATCCCACGGTCTACGAGGCACTGCGCGGCGACGCCCCCGTCTGGATCGTCGACCCCGTCGACGGCACCCGCCAGTTCGTCCACGGCGACCCCGCCTTCTGCACCCTCGTCGCCCTCGCCCGGCAGGGCGAGCTGCTCGCCTCCTGGACCTTCGCGCCGGCCCTCGACGAGTTCGCCGTCGCCGTACGGGGCAGGGGCGCCACGCTCAACGGGCGGCGGCTGCACGCCGGTTCGCCCGCCCCCGGCGCGGTCCTGGAAGTCGCCACCTCGCACCCCGACTACACCACCCCGGACCAGAAGCGGGCCCTGCTCGGCCTGGTCACCGAGGGCGTCGCCCCCCGCCCCTGCGGCTCGGCGGGTCTGGAGTACCTGGCCGTGGCGCGCGGCACGCTCGACGCCACCGCCTTCTCCTGGGAGTACGCCTGGGACCACGCGGCCGGACTGCTCCTGGTCACCGAGGCGGGTGGCGCCCAGACGACCGTCGCCGGAGAGCCGTTCCGTATCACCGGCGGCAACGCGCTGCCGTTCACGGCGGCCCGGGACGCGGCCACCGCCGACCGGATCCGGACACTCCTGAGGGGCCGTTAAGGGCCACCGGGGCCACGGGAATATCCTGAGCGTGCTGGCCATCGGCTGACGAAGGAGTCCGAAGGTGTCGAAGGTGACGTCGATGCTCGATGCCGTCGTCGTGGGCGCGGGGCCCAACGGACTGACCGCCGCCGTCGAACTGGCCCGCCGCGGCCTCTCCGTGGCCGTCTTCGAGGCCGAAGCCACCATCGGCGGGGGCGCCAGGACCGAGGAACTCACCCTCCCCGGCTTCCGCCACGACCCCTGCTCCGCCGTGCACCCGCTCGGCGCCGGCTCGCCCGTCTTCAGGACGATGCCGCTGGACCGGTACGGCCTGGAGTGGCTCCACCCCGAACTGCCCATGGCCCACCCGTGGGACGACGGCACCGCCGCCGTCCTGGCCCGCTCCGTCGCCGAGACCGCCGCCTCCTTCGGGCCGCGCGACGCCGGGGCGTACCGCAGACTCGTCGCACCCTTCGCCGACAAGTGGGACACCCTGGCACGGGACTTCATGCAGCTGCCGCTCACCGCGCTGCCCCGCGACCCGGTCACCCTCGCCCGCTTCGGCCTCGCCGGGCTGCCACCCTCCACCTGGCTGATGCGCCGCTTCCGCGACGAGAAGGCCCGCGCGCTCTTCGCCGGGCTCGTCGGCCATGTCATGGCCCCGCTCGGCGGATTCGCCACCGGTGCCGTCGGCCTGGTCTTCGCGCTCGCCGCGCACGCCGGCGGCTGGCCCATGCCCCGGGGCGGCTCGCAGTCGATCTCCGACGCCCTCGCCGCGTACCTCAAGGACCTGGGCGGCGCCGTCCACACCGACTTCGAGGTCAAGCGCCTCGACGACCTGCCGCCGGCCCGCGCCTACGTCTTCGACACCTCGCCCACCGCCCTCGCCCGGATCGCCGGCTTCGGCGGGCACTACGACCACTACCGGTACGGCGCGAGCGCCTTCAAGATGGACTACGCCCTGGACGGCCCCGTGCCCTGGACCGCCGAGGAACCCCGGCGCGCCGGCACCGTCCAGATCGGCCCCACCGCCGGCGAGATCGGCGCCGCCCTGCGCCAGGCCTCGTCCGGCACCGCGCCCGACGTCCCCTTCCTCATCACCGCCCAGCCGAGCCTCGTCGACCCCTCCCGCGCCCCCGAGGGCAAGCACGTCTTCTGGGCGTACGGCCACGTGCCCAACGGCTGGCGGGGCGACCTCACCGAGGCGATCGAGCGTCAGATCGAGCGCTTCGCCCCCGGCTTCCGCGACCGCGTCCTCGCCCGCGCCACCGCCGGACCCCCCGAACTCGCCGCCCGCAACGCCAACTACGTCGGCGGCGACATCGCCTGCGGCGCCGCCCGCGGCCTCCAGCTGCTGCTGCGCCCCACCCTCTCGCTGCGCCCCTACGCCACCCCGCACCCGGCGGTCTTCCTCTGCTCCTCCGCGACCCCGCCCGGCCCCGGCGTCCACGGCATGTCAGGACACAACGCGGCGAAGGCGGTCTGGCGCAGCCTGCGCCGATAGCGGGTGCCCGCGAAAATAGACTGTCCCCATGGCCAAGTACTTCGACGTCCACCCCGACAATCCCCAGCCCCGCACCATCGGTGCGGTGGCCGACTCCATCCGGAACGGGGCGCTCGTCGCGTACCCGACCGACTCCTGCTACGCGCTCGGCAGCCGCCTCGGCAGCCGTGACGGCATCAGCCGCATCCGCGCGATCCGCGATCTCGACGACCGGCACCACTTCACGCTCATGTGCCAGAACTTCGCCCAGCTGGGCCAGCTCGTGCACATCGACAACGACGTCTTCCGCGCGGTCAAGGCGGCGACCCCCGGTGCGTACACCTTCATCCTGCCGGGGACGAAGGAGGTCCCGCGCCAGCTGCTCCACCCCAAGAAGAAGACGGTCGGCGTCCGCATCCCCGACCACGTCGTCACCCAGGCCCTGCTCGCCGAACTCGGCGAGCCGCTGCTGTCCAGCACCCTGCTCCTGCCCGACGAGGCGGAACCGCTGACGCAGGGCTGGGAGATCAAGGAGCGGCTCGACCACCAGGTGGACGCGGTGCTCGACTCCGGCGAGTGCGGGACCGAACCCACCACGGTCGTCGACTTCTCCAGCGGCGCGCCCGAGATCGTCCGCCGCGGGGCGGGGGACACCTCCCGGTTCGAATAGGCGCGAGGAGGGGCACGGGAAGCGGTCCACCGGCTCCAGGGCGGCCCTTTCCCGCCCGGTCGTGATCGCCGTACGGTCGCGTGAACGCCCGTTCACGCGCACCCACGGAGGTTCGGCCGCATGATCGTCATCGCCCACGTCAGCGACGTCCACATCGACGGCGACGAGCGCGCCACGGACCGCACCCGTGCCGTCCTGTGGTACCTGGAGGAGCTGCCGTACGACCTGTCGGCGGTCCTCGTCACCGGGGACATCGCCGACCACGGGACGCCGGACGAGTACGCGACGGCGCGGGAGCTGCTGACCTCCCGTCACCCGCTGCTCGTCTGCCCCGGCAACCACGACGACCGCGCCGCCTTCCGGAAGGCCCTGCTTCCGGAGGAGACGTCGACCCTCCCGTACGCGCCCGTGAACCAGGTGCTCCGCGGCGAGGGCTTCGTCATCGCCCTCTGCGACTCGTCCGTCCCCGGTGAACACCAGGGCCTCCTGGCGGACGAGACGCTGGAGTGGCTGGAGGCGGTCCTCGCCGGCACCCCGCACGAGCTGCCCGTCCTGGTCGCCTTCCACCACCCGCCCGTACCCCTGCACACCCCGTACGTGGACGAGATCCGGCAGTTCGGCGAGGAGCGGCTAGCCGCGCTCGCCGACCGCCACCCCCACCTCACGGCCTTCCTCGCGGGCCACGCGCACACCGCCGCCGCCACGACCTTCGCCGGGCGCCCGCTGCTCGTCGCGCCCGGGGTCGTGTCCGCACTGCGCCTCCCGTGGGAGAACCCGGGCCCGGACTCCCCGCACGTGCACCTCGACCTGCCGCCCGCGCTCGCCTTCCACGTCCTCGGCGAGGACGGCCGGCTGACCACCCACTACCGGACGGTGACCGTCTGACCCGCGACCCCGGGAGCGGACGTCCATGTCGTTTTCTCGCCAGCCCGCGCGCCGGCCGTCCGCGATCCTGGACTCATGCACACCGACACCGAGCGCTGCGTACGGGCCGTCCAGTCGAAGGACGCCCGCTTCGACGGCGTGTTCTTCACCGCGGTCCGCACCACCCGGATCTACTGCCGGCCCAGCTGCCCGGTCGTCCCGCCCAAGCCCGAGAACATGGAGTTCCACGCCAGCGCCGCGTCCTGCCAGCGGGCCGGCTTCCGGGCCTGCAAGCGGTGCCGGCCCGACACCAGCCCCGGTTCGCCCGAGTGGAACGTCCGCGCCGACGCCGTCGCCCGCGCCGTGCGGCTCATCCAGGACGGGGTCGTCGACCGGGAAGGCGTCCCCGGGCTCGCCCGCCGCCTCGGCTGGTCCACCCGCCAGATCGAACGCCAGCTCCTCGCCGAACTGGGCGCGGGACCCCTCGCCCTGGCCCGCGCCCAGCGCGCCCAGACCGCCAGGGTCCTCATCGAGACGACCCCGATGCCCCTGGGCGAGGTCGCCTTCGCGGCCGGCTTCGCCTCCATCCGCACCTTCAACGACACCGTCCGCGAGGTCTTCGCCCTCACCCCCGGCGAGCTCCGCGCCCGCGCCGCCCGCCCGGCGTCCGACCGCCCCCGCACCCCCGGGGTGATCAGCCTCCGGCTCCCCTTCCGCGCCCCGTTGGAGCCCTCCAACCTCTTCGGCCACCTCGCGGCCACCGCGATCCCCGGGGTGGAGGAGTGGCGCGACGGCGCCTACCGGCGGACCCTCGCCCTGCCGTACGGGCACGGCATCGTCGCCCTCGCCCCCCGCCCCGACCACATCGCCTGCCGCCTCTTCCTCACCGACCCCCGCGACCTCACCCACGCCATCAGCCGCTGCCGCCGTCTCCTCGACCTCGACGCCGACCCCGTCGCCGTCGACGACCGGCTGCGCGCCGATCCGCTGCTCGCCCCGGTCGTCGACAAGGCGCCCGGCCGCCGGGTGCCCGGGACCGTCGACCCCGCCGAGTTCGCCGTACGGGCCGTCCTCGGCCAGCAGGTCTCCACCGCCGCCGCCCGCACCCACGCCGCCCGGCTCGTCACCGCGTACGGCACCCCCGTCGAGGACCCCGAGGGCGGCCTCACCCACCTGTTCCCGGGGCCCGAGGCGCTCGCCGACCTCGACCCCGAGACCCTCGCGCTGCCCCGCAGCCGCCGCACCACCCTCCTCACCCTCGTCAGGGCCCTCGCCGACGGCTCATTGCCCCTCGGCCCCGCCGACGACCGCGAGGAGGCCCGCGCCCGGCTGCTCGCCCTGCCCGGCTTCGGCCCCTGGACCACCGAGATCATCGCCATGCGGGCCCTCGGCGACCCCGACGCCTTCCTCCCCGGCGACCTCGGCGTCCGCCGCGCCGCGGCAGGACTCGGCCTGCCCGGCACCCCGGCCGCGCTCACCGCCCGCGCGGCCCACTGGCGCCCCTGGCGTGCGTACGCCGTCCAGTACCTCTGGGCGACCGACGACCACCCGATCAACCACCTGCCCAGCGAAGGACACTGAACCGCCATGACCCCCACCGTCCGGCACACCGTCGTGGACAGCCCGTACGAGCCGCTGACCCTCGTCGCCGTCGACGGCGTCCTCAGCCGCGTCCACATGACCGGGCAGCGCCACCGTCCGCCCGAGGAGACCTTCGGCGCACCCGACCCGCGCCCCTTCGGCGAGGCGATCCGCCAGCTCGACGCCTACTTCGCCGGCGAACTCACCGAGTTCGACCTGCCGTTGCACCTGATCGGCACCCCGTTCCAGGTGCGGGTCTGGGAGCAGCTGCTCCGCATCCCCTACGGGGAGACCCGGACGTACGGCGAACTCGCCGAGGAACTGGGCAACCCCGCGGCCTCCCGCGCGGTGGGCCTCGCCAACGGCAAGAACCCCGTCGGCATCATCGTCCCGTGCCACCGGGTGATCGGCGCGGGCGGCGGCCTCACCGGCTACGGCGGCGGCCTCGACCGCAAGCAGCGCCTCCTCGCCTTCGAGTCGGGCGCGGCGGAACCCGCCGGGCTCTTCTAGGACCGGCTCCGTCCCGCAGCGGCTACCGCAGCCGGTCGAGCAGCGCGGGCAGCGCCGTGCCGATCGGCTCACGGACGACCTCGTCGGCGACGGCGTCGTACGGGGTGGGCTCGGCGTTCACGATGATCAGCCGCGCGCCGCGCTCGGCCGCGATCCCCGCGAGGGAGGCCGCCGGCTGCACCTGGAGACTGCTGCCGACCGCGACGAACACCTCGGTGGCCTTGGCGATCGACATGGCCTCCCCGAGCACCACCGGATCGAGCCGCTGCCCGAACATCACGGTCGCCGACTTCAGGATCCCGCCGCACCCCCGGCACCCGGGGTCGTCCTCACCGGCCCGCACCCGCTCCAGGGCCTCCTCCATCGACGAGCGGGCGTGGCAGGCCGTGCACACCACCGACCGCGCGGAGCCGTGGAGTTCGAGCACCTTGCGGCCGGGCACCCCGGCGGCCTGGTGCAGTCCGTCCACGTTCTGGGTGATCACCCGCAGCGCGTTCCCGCTCGTCCGCTCGTACGCGGCGATCGCGTGGTGCGCCACGTTCGGCTCTGCGCTCAGGACGGGACCGTCGAGCCGCATCCGCCACGAGCGGCGGCGGATCTGCGGGTCGGCCATGTACGGCCCGTACGTGACGAGCCGCTCGGCCTCGGGGTCCCGCCGCCACACACCGTTCGGACCCCGGTAGTCGGGGATGCCCGAGTCCGTCGAGATACCGGCTCCACTGAGAATCGCGACCATGGTCATACGACGAGCCTAGGCACCACGAAACCGCTCCCGCGAACGGGTTTCCGGGTGCTGGGTTCCCGGAGACGGGTCCCGCGTCATCCCCCGACCGGGTGACCGTTCTCCAGCTCCACCGGCCCCGCGCCCGTCGCCAGGACGTCCAGCGAGGCGAGGACCCGCAGGCCCAGGCTGCCCGGAAGGTGGGCGGTGACCTCCTCGCGCTCGATCAGCTTCCAGGAGAGCAGTTCCTCCTCCTGGAGCCGGATCTCCGCGAACCGCTCCTCGGTCAGCACCCCGCCGTCGTACACGTACGCCACGATCGGCGGCCGCCCCGAGCCGTGGGACCAGTCGACCGCGAGCAGCGGGCCGAGGGGCAGGTCCAGGCCGATCTCCTCGGCCGTCTCCCGGCGGGCGGCCCCCCGGGGCGTCTCGCCGGTGTCGGACTCGATCGTGCCGCCGGGCAGCGTCCAGGCCTCGCGGTAGTTGGGTTCCACCACCAGGACGCGCCCCGAGGCGTCCCGGAAGAGTGCGGCGGCGCCGGCCAGGACGCGGGGGAGACCGGCGATGTACGTGGCGTAGTCGGTCGTGGTCATGGCGTCAGCGTAGCCAGCCGCAGGGTCCGCTCGGCCAGTTCACCGATCCCGACGCCGTCGAAGCCGAACACCGCGCTGCTCACCCGGTCCCGCAACGGCTCCGACCACTGGGGCGGGATCGCCGCCGCCCCGCACATCACCCCCGCCACCGAACCCGCCGTCGCCCCGTTGGAGTCCGTGTCCAGGCCGCCGCGCACGGTCAGCGCGATCGTGCGGGTGAAGTCCCCCTCCCCGTACAGGAGTCCGGCGGTCAGCACGGCCGCGTTCGGCACGGTGTGGATCCAGCCGAGGCCCGCCGTGCGTTCCGCGAGCTCGTCGAGCGCGGCGGACCAGCCGAGCCCCGACTCGTACAGGGCGATCGTCCCGCGCACGGTCCGGGCGAGCCGGCTGCTCGGCGGCACCTGCGCCAGGCCCGATTCGAGCGCGGTCCTGACGTCCGGCGCGGTGAACGCCGCCGCGATCAGGGCCGCCGCCCACATCGCCCCGTACACCCCGTTCCCGCTGTGCGAGAGGACCGCGTCCCTGCGGGCCAGCGAGGCGGCCCGGCGCGGGTCGCCCGGACTGGTCCAGCCGTGGACGTCGGCCCTGATCAGCGCGCCGATCCACTCCTGGTACGGATTGTCGTACGTGGCCGTCAGCGGCGGCCGCAGGCCGTTCGCGAGGTTCCGGTAGGCGGCCCGCTCGGCCGTGAACGTCTGCAGGTACGGCAGCCGCATCAGCCACTCCCGCCCCACCTGCTCGGTCGTGAAGGCGAAGCCGTACGTCTCCAGGAGGTGCAGCCCGAGGATCGACCAGTCGATGTCGTCGTCCCGGCAGCTGCCGTCGATCCCACCGCGCACGCACGCGCGCCACTCGGGGCGCAGCTCGAAACCGGTCGCCCCGGGCGGCGGGGGCGGCAGGTAGTCCGTCAGGGGCAGCGCGCCCGTCAGCCGCAGATAGGCGTCGATGTGCTCCCGGGTCCAGTGGTCACCCTGCTCCACGGGCTTGCCCAGCATGTTCCCTGCGATCCGGCCCGTCCAGCCGCCCAGGATCCGGTCAGCGAGCTCTCCGCCCGTCCGGTCCACGTCAGCCCTCGCCCTCGGGAGGCTCCACGTCGGTGCGCGCCTTCGCCGCCCGGCGCAGCCGGTGGTGGCGCGACCCGCCCTGCTCCGTGATCGCCTCCCCGACCAGCGCCCCGACCGTGTCACCGAGCCCGTGCAGCGCGTGGTGCCTGACCGGGCCGGCACCCGGGTCCTCCCGCAGCTCCTTGAGCAGCGCCCAGCACAGCGCCAGCATCACCACCACGAACGGCAGCGCGACCAGGATCGTCGCGGTCTGGAGCGAGTTCAGACCGCCCACCACGAGCAGGACCGCCGCCACGGCGGCCATCAGGACGCCCCAGATCACCACCAGCCAGGTCGGCGGGTGGAGCGAGCCGCCGCTCGTCAGCGACCCCATCACGAGCGAGGCCGAGTCCGCGCTCGTGACGAAGTACGTCATCACCAGGAGCATCGCGACCACCGAGGTGACCGTGCCGATCGGCAGCGCCTCCAGCATCGCGAACAGCGAGGCCTCCGCCCCGTCCCGCACCGCCGTCGCCAGGTCCGCCGCACCCGTGGACTCCAGCCGGATCGCCGTACCGCCCATCACGCAGAACCACACCACCGTGGCCCCTGACGGCACGAGCAGCACCCCGACGAGGAACTCCCTGATCGTCCTGCCGCGCGAGATCCGGGCGATGAAGGTGCCGACGAACGGTGCCCAGGACAGCCACCAGGCCCAGTAGAAGATCGTCCACGTCCCCAGCCAGTCGGGGTCGGTGAACGCGCCCGTCCGGCTCGCCATCGGGAGCAGCTGGTGCAGATAGCCGCCGACGGAGGCCGGAATGGTGTCCAGGATGTAGACCGTCGGGCCGAGCAGGAACACGAACAGCATCAGACAGCCCGCGAGGACGATGTTCAGGGTCGACAGCCACTTCACGCCCTTGTGCAGCCCCGAGAAGGCCGACAGGACGAAGGCCGCGGACAGGGACACGATGATGATCAGCTGGGTGGACGTCGAGTTCTCCACGCCCATCGTCAGGTTCAGGCCCTCGGCGACCTGCAGCGCGCCGAGCCCCAGGCTCGTCGCCGTGCCGAACACGGTCGCGAACACCGCGAGCAGATCGATCGCCCTGCCCGGCCAGGAAGCCGCCCGCCGCGCCCCGAGCAGCGGCACGAACGCGGAACTCAGCCGGTTCCCGCGGCCCTTGCGGAAGCCCGCGTACGCCAGGGCCAGACCCGTGATGCCGTAGATCGCCCACGGGGTCAGCGTCCAGTGGAAGAACGAGTACTCCATCGCGGTACGGGCCGCGCCGCCCGTCCCCGCCGGCACGCCGCTCGCCGGGGGAGGGCTCAGGAAGTGCTGGAGCGGCTCCCCGACCCCGTAGAACATCAGGCCGATGCCCATGCCGGCGCTGAACATCATCGCGATCCACGCCAGGTTGCCGAACTCCGGCTCCGAGTCGTCCGCGCCCAGCCTGATCCGGCCGAAACGGCTCAGGGCGATCACCACGCACAGCACGAGGAACGTGTCGGCCGCGACGACGAAGAGCCAGGCGAAATTGGACAGCACCCACTGGAGGGCCGTGTCCGAGGCGCTGTCGAAGGAGTCCTCGCCCAGAGCCGCCCACCCGACGACCGCGACGACGGCCGCGATTCCGATCCCGATGACCTTGGCGTCGGGCTCGGCGTCGGAAACGATCTTTTCCGTACTCATGTGACCCCACTATGGTGCGGAATATCGCCTTATCAGGGGGTGGCACGCCGTCCAGGGGTACGGATAGGGTCGGCCACGGCGCGACTGCACGTTCGAAAGCAAGGGATGCAAGGTGACGGACGGGGCAGCAACTCAGGTCGCACACGTGCTCGTGGCGGCCGACAAGTTCAAGGGCTCGCTCACGGCCGTACAGGTCGCGGAACGGGTCACAGCAGGACTGCGACGGGTCGTCCCCGGCCTGACCGTGGAGACGCTCCCCGTCGCCGACGGCGGCGACGGCACCGTCGCGGCAGCCGTCGCGGCCGGATTCGAGCGCCGCGAGGTCCAGGTGACGGGACCGCTCGGTGAGCAGGTCACCGCCGCCTTCGCGCTGCGCGGCACCACCGCCGTCGTCGAGATGGCCGAGGCCTCCGGCCTCCAGCTCCTCCCGCGCGGCGTGTTCGCCCCGCTGACCGCGACCACGTACGGCTCCGGCGAGCTGCTCCGCGCCGCCCTGGACGCCGGCGCGACCACCGTCGTCTTCGGCGTCGGCGGCAGCGCCACCACCGACGGCGGCGCCGGCATGCTCGCCGCGCTCGGCGCCCGCTTCCTCGACGCGTCCGGCGACCCCGTGGGCCCCGGCGGCGCACCCCTCGCCGACCTGGCCACCGCCGACCTCAGCGGCCTCGACCCCCGCTTCGCCTCGGTCGGCCTGATCCTCGCGAGCGACGTCGACAACCCCCTCACCGGCCCCAAGGGCGCCCCCGCCGTCTACGGCCCGCAGAAGGGCGCCACCCCGGACGACGTCCGCACCCTGGACGCCGCCCTCGCCCACTTCGCCACCGTCCTGGAGAAGGCCGTCGGCCCCAGGGCCGCCGAAGCCGCCGTCGCCCCGGGCGCGGGCGGCGCGGGCGGCATCGGCTACGGCGCGCTCATCCTGGGCGCGAGCTTCCGCCCGGGCATCGAGCTGATGCTGGACGTACTCGGCTTCGCCCCCGCCCTGGAGCGCGCCACCCTGGTCATCACCGGCGAGGGCTCCCTCGACGAGCAGACCCTCCACGGCAAGGCCCCGGCGGGCGTCGCCGCGGCGGCCCGCGCCGCCGGCAAGGAGGTCGTCGCCGTCTGCGGCCGCCTGGCCCTCCCGCCGGAGGCCCTCGGCAAGGCGGGCATCCGCCGCGCCTACCCCCTCACGGCCCTGGAACCCGACCCGTCCAAGTCCATGGCGAACGCGGGCCCGCTCCTGGAGGACGTGGCGGCGGACATCGCGCGGGACTTCCTGGCGTAACCCGGGCCCGCCGCCCCCGAAGCAGGGGGCGGCCGCCCGGTGTTCTCAACCCCCCGGCGCCGTCAGGCGGAACGCGTCCAGGGCCAGTGTCATCTCCGTCAGGTCCCGCGGCCGCGACAGCGATCGTGACGTCAGCTGCTCGAGCCGCCGCAGCCGGTTGAAGACCGTGTTCCGGTGGCAGTACAGCCGCCCCGCCGCCCGCCCCGCCGACCCCTCGCACTCCAGCCACGCGTCCAGCGTCTCCAGGAGCACGGCCCGGTCCGCAGGGTCCAGTTCGAGCAGCCCTCCCAGGACGTCGGAGACCAGCAGGCTCGCCATCTCGGGCTGGCTCACCACCAGCGCACCCGCCATCCGGCGGTCGAGCCGCACGATCTGGCGGCTGCCCGGCGGACACGTCCGCAGCGCCAGCTCCGCGAGCCGCCGCGCCCGGCCCAGCTCGGTCAGGCCCACCACCACCGGGCTGATCCCGCCCGGCCCCGGGCACCGCCCGTCGAGCAGCTCGGACAGCGCGTCCAGGCCGGTGTCGTGGGCCAGCGCCACGACCCCCAGCTCGCAGTCCGCGCCCATCCGCCACAGGAACCGCACGCCCTCGCCCTGCACCTGCCGGTGGAACGGCTCCCGCTCCTCCCGCCGGTCGTAGCGCAGCACCACCACCGCGTACCGGCCCTGCTCCGGCAGGTCCAGGCCCGCCGCCGCCCGCGCCACCAGCTCAGGCGACCGCTGGCCCTGGAGCAGCGCGTCCAGGAGGGCCTGGAGCTGCTCGTCCGTCCGGCGGCGCAGCTCCAGCTCCGTGGACCGGTACGCCTCCGACGCCGTGTCCGCCTGCGCGTCCACCGCCGACCACACGGTCGTCGCCGACTGCATCAGCGCCGCGAGCTGCGCCGTGTCCGACCCAGCGCCCTCGATCAGCGCGTCCCACACCAGATGCCCGGCATGCCGGTACGCGTGCACGACCAGTTCGAGCGGCATGCCCTGCGCGGCCCGCCGCCGGCCCATCTCCTCGGCGTTCTCCAGGTCCCTGCGGGGCGAGTTCCGGGGCGCCGAGATCATCTCGATCCCGATCCGCATCGCCTCCTGGGCCTCTTGCCAGTGCTGGTCGTACGGGAGGATCCGCGCGTACGCGGGCTCGTACGCGTGGAGTTCCCTCAGATGCTCGTCCACCAGCTCCGGCACCCGCTCCAGGAGAGCCGTGCACGCCTGAGCGAGCACCTTCCAGTCGTCATCGGTTCGCCGTCTGCGCCGTCCCATGCCGGGAGGATCCACCGCTCCGGCCCCTTCCGCACAGCCCTGACGCGCACTGTTGTGCGCATGCACAGCCCGCCGCCGCGCCCGCTGGTCACCGGCAGCGTTTCGGCCTCGGGACGTGGACGCGCGGTCCGCAGCGGTGTTGGGGTGAGCGCCACTGAAGCGGCCGAGAAAACGCCAAATAGCAGGCCGGCCGGGGAAAGGGGAACCATGGGAGGTACCGCACCCGCTCTCCAGGTGACGGACCTGACGGCGGGATACGGACCGGTACGCGCACTGCGGAAGGTGTCGCTGACCGTACCGGCGGGCGCCGTCGTCACCGTCCTGGGCGGCAACGGGGCCGGCAAATCGACGCTGCTGAGGGCGGTCTCGCGCACCCTGCGGTTCCACGGCGGCGCCGTGGTGTCCGGCACGGTGAGCCGCGACGGCCGACCGCTCGACGGACTGCCGCCGGACCGGGTCGTCGCGGCCGGCGTCTCCCAGGTGCCCGAGGGCCGCCAGGTCTTCGCCCGGATGACGGTCGAGGACAACCTGCGCGCCGGCGCGCTCGGCAGGCGCGGCAGCCGGGCGTCGAAGGCCGCCGCCCTCCGCCGCGTCCACGAGCTGTTCCCGGTCCTCGCGGACCGCGCACGCCAGCAGGCCGGGCTGCTCTCCGGCGGCGAGCAGCAGATGCTGGCCGTCGGCCGGGCACTGATGGCCGCCCCGGGCCTGCTGCTCCTGGACGAGCCGTCCCTCGGCCTGGCCCCCCTGATGGCGGCCCGGATCGCCGACGCGGTCCGGGAGATCAACGCCCAGGGCACGGCGGTCCTCCTCGTCGAGCAGAACGCCGCGCTCGCGCTGCGGCTCGCCTCCCGGGCGTACGTCCTGGAGGTCGGCGAGGTCACCCTGTCCGGTCCCGCCGACGAACTCGCCGCCTCCGACGAGGTCCGCCGCCGCTATCTGGGCGTGGTCGACGAGGACGCCGCCGCCGACGCGGACCGCGCCCGCGCCACGCACCCGGTCCTGTCCCGCTGGGAGGAGACCCGATGACCGACACACCGGCCACCCCCGCGGCCGCCCCCGGGGTCCCCGCCCTCGTCGTCGAGGGCCTGACCGTCCGCTTCGCGGGACTCACCGCCCTCGACGGCGTCGGGTTCACCGTCCGGCCCGGCACCGTGCACGCCCTCATCGGGCCCAACGGCGCCGGCAAGTCCACCTGCTTCAACGTGCTCTCGGGTGTCTACCGGGCCACCGAGGGCTCCGTCCGGTTCGGCCCGCACGAGCTGACGGCGCTGCCCCCACACCGGATCGCGGACCTCGGCGTCGGCCGGATCTTCCAGAACCTGGCCCTGCCGCCGCGCGCCAGCGTCGAGGACAGCCTGATGCTCGGCCGCCACCGGCTGACCCGTACCGGCTTCGTCGCCGCGGGACTCCGGCTCCCTTCCGCCGCCCGCGAGGAGGCGCGTCACCGCGCCAGGGTCCGGGAGATCGCCGCCTTCGTCGGCCTGGAGAAGCAGCTCGCGCAGCCCGCGGGCTCCCTCCCGTACGGACAGCAGAAGCTCGCCGAACTCGCCCGCGCCCTCTGCATGGAGCCGAAACTGCTGCTGCTCGACGAGCCCGTCGCCGGAATGACCGCCGACGAGCGGGTCCGTACCGCCGCCGTCATCGCGGGCGTCCGCGACAGCCTCGGCATCTCTGTCCTGCTCGTCGAGCACGACATGGGCCTGGTGATGCGGCTCGCCGACTCCGTCACCGTCCTCGACTTCGGCCGCCGGATCGCCGACGGGGTCCCCGCCGACGTCCAGAACGACCCGGCGGTCGTCCGCGCCTACCTCGGAGAGGAGTCCGCCGCGTGAGCACGTTCGCCGAGTTCCTGATCAACGGCATCTCACTGGGCTCGATCTACGCCCTCATCGCCCTCGGCTTCGTGGTCATCTTCCGCGCCACCGAGGTCGTCAACTTCGCCCACGCCTCCCTCCTCCTGGCGGGCGGCTACGTCACCGCCGTGCTCCACGACGAGATCGGCTTCTGGCCAGCCCTGCTCGCCGGCATCGCGGGCGCCGCGGTGGTCGGCGCGGCCGTCGAGTTCTTCGTCATGCGCCGCCACCGGGGCGGCGACCACAGCGTCCTCGCCATCGTCACCATCGGCGTCGACATCCTGCTCGCCACCGAGCTGACCCGCCGGATCGGCACCGACATCCTCGCCCTCGGCGACCCCTGGGGCGACGCCGTCGTCACCGTGGGCCCGGTGACCATCGCGGAGACCCGGATCGCCGCCCTGCTCGCCGCGGCCCTCCTCATCACCGCCTTCCTGGTGGCCTTCCGGTACACCTCCTGGGGCGTCGCCATGCGGGCCGCCGCCGAGAACCAGGAGACCGCCGCCCTCATGGGCATCCGGCTCGGCCGGGTCTCGCTCGGCGCCTGGGCGGTCGCCGGCGGTCTCGCCGCCGTCGCCGCGCTCTTCCTCACCGTCTTCCCGACGCCGGGGCTCGAACGCGGCACCTCGCTCGCCGCCCTCAAGGCGTTCCCCGCCGCCATCCTCGGCGGCCTCGACTCCACCACGGGCGCCCTCGTCGGCGGCCTCCTCGTCGGCGTCACCGAGTCCCTCGCCACCGGCTACCAGAGCGACCTGGCGTTCCTCGGCCGGGGCATCGGCGACCTGGCCCCCTATCTCGTCATGGTCGCGGTGCTCCTGATCCGCCCGGCCGGACTCTTCGGCACGAAGGAGCTGGCCCGTGTCTGAGACCCTCGCCCGGAGCGGCCTGCGGGTCCGCACCCCCGCGGTGTACGGGTGGGCCGCCGCCGCCCTCGTCCTCGTCGTCCTCCCGTTCTACCTGGACCGCTTCTGGCTCCAGGCGGGCCTGTTCGCGATGGCCGCCGCCATCGGCGCCATCGGCATCAACCTGCTGACCGGCGCCACCGGACAGCTCTCCATGGGACACGCCTTCTTCCTCGCCGTCGGCGCCTACGGCTACTGCCTCTTCGCCGGAGACGGCACCGACGGGCTCGCCGGACTCGGCCTGCCCGGCTGGCTCGCCGCCGTCCTCGCGGTCGCCCTCTCGGGTCTGGCCGGCGGGGTGTTCAGCCCCATCGCGGGCCGGCTGCGCGGCGCGTACCTCGGCATCGCCACCCTCGCGCTGATCTTCATCGGGCAGCACGTGCTCTTCAACGCCCACGACCTCACCGGCGGCTACAACGGCCGTGCCGTCCCGCCGCTCAGCCTCTTCGGCCTCACCTTCGACGACACCGAACTCCTCGTCGCCCAGGTGCCCTTCGGCGCGGTCGAGAAGCTCTGGTACCTCGGACTCGTGCTGCTCCTCGGCGGGGTCGTCTTCGCCCGCGGTGTGCTCAGGGGCCGTCCCGGGCGCGCGATGAACGCCATCCGGGACCACCGGATCGCCGCGGGAGTGATGGGCATCCCGGTGGCCCGGTACCGCGCCGCCGTCTTCGTCCTGTCCTCCATGTACGCCGGCCTCGCGGGCGTCCTGCTCGCCCTGGTCTTCCAGCGCACGGTGCCCGAGTACTTCGGCATGGCGCTCTCCCTCGAATACCTGGCCATGATCGTCATCGGCGGTCTCGGCTCGGTCGCCGGAGCCGTGGCCGGAGGCGTCTTCGTCTCCCTCCTGCCGCAGTTCCTCAACCGGTACAGCGAGGCGCTCCCGCTGGTCTCCGCCCCGGGAACGGGCGGCATCGCACCGGGCGAGGCATCCCGCTACCTGTACGGCGCCGCCGTCGTCGCGGTGGTGCTGTTCCTGCCCGGAGGCCTGGCCCGGCTCGCTGCCCGAAGGCCCGGCAGACCCAAGAACCCCACACCCGACACGCCCCCGTCCACCACCCCCACTCCGCCCGACACCTCTTCCACCGAACCCTCAGGGGAGCCACGATGACCCACAGACGACAGGCCGCGCGGGGCCTGGCCGCCGCGCTCGCCGCACTGGTCGCCCTCACCGCCGCCGGATGCAGCTCCAAGGCCAAGACCGGCGACGGCAAGCAGACCGACGCGGGTGGGGTGAAGACCGGCGAGGGCGTCACCGACAAGGCGATCTCGCTCGGCGCGCTCACCGACATGACCGGCGTGTACGCGACCCTCGGCAAGAGCGTCACCCAGGCCCAGCAGCTGTACGTGAAGCAGGTCAACGCCGCCGGCGGCATCTGCGGCCGGCAGCTGGAGCTCACGGTCCGCGACCACGGCTACGACCCGCAGAAGGCGCTCGCCGCCTACACCGAGCTGGAGCCGAAGGTCGTCGGCTACGCCCAGTTCATCGGCTCCCCGTTCGTCGCCGCCGTCAAGCCCCTGGTCGACGGCAAGGACAAGGGACTCGTCCTCCCGCAGGCCTGGTCGGCCTCGCTGCTCGGCTCCCCGTACATCCGCGTCCTGGGTGCCACGTACGACGTCGAGACGATCAACGCCGTCGACTTCCTGGTGAAGGAGAAGGGCCTGAAGCCGGGCGACAAGCTCGGCCACGTCTACTTCGAGGGCGACTACGGGGAGAACGCCCTCAAGGGCTCCAAGTACGCGGCGGAGGAGGCCGGTCTCACCGTCGTCGAACAGAAGATCAAGCCCACCGACAACGACATGTCGGCGCAGGTCGCGGCCCTCAAGCAGGCCGGGGTCAAGGCCATCGTCATCAGCGCGGGCCCGCGCCAGGCCGCCTCCCTCGTCGGGGTCGCCGCCGCCACCGGCCTCAAGGTGCCGGTGGTCGGCAACAACTCCGCCTTCGCCCCGCAGCTCCTCGGCACCCAGGCCGGTCCCGCCCTGGAGAAGATGTACTGGTTCGCCTCCCCGAGCCTTCCCATCGGCGCGGACACCCCGACCGCGAAGAAGCTGGTCGCCGACTACAAGGCCGCCTACCCGAGCGACACCCTCGACAACGGCATCGTCGCCGGCTGGACCGCGGCGAGCGTCTTCGGCGAGGCCCTGAAGAAGGCCTGCGCGGAGAAGGACCTCACCCGCGAGGGCGTCGGCAAGGCGCTCCTCACGCTGACGGCCCACGACGCCGGCTTCGGCATGAGCCACGACCTCGGCGACCCGAAGGCCCCGTCGTCCCGCGAGTCGGTCATCATCCAGCCGGACAAGTCCGTCCCCGGCGGCATGCGCACGGTCCGCCCGCCCTTCGTCTCGGACGCGGCGAAGTCCTACACCCCGTGAGCGGTGACGCCCCGCGCCCGGGACCTCCGCGAGGAGTCCGCGGGGCGCGGGGCGTCGGCTTCACCTCGCCGAAACATCGGAATGTGAAGCTCTGGTCCATGACCTATGCACGTATCGAGGAGAACCGCTCCCACCCGCAGCTCCCCGCCCTCCTCGCCGCCTACCACCTGGCCAACCAGGCCGAGAAGGGCGCGGCGGTGGGGGCGGTCGCCGACCTCCCGGCCGTATACCGCGGCGAGGCCGAGGACCCGGCGACCGCCTTCGCCGCCGACACCGTCCTCCTCGTCACCGCACCCGGTGACGAGGACCCCTCGGGCTGCGTCGTCCTCAAGGCGGCCGGGGAGGGCGGCGCACCGGAGATCAAGCGGCTCTGGGTCGAGCCCCACGCCCGCCGCAAGGGCCTCGCCAAGGCCCTCATGACCGAGGCCCTGCGCCGCGCCGCCACCTCGGGGGCGCCCGCCGCCCGCCTCACCGTGTGGTCCTGGCGGGAGGAGCCGCTCGCCCTCTACCGCGCTCTCGGCTTCGAGGCCGTCGACTCGTGGGACGAGCGGCCGGAGCTGGTCTGCCTGGAGAAGCCGCTCGCCAGGGCCGGCGAGGGTGACCGTATCGAGCGCCTCACCCCCGACGCCGTACGCGCCCACGCGGGGGCCGGTCTCGCCGCGCTCCTCGTGGACGCCGTGGACGGCGGCGCCTCCGTCGGCTTCCTGGCACCCCTGGAGGCCGCCGAGGGGGCCGCCTGGTGGTCGGACGTCGCCGAGGAGGCCGCGGCGGGCGTACGGGACGTCTGGGCCGCCCATGCCCCGGACGGCGGCCTGGCCGGCGTCGTCACCCTCGCCCGTACCGGCACCGCCAACGGCCGCCACCGCGGCGAGATCGCCCGGCTCCTCGTGCACCGCTCGGCCCGCGGCCGGGGCCTCGGCCGCCGGCTGCTCGCCACGGCCGAGGCGCACGCCGCCGCCACCGGTCTCACCCTGCTCGTCCTGGACACCCAGACCGACAGCCCCGCCGAGCGCCTCTACCGGGCGGCGGGCTGGACGGCCGCCGGGACGATCCCCGACTTCGCCGCCGACCCGGCCGGCACGCTGCGCCCCACCACGCTGTACTACAAGCGCCTCGGGTAGGGCCCCTCGCGCACGCGAAAGGGCCTGGGAGGCGATATCGCCTCCCAGGCCCTTTCGTACAGCGGAATCCGCTACGGCAGCTGTGCCGCCCGCGCCTCCCGGCTCTCACGCCGGTTGCCGCGGAAGGTGTTCACCCGGCGGGCCGTCGCGAAGAGGGGGATCACGGCGCCCATCACCACCTGGAGCGCGCAGCCTGCCTGGAGCAGGAACGCGCCGCCCGGGGCGTCGAACGCCCAGGCCGCCAGCATGCCCATCGCGCCGACGATCCAGCTGAGCATCGCCACCGCGAGGATGCCCCGCGGCTTGGGGTACTCGACCCGGCTCACCATCAGCCAGGCCACCCCGATGATCGCGAGCAGCGTCGGGATGAACGGCAGCTCGAGGAGCACGATCGAGACCACCGTCAGCGCGCCGAAGGGGCTCGGCATGCCCTGGAACATGCCGTCCTTCATGGTCACGCAGGAGAATCTCGCCAGCCTCAGCACCACGGCGAGGAGCACCACGATCGCGGCGACCGCCGAGACCTTCTGCTGCGCGCCGGGCGTGACCATTCCGTACACGAGGACGAAGTAGGCCGGGGCCAGACCGAAGCTGATCAGGTCCGAGAGGTTGTCGAGCTCGGCGCCCATCGGCGACGAGCGCAGCTTGCGCGCCACGATGCCGTCGAAGAGGTCGAAGATCGCCGCGGCCAGCATCAGGATCACGGCGGTGGCGGCGCTGTTGCGCGCCATGCCGGTCTCGGTGCTGCCCGTGAGGTGCGGGATGAGGATTCCGGTGGTGGTGAAGTACACCGCCATGAATCCACACGTGGCGTTACCGAGCGTGAGGGCGTCCGCTATGGACAGCCTCAGCGACAACGGCATCTCCTCGGCCTCGTCGGCCGCCTCCGGATCCGTGCCGGCGACCCAGTCGGCGGCACGTGTGTCGGGATCAATCACGGTCAATGCGAGTCACCCCCGCTGTGGTGACCTGGCCGACCTCGACGTCGACGTCGACACCCTCGGGGAGGTAGATGTCGACGCGTGAGCCGAAGCGGATGAGACCGATCCGGTCACCCTGCTCGACCTTCGTCCCCTGCGGGATGTACGGCACGATGCGCCGGGCGACGGCGCCCGCGATCTGGATCATCTCGATGTCGCCGAGCTCGGTGTCGAAGTGCCAGACAACGCGCTCGTTGTTCTCGCTCTCCTTGTTGAACGCCGGGACGAACCCACCGGGGATGTGCTCCACGGACGTCACCGTGCCGGCCAGCGGCGCGCGGTTGACGTGGACGTTCAGCGGGCTCATGAAGATGGCGACACGGGTCCGTCCGTCCTTCCACGGCATGATGCTCTGCACCACTCCGTCGGCGGGGGAGATGACCCGGCCCTGAGCGATCTCACGCTCGGGGTCGCGGAAGAACCACAGCATGCCGGCCGCGAGAGCGGTGGTCGGCACGGCGATGGCCGCGGCCCGCCTCGACTTGCGCGCGCGCACGAGGCTGAGCGCCGCGGTGGCGACGGTCGGCAGAAGCCACGGCGATGCTCCGCGCGCGAGGCGTACGCCGGAGAGGCTGTCGCGGTGTGCAGAGGTTTGGCTGTGGGGCATGGATGACCTTCGTAGCGGATGATGCCGCACTGGCAACGGGGACGGCGGCTTTCCCGCGATGCTATCGGTTGCGGGGCGCAACTGGGTAAGCCAGGAACCGAGTCGACGGCCGGAAGACGAACACAGGGTGTGATCTTCTTCGCGGCCATATCGACCCAAATCCGACAATCAACCCTGGAATCGGTACTCCTCGAGCAGCCGACGACCAATGATCATTTTCTGGATCTCGGCGGTACCTTCACCGATGAGCAGCATCGGCGCCTCGCGGTAGAGACGCTCGATCTCGTACTCCTTCGAGAACCCGTAGCCGCCGTGAATGCGGAACGCGTCCTCGACGACCTCCTTGCAGTATTCGGAGGCGAGGTACTTCGCCATCCCTGCTTCGAGGTCGTTTCGTTCCCCGGAGTCCTTTTTGCGTGCTGCGTTCACCATCATGGCATGGGCGGCCTCGACCTTGGTAGCCATCTCGGCGAGCTTGAACTGAATCGCCTGGTGCTCGGCGATCGCCTTGCCGAAAGTGTGACGCTGCTGGGCATACGAGACACCCAGCTCGAAGGCACGCTGTGCGACGCCGCAGCCACGCGCCGCCACGTTCACGCGGCCGACCTCCACGCCGTCCATCATTTGGTAAAACCCTCGGCCGGTGGTGCCGCCGAGGACCCGATTGGCCGGAATGCGCAGTCCGTCCATGATGAGTTCGGTGGTGTCGACGCCCTTGTAACCCATCTTGTCGATCTTCCCGGGGATGGTGAGGCCGGGGCGGACCTCTCCGAAGCCGGGCTCCTTCTCGACGAGGAAGGTGGTCATCGACTTGTGGGGGGCCGTGCCCTCCGGGTGTCCTTCGTCACTCCGGACGAGAACGGCGACCAGCGACGACGTTCCGCCGTTCGTCAGCCACATCTTCTGGCCGTTGAGGACGTACTCCTCGCCGTCCTTCACCGCCTTCGAAGTGATGGCCGACACGTCCGAGCCGAGACCCGGCTCCGACATCGAGAACGCGCCACGCGTCTCGCCGGCCGCCATCCGCGGAAGGAAGTAGTCCTTCTGCTCCTGCGTGCCGTGCTGCTTCAGCATGTACGCCACGATGAAGTGCGTGTTGATGATGCCGGAGACCGACATCCAGCCACGCGCGATCTCCTCCACGCACAGCGCGTAGGTGAGCAGCGACTCACCCAGGCCGCCGTACTCCTCGGGGATCATCAGACCGAAGAGACCGAGTTCCTTCAGCCCGTCGACGATCTGCTGGGGGTACTCGTCACGGTGCTCCAGCTCGGTCGCGACCGGGATGATCTCCTTGTCGACGAACTCCCGGACGGTCTTGAGGATCTCCTGCTGGACGTCCGTGAGCCCGGCGGTCTGGGCGAGTCGGGCCATGGCTACTTCTCCGTCTTCTTGGCGGGCTCGATCAGCGTGGGGCGGCCGGGCTGCTCGCCGCCGCGCTCCTTGATGTACGTCTCGGTGGGGACCATCACCTTGCGGCGGAAGACGCACACCAGGGTGCCGTCCTGCTTGTAGCCCTTGGTCTCGACGTAGACGATGCCGCGGTCGTTCTTCGACTTCGACGGGGTCTTGTCGAGGACCGTGGTCTCGCCGTAGATCGTGTCGCCGTGGAAGGTCGGCGCCACGTGCCGCAGCGACTCGATCTCCAGGTTGGCGATGGCCTTGCCGGAGACGTCCGGCACGGACATGCCGAGCAGCAGCGAGTAGATGTAGTTGCCGACGACGACGTTCTTGCCGAAGTCCGTCGTGTTCTCGGCGTAGTTCACATCCATGTGCAGCGGATGGTGGTTCATCGTCAGCAGACAGAAGAGGTGGTCGTCGTACTCGGTGACCGTCTTTCCGGGCCAGTGCTTGTAGACGGCACCGACTTCGAACTCTTCGTAGGTACGGCCGAACTGCATGGTGCTACGCCTCCGGGATCTCGAACTTGCTGGTGCGCTGCATACCGGCGGCGCGGCCCTTGCCCGAGATGACCAGGGCCATCTTGCGGGAGGCCTCGTCGATCATCTCGTCGCCGAGCATCGCGGAGCCCTTCTTCCCGCCGGCCTCGGACGTGTAGTAGTCGTACGCGTCGAGGATCAGCTCGGCGTGGTCGAAGTCCTCCTGCGACGGCGAGAAGATCTCGTTCGCGGCGGCGACCTGGTCCGGGTGCAGCACCCACTTGCCGTCGAAGCCCAGGGCCGCGGCGCGCTGGGCGACCGCCTTGTAGCCCTCGGGGTTGCGGATCTGGAGGTACGGGCCGTCGATCGCCTGGAGGTTGTTGGCGCGGGCGGCCATCAGGATCGCCATCAGGATGTAGTGGTACGCGTCGGCGCCGTAGCCGGGCGGCTGCTCGCCGACGACCAGGGACTTCATGTTGATGGACGCCATGAAGTCGGCCGGGCCGAAGATGATCGTCTCGACGCGCGGGGAGGCCTGCGCGATCGCGTTGACGTTGTTGAGGCCCTGGGCGTTCTCGATCTGCGCCTCGATGCCGATCTTGCCGACCTCGAAGCCCATCGTCTTCTCGATCTGCGTGAGGAGCAGGTCGAGCGCGACGATCTGCTGGGCGTCCTGGACCTTCGGCAGCATGATGCAGTCGAGGTTCTGGCCGGCGCCCTCGACGACCGTGACGACGTCACGGTAGGTCCAGTGGGTCGTCCAGTCGTTGACGCGGACCACACGGGTCTTGCCGGTCCAGTCGCCCTCGTTGAGGAACTTCACGATGGTGTGGCGGGCCTCGGGCTTGGCCAGCGGGGCACACGCGTCCTCCAGGTCCAGGAAGACCTGGTCGGCGGCGAGGCCCTGGGCCTTCTCCAGGAAGCGCGGGTTGGAGCCGGGGACCGCCAGGCAGGAGCGGCGGGGGCGCAGCCGGTTCACGGGGGACGCGGGGTTGGTCATGCGGGGACCTCCGTACTTTCAAGGGGACTGAGCTTGTTAGCTGTCCGGATCTCGTCGACGATACGGCCGATGATCTCCGTGATACCGAAGTCCTTCGGTGTGAAGACGGCGGCGACACCCGCCCGCTTCAGTTCTGCGGCGTCGGCGTTCGGGATGATCCCGCCGACGATGACGGGAACATCGGTGGCGCCCGCCTCGCGGAGGCGCTCCAGGACGTCCGGCACCAGCTCGGCGTGCGAGCCGGAGAGGATCGAGAGACCGACGCAGTGCACGTCCTCGGCGAGGGCCGCGTTCACGATCTGCTCGGGGGTCAGCCGGATGCCCTGGTAGACCACCTCGAAACCGGCGTCACGCGCGCGTACGGCGATCTGCTCGGCCCCGTTCGAATGTCCGTCCAGGCCCGGCTTGCCGACGAGCAGCCGCAGCCGCCCGCAGCCGAGCTCCTCGGCGGTCCGCGCCACCTTCTCCCGTACGAGAGCCAGCGGGGTGCCCGCCTCGGCCGTCACGGCGACCGGGGCGGAGGACACGCCCGTGGGGGCGCGGAACTCGCCGAAGACGTCCCGCAGCGCCCAGGACCACTCCCCGGTCGTGACGCCCGCACGCGCGCACTCCAGGGTGGCGGCGAAGAGGTTGCCGTCGCCGGCAGCCGTCGCCTTCAGCTTCGCCAGGGATTCCTGGGCGCGGGTCTCGTCGCGGTTGTCGCGCCACTCGTGGAGGGCCGCGACCACCCGCGCCTCGTTCGCCGGGTCCACCGTCATGATCGCGGTGTCGAGGTCGGCGGTGAGGGGGTTCTCCTCGGTCGCCTGGAAGATGTTGACGCCGATGATCTTCTCGTCGCCGGCCTCGATCCGGGCGCGCCGCTCGGCGTGCGAGGAGACGAGCTGCGACTTGAGGTAGCCGGACTCGACGGCGGCCATCGCGCCGCCCATTTCCTGGATGCGCCCGATCTCGGCCAGGCACTCCTCGACGAGCGAGCCGACCTTGGCCTCGATGACGTGCGAGCCCTCGAAGATGTCCTCGTACTCCAGGAGGTCCGACTCGTGGGCCAGGACCTGCTGGATGCGGAGCGACCACTGCTGGTCCCAGGGCCGGGGCAGGCCCAGCGCCTCGTTCCAGGCGGGCAGCTGCACGGCGCGGGCGCGGGCGTCCTTGGAGAGGGTGACGGCCAGCATCTCCAGGACGATCCGCTGGACGTTGTTCTCCGGCTGGGCCTCGGTCAGACCGAGCGAGTTGACCTGCACGCCGTAGCGGAACCGGCGCTGCTTCTCGTTCTCGATGCCGTACCGCTCGCGGGTGATCTTGTCCCAGATGCGGCCGAAGGCGCGCATCTTGCACATTTCCTCGATGAAGCGGACGCCCGCGTTCACGAAGAAGGAGATACGGGCCACGACCTCGCCGAAACGGTCCGCCGGGACCTGCCCGGAGTCCCGTACCGCGTCGAGCACCGCGATGGCGGTGGACATCGCGTACGAGATCTCCTGGACCGGAGTGGCCCCCGCCTCCTGCAGGTGGTAGCTGCAGATGTTGATCGGGTTCCACTTCGGGATGTTGTTCACCGTGTAGGTGATCATGTCCGTCGTGAGGCGGAGCGACGGGCCGGGCGGGAAGACGTGCGTCCCGCGCGACAGGTACTCCTTCACGATGTCGTTCTGGGTGGTGCCCTGGAGCCGGGTGACGTCCGCACCCTGCTCCTCGGCGGTCACCTGGTAGAGCGCCAGCAGCCACATGGCGGTGGCGTTGATGGTCATCGAGGTGTTCATCTGCTCCAGGGGGATGTCCTGGAACAGCCGGCGCATGTCACCGAGGTGCGAGACGGGGACACCGACCCGGCCGACCTCGCCGCGGGCGAGGATGTGGTCGGGGTCGTACCCGGTCTGCGTCGGCAGGTCGAACGCGACCGAGAGGCCGGTCTGACCCTTGGCGAGGTTGCGCCGGTACAGCTCGTTGGACGCCTCGGCGGTCGAGTGACCGGCGTACGTCCGCATGAGCCACGGCCGGTCCTTCTGGCGCTCAGTCATCTATGGTCCCGGGCTCAGATGTTGCGGAAGCGGTTGATGGCGTCGATGTGCTTCTCGCGCATCTCCGGGTCGCGCACGCCCAGGCCCTCCTGGGGCGCGAGGGCCAGGACGCCGACCTTGCCCTGGTGCAGGTTGCGGTGGACGTCGTAGGCCGCCTGGCCGGTCTCCTCCAGGGAGTAGACCTTCGACAGGGTCGGGTGGATCTTGCCCTTGGCGATGAGGCGGTTGGCCTCCCACGCCTCGCGGTAGTTGGCGAAGTGCGAGCCGATGATCCGCTTGAGCGACATCCACAGGTAGCGGTTGTCGTACTCGTGCATGTAGCCCGAGGTCGAGGCGCAGGTGGTGATCGTGCCGCCCTTGCGGGTGACGTACACCGAGGCGCCGAAGGTCTCGCGGCCCGGGTGCTCGAAGACGATGTCGATGTCCTCGCCGCCGGTCAGCTCACGGATCTTCGAGCCGAAGCGCTTCCACTCCTTCGGGTCCTGGGTGTGCTCGTCCTTCCAGAACTTGTAGCCCTCGGCGTTGCGGTCGATGACCGCGTCGGCGCCCATCGCCCGGCAGATGTCGGCCTTCTCGGGGGAGGAGACGACACAGATCGGGTTGGCGCCGCCGGCCAGCGCGAACTGGGTGGCGTACGAGCCGAGGCCGCCGCTCGCGCCCCAGATGAGGACGTTGTCGCCCTGCTTCATGCCGGCGCCGTTGCGGGAGACCAGCTGGCGGTACGCGGTGGAGTTGACGAGACCGGGGGAGGCGGCCTCCTCCCAGCTCAGGTGGCCGGGCTTCGGCATCAGCTGGTTGGACTTGACGAGGGCGATCTCCGCCAGGCCGCCGAAGTTGGTCTCGAAGCCCCAGATGCGCTGCTCGGGGTCGAGCATCGTGTCGTTGTGGCCGTCGGAGGACTCCAGCTCGACCGAGAGGCAGTGGGCGACGACCTCGTCGCCGGGCTTCCACGAGTTCACGCCGGGGCCGGTGCGCAGCACGACGCCCGCGAGGTCGGAGCCGATGACGTGGTACGGCAGGTCGTGGCGCTTGCTGAGGTCGCTGAGCCGGCCGTAGCGCTCCAGGAAGCCGAAGGTCGACACCGGCTCGAAGATCGAGGTCCAGACCGAGTTGTAGTTGACCGAGCTGGCCATGACGGCGACGAGGGCCTCGCCCGGGCCGAGCTCGGGCAGCGGCACGTCGTCGAGGTGCAGCGACTTGCGCGGGTCCTTGTCGCGGCTGGCGAGCCCGGCGAACATCTCCGTCTCGTCCTTGTGGACGGTGACGGCCCGGTACGACTCGGGGAGCGAGATGTTCGCGAAGTCGGCGGACGAGGAGTCCGGCGACTGGATCGCGTCCAGGATGTCCTTCACGGGGTTGCCTCCGGCGGTGCGGCGTCCTGGAGCGGACGCGCTGAGGGTTACGTCTTGGAGTGCTGCTGTGGAGGTGTGCCGTCGGTTCGGCGGGTGGAGCGGTGGCGGCGCCTGGCTCCGCTTCGCTCCGCCTTTGCTCGTGACAAAGGCGCTGAGGAAGCAAAGCCGAGCGCGAGGGGTGCCTGTGACGCAGGCGTCCGGGCGCACAATCACGATCGCTTGTGGGGACAGCCGGCGCACGAGGAGGACTCTGCGCGCCGACCGCCCGGACAACATCAACGTATGGCACGCCGTGTCACGTGACAAGGCACTGCGTGCCAACAATTTCACTCATATGCAATCTGCCCGTCACATCTGAGCGATGATCGATCGAACGGGGGGAGGAAACGGACGAAGGCCGCCCCGGAGAGGGGCGGCCTTCGGTGAAGGAGGGGGTCAGTTCTTCCGCAGGGCCTGCTGGATCGTGCGCATGACCTCGTCCAGAGGTGCGTCCGTACGGGCCACGGCGACCACCACGTCGCCCTCCGTGGAGGCCACGGCTACGGTCGCGGCTACGGTCGCGGCGGCGGGGGAGCCGGCCGGCTGCTGCGTCGACGCGGCAGCCGGCCGGGCGCCTATGCCCGAACCGAAGGTGTCCCGGACGATCGCGAAGGCGTGGTCCAGCTGGGCTTCCACGTCACCCTGACCGCCCGCCCGCAGCCAGCGGCGCAGCACGTGGTTGTGGGCCGTGACCACCGCGGAGGCGGCCACCTCCGCAAGCAGCGGGTCGTCGTTGCCGTCGTGGTGGTCGCGCTCGTCGAAGTGCCCGAGGAGATAGCGGGTGAACAGGCGCTCGTAGCGGGCCACGGACGCGATCTCCCGCTCCCGCAGGGTCGGCACCTCGCGGGTGAGCCGGTAGCGCTCCACGGAGACCGCGGGGGAGCCCGCGTACATCTTCATGACTTCCTTGATGCCCCGGCACACCGTGTCCAGCGGGTGCTCGTGCGGCGGGGCCGCGTTGAGCACCGCCTCCGCACGCACGAGCGTGTCGTCGTGATCCGGGAAGATCGCCTCTTCCTTGGAGCGGAAGTGGCGGAAGAAGGTCCGCCGTGCGACCCCGGCCGTCGCCGCGATCTCGTCGACCGTCGTGGCCTCGTACCCCTTGGTCGCGAAGAGCTCCATCGCGGCCGTGGCCAGCTCCCGGCGCATCTTGAGCCGCTGGGCGGCGGCGCGGGTGCCGGCCGCGCTCTCCGGAGCATCGGACGGGGAGGTGGCACGGGGTGTCTTCGCGGCCTTGGGCATGGTCCGAACGTACTGCATCGGAGGGACAGTGTGCCCAGGTGGGGGCGGGGAGCCCCCCGGGGCACCGACGGTGCCCCGGGTCCTCAGCAGACCGCCCCAGCCGGCCGTTCCGGGCTCAGCGTCGGGCATATTCGCGGAAGCCGCGCCCCGTCTTGCGGCCGAGGCAGCCGGCGGCCACGAGGTGCTCCAGGAGCGGGGCGGGCGCGAGGCCGGGGTCGCGGAACTCGCGGTGCAGCACCTGCTCGATCGCCAGCGAGACGTCCAGACCGACCACGTCGAGCAGCTCGAACGGGCCCATCGGGTAGCCGCCGCCCAGCTTCATCGCCGCGTCGATGTCGTCCAGGGTCGCGTAGTGGTCCTGCACCATCTTGATCGCGTTGTTCAGGTAAGGGAAGAGCAGCGCGTTCACGATGAAACCGGCCCGGTCGCCACAGTCCACCGGGTGCTTGCGGATCTTCGCGGTCACCTCGCGGACGGTCGCGTGGACGTCGTCGCCGGTCAGCACCGTACGGACGATCTCGACCAGCTTCATCGCCGGCGCCGGGTTGAAGAAGTGCATCCCGATCACGTCCTGCGGACGCGAGGTCGCGCGGGCGCAGGCCACGACCGGCAGCGAGGAGGTCGTGGTGGCGAGCACCGCGCCCGGCTTGCAGATCTTGTCGAGCCGGGCGAACAGGTCCTGCTTGATCTCCAGGTCCTCGGCGACCGCCTCGACGGCCAGGTCGACCTCGGCGAAGGCGTCGAGCGTGCCCGCCGCGGTGATCAGGGCAAGCGTCGTGTCGCGGGCCTCGCCCGTCATCCGGCCCTTCTCGACGGAACGGGCCAGCGACTTGGCGATGCGGGCCTTGGCCGTGTCCGCCTTCTCCTGGGAGCGGGCGGCCAGGACGACCTCGTACCCGGCCTTGGCGAAGACCTCGGCGATGCCGGAGGCCATGGTGCCCGAGCCGGCGACACCGACGGAGCGCACCTCACGGCCACCGGCCGCGTCGGCGGAGCTGAGCGGGGTCAGCGCGTCCCGCACCACCTCGCCTGAGCCCGGCGCCGCGTACGTGTAGAAGCCGCGGCCCGACTTGCGGCCGGTCAGACCGGCCTCGCTGAGCTGCTTGAGGATCGGGGCCGGGGCGTGCAGCCGGTCGTGCGAGTCGGAGTACATGGCCTCGAGGACCGTACGGGCCGTGTCGACGCCGATCAGGTCGAGCAGCGCGAGCGGGCCCATCGGAAGCCCGCAGCCGAGCCGCATCGCCGCGTCGATGTCCTCGCGGGAGGCGTACTTGGCCTCGTACATGGCGGCGGCCTGGTTCAGGTAGCCGAAGAGGAGTCCGTCGGCGATGAAACCGGCCTTGTCGCCGACCGCCACCGGCTCCTTGCCGAGGTCCTGGGCCAACCGGGTGACGGCGTCGACCGCCCGCGGGTCGGTCAGCACGGAGGAGACCACCTCGACCAGCTTCATCGCCTGGACCGGGGTGAAGAAGTGCAGACCGAGGACCCGCTCGGGGTGCGCCGAGTCGGCGGCGAGCCGGGTCACGGAGAGCGCGTTGGTGCCGGTGGCCAGGATGGTCCCCGGCCGGACGATGCCGTCGAGGGCCCGGAAGACCTCCTGCTTCGCCTCGTAGGACTCGGGCACGACCTCGATCACGAGGTCCGCCTCGGCGGCCGCCTGGAGGTCGGAGAAGGTACGGAAGCGGGCCAGGACGTCCTGCCGCTCCTCCTCGGTGATCCGCTCGCGGGCCACCGCACGGGCGGTCGAGGCCTCCAGGGCGGCGACGGCCTGGGCCGCGGCGGTGTCGCTGATGTCGATGCCGATGACCTCGCGGCCGGCCCGGGCGAGGACGTCGGCGATGCCGGTGCCCATGGTGCCGAGACCGACGACGGCGATGGTGGAGAGAGGGGTGTCCATCAGGGGACTCCTGAGAGGAAGAGTGACGACTGAGGGCAGTGCGCGCGCGAGGGAGAAAGGTCGCGGGAAAGAACGAGGGTGATGCCCTGCAAGAAGGGGCGATGCCCTGGAAAAGGGGGCGATGGACTCTGTCCCGGAGCCACATCTGAACTGCCGAACCGACGAAACAATCACAACAGCTGCGTCACCAGGCTGTTGTGAGGAGGGCGGGGGGTGGCCCGCTCACCTGAGACTAACCGGCCGGTAACGAGCGCGCCAGTCCTCGGAAGTTGAGAAAGTGTGATCTGGATCGCGGATAGGCTCGGATTCATGGAAATCGCCGAGGATCCCGAATTCTGCTCGATGATCGATCGATTGCGGGACGAGATCGGGAATGGCACCGGAGAAGTCCCCGCGGCATTCGGAGAACTCGCCGGAACCAGTGACCCGGAGGAACTCCACCAGGCCCTCACCGCACCGGGGCAGCCGCTCTGGGCGCGCGAGATCGCCGCCTTCAAGCTCGGGCTCGCGGGCGACCCGCGCGCCTTCGAGGCGCTCGTGCTCCTCCTCAACCACCGCGACCCCGAGCGCGGCGTCACCGCCGCCCACGCGCTGACCCGGCTCGGCGACCCGCGCACCGCCCGCGCCGCCGCCGCCCTCGCCACCAACGAACTCCGGATCGCCTACGCCCTGCTGCCGGTCCGGCTGCTCGCCGAGCTGCGCGCCCCCGAGTCCGTCGCGGCCCTGATCACCGTCCTCGAACGGCGTCTCCTCGCCGACGACCCCCACTGGCGGGTCGGCCTCGCCTGCGTCGAGGGCCTCGGCACGCTCGGCGACACCCGCGCCCGGCCCGCCCTCGAAGCCGCCCTTCCCCACCCCCGCCTCGGCTCCGCGGCCGCGGCGGCGCTGGGCCGCCTCGCACCCGGCGCCCCGGCCGCCCGCCCATCGGGGTGAACAACACCGGGCGTCCGCCCGGCGGTACGGACGCGGTGCTCGGCACCCTCGGACCGTACGAGGGCGTCTGGGGGCACCCGGCGGCGTACGGCGGGGAAGGCGGCCATGTGTACACGATCGGCAGCCGAGGCCCCCTGCGGGCCTTCGCGTACGGCGTCACCGGGACGGGCAAGCCGTTCCTGACCAACACCGGCACCAGTACCGGGACCTTCGGCTACACCTCGGGCTCGCCCGTCGTGACCTCCACCGGCACCACACCCGGCTCCGCCCTCGTCCGGGCGATCTGCTCGGATGGCGCCAACGGCGCGAACGGCCAGCTCCGGGCGTACGACGCCGTACCGGTGAAGGGCACCCTGAACCTGCGCTTCTCCGCCCCGATCGGCATCGCGTCGCAGTTCGCGACCCCGGCCACCGACGGCGGACGCGTCTACGTCGGCACCCGGGACGGTCACGTCCTCGCCTTCGGACGCCCCTCCACCACGGCGCTCACCGGCAGCGCGGTGGACTTCGGCAAGGTGCCCGTGGGCGGAACCGGCCATGCCACGGCGACGGTGACGGCCACTCAGGACCTGACGATCTCGGCGGTGAGCACGCCGTCGGGCAGCGCCTTCGCCGCCGCGCCCACCGGACCGCCGCGGACCATGCGTCCGGGGGACAGCTACTCCGTGCCGGTGTCGTTCTCGCCGACCACACCCGGGGCGGTCCACTCGGTGCTGACCTTCACCACCGACGCCGGCGCGCTCGGCTTCGGCCTCAGCGGCTACGGCACCCGACCCGGACTCACGCCCACCCCGCCCGGGCTCGCCTTCGGCACGGTCGCGATTGGGCACGTCCAGGACCCTGGGCGTGACCTTCACCAACACCGGGACCGAGGCCGAGACGATCGCGGCCGCCAGTGCGCCGGGTGCCCCCTTCAGCGCCACCGGCCTGCCCGCCGACGGCACCGTCGTCGAACCCCGGCAGTCGGTCACCGTCCAGGTGACGTACACCCCGGCGGCCACGGGCGACCACACCGGTACGCATGTCATCGACGTGAGGGTGACGACCGCCGGGCACCTGCTCGTCGCCGTCGACGGCAAGCAGGCCATGGACGCCGTGGTCACCCTGCCGAAGAACGTGCTGGTCGGATTCAGCGGCGCCACGGGAGGCAGGACGGACCAGCACACCGCCCGCGGCGTCAAGATCACCTACTGACCGCCCGGTCCGTTCAGGAGGCGTCGTCCGGGACCAGGGCGAAGGCCTCGATCTCGATGAGGAGTTCCGGGCGGACCAGCGCCGACACCTGCACCGCCGAGCTCGCCGGCAGCGGCGCCCCCGCGAAGTGCGCGTCCCGCGCGTCCCGTACCGCGGGGAGATGGGCCACGTCCGTGACGAAGTAGGTCAGCTTGACCACGTCCTCGAACCCGGCGCCCGCCGCGTCGAGGCAGCGGGCCAGGTTCGCGAAGACCTGCCGGGCCTGCGCCACCGGGTCGCCCTCCCCGACCACCGCGCCGGAGGCGTCGAACGCGCACTGGCCGGATATCGCGACGAAGCGGCCCGTCCCCCACACGACGTGGCTGTACTGGGGGCTGGCGGCGATGCCGTCGGGTGCGGGGAGGTGGGTGAGGTGGCTCGTCATGTCGGACATCCTCGCGCACGCCACTGACAGTGCCCGCGTCCCCAGGGGCGCGGGCACTGTCAGTGGGCTACGGCGCTGTCAGCGCACGTGGCCGAGGAGCCCGTGCAGGATGCCGCCGACCGACTCGGACCGGACGGTTCCGGTGGCCTTCGGCTGTGCTGCTCCGACGGTCTGCGCCCGCGGCGGGAGGGACCGCGCGGCCGTCTTCCCCTTGGTCTGCTTGCCGGCCGGCGGCGCGAGCGGCTCCGGCTCGGGCTCCGGGAGCGCGGCACAGACCGCGTCCACCTCGGCGTCGCCCTCGGCGCGCGGGACCTTGCCCGTCGCCAGATAGGTGGCCAGGTGCTCGTCGAGGCAGTCGTTCCCGCCGAGCGTCACCCCGTGGTTCCCGCCGCCCTCCTCGACGACCAGGCTGGAGCCGCGCATCAGCCGGTGCAGGGCGACCCCGCCCTCGTACGGCGTCGCCGCGTCGTCCGTCGCCTGGAGGATCAGGACCGGCGGCACCTGGTCGTTGCTGACGTCCGGCGGGGTCAGCGAGTCCACCGGCCAGAACGCGCACGGTGCGTTGTACCAGGCGTTGTTCCAGGTGGAGAAGGGCGCCTTGGCGTGCACGTCCCAGCTGTCCTTGCGCCAGACGTTCCAGTCCCGGGGCCAGCCCGCGTCCCGGCACTGCACGCTCGTGTAGACCGAGTAGCCGTTGTCGGCCGCGGCGTCGGCCTCGCCGTACCGCTCGTACGCCTCCGTCAGCGGCACCGCGTCGGAGTCGTTGACGTACGCGGAGAAGGCGGTCGCGAGGCGGGGCCAGTAGCCGTTGTAGTACCCGCCGGGCAGGAAGGTGTCCTCCAGCTCGCCCGGGCCGACCTTCCCGCCGGCCGGGGCCGCGCGCAGCGCGTCGCGCATCCGGTACCAGGCGGCTTCGACCGCCGCCGGGTCGGTGCCCAGCTTGTACACGGCGTCCTGGCGGGCCACCCAGGCCATGAAGTCCTTGTGGCGGGTGTCGAAGGCGTAGTCCTGCGCGATGTTGTCCTCGTACCAGACGCCGTGCGGGTTGACGACGGAGTCGAGCGCCATGCGCCGCACCCGGTCCGGGTGGAGCCGTGCGTAGACGGCGCCCAGGTAGGTCCCGTACGAGTAGCCGAGGTAGTTGATCTTCGGGGCGCCGAGCGCGCGGCGGATGACGTCCAGGTCGCGCGCGGAGCTCACGGTGTCGATGTACGGCAGCACGTCCGCGTACTTCTTGCCGCAGGCGTCGGCGAAGTCCTGCGCCCGCTGGACCGCGGCCCGCTCGCCCTCGGCGCCGCGCGGCACAGAGTCCGGGCGGACCGGCGCGAAGTGGCCGGGCTTGCAGTCGAGGGCGGGCTCGCTCTTGCCGACCCCGCGCGGGTCGAAGCCGATGACGTCGTACTGGGCGGCCACCTCCGGGGGCAGCGAGGCCGCCACGTACCCGGCCATGGTCCGCCCGCTGCCGCCGGGCCCGCCCGGGTTCACGAGCAGCGGTCCCTGGAAGGTCTTCGCGGTGTGCGGGACCCGGCTCAGGGCGAGGGTGACGGTCCGGCCGGCCGGGTCGTCGTGGTTGAGGGGCACCTTGAGGGTGGCGCACTGGAGCTTCGGGTACGCCTTGATGGCGCAGCCGGTCCAGGCGAGCGGGGGGAGCGGTCGGGGGGCCGGTTCACCGGCGCCCGCGGGGGCGGCGGGCAGGACGGTGACCGTCCCGGCGACCAGCGCTCCTGCGGCGATCAGCATTCCTGCGCGTGGGGTCATAGGGCGTTTGTGTCCCGAACGGGCCGTCGGGGGACCTGTTTCGCCGAGAGTTGACCCGAACGGAGGGGGATCCGACGGCGTGTCAGGTGATCGGTCCGATGATCGGACGAGGGGAGGGGCTGCGGGTGGTGACGGGTCGTGATCAGAGGAGGGTGAGCTGCTCCGGAGCAGCCGCCGTCTCCGGTTCCTCCGGTACGGGTACGCGGCGCGAGGCTCCCCGGTGCGAGGGCCCGATGCCGAACTCGGTCGCGAACTCGTGCACCTGACGGGTGATCCGGCGCTGGTACCAGGTCGGCGCGTAGGCCCCGTCCGCGTACATCCGCTCGTACCGCCGCACCAGGTCGGGATGGTGGCGCCGCAGCCACTGCGTGAACCACTCGCGGGCGCCCGGCCGCAGATGCAGTACGAGCGGGGTGACCGAGCTCGCCCCGGCCTCGGCTATCGCACGGACCGTGTCGCGCAGCTGCTCGGGCCGGTCGCCGAGGAAGGGCACCACGGGGGCCATCAGGACCCCGCAGTCGATGCCGTGCTCGCCGAGCGTGCGGACCACGTCGAGGCGGCGCTGCGGGGAGGGGGTGCCGGGTTCGATCGTGCGCCACAGCTCCTGGCCGGTGAAGCCGACCGAGACGGAGATGCCGACCTCGGTGACCCGGGCCGCCTGGACGAGGAGCTCCAGGTCGCGAAGGATCAGCGTGCCCTTGGTGAGGATCGAGAAGGGGTTCGCGCGGTCCCGCAGGGCCGTGAGGATGCCCGGCATCAGGCGGTACCGGCCCTCGGCCCGCTGGTAGCAGTCCACGTTGGTGCCCATGGCGATGTGCGCGCCCTGCCAGCGGGCGGAGGCGAGCTGGCGGGTCAGCACCTCCGGGGCGTTGATCTTGACGACGATCTGGGAGTCGAAGCCGAGCCCGGTGTCGAGGTCGAGATAACTGTGGGTCTTGCGGGCGAAGCAGTACACGCACGCGTGCGTGCAGCCCCGGTACGGGTTGACCGTCCATTCGAACGGCATCCGGGAGGCGCCGGGCACCCGGTTGAGGATCGAGCGGGCCCGTACCTCGTGGAAGGTGATGCCCCGGAACTCGGGGGTGTCGAAGGTGCGGGTGGTGACCGCGTCCGTGCCGAACAGCGCGATGCCGGCGGGAGCGGCAGGGGTGTCGCCCAGATTGTCCCAGCGCATTGGACGTCTCCTCGGTGGCTCTGCATCGACCGTTCGACAAGAATAGAACAACTGTTCCCTTGATCGTTGCAACCCGGATTTCGCGCCCCGGAGCCCACGTGGTTCGCTAGGGCCTGTCTTTTTGGATCAGGCCCCGCGAGCCCGGCCGATCCAAAAGACAGGCCCTAGGCCGCACACCCCCGAGGAACCACGAGCTGGAGGAAGTCAATGGCGCAGGTCGAGGCCACGACGGAACGAATCATCGCCGCGGACGCGGAGACGGTGTTCGACGCGCTGGCCGACTACAGCGGCACGCGCGCGAAGGTGCTCCCCGAGCACTTCAGCGAGTACGAGGTGCGTGAGGGCGGCGACGGCGAGGGCACCCTCGTCCACTGGAAGCTCCAGGCCACCAGCAAGCGCGTCCGCGACTGCCTCCTGGAGGTCACCGAGCCCACCGACGGGCAGCTCGTCGAGAAGGACCGCAACTCCTCCATGGTCACCACCTGGACCGTGACCCCGGCCGGCGAGGGCAAGTCCCGCGCCGTCGTCACCTCCGTCTGGGACGGCGCCGGCGGCGTCGGAGGGTTCTTCGAGCGGACCTTCGCGCCCAAGGGCCTCGGCCGCATCTACGACGCCCTTCTCGCCAAGCTGGCGGACGAGGTCGAGAAGTAACGCCCGGAGCGTTCACCGATTCGAGTGGATCGCCCGCGTCCCCGTTACCCGCGCCCGCGCGCGACGGGGGCGCGGGCCCTCTCGTAAACGCGCTGATGAGCGACCCAAGTGCGCCGTAGTACCCGGCCGTTCGGCGTCCGGGACGCCACTGCCCTCCCGTACCGCCCGACTTGCTCCCCCTTCGCGCCCAATGCGAAGAATGGCGCGGCGCAGACGCCGTGACGAGGGGAGTAGTACGTGGGTGCGATCACGATGGCGAAATCCGTCAAGGGCACTGCTGATGCGGAGGGCACTGCCGGCGCGGTGGACGTCGGGGCACCGATGGGTACGGAATCCCTCGCCCCGGGCGGCGCGCCCGCCGACCCCGCACCACCCTCCGAGCAGGGACCGGCCGCCCTCGACCCCCGCCGCGTCCGGCTCGTCTTCTGCGGCCTCATGCTCGCGCTGCTCCTCGCCGCGCTCGAGCAGATGATCGTGGCGACCGCCCTGCCGAAGATCGTCGGCGAGCTCCAGGGCCTCGACCGGATGTCCTGGGCGATCACCGCCTATCTGCTGACCTCCACCATCGGCCTGCCGATCTACGGCAAGCTCGGCGACCTCCTCGGCCGCAAGAGCGTCTTCCTCTTCGCCATCGTCGTCTTCGTCATCGGCTCCGGCCTCGCCGGCTGGTCCCGCAGCATGGACGAGCTCATCGCCTTCCGCGCCCTCCAGGGCGCAGGCGCCGGCGGACTCATGATCGGCGTCCAGGCGATCATCGCCGACATCGTCCCCGCCCGGGAACGCGGCCGGTACATGGGCCTGATCGGCGCCGCCTTCGGCCTCGCCTCCGTCGCGGGACCCCTGCTCGGCGGCTTCTTCACCGACCACGTCTCCTGGCGCTGGTGCTTCTACTTCAACGTGCCGTTCGGGCTCGTCACCCTCGCCGTCGTCGCCGTCGTCCTCAAGCTCCCCAAGCCCACGGCCCGCCGGCGCTTCGACGTCCTCGGCGCGCTGCTCCTCGCCGCCGCCTCCACCTGCATCGTCCTGCTGACCAGCTGGGGCGGCACCGAATACGCCTGGGACTCCCGGGTCGTCCTCGCCCTCGCCTGCGGCGCCGCCGGAACGACCCTGCTCTTCCTCGTCGTCGAGCACTTCGCGGCCGAACCCCTCATCCCGCTCCGGCTGTTCCGCGACTCGGTCTTCACCGTCACCGCCCTCGTCGGCGCCGTCGTCGGTATCGCCCTCTTCGGCGCCGCCAGCTACCTCCCCAGCTTCCTGCAGATGGTCGAGGGCGCCACCGCCACCGAGTCCGGCCTCCTGATGCTGCCGCTGATGGGCGGCATCGTCATCGCCTCCGTCGTCTCGGGGCAACTCATCAGCCGCACCGGGCACTACAAGATCCACCCGGTGGCCGGCGGGGCCGTCTCCGTCCTCGGCATGTGGCTGCTCTCCCGGATGGACGTCGACACCCCGCGCCTCCAGCACAGCCTCTGGCAGGCCGTCCTCGGCACCGGCATCGGACTCGTCATGCCGGTCCTCGTCCTCGCCGTGCAGAACTCCGTACGCCCGGCCGACCTCGGCACCGCCACCAGCGCCCACAACTACTTCCGCCAGATCGGCGGCAGCGTCGGCGCCGCCGTCTTCGGCACCCTCTTCGCCTCCCGGCTCGACGACGCCCTCGGCGACCGGCTCGCCGGCGTCCTCTCCGGCGGCACGGCGACCCTGCCGCCGGCCGAGTCGATCACCCCGCAGACGGTGCACACCCTGCCGCCCGCCGTACGCGACGCCTACATCCAGGCGTACGCGGACGCGATGCCGCGCATCTTCCTCTACCTCGTGCCGGTCCTCGTGCTCGGCCTCGTCCTCGCCTTCTTCCTCAAGGAGAAACCGCTGGTGTCCCACCACACCCCCACCACCGAGGCCACCGCCGACGACTACGCCGGCATCCAGGCCGTCCCGCACGCCCGGCACGCCGCCCCCGCCCCGGCCCCCGCCTCCGTCGCCGCGCCGCACTCCGGGCTCCCCGTCTGCGGCACCGTCCAGCACCACGACGGCAGCCGGGTCCCCCGCGCCGCCCTCACCCTCATCGACGTCCAGGGCCGGCAGGTGGGCCGCGGCGCCAGCGGCGAGGACGGCCGGTACGCGCTGAGCGTCCCCGGCGGCGGGGCGTACGTCCTCATCGCGGCGGCCGGCGGACACCAGCCCCAGGCCGTCTCCGTCACCGTCGGCGACCGGCCGGTCGAGCTCGACGTCGTCCTCGGCGGCGCCGGGCGGCTCGCGGGCAGCGTCGTCACCGCCGACGGGACCCCCGTACGGGACGCGGCCGTCACCCTCACCGACGTACGCGGGGAGGTCGTCGCCTCCACCCGCAGCGGGCGCGAGGGCGGGTACGTGATCACCGAGCTGGTCGCGGGCGAGTACACGCTCGCCGCCAGCGCCCCCGCCTTCCGGCCCGCCGCGCTCCCCGTGAGCGTCCAGTCCTCCCGCGAGACCCGCCAGGACATCGAACTGGCCGGCGGCGCCGTGCTCCGCGGCACGGTACGGGCCGGCGGCGGGCGCCCCGTCGAGGACGCCCGGGTCACCCTGCTCGACGCCGCGGGCAACGTCGTCGACACCCTCACCACCGGGCCCGACGGAACCTTCCGGTTCGTGGACCTGTCCTCCGGCGAGTACACGGTCATCGCCGCCGGCTACCCGCCCGTCGCGACGGTCCTCCAGATGGCCGGCGGAGGCCGCACCGAGCGCGACCTCCAGCTCGGCCACCAGGACTGAGGGGTCAGGAGGAGGCGGTCGTCGCCTTGCGCAGCGCGCTGATGCAGGTGCCGATCGCCTCCTGGAGGGCCTCGAGGCGCTGGAGCATGTCGGCCTCGTAGATGTCCTCCTCCATCACCTCGTCCAGGGTCAGCTCCTCGAAGACCTTCGTCGCCTTCTGCAGGCTGTTGTAGAACTTCGTCCGCCGCTCCTGGACGCGCAGCGCCGGGTCGTCCTCGACGGCCTTCGCGACGAGGCCCTTGACCGTGTCGTACGCCTCACCGGCCCACTCGCCCGCCTCCTCGGAGTCGTCCAGCTCGTCGAGGAGCGACAGGTGCCGCTCCGCCTCCGCGCGCAGCTCGGCCGGTGCCTCCACGGTCTGCCCGGCGGGGGTCTTGATCCGGCCGTTCTCGACGATCTGGCGTACGTACCCGATGCGGTCGGCCGCCTTCGCCTCGCTCGCCACCGCCTTCTTCAGGTCGTCGGTCCGCGCGATGGCGCGGGCCATCTCGGTCTGGAGGGCGGGATCCTCCTTCATGCGGTCGAGCAGCGCGCCGCGCGCGGCCTCCGCCGTCCCCGGATCGGCGAGGATCGCGGCCCGCAGCGCCGTCGGGTTCTCGGCGACCTCCAGGGCCTTCGTCGGCCGGATGCCCTCCGCCTCGGCCGCCGCGCTGATCGCCTGGCCGCGCACCGACGAGGCGCTGTTGCGGGAGGTGTAGTACGAGAGCCAGACGTCCGCCTCGGGCAGCTCGATGTCCTCACCCGGGACGAGCACCTCGAACTGCGGGACCAGACCGTCGTCGGCCGCCATGTCCCAGGCCTTGTAGTACCGCATGACCCGCTCCGGCGAGCACCCAGCGAGCTTCGCGAAGGCCTTCGCCGACACCTTCGTCCGGGCCGTCCCCTCGGCGGCCTGGCCGCCGGGCCGGACGCTCCGCGCCACCTTGAGGGCGAAGGCCCAGCCACCGGTCCGCGCGTACACCCCGAAGTCGTGGGCGTCACGGACGACGACGGGGTCGTGGTCCCGGCCGTGGTCGTCGTCCGTCTCGTCCGCCTCGTACCGGCCCTGGTCGTCCGCTGCGTCCGGCACGTCCCGCGTCGCCTCCTGGGGCTCGGGAGCCGACGGCTCCCAGAACTCCGGCTCCGAGATCGCCGCGACGGTCTCGGGTTCGGCGGGGGACGAGGCGGACGGGGTGAAGGCGATGGTCACCGAGGGCTCTCCGGAAGGTCGACTACGACAACTGCGGCCGACAGCCTATACGCACCCGTTGGCGACGGTTCGTCCGATTCGAAGCCCCGGGAAACCGGTGGCGGCGCCGGCCCGGCAGAGGGCAGCATGCCTCCATGACCTACGGAATCGAGCTCCACCCCGCGCGATGAGCGCCCCGCACGAGCGCCCGACGCTCGCCCCCTCCCTGTACGCGTACGCCAAGGGCCTGCGCGACAGCGACCCCGATGCGCCGCCGCCCCGGGGCGGCCACCCCCTTCCCGACACGGCGAACCCCCCGGGCCGCAGAAACCTCCGCTACGCCGAGGCCCGCGCCGCCGTCACCGCCATCCTGCTCCCGCTCCTCGACGCCCCGGACCCCGGGCGGGCCGCCGCCGAGGCGGAACGCGCGCTCGGCGCGACGGGCGTGGTCCGTGGGCAGGTCGTCTTCCACGCGGCGGCGGCCATCGAACCGCCCGAGGAACCCGCCGCCCGCGCCCGCACCCGAGCATTCGCCCGACACCTCGTCCGGACCGGAACGATCGTCCCCGGCGTAGCCGCCGGCCTCGGGCTCCTGAGCCCGCTCGCGGAACCCGAGGACATCCCGTACCTGCGCGTCCTCGGCCTCCTCGACGGTCTCCTCGACCCCGTCGACCGGACCCTCGCGCCCCTGGACCGGGAGGCGGCCGCCCTGCTGTGGCTGATCCACCGGACCCGGGGCGAGGAACTCCGCGGCCTCGTCGAAGCCCTCGCCGCCGGAGACCGGGCGGCCGTGTCCGACCGGCTCCTGAGGCTTCCCACGGAGGCACGGGACATGGGGCCCGAGGCCTCCCGCCGGGTCGCCGAGGCCGTCGGCCTCGCCGGACTCCTCCGGACGGACCCGGATCACCCCGGCCTCCTCGCACGGGCCGTCCACCTCCTCGTCCGGATGACCAGCAGCCGGGACTACCACGCCGAGGTCCTGCGGTACGGAGAAGCCGTCGGCCTGTACGAGACGGTGGCCGCCCACGCCCACCTGCTGCCCCGCGACGTGGAGCACCGGGCCAGGCTGCTCACCCTCGCCCTCGACCTGCACAGCGGCCCCTCGCACCTCCTGCCCTGGCCGCCCGGCCGACGCGAGGAGCTCCACCGCACCCTCCTGGACACGGCGGCGTGGCCGGGCCCCGCGCCGGCCGACCCGGCTGGGCGGCGGCGCGCCGACTGGATCCGCCGGACGGCACGTCAGCTGCGCGCCGCCCCGCAGGACCCGCCCCGGTTCCGGATCGAGGTGGCCGTCGCCGACCCCGGCGACCCGGACGTCGTCGAGACCCGCTTCCTGATCGACGGGCGGCCCCTCGTCCCGGAGGCCTTCGGGCCGGGTCCCGGGGAGTCCCCCGAGCGGCTCCTCGACAGCGGCGCGCTGCGGGCCGGGCCCGCACCCCGGGAGGTGCGGCTCGCCGAGGCGTACTGCACCGAGGGCTGCTGCGGCGCCCTGTACGTGACCGTGCGCCGCGAGGGCGAGCACGTCGTGTGGAGCGACTGGCGGTGGCCGGGGAGACCGGCCGAGCTGCCGGACACCCCCACGTACCGCTTCGACGCCGCCGCCTACGACGCCGAGATCGCGCGCGCCGAGAACGACCACTCCTGGACCTGGCCGGCCCGCCGCACCGCCCGGCTGATCACGGCCGGGCTGCGCGACCGCCCCGACCTCCTCACCCGCTGGGGACTCCGGCAGGGCTGGATCAGCTCGGACTTCGGCCAACCGGACACGACCGTCGTCACCTTCACCGGGCCGCCGCTCGGGAGCGGGGGCCGGAGTGCGGCGGAGGGGGAGCCGCGCCAGTTCCTGTGGCGGCTGCCCGACGACGGCTCCCCTCCCGAGGAACGGGCCGCCACCGCCCTGCGCCGGCTGGCCGAGGGGGACCCCAGGCGCTATCCGGAACTGCGGGATGATCCCGTACCGCCGTCCCGGTGACCGCCAGTGGTCCACTCCAACGGCGGTTATCCACAGGGGTGGTGAGGCCGCCGGGCGGCGCGTACGGTGCCAGACATGAAGATCCTCATCAGCGCCGACATGGAGGGCGCGACCGGTGTGACCTGGCCCGCCGACGTGCTGCCCGGCACGCCCCAGTGGGAGCGGTGCCGCGCGATGTTCACCTCCGACGTGAACGCCGCGGTGCTCGGCTTCTTCGACGGCGGCGCCGACGAGGTGCTCATCAACGAGGCGCACTGGTCCATGCGGAACCTGCTCCTGGAGCGGCTCGACGAGCGCGCCGAGATGCTCACCGGACGGCACAAGTCCCTCTCCATGGTCGAGGGCGTGCAGCACGGGGACGTCGACGGCATCGCCTTCGTCGGCTACCACACGGGCGCGGGCGCTGAAGGCGTCCTCGCCCACACCTACCTCGCCAACTCGATCACCGGGGTCTGGCTCAACGGCGAGCGAGCGAGCGAGGGCCTGCTCAACGCCCACGTGGTCGCGGAGTACGGCGTGCCCGTCGTCCTCGTCACCGGGGACGACCTCACCTGCGAGGACGCCCTCGGGTACGCGCCCGAGGCACCCAAGGTCGCCGTCAAGGACCACGTCTCGCGGTACGCGGCGGTGTGCAGGACCCCCGCCAGAACCGCCGCCGACATCCGGGCGGCGGCGAAGACCGGCGCCGCGCTCGCCGTCCGCCACGAGCCGGCCCGGGGCGGGCCCTTCACCGTGGAGCTGGAGTTCGACGCCGAGCACCTGGGAGCCGCCGCCACGGTGGTTCCCGGCGTGGCGCGGAGCGGCGAGCGGCGTGTCGCCTACACCAGCGAGACGATGTACGAGGCAATTCGCACGTTCAAGGCGGTCACGACCATCGTCTCGGCCGCGGTGGAGGAGCAGTATGGCTGAGGAGGTCCGGGGCCCGGACACGGCGGCGCTCGACGAGGTGGTCACCTTCACCTCCGAGCTCATCCGCATCGACACCACCAACCGGGGCGGCGGCGACTGCCGTGAGCGGCCCGCCGCCGAGTACGTCGCCGAACGGCTCGCCGCCGCCGGCGTCGAACCCACCCTCCTGGAGCGGACCCCCGGCCGCACCAACGTGGTGGCGCGCATCCCCGGCACCGACCCCTCGGCCGAGGCGCTCCTCGTCCACGGCCATCTGGACGTGGTGCCCGCCGACCCCGCCGAGTGGACCACGCACCCCTTCTCCGGGGAGGTCCGCGACGGGACCGTGTGGGGCCGGGGCGCCGTCGACATGAAGAACATGGACGCGATGGTCCTGGCCGTCGTCCGCTCCTGGGCCCGGCAGGGCGTCCGGCCGCGCCGCGACATCGTCCTGGCCTACACCGCCGACGAGGAGGCCAGCGCCGAGGACGGCTCCGGCTTCCTCGCCGACCGGCACGCCGTGCTCTTCGAGGGCTGCACGGAGGGCATCAGCGAGTCGGGGGCGTTCAGCTTCCACCCGCAGCCCGGCACCACCCTCTACCCGATCGCCGCGGGGGAGCGGGGCACCGCCTGGCTCAAGCTGACCGCCCACGGCCGGGCCGGCCACGGCTCCAAGGTGAACACGGCCAACGCCGTCACCCGCCTCGCCGACGCCGTCGCCCGGATCGGCTCGCACCCCTGGCCCGTCCGCCTCACCGCGACCGTCCGCGCCGCCCTCACCGAACTGGCCGCGCTGTACGCCATCGACGTCGACACCCACGCGCCCGACCTCGACGTGGACCTGCTCCTCGACAAGCTCGGACCGGCCGCCGCCATCGTCGAACCGACCGTCCGCAACAGCACCAACCCGACGATCCTCGACGCCGGCTACAAGGTCAACGTCATCCCTGGCCAGGCCGTCGCCTACATCGACGGGCGGACCCTGCCGGGCACCGAGGAGGAGTTCGCCGCGACCATGGACCGGCTCACCGGGCCGGACGTGGAATGGGAGTTCCACCACCGCGAGGTGGCCCTCGAGGCCCCCGTCGACTCACCGACCTTCGCCAAGCTGCGGGCCGCCGTCGAGCGTTTCGACCCGGCCGGGCACGTCGTGCCGTTCACCATGTCCGGCGGCACCGACGCCAAGCAGTTCTCCCGGCTCGGCATCACCGGCTACGGCTTCTCGCCGCTCCGGCTGCCCCCGGGCCTCGACTACGCGGCCCTGTTCCACGGCGTCGACGAACGGGTCCCCGTGGACGCCCTGCACTTCGGCGTCCAGGTACTCGACCACTATCTGAAGTCCGCGTAGCCGCGACGACGCGGCCGCGCGCAGGAACGACCGGGGGGAAGTCCCATGAAGAGCACGGCCGCCTACGGAAGCTGGCCGTCACCCGTCGACGCGGCGCTCGCCGCCGCGCACGACGGGCGGCCCGAGTACCTCGGAGCCGTCGGCGACGAACTGTGGTGGACAGCGCCCCGCCCCGTCGAGGGCGGCAGGCGCGCCCTCGTCAGGCGGCGCGCGGACGGCACCGAGGAGGGGGTGCTGCCCGCCCCGTGGAACGTCCGGAGCCGGGTGATCGAGTACGGCGGCCGGCCCTGGGCGGCGGTCGCACGCCCGGCGGGCGGACCGCTCGCCGTGTTCTGCCACTTCGCGGACCAGCGGCTGTACGCCTACGAGCCCGATGCCCTTCCCGGCGCGGAGCCGCGGCCCCTCACCCCCGTCTCCGCGGTCGGCGGCGGACTGCGCTGGGTCGACCCCGTGATCCGCCCCGACCGGGGGGAGGTGTGGTGCGTCCTGGAGGAGTTCACCGGGCCCGCGCCGACCGACGTGCGCCGGGTGCTCGTCGCCGTGCCCCTGGACGGATCGGCCGCCGAGGACCGCTCGGCGGTACGCGAACTGTCCGACGGGCGGCACCGGTTCGTGACCGGGCCGCGGCTCTCCCCGGACGGGCGACGGGTGGTCTGGATCGCCTGGGACCACCCCCGGATGCCCTGGGACGGCACGGAGGTCATGCTCGCCGAGGTCGCGCCCGACGGGACCTTCCACGGTGCCAGGACCGTCGCCGGCGGGCCCTGCGAATCGATCCCGCAGGTCGACTGGGACGGGGCGGGACGCCTGCTCCTCGCCAGCGACCGCACCGGCTGGTGGAACCTCTACCGCGCGGAGGTCGACGCGGCCGGCACGGTGGGCGAACCGGTCGCGCTCTGCCCCCGAGCCGAGGAGTTCGGCGGCCCGCTCTGGAAGATCGGACTGAACTGGTTCACGCCCCTCGACAACGGGCTGATCGCCGTCGTCCACGGCAAGGGCACCACCGCCCTCGGCATCCTCGACCCCGAGCGCGGCGCCCTCGTCGACGCTCACGGACCCTGGACCGAATGGGCCTCGACGCTCGCCGCGCACGGCACCCGGGTGGTCGGCCTCGCCGCGGGACCGCGGAGCGCGTACGAACTCGTCGAACTCGACACCCGCACCGGCCGCTCCCGTGTGGTCGGCGCCGCGCACAGCGACGCCGTCGACCCCGCCCACTATCCGGAACCCCGTGTGCGTACCTTCACCGGACCCGGCGGCCGGGAGATCCACACACAGGTCTACCCGCCCCACCACCCGGAGTTCGCCGGACCCGAGGACGAACTGCCGCCGTACGTGATCTGGGCCCACGGGGGTCCCACCGGACACGCGCCGCTCGTCCTCGACCTGGAGATCACCTACTTCACCTCACGGGGCATCGGGGTCGCCGAGGTCAACTACGGCGGCTCGACGGGCTACGGCCGGGAGTACCGGGAGCGGCTGCGAGAGCAGTGGGGCGTCGTCGACGTCGAGGACTGCGCGGCCGTGGCCCGGGCCCTCGCCGCCGAGGGCACCGCCGACCCGGCACGCCTCGCCGTACGCGGCGGCAGCGCGGGCGGCTGGACGACCGCCGCCTCCCTCGTCGCCACCGACGTGTACGCGTGCGGCACGATCATCTACCCCATCCTCGACCTCCGGGGCTGGGCGACCGACGAGACCCACGACTTTGAATCCGAGTACCTGTACGGGCTGATCGGCCCCGTCGACCAGGTGCCCGCCCGGTACAAGGAGCGCTCGCCGATCGAGCACGTCGACCGGGTCACGACCCCCTTCCTGCTGCTCCAGGGGCTCGACGACGTCATCTGCCCGCCCGCGCAGGCCGAGCGGTTCCTCGCCCGCACGGCCGGTCGGGGCGTCCCGCACGCCTACCTCGCCTTCGAGGGAGAGGGCCACGGCTTCCGCAGGGCCGACACCATGGTGCGCGCCCTGGAGGCCGAACTCTCCCTTTACGCCCACGTCTTCGGTGTCAGCCGGACCGACGTCCCCGCCCTGGAGTACCGCACATGACCCCGCAGGACACCCCTCCCGCCGCCGACCGAGAGGCCGGGAGCCGGCCGCAGGTCGGTGCGCTCACCCGGCCCGACCGGCTTCGGCCCGGGGCGCGCGTCGCCGTCGTCGCACCCAGCGGGCCCGTCCCCGAGGAACGGCTCAAGGCCGGACTCGACATCCTGAGCGGCTGGGGTCTGGATCCCGTGGTCGCCCCGCACGTCCTGGACACCCATCCCACCCTCGACCACCTCGCGGGCGCCGACCGGGCGCGCGCCCGGGACCTCACGGAGGCCTGGTGCGACCCCTCGGTCTCCGCCGTCATCTGCGCGCGCGGCGGATTCGGGGCGCAGCGCATGGTCGACCTCGTCGACTGGAGGGCGGTCAGGGAGGCGGGACCCAAGGCGTTCGTCGGGTACAGCGACGTCACCGCCCTGCACGAGGCCTTCGCCGTCCGGACCGGATTCGCCACCCTGCACGGTCCGATGGTCGCCGCGGGCACGTTCCTGTCGGACCCGCGCACCCAGGAGTCGCTGCGGGCCACCCTCTTCGAGCCCGAGTCGGTGCGGACGCTCGGGCTCGGGACGGCGCGGGCCCTGGTGCCGGGCCGGGCCAGGGGCGTCACGCTCGGCGGCTGCGCCAGCCTCCTCGCCGCCGACCTCGGCACACCGCACGGCCGGCCCTCCGCGCGCGGCGGGCTGCTGCTCCTGGAGGACGTGGGGGAGGAGCCGTACCGGCTCGACCGCGTCCTCACCCAACTGCTGCGCTCCGGATGGCTGGACGGGATCACGGGCGTCGGCCTGGGCTCGTGGCAGGAGTGCGGCCCGTACGAGGAGGTGCGGGCAGTCCTCGTCGACCGGCTCGGCGGGCTCGGCGTACCCGTGGTGGAGGAGATGGGCTTCGGGCACAGCATGACGGCGCTGACCGTGCCGCTCGGAGTGCCGGGGACGCTCGACGCGGAGGAGGGCACGCTCACGCTCGACGTACCGGCCCTGCGTTGAACCGAGTGCCGGGCCCCCGGGCGCGCGGTCTTCACTGAATCTCCGTCAACAACCTTCGTTCGGCGGATTGACGGGCTCTGACACGTGTCACAGCATGGGCGCTGCCTGGGTACCTACCAGTCGGTAGGTACCCAGGCCTTCGGCGTCGTCCTCAGCGTGGAGGTCCCTGTGTCCCGTGCCGTGCCCCGCCCCCGCAAGGCCCTCGCGCTCGTGGCCGGTGCGGCCGCGCTCGCCGCGCCCCTGGCCCTGGCAGTGCCCCCGGCTCTCGCCGCGCCTCCGGTTCCTGCCGCGCCCGCGACCGGAGCGGAGACGGACAGCGGCACCGGAACGTACACCGTCACCCCGCTCCGGTTCACCGTCCGGGCGGGCGGCCGGAGTTGCGCCGTCGATGCCGACCTCTACCGGCCGGCGGGTGTGGACGCCGCCCGTCCCGCACCCGCCGTCCTCGCCACCAACGGCTTCGGCGGCAGCAAGAGCGACGGCTCCACCGACGCCATCGGCAAGGCGTTCGCCGCCCGCGGCTACGTCGGGCTCGTCTACTCCGGCCTCGGGTTCGGGAAGTCCGGCTGCCTGATCTCCCTCGACGACCCGGAGATCGACGGCCGCGTCGCCGCCCGACTCGTCGACTTCCTCGCCGGCAACCTGGCGGCGGACGACGGAACCCGCGCCGACTTCGTCACCCGGGACGGCGCGGACGACCCGCGCGTCGGCATGATCGGCGGCTCCTACGGAGGGGCCGTGCAGCTCGCCGCCGCCTCCGTCGACCGGCGGATCGACGCCCTCGTCCCCCTGATCACCTGGAACGACCTCGCGTACTCCCTCGCCCCCAACGCCGCGGACCGTGCCACGCCCGGCGTCTTCAAATGGCAGTGGGCCAACGGCTTCTACCTGATGGGCGAGGGGCAGCCGCTGCTCGTCCCCTCCCTCGACCCCAGCCGGATCAACTCGCTCGGCTGTCTGCACTTCGTCAGCGACGCCTGCGACACCGTGCGGCTCCTCAACTCGGGCCGCTACCCGAAGGCCGAGACCGAGAAGATGCTCGCCTACGCCCGCAGCGTCTCCCCGGTCTCGTACGTGGACCGGATCACCGCCCCCACGCTCCTCGTCCAGGGCCAGGCCGACACCCTCTTCACCCTCAACGAGGCACGGGCCACCTACGACCGGTTGCGCGAGCGCGGCGTCGACACCGGGATGATCTGGCAGTCCTGGGGCCACAGCGGGGGACAGCGGCCCGGTGAACTCGACTTCACGAAGGGCGATCTGGAGGGCAGCTACGTCGGGCGGCGCGTCCTCGGCTGGTTCGACCGTCACCTGCGGAAGGACCCGACCGCGGACACCGGCCCCGCCTTCGCCTGGTTCCGCGACTGGCAGGGCGACTACGGCACGGCGTCCAGGGTCCCGGCGCTCAGCCAGCGGCTGTACCTCTCCGGCGACGGCAAGCTCGTCGACAACCGCACGAAGGTGGCCCGGGGCTCCCGCTGGTACAGCAACTGGCTTTTCCCGACGAGCCATTCGGAGTCCTCGCTCGCCGGCATGATCGGCCTCGCCGACCGGCGGCCGTACGACACCCCCGGCACCCACCTCGGCTGGACCAGCGCGCCGCTCACCGCGCCGGTCGACCTGGTCGGCGCGCCGAAGGCCACCCTGAAGGTGGTCTCCCCGGCGACCGAGCGGGTCCAGGAGTCCGGCGACGCCTCCGACAAGCTCGTGCTCTTCGCCAAGCTCTACGACATCGCGCCCGACGGCACCAAGACCCTGGTCAACCGCCTTGTCGCCCCGGTGCGGGTGCCGGACGTCACCCGCCCGTTCACCGTCGAGCTGCCCGCCGTCGTCCACCGCTACGAGACCGGCCACCGGCTGGAGCTGGTGATCGCGGCGAGCGACACGGCGTACGCCGGCAACCGGGGCGTCAAGCCGGTGACCGTCGTCAGCGCCCCCGAGGACACGGGGACGCTCGAACTGCCCCTGGTGCGGGGGCGGGTGGGCTGAGGCCCGACCAGGGTCAGAGCGCCGCGTACCCCGGGCGGACGACCTCGTCGATCAGCCGCTGCCGCTCCGGCAGCGGCAGGAAGGCGGCCTCCAGGGCGGCGACCGTGAACTCCTCGAAGACCTCGGGGCCGTACCCGAAGGCGTCCACCATGTGCTGGAACTCCTCGCTCATGGTGGTGCCGGAGACCAGCCGGTTGTCCGTGTTGAGCGTGATCCGGAAGCCGAGGCGGCGCAGCTCGTCGATCGGGTGCGAGGCGTAGTCCTTCGCCGCGCCGGTCTGGAGGTTGGAGGTCGGGCAGACCTCCAGGGCGATGCGGTTGTCCCGGACGTACGAGGCCAGCCGGCCCAGGGTGCCGTCCTCGGCGATGTCGTCCGTGATCCGCACGCCGTGCCCGATCCGCTCGGTGCCGCAGACCTGCACGGCCTCGTGGATCGACTCGGCGCCGACGGCCTCGCCCGCGTGGATCGTGAAGTGGCAGTTCTCCCGCTTCAGGTGCTGGAAGGCGGGGAGGTGCCGGGCGGGCGGGTTGCCGATCTCGCCGCCCGCGATGTCGAAGCCGGCGACGCCGTTGTCCCGGTGCGCGACCGTCAGCTCCGCTATCTCGAGCGAGCGGTCCGTGTGGCGCATGCCGGTGAGGAGGGTGCGGACGGTGATCCGGCCGCCGGAGCGGCGCTCGCCCTCGCGGAAGCCGTCGTTGACCGCCACGACGACCTCGTCGAGGGTCAGCCCGCCCTCCAGGTGCTGCTCGGGGGCGTAGCGGATCTCCGCGTAGACGACACCGTCCGCCGCCAGGTCCTCGGCGCACTCGGCCGCGATGCGCGTGAGCGCCTCGCGGGTCTGCATGACCGCGCAGGTGTGGGCGAAGGTCTCCAGGTAGCGCTCAAGCGAACCGGAGTCGGCGGCGTCCCGGAACCAGACCGCGAGCGCGGCCGGGTCCTCGGTCGGCAGCGCGGTGTAGCCGCACTCCCGTGCCAGCTCGATGATGGTCGCGGGGCGCAGCCCGCCGTCGAGGTGGTCGTGCAGGACGGCCTTGGGGGCCCGGCGGATCCACTCGGAGACGGTGGCGGCGGCAGGCGTGGCAGGGTTGTCAGACAAGTGCATGGCGGGGAAGTGTACGCCACGGCGGAGGGGGACGCTGTGACGGGCCTTACGCGGGTGTCAGGTCCTGCCGTGCGTGGGTGTCAGGTCCTGCCGTGCGTCGGGTGTCAGGGCCGGCCGTGCGCCGGGTGTCCTGACGGTCCCGGGCACTGCCCCCGGGACGTTCCCACGGAGCGGCGGTGCTCAGTGGGACTGCAGCACCGGCAGGGCGGGAGCGCCCGTCGGGAGCATGTGCTTGGCCGCCAGGACCGGGACCTCGCCGACCCGGACGACCTGGGTGACCAGGACGGCGGGGGTGTCCGCCGGGCGCCCCAGCTGCTCCCCGCGCCGCCGCCCGAGCAGCGTCGCCGTGATCCCGCTGTGCGCGCTCAGAGCCGTCTCGCGCGAGGCGGCGACGAGGACCGCGAGCATGGAGACCGCGGGACCGCGCCCGGCGCCCCCGGTCGGCGGCCGGGCGTCCGTCTCCGCCGCCCGCAGGGCCTGCGCGAACTCCGGATGCACCCGGTCGAGCAGCTCGTCGGCCGCCGCCCACTCATGGCTCAGCGCCGCCGCCGTACCCTCCCCGGTCAGCACGGACTCCCAGAACCGCAGCTCGGCACGGGCCGGAGCGAGCAGGTGCTGGGTCGTGAAGTCCGTGGGTTCCTCGACCGTCCGCAGCAGCGCCCGCACCCGCAGCGGCGTCCCCGCTCCGATCAGCTCCTCCAGCGGCTGCACGTGCTCGAAACCGCGCCGCGGCGGCCGGTCGTTGACGGTGCGCCCCACCCCGCGCCGTACGGTGAGCAGACCGTCCTCCTGGAGCAGCAGCAGCGCCTCGCGCAGGGCCGGCCGGCTCACGCCGAGCTCGGCGGCGAGCTTCGGCTCCGAGGGGAGCGTCGAGCCCGGCGGATAGGTGCCGTCGTGGACGGCGTCCGCGATCCGCTCGTAGAGCGCCACGACCGGTCGCCGCCGCTGTCCGCTGACCGCCACGGGCCGCTCCTCGTCTCGTTCCCGCCGATGTCCGGCACCCACGGTAGCCGCCCGCGTTGTCTGACAAGTCACCCGTACGGATGCGCTCGCCGTCACGGAGAAGGCCCGCCCACCCCATTCTGGTCCCACGGCGGTGGCCGGGTACGACCGACGGCACCACGACGGAGGAGAGGGCCGGGCATGAGTCCCAAGGACACGTCACGGACATCGGGCGGGGGAAGATCCGGGTTCACCGCGTCCCTCACCCCGGGCCGCGTCGGGATGGCCCTTCTCGCGGCCGTCACCCTGATCTTCATCTTCGAGAACACCGGCGACGTCAAGATCCGCATCCTGATCCCCGAGGTCACCATGCCGCTCTACCTGGCGCTCCTCGCGACCGCGATCCTCGGCGCGGCCTGCGGTTTCTACGTCGCCGCCCGGAGGCGGAAGTGAGGCGGCGGGCCGTCGTGGGCGCGGGCGCCGTCCTCGCGCTCGCCGCCGTCGCCGTCGCCTCCGCCGAGGAGACCGCCGCGGCCGACGACGGGGCCCGCACCCGTCCCGTGCCCGATTTCCTGGGCCGGGGACTGTGGCAGGTCTTCATCCGGCTCGACCGCCGCACCCGGCTCGACGTCCACGACGTCAGCGGCCGGGACCGGCGGGTGCTCTGGCCGCCGAGGTGGGAGGTCTGCACGCAGTACCCGGCGGCGGGTACGGACTTCGACCGCCGGACCACCGTCATGATCGGAGTCGTACGGAAGGGCGAGACCTGCCCGCCCCGGGTGCGGACGGCCCGCCGCTGAGGGACCGGCCCCGGATGCGGGCCGGATGCAGCCCTGGCTGCGGCCCGGGACCCGGCCCCGCTCCCGCGCCCGGCATAGACTGGCCGGATGTCCGAAGAGCCCGGCCGGTACCTCGCCGTGGGGCCCCGCGTGGGCCTGCGCGCCTTCTCCCTCCACGACACCGAGGAGTTCACCGCACGGGCCCGGGAGAGCCGGGAGCTCCACCGGCCCTGGCTCTTCCCGCCGTGCACGACGGAGACGTACCGGACCTACGCGGCCACCCTGACCGGGGATCCGGCGCGCGCCGGCTACCTGGTGTGCGACCGTGAAGCGGACGGCGCGATCGCCGGATTCGTCAACATCAACAACATCGTCCGCGGCGCCTTCCGCAGCGGCGCCCTCGGCTACGGCGCCTTCGCGCACGCGGCCGGCCGCGGCCTGTTCACCGAGGCCCTCGGGGTGCTGATCGCGTACGCCTTCGGGCCCCTGGACCTGCACCGTCTGGAGGCGAACATCCAGCCGGGCAACCTCGCGTCCCGCGCGCTCGTCCGCCGCGCGGGTTTCCGCCTGGAGGGGTTCTCGCCCGCGATGCTGTTCATCGACGGGGCCTGGCGCGACCACGAACGCTGGGCGGTCACCGCTCCCGAACCGGAGCGCCAGCCCGAGACCTGGCCGGAGCCCGACAGCCCTCGTCAGCGCTTGTAGTTGATCTTCATCGTGTCGAGGTCGGTCACCGCCGACCGCAGCGCCTTGTACCCGTGACCGAGTTCCCTCAGCGCGGTCTCCACCCGGTCCTCCGCGAGCGCGCCCGCCATCTCGTCGCCGTCCTCGGCGTCGGAGACGACGACCAGCCGGTACGAGAAGTGCTTCGGCGTCCGGTCGTAGGACAGCGAGCCCTCCTCGGTGAACTGCATCGCCGTGAGCCCGTGCGCGTCCACCTCGGCGAGCAGCCGGGACCGGCTCTCCTCGGACAGACCGTCGAACGTGCCGCGCACGATGACCCGGTAGGTGTGCTGCGTGCCCATTCCGCGTACTCCCTGCACCACTGATCCCCGGCCGCCGGGCGGCGGGCGCCGACCGTCCACAGTACGGCCGCGCGGCGCCCGCCGCCGGGAATATCCGGGCCGCCCCGGCCCGTCCTTGTCGCGGAGATCCCCTGGTCAGGACGGCCTCCGGCGTGTTCGACGGGGCGATGACGACCGTACGACGTGCCGTACTGACGCTGCCCGCGGCCCCGTTGGGATCGGGCGGCCGAGGCGGTCGGGTCGCTCATCAGGACACCCGGCACAGGATCTCGCCGTGCGGGACCATGAACCAGGCGTCCTCCCGGCCGCCCCACTCCCGCCACGCCTCCGCGATCGACGTCAGCTCGGCGCCGGTGGCGTGGCCTCCGGATACGGCCAGGTCGGCGTAGCCGGAGTCGGTCGTACGGTCCGCCCACAGGCCGCTCCACCAGGCCCGCTCCCCGGGGGTGGCGAAGCACCAGGTGGCGGCCGTCGTCGTGATGTCGGTGAAGCCGGCTTGCCGGGCCCACGAGAACAGGCGTCGTCCGGCGTCCGGTTCGCCGCCGTTGGCGCGGGCCACCCGGTGGTACAGGTCCAGCCACCCGTCGAGCGCGGGCCGTTCGGGGAACCAGGCGAAGGCCCCGTAGTCGCTGTCGCGGGCCGCGACGATCCCGCCGGGGCGGCACACCCGCCGCATCTCGCGCAGCGCCCGTACCGGGTCGCCGACGTGCTGGAGCACCTGGTGGGCGTGGACGACGTCGAAGGAGTCGTCGGGGAAGTCCAGGGCGTGCACGTCGGCGACGGCGAACCCGACGTTCTCCAGACCGCGTTCGGCCGCCACGGCGCGGGCGTTGACGAGGACGCCCTCGGCCGCGTCCACGCCGGTCACCCGGCCCGGCGCGACCAGCGCGGCCAGATCGGCGGTGATGGTGCCGGGCCCGCAGCCCACGTCCAGGACGTCGAGACCGGGGCGCAGCGCGGGCAGCAGATAGGCCGCCGAGTTGGCGGCGGTCCGCCAGCTGTGCGAGCGCAGGACCGACTCGTGGTGCCCGTGGGTGTAGACGGCGGTGTCGTGGGCCGCGTCGTGCGCGGACGGGACGGGGGCATGCGTCATGGAAGCGACTCCCTCGGTGCGGGTGCGTGCCACCACCGTACGCACGCATGTCGCATCATGAGACCCGCGTCTTGGTATGTGGACCATGGTTCAGGTCAACAGGTCGCGTCGGTAGCGGAGTTCGTCGAGCACACGGCCTCCCGTCTCCTCCCGGACGGCCTCGCCGTCCGGCCGCCAGCCCGCCGCCTCGTAGAACCGGCGCCCCCGCGCGTTCCCCGCCAACACCCACAGTGCCGCCGTACGGAACCCGGCCGCCGCGAGCGTCTCCGTGGACGCCGAGAGCAGCGCCCGCCCGACCCCCGTGCCCCACGCCTCCGGCAGGGCGTAGAGCGCCGCCAGCTCGCCCGTCGTCCGGGGGTCCAGGCCCTCGCCCTGCCAGGCGCGGAAGCAGGAGAAGGCGAGCACCTCCCCGCCCGAACCCGTCGCCACCAGGACCGTGGGCCGGTCCGGGGCCGCGAGCCGGGCGCGCCACACGGCGGTGCGCTCCGCCACGTCCAGAGCGGCCAGATAGCGAGCGGGGAGCAGGTCGCGGTAGGCGGCCCGCCAGGACAGGACGTGCACGGCGGCGACGGCCGCCGCGTCCTCGGGAAGTGCTTCACGTATCGACATGCCGCATTGTCGACGGCAGGACGCCACCTGCGCCTCCCCGTTCCGGCGGACCTGGCGAACCCTTCTGTGGCAGCACCGTGAACAGGGATCGGCGCGCCGCCGCCCGGTGGTCCGCCTCCCATCTGCCGAGGAGCCCCGTGCCGAACCCGCCCGCGCCCGACCGCCGCACCCCGCTCAAGCTGCTCGCGGCGGGCCCCACGGCCACCGCGCTCGGCGGGGCCGCCTCCGCCGCGCCCGCGTACGCCGCACCCGCCGGCACCGGCTCCCTCGCCGCACCGGGCATCGTCAAGGCCCTCCCGGCCGAGCACTTCACCGTCCGGGGCACCAACGCCGAGGCGCGGTTCGACGGCTTCGCGGACACCGGCCTCCTCACCCCCGCCGACCGCTTCTTCGTCCGCAACCACACCTCCACCCCCGTCCTCGACGCCGCCGACTGGCGACTGACCCTCTGGGGCGACGGGCTCCACGGCCGCAGCCCCGTCCACTTCACCTACGGGCAGCTCCGCGACCTGCCCTCCGTCACCCGTACGGCCCTGATGGAGTGCGCCGGAAACGGCCGCAGCCTCTACGCGAGCCAGCAGGGCGAACCGGTCACGGGCACCGCGTGGACCCTCGGCGCCGTAGGAGCCGCCCGCTGGCGCGGTGCACGCCTCTCCGACGTCCTCCGGCGCGCCGGGATCGCCCAGGACGCCGCCGACCTCCAGCCGCGCGGCCTCGACGACCCGTACGTCTCCGGCGGCGTCGACTTCGGCCGGGTGCGCCGCCCGCTGCCGGTCGCCAAGGCGCTGGACGACGTGATCCTCGCGTACGAGATGAACGGCGAGCCCCTCCCGTACGACCACGGCCATCCGGTCCGGCTCGTCGTGCCCTCCTGGGTCGGCATCGCCTCGATCAAGTGGCTCGGCGACATCGAGGTCTCCACCCGGCCGCTCAGCTCGCCCTGGTCCACCGACTGGTACCGGCTCTTCGGCGCCGCCCACCCGGACGGCGGCAGCGCCCCGATCAGCCGCCAGACCGTCAAGTCCGGCTACCAGCCGGCCTTCGGCGCCACCCTGGAGGCGGGCCGCCTCCACCGGCTCACCGGCCGCGCCTGGTCCGCCCTGGCGCCGGTGCGGACGGTGGAGGTGTCCACCGACGGCGGCGCCCACTGGCGCCCGGCCCGGCTCCTCGACGAGCCCCGGCGCGACGGCTGGGTCCGCTGGAGCGTGCCGTGGCGCCCGCGGCACACCGGGCCCGTCACCCTGCTCTCCCGTACCACCGACGCCGCCGGCAACACCCAGCCCGAGCGGTCCGTCCACAACACCCAGGGCTACCTCTTCGACGCGGTCGTCCGCCATCCCGTCACCGTCGTCTGACCCGCTCAGCCCCCCGGCGACAGGGTGGCCTCCCGTCCGGTGTCGCGCCCGTCGCCCGAAGCGACGTCTGGAGCGGCGGAAACGCCCGAAACTTCGTATAAAGGGCACGGGGGTGCCGTGCCGGCGCCCCCGTGCGCTCAGGAGGTTCGGGACATGCGGCAGACGGCTCCGGAAGGCCGCGGCCCGGTGCGCTACGGCCCTCCCGCCCCCGACACCGGCCTGCCCGTCCTGCCGGGACTCGCCGGACTCCTCGCGGCCGCCGCCGGACGGACCGCCCCCGAGCCGCCCGGCGGCGGCCCCGTCCTGCGCGAGGCCGCCGCCGGCTACTGGTGGCGCCGCGGCCTGCGCACCCACCCCGAGGACGTCGTCGCCGCCCCCGGCGCCCCCGCCCTGCTGCTCGCCCTGATCGCCGCCCACGGCGGCGACCTGCTGCTGCCCCGGCCCTGCCCCGCCTGGTGGACCCCGCAGGCCCGCCTCCTCGGCCGCCCCGCCTACCACGTGCCGACCCCCGCCGAGTGCGGCGGCGTCCCCGACCCGTACGCCCTCCTGGAGACGGTCCGGCGGGTCCGCGCCGAGGGCGGCACCCCCCGCCTCCTGCTGCTCTCCGTCGCCGACGACCCCACCGCCACCGTCGCCCCGCCCGAACTCCTCCGCGAGGCCTGCGAGGCCGCCGTCGCCGAAGGCCTGCACGTCATCAGCGACGAGACCTGGCGCGACACCCTGCACCACCCCCACGACACCGTGCTCCTCAGCCCCGCCGAGATGTGCCCCGACGACGTGACCGTCGTCAGCGACCTCGGCGGCGCCCTCACCCCAGCCGCCTGGCCCTGCGCCGTCGCCCGCTTCCCGCCCACCGCCCCCTCCCGCACCGACCGCTGGACCGACCGCAGGGCCCGCGTCCTCGACGTGCTCACCGCCCTCGGGGCCGTCGTCCCAGGCCCCGTCGCACCCGCCGCCGCGCACGCCCTCGACGAACCCGAGGACGTGACCGTACGGGCCCGGCGCGCCGCCACCGTCCACGGCCGCCTCGCGGGGGCCGCGCACCGCACCGCCCTCGCCGCCGGGCTCCTCGCCAGGCCACCGCAGGCAGGCCGCCACCTCTACGCCGACCTCGGGCCGCTGCGGGCGGGCCTCGCCGCCCTGGGAGTCACCGACTCACTGGAGCTGGAGAGCCATCTCACCGCGCGGCTCGGCGCCCCGGCGACCGGCGGCCACCGGTTCGGCGACGAACTCGGGGCGCTGCGCGTCCGGTTCGGCACCGGCATGTTCCTGGGCGCCACCGAGGAGGAGCGGGACGAGACGCTCCGGGCGCGCGATCCGGTGGAACTGCCGCACGTGGCGCGGGCGTTGGAGGAGTTCGGAGGGGCTCTGGAGGAACTCCGATGACACCGCCTTCGGACGACCTCCGCCGCCGCCCGACCCGTGGCGCGACGTGCCGCCGCCCCGTACGGCCCCCACGCCCATGCCCATGCCCACGAGCCGCGCCGCAGAACGGAGCCCGCAGATGACCGAACGGACGGCACACACCGCGCGCGCCGCACAGGCCCCTGCCACCGCTCCCGAGGCCGCCCCCGCGACCGCCCCCGTCCTCCAGCCCGTCGGGCGGCTGCGCGCGGACTGGCCCCGCACCTTCGCCGACCGGCTCACCGCCCCCCTCCCCGGCCTGCGGGCCCTGGCCCGCTTCGCCCGCGAGGGAGCCGTACGCCCCCCGCCCCGAGGGGCTCCGCGACGTCCCCCTGCTGCCCTTCGAGCCGGGCCCGCTGCCCGCGGCGGGACCCGACACCCTCGCCGTCACCTGGGCGGGACACGCCAGTTGGGTACTGCGGATGGGCGGACTCACCGTCCTCACCGACCCCGTCTGGTCCCGCCGCATCTTCGGCACCCCCGCCCGGCTCACCCCCGTCGGGGTCCGCTGGGAGGACCTGCCGGACGTCGACGCCGTCGTCATCAGCCACAACCACTTCGACCACCTCGACGCCCCCACCCTGAAGCGGCTGCCCCGGCACACCCCGGTCTTCGTCCCGGCCGGCCTCGGCCGCTGGTTCACCCGCCGCCGGTTCAGCCGGGTGACCGAACTCGACTGGTGGGAGGCGGCCGAACTCGACGGCGTGCGCTTCGACTTCGTCCCCGCCCACCACTGGTCCAAGCGCACCCTCCTGGACACCTGCCGATCGCTGTGGGGCGGCTGGGTGCTCACGGACCGCTCAGGGCGGCGGGTCCACTTCGCGGGGGACACCGGCTACGGCCACTGGTTCGCCGAGATCGGCCGCCGGTACCCCGGCATCGACCTGGCGCTGCTCCCCATCGGGGCCTACGACCCCCGCTGGTGGCTCAGCGACGTCCACACCGACCCGGAGGAGGCCGTCCGCGCCCACCAGGACCTCGGGGCGCGGCGGATGGCACCGATGCACTGGGCCACCTTCGTCCTGTCCTCCGAGCCCGTGCTCGAACCCCTCGGCCGGGTCAGGACCGCCTGGGAGCGGGCCGGGCTGCGCCGTGAGGACCTGTGGGACCTGCCGGTCGGCGGCTCACGGGTGCTCGTGCCCTGAAGGAACCTCGGGGCCCGCCTTTCGGCTCGTACCGGGCTCGCGGCGTCCCCTGACCCGCCGCCACAGTGCCGGGACCGCGCTGACCAGCACCGTCAGGCCCACCGCCGCGACCACCCCCTGCCAGGGCTCCGGGAAGAGCGAACCGCCAAGGATGCCGATCAGCTGGTACGTCGCCGCCCACGCCAGGCAGGCCGGGATGTCCCCCCGGACGAAGCGCCGCAGCGGCATCCGGGCGAGCAGACACGCCAGCATCACCGGGATCCGCCCCGCCGGCACGAGCCGGGACAGCACCAGGACCGACACCTGATGGGTGTCGAGCCGCGCCTGGGCGTCGGCAAGCCGGTCCGGAGTCACCCGGCCCCGCAGCGCGGCGAGCCACCGGGAGCCGTTGCGCGAACGGACCCCGCGCTGACCGAGCCAGTAGAGGGCGGCGTCGCCGAGGCACGCGGCGAACGCCGCCACGAGGAAGACGAAGAGCAGCGCCATGGGCGAGGTCTGGTGGAAGGCGACCACCGCTGCCGAGCTGACGATCGCGCCCGTCGGCACGACCGGCACCAGCGCGCCGAGCGCCACGAGCAGGAACAGCGACGGGTAGCCGACCGCCTGCTGGGTCGACTCCGGCGGCAGCTCCCGCACCGCCTCCGCGAACCGGGTGAGCCCGTCGATCACCGGGCGGCCCCCGTCCGCCCCGCCGTCCCGGTCCGTCCCGCGGTCGCCCCCGTCCGCCCCGCCGTCGTCCCCGTCCGCGTCACCGGGCGGCCTCCGGCCGTACCCGTTCGCCGTGGCCGAGGAGATGGACCGCCACCTTCGGCGCGAGCCGTGCCGCGTGCCGTACGAACTCGTCGCCCGGTGCGTGGAACTCGTGCGGCCGGATCCCGTCGAGCCCGATCGGCCAGTACGTACCGAAGTGCACCGGCACCGCCGCCGCCGGGGACAGCGCGGCGAGCGCCTCCGCCGCGCGGCCCGCGTCGAGGTGGCCGTGCCCGAGGTACGGCCCCCAGCCGCCGACCGGCAGCAGCGCCACGTCCACCGGCCCCACCGCCTCCGCCATCCCGTCGAACAGACCGGTGTCCCCGGCGAAGTACGTCCGCGCCTCGCCCTCCACGACGTACCCGAGCGCGGGGGCGCGATGCGGCCCGACCGGCAGCCGCCGTCCGTCGTGGAGCGCCGGGACGGCCCGTACCGTCACACCCTCCACCGTCACCGTGTCGCCGGGACCCACCTCGGTCAGCCGCACCCCGTTCCCCGCGAGCCTGCGGAGTCCCGGTACGGCGTCGGGGGCGCCGCGCGGCACGACGACCAGCGTCCCGGGCGCGAGCCGGGCGAGCGACGGCAGGTGCAGGTGGTCGGCGTGCAGGTGCGAGACGAGGACGGCCTCGGCGAGCACGGCCCCGGGCGGCGGCAGGGCGCCGCGCCGGCGTCGCAGATGCGCGAGCCGCCGCGTGAACAGCGGATCGGTGAGGAAGCGGACCCCGGAGTCCTCGACCGTGCAGGTCGCGTGACCCCACCAGGTGACCTCCACCGGCATGCCGCCTTCCGTGCTCGGGGCTCACGGCCGCCGTCCGGATGTCCGTGGCCGTTCCCTATCTCCTTGACGAGGGTAAATGTCCGGAGCGGCCGCCGGAGGATGTTCGGCCGTCCCGTCCCGCAGTAGGGTCGGGCCATGGACGACGTTCGGGTGGCGGCGATCGCCAGCCTCACCCCGCTCGAAGAGCTGGACAGCGACCCCTTCCTTGTCGACACGCGCAAGCAGCACGCCCTGTGCGCCCGCTGGGCGGACGACCGGGGGTACGTGGTCGCCCGCCAGCTGCTCTTCTACGGCATCCGGCCCGACCACGCGGCGCTGTGGGTGGACGTGGAGGCGGGCGCGGTCGACCTCTTCGTCGCGGCCAACGAGCGGGTCCTCGCGCGCGCGTTGACGTCCGTGCCCGGCTTCCGCGCCGAGTGCGCGCGGCGCGGGGTACGGCTCGAGACCGTCGGCTCCGACGAGCCGGCGTACGACGCGGCGGCCAAGGCGGGGGTGCACCGGCGGCTCTCGATGCCGACGGCCGGCTACGACGGCTGCTGATCCGCACCCGACCTGATGCCGACTCCGCACCCGACCTGCCACGAGCTCCTGCGCAGGTCCTACGCCTGACGCGGCACAAGCCCCGGCGCACCTCCTGACACGGGCTCCGGCGCACGCCCGGCGCCCGACCTGACACATCCGGGCCCCTTCCCGTCACCCGTCGTCACCCGTTTCCCGCGCCGATCGTGGGCGTTGTGACACGCTTGGGGCAGGAAACGGGCGAAAGGCGAAGCGGGCGTGGGTGACGGGCGATGGGGTGGCGCCGACCGCTGGCGGTCCGCGGGCCGTGCGGCGGGGCGGATGGCCGTGGTCTGGGCGGTGTCCACGCTCACCCTGCTGGTCCTCGCCGGACTGCTCCCGGACTTCCAGCTCCAGTCCGCCGACGGCGACACCTTCACGAGGACCGCGCTCACCGCCGCGGCCGCCGCCGGGGCCTTCGGTCTGCTCGGCGCGCTCGTGTGGCCGCTGATCGTGCGGGCCCTGCTGCTCGTCCCGGCCCTCGTCCTCGGCCTGCTGGTGTTCTTCCTCAACGGTTCGCTGCTGCTCGTCGCGCTCTGGCTGATCCCCGACGGACGCGGCGTCGCCGACCCCGAGACGGCCGTCGTGGTCGCCGCCGTCATGTCCGCCGTCGCCTCCGCCACCTCCACCGCCCTCGCCGTCCGCGACGACGACGCCTACCGGCGCCGCCTCTACCGGCTCACCGGCCGCACCCGCCCGCGCCGGCCGGAGGACGCCCCCGAGCAGGCCCCCGGCACGGTCTTCCTCCAGCTGGACGGCGTCGGCCACCACGTGCTGCGCGGCGCCGTCGCCGACGGCCTCATGCCGACCGTCGCGGGCTGGCTGGACGCCGGCCACCGGCTCACCCCCTGGCGCACCGACTGGTCGAGCCAGACCGGCGCGAGCCAGCTCGGCATCCTGCACGGCTCCAACGAGGACGTGCCCGCCTTCCGCTGGTACGAGAAGGACACCGGCCGCCTCATGGTGTCGAACCGTCCGGCGAGCGCCGTGGAACTCCAGCGCCGGGCCGTGCGCCGGACCGGGGACGGCGGGCTCCTGACCGTCGACGGCGCCTCCCGGGGCAACCTCTTCAGCGGCGGCGCAGACCAGGTCGCCCTCGTCCTGTCGGTGGCCGCCCGGCGCGGCCCGCGCAACCGCTCGCGGGCCGGCTACTTCGCGTACTTCTCCGACCCGGCGAACGCCGTCCGTACCGCGGGGTCGCTCGCCGCCGAGTGCCTCCGCGAGATCGGCCAGTCGACCCGGGCGCTGCTGCGGCGTCAGACCCCGAGGGTCTCGCGCGGCGGCACGTACCCGTTCGTCCGCGCCTTCGCGACGGTCGTGGAGCGGGACGTGGTGGTCTCCGCCGTGATGGGCGACATGCTCGCGGGCCGGACCGCCGTCTACGCCGACCTCGTCGCCTACGACGAGGTGGCGCACCACTCGGGCCCGCACGGCCGGGACACCGACCAGGTCCTGCGGCGCCTCGACCGTTCGATCGCGCTCATCGCCACCGTCGCCGAGCACGCGCCGCGTCCGTACCGGATCGTGCTGCTCTCCGATCACGGGCAGAGCCCCGGCGAGACCTTCGAGGGGGCGTACGGGCTGACGCTGAAGGACCTCGTCAGGGCCGGGTGCGGGCTTCCGGTGCCGCGTCGCGTACGGCGCACCCGGAGCGGTTCGGAGGCGCGGGACGCGGCCAGGGACGCGCTGCGGCTCGCGCTGCACCGGCCGGTGGACGAGACCGGCGAGACGGCGAAGGAGCTGCCCGCCCGGCCGTCCGAGCCGGTCGTCCTCGCGTCGGGGAACCTCGGTCTCGTCTCCTTCCCCGACGTGCCGCACCGGATGACCCGGGAGGAGATCGACCGGCGTCACCCGGCCCTGCTCCGTACCCTCGCGCACCATCCGGGCGTCGGCTTCGTGCTGGTGGCGAGCGCCGAGCACGGGTCGGTGGTGCTCGCCAGGGGCGGGGTGGAGGTGCCCGTCGCGGAGCTCGACGACGGGGGACCGCTGGCGGTCTTCGGGCCGGGTGCGGCGGAGGCGGTACGGCGTACGGACGGTTTCCCGCACGTCGCGGACATCATGGTCAACTCGATGTACGACCCGGCGACCGGCACCGTGCACGCCTTCGAGGAGCAGATCGGTTCGCACGGAGGTCTCGGCGGCGAGCAGTCGCACCCCTTCCTCCTGTCGCCGCCCGAGCTGTCGCCGCCGGTCGGCGCGGGGGCGGAGCTGGTCGGCGCGGAGCAGGTGCACCGGGTGCTGCGGCGCTGGCTGCGGGAGTGCTCGGGTCCGCAGGTGCCGCTGTCGTCGCCGTCGTCGCTGGAGATTTCCCTGCCCATCGACGAATCGGAATCACTTCTTCCGGTCGACCGCCCCGCCGCACAGGACAAAAACCTCTGATTTGGACGCCTGTTCGTCGTTACCGGACGATGGTCCGGATTTGCACGACGGAAGGCGCACCACCCCATGAGCACGGCCACCACAACTCCACAGCGCGGACCCCGGACCGACACCCCGCCCGCCGAACGGCACTCCCGCCGCTTCGGGCTCCCCATCGCGACCGCCCTGGTCATGGGCAACATCATCGGCGGCGGAATCTTCCTCCTCCCCGCCTCCGTCGCCCCCTTCGGCACCATCAGCCTGGTCGCCTTCGGCGTCCTCACCCTCGGCGCGATCGCCCTCGCCCTCGTCTTCGGCCGTCTCGCCCACCGCCACCCCACGACCGGCGGACCCTACGTCTACGCCCGCGAGGCCTTCGGCGACTTCGCCGGATTCCTGACGGCCTGGTCGTACTGGATCACCACCTGGGTCTCCAACGCGGCCCTCGCCGTCGCCGCCGTCGGCTACCTCGACGTCCTGATCCCCGTCCACGGCTCCCTGGCCGCCACGATCGCCGCCGCGCTCCTCCTCCAGTGGCTGCCCGCCCTCGCCAACCTCGCAGGAACCCGCTGCGCGGGCGTGGTCCAGCTCGTGGCCACCGTGCTCAAGTTCCTGCCGCTGCTGCTCGTCGCCGTCGGCGGGCTCTTCTTCTTCGACAGCGCCAACCTCGGCCCCTTCAGGGCCGGTGACGAGAGCGCCCTCGGCGCCGTCTCCGCCTCCGCCGCGATCCTGCTCTTCAGCTACCTGGGCGTCGAATCGGCCGCCGTCAGCGCCGGCGAGGTCCGCGACCCGCGCCGCAACGTCGGCCGCGCCACCGTCCTCGGCACGCTCGCCGCCGCCTTCCTCTACCTGCTCACCACCGTGTCCGTCTTCGGCACCGTCCCGCACGAGCGGCTCGTCGCCTCCAGCGCCCCCTTCACGGACTCCGTCAACCTCATGTTCGGCGGCTCCTGGGGCGGCACCGCCGTCGCCTGCATGGCCCTCGTCTCCATGGTCGGCGCCCTCAACGGCTGGACCCTGCTCAGCGCCCAGACCCCGTACGCCGCGGCCCGTGACGGCCTCTTCCCGAAGGTCTTCGCCCGCAAGCGGCGCGGCGTCCCCACGGTCGGCGTCCTCGTGACCGTCGCCCTCGCCTCCCTGCTCACCGTCTACAACTACACGGCCGGCACCGAGGGCGTCTTCGAGATCCTCGTCCTCGTCACCACCTTCACCGCCACCGTCCCCTACCTGCTGTCCTCCGCCGCCCAGCTCTACTTCCTCCTCTGCGGACAGGCCGACCGGGTCCACCGCCCCCGCCTCGTCCGCGACACCGCCCTCACCCTCGCCGCCTTCGGCTTCTCCCTCTGGCTCGTCGCGGGCTCCGGCTACGCGGCCGTCTACCAGGGCGTCCTGTTCCTCTTCGCCGGCGTGCTCGTGTACGCCTGGATGGCGGCGCGCAGGCAGCGCACCGCCACCGGGGCCGCAGCGGCGGAGGACACCCCGCGGGCGTGACGGCCACGCTCGCGGCCATCGGGCTCGCGGCGGGCTCGCTCGCGTTCACCGCGGGACCGCCGGCCGACGAGGCCGGAGGCGGATCCCGCTCAGTCGTCGAGCAGCCGCCAGGCGGTGAGGGCGAGCCTGGCCCGGGTCAGTCCGGCGGGCCGGGTGAGCTCGATGCCCAGCGTCTTCCCGATCTGCTCGACGCGGCGGGCGACGCTGCTGTGGTGCAGGTGGAGCAGATCCGCCGCGTGCCGCAGGGAACCGGTGACGCAGTACGCGTCCAGCGTCCGCAGATCCTCCGGACTGCCGGCCAGGCGGGCGACCGCGACCACGTCGGCGTTGCCCCGCGAGACCTCCAGCGGCACATCGGCCAGGAGCGCCAGCGCGCCCAGGTCCTCGTAACGGACGACGGGTTCGCGCGGGCCGGTGAAGCGGAGTGCGGTGCGGGCCTGCCGCCAGGAGTGGTCGGGGCTGCCGGCCGCCCCGATGCCCGCGCGCACGGCCGGCGGAAACCCCGCCGGGTCGACGGCGGTCGCCAGGACGACGCCCACGTCGGCGAGCGCCGCCGCCTTGACCGGCCGGGCCCGGCAGACCAGACCCCCGACCTCGTCGAGCGGGAGCCGCGAGCGTACGGCGACGACACGGACCGGAACGTCGGCGGAGAAGCCCAGCAGCCGCAGCGCCCGGGCCCTGGCCGCCTCGTCGCTGTCGGAGCTGATCGCCAGCTCGACGAGAGCGGGGTCGGCCATGGTGGTGAGGGCCGGGCCGTGCCGCTCGGCGACCGCCGCGGCGGCGATGGCGAGCCGGTCGAGGAGCACGTCGTCGAGTGCGTTCGGCGGGCCGGGGCGTTCCAGCCACACCGTCCCGATCTCCTCCCCGTCGAGCGTGACCGGCGCCGCGGTGGACGCGGACGCCGGAGGACCGGACGCCGGTCTGCCGTCGGGCCCGACCCGGATCACCCGCCCCGTACCGTGCAGCCTCAATCCCGCCACGCACTCGGCCAGACCCGCCGAGGCCCGGGCGAGCGCCGGGAGATCCACCCGACGGCGCATCAGCGTGTCGTAGAACCCGACGATGCGCATGGCGCCGTCCAGGTGCGGATCCAGTCCCGACAGCCGTACCGCCAGTGCCTCCATGGCAGAAGGATAGAAGGGCGGGAGCGCGCCGAGCGGTGCGCGATCAGGGCGGGATGCGCGACGGACGGCGGATGATCCCCGGGGCGGCGGCCGTGAGGATGGCCGTCATGGACCCCGAACTCGAAGCATTCATCCCGTTCCTCCCCCAGGCCGACATGAACGACCCCGTCACCGCGCGCAAGAACTTCGCCGAACGGGCCGCCGCCGCACCGGAACCGGACACGTCGGCCATGGAGATAGAGGACCGCACGGTCCCCGCCGATCCGGACGTGGCCGTGCGGGTCTACCGCCCGCGCCAGGCCCAGGGCGCCGTCGTCTGGCTGCACGGCGGCGGCGGAGTCTTCGGCGATCTGGACACCGAGCACCCGTGGGCCGCCCGGATCGCGGACTTCTCCGGGGCGGTGGTGATCTCGGTCGGCTACCGCCTGGCGCCCGAACACCCCTTCCCGGCCGCCCTGAACGACGCCTACGCCGTACTGACCTGGGTGGCCGAGCACGCCGCCGAGTTCGGCACGGACCCGGAGCGGATCGCCGTCGGCGGTCACAGCGCCGGAGCGAACATCGCGGCCTCGCTGGCTCTGCGGGCCCGTGACGAGCAGGGGCCGGCGATCCGCTTCCAACTCCTCAACCAGCCGGGACTGGACGACCGTCAGCAGACCTGGTCGGCGCGGAAGTTCACCGACACGCCCTGGATGACCCGCGATCAGATCGCCGCGTCGTGGCGGCACTACCTGGGCTCCACCCCCGCCTCGCAGTACGCCGCCCCGTCCCGCGCCGCCGACCTGTCCGGCCTGCCACCGGCCTACATCTCCACCGCGGAGTTCGACCCCAACCGCGACGAGGGCGTCGAGTACGCGCTGCGCCTGCTGCGGGCGGGCGTGTCGGTCGAGCTCCACCAGTGGTCCGGCACCTTCCACGGATCGCAGGCGATCCTCTCCGCCGCCGTGTCGCAGCGGCAGAACCTCGAACTGGGCGCGGCTCTGCGCCGCGCCCTGGCCGCATGAACTCGTCGATCAGGAAAGGACGGACCCCCATGAAGATCCGACTGATGTGGTGCGCGAGCGTGGCCGCGCTGAGCGTGTGCGCCGGCACGGTGGCCGCCGCGCCCCCGGCCACCGGGACGACGCTCCCGGCCACCGGGACGACGCCCCCGACCACCGGGACGACGACCGTGCCGGCCGGCGGCGCGAGCCCGTCGACCGGCCTCGACCCGGCGGAGCTGGAATCCGCCCTGGACGGCGTCCACCGTGCCGGGATCCCGGGGGTGTACGCCGAGGTACGCGAGGACGGCCGGACATGGCGCGGCGCCTCCGGCGTCGCCGATCTCAGGACCGGCCGCCCCGTCACGCCCGAGATGCGCCAGCGCGTCGGCAGCGTCACCAAGACCTTCACCGCCACCGCCGTCATGCAGCAGGTCGAGCAGGGCAGGATCCGGCTCGACGCGCCGATCGGCGGCTATCTGCCGCGGCTCGTGCCGGGGGAGCGCGGCAGGAAGATCACGGTCCGCATGCTGCTGAACAACACCAGCGGCATTCCCGACTACATCCCCTACGCGTTCCCGTCCCTCCGGGCGTTCCCCTCCCTGCCGGACGTCTCGACCGAGAGCCTGGACGACAACCGGTTCAGGCGGTTCCGCCCGTCGGAGCTGATCGAGATGGGGCTCGCGGCTCCTCCCGTCAGCGAGCCCGGAGCTTCGACAGGGGTGTACTCCAACACCAACTACCTGCTCCTCGGCCAACTCCTGGAGCACGTGACCGGTACCCCGGCCGAGGAGTACATCACCCGGAACGTCATCGAGCGCGCCGGGCTCCGGCACACCGGCTTTCCGACCGGACCGCGCATCCAGGGACCGCACGCACGGATGTACGAGGCCTTCTACGGCCTGATCGACCCGCCGCGCGACTACAGCGTCTACGACATGTCCTGGACGGGGACCGGAGCGGCGCTCGTCTCGACCATGGAGGATCTCAACCGCTTCTACGCCCGGCTCCTCGACGGCAGGATCGTCAGCCGGTCGTCGCTGGCGCAGATGCAGCGCACGATCCCGGTCCGCGCCCTGGACGGAACGATGATCGAGTACGGACTCGGCCTGCACAAGGTCGCCACGAGCTGCGGCACGTTCTGGGGACACGACGGCACGGTGTGGGGGGCCGGGACGATCTCCATGACGCGGGCCGACGGCAAGCGCCAGATGTCCGTCGCCGTCAACCTCCAGAGGTGGAACAAGCCGGACGCCTGGGGGAGGCCGCAGCCCCACCCCATCGACCACGCGCTGGCGACGCTGTACCGGCAGGCGATGTGCGGGGAGGGAGCCGCCGGGGCCGAGACCGTCGCGCAGGTCCCGTAGCCGTGGTCGTGGTCGGAGCGGTTCGGGCCCACCCTGACCGCCGGGGTGGTGAATCAGGGCCCGGCCCGTAGGCCGCTCGGGCGGATCTGCGGTCCGGGGCGCCGAGGGCGGGGCCACGCGGGGCAGTACGGATCTTCGTGAGCCCCGCGCCCGAACCGCCCGAGCCGCCCGCCGTCCCGGCGGGTCGCGCGGTGCGCCCGGACCGGGGGTCACGGCGCTGGATCGTGCTCCTCCTCGTCCTCGCCGCCCTGCTCGGCACCGGCGCCGCGGCCACCCTCACCGGGGGCGCCGAACTCCGGCCCGCCGCCGCCCCGGCGTCCGACCCGAGCGGCGAGATCCACGATCCCGCCGCCACCGATGCCGGCCTCCCCGGCCGCTCCCGACGGCGCCGGACACGGCTGCGCCCCGTACGGCCACGGCGCCGGCCGCACGCCGTCCGCAGGCGCGTGCGGCCCCCGTTGCCCGCCCCTGTGGCCGCCCCGCGCGGTGACGCGCTCCGGTGCGTGGTGATGCGCTGCTGAGAGGCCCTGCCTCCCAGCGGTTTCCCCCATCACCCCGCACCACGAGGAGTCGCGTCATGCCCGCCGACCCGTTCGCCGTCCTCCAGGCCCTGCTGCGCGCAGAGGCCTCCCGCGCCCGACGCACCGACCGGGCGCCCGAACCCGCCGCCGAGATCCCCGATCCGACCCCGGCCCCGGCGCCCGAGCCGCCCCCGCACCGGGACGGCCCCATCCGCTGACATCTGCGAGCCCCCATTACTTCGCGGGTAATCGACCCCCTCCGGGTCTCGCGGCATGCTCATGGACACCGGAACCCGGGCGGCGCACTCCGCTCGGGCTCCGGGCCCACACCGCCCGAACGTCCCCCTTGGAGGGTGATCCGTCATGTCCCAGGCCCTGCTCACCGGTCTCGCCCGCACCACCCGGCCCCAGTCCGCCGTCCGCCGGTTCCTCGCGCTCGACGCCGTCGTCACCGGGGCCAACGGCATCGCCTACGCCGCCGCCTCCGGGCCGCTCGGCGAACTCCTCGGGATGGACGCGGGGCTGCTGCTCGAACTCGGCCTCTTCCTCACGGTGTTCGCCGCCGGGGTCGGCTGGCTCGCGAGCCGCCCGCAGCCCCCGGCGCTCGCCGTGAAGCTCGTCATCGATCTCAACGTCCTCTGGGCCGTTCTGAGCGTGGTCGCCCTCGTGGCCTGGCTGGAGCCGACCACCGCGGGTCTGGTGTGGACGCCGATGCAGGCGGTCACCGTGGCCGGGTTCGCCGTCCTCCAGTGGACGGCGCTGCGGGCCGTCGCCGCCAGGCCGTCCTCCTGACGTCGACGGCCGCCGTACGTCGCGCGCCGGCGCCGCCCGGGACCGGGCCGTGTCCGTCAGCCCTCGCCGGGCCGGCCGAACAGGAGGTCGTAGCCGGTGGGGAGCTGGAACAGGACGCGCTTCATCAGGTCCTGGCCCGCGGCGTCGGCCACGGTGCTGAGGACGGCGCTGACGTCCCAGGTGGCGGTGGTCTCCGTGGCCCCGTCGATCCAGGCAGCGGTGGCGCGGATGAACCGCTCGGGGCTCAGGGGTTCGGCGGGCTGCAGGGGGTTGAGCAGGATCAGCGCGTAGGTCTCGGGGAGGCGGGCGGCCAGCTCGGCCCGCTCCGAGCCGACCAGGTGGGCGCCGAGAAGGGCGAGCACGACGCGTGCCGCCCGGTCGGCCTCGCGCGAGCCGGGGTATCCGCCGCGTTCCCGGACGTGTTCCAGAAACGATTCCTGTCGCAGCGTCATCGCCGGTGTCTCCCTCCGGTCCGCACGTCGGCGGTGGACGCCCCGCTCCGGGACGAGGGTTCGACCCGCAGTCGCTCATGGGCGCCGGTCAGGCGGAGGAGCCTGGACACCTGGCGGTTCGGGGAGCGCAGGGTGAGGGGGTGGCCGTGGCGCTCGGCCTCGTGGAGGGCCGCGATGAGGGCACCCAGGCCCGCGCAGTCCATGAATTCCACGCCGGACAGGTCGACGACCACTCCGTGGTTGCGTTCGAGGGCCTCCGTGATCTCGTCACGCAGGGCGGGTCCCGTGTCGATGTCGAGTTCACCGCGGGCCGTGATCACGGTGCTGCCTTCGACCTTGGTTCCAGAGGCGGCGGTGGTTCCGGACGCGTCGGTCGTGCCCGTGGTGTCGGTGGTGCCAGCGGCGCCGGTGGCACCGGTGGCACCGGTGGTGTCGAAGGTGCCCATGATGTCCAGCCTCCCTCCAGTGGTCCGGCCGGCGGCCCGGCCCCCGGGGCCCGCCGGCCGGGCGGACCGCGGGGGCACGGGCAGCAGGGTGCCCGCCGAGACGTCAGGCACGGATCTCCTTGTGCGTGGCGCCGCCCCCGTTCTCGATCTTGTGGGGCTTGGCGCGCTCCGCGATCGGGACGCGGAGGGTCGGTACGCCGGCCTCGTAGTCGGCCTTGATGTGATCCGTGTCCAGGGTGTCGGCCGGCATGATCTGTCGGGAGAAGACGCCCAGGGGACGCTCGGACAGCGCCATCTGCACGTCGTCGGTGTTCACGGCAGGCCGTCGCTCGGCCCGCACGGTGAGCATGTTGCGCTCCACGTCGACGTCGATGGCCTCCGGAGAGACGCCGGGGATGTCCAGGGCCACCACGAACTCGTCGCCCTCGCGATAGGCGTCGAGCGGCATCGCCGAGGGGCGTGACCACGTGCCGCTCGTCCCGAGCATCTGCTGGGCGAGCCGGTCCAGCTCGCGGAAGGGGTCGGTGCGCATCAACATCACGGACACCTCCAGTCGGTTCAGGCATGTACTGCTCTGTGCGCTTCACCTGCCTCCGTTGTAACATGTCATAGGAACGATGACAACCAGGAAGTCGTCGAAATGGTGACGTATACGGGAGAGGCGCGCATGGACCTGAACGGCAGCCCCGCTCCGCACGACGCGTCCGAAGTCGACCGCGAGTCGTTCCTCGCCGCCGAGAGCGCCCTGCGCGCGATCGACCACGCCCTGCGGTCGGCCCGGGCAGCCAGGGACGAGCCCTCCGACCCCCCTGCGACTGCCGGACCCGAGCGGGCGCTGGCCGCTCTGCCGTTGCTGCGTGAACTTCGCGAGCGCCTCGACGGCTGGGAGCACGGCCTGATCGAGAGCGCCCGCGACGCCGGCGCCAGCTGGGCCGACCTCGCCTCCCCGCTCGGCGTCGCCAGCCGCCAGGCCGCCGAACGCCGCTACCTTCGACTGCGCCCCGCGGACGCGGACCCCGGCGCCACCGGCGACCAGCGCGTCAAGACCGAGCGCGACCGCCGCGCCGCCGAACGCGCGATCAGCCGATGGGCCCGCGTCAACGCCTCCGAGCTGCGCCGCCTCGCCGGCCGGATCGGCTCCCTCGACGACCTTCCCGGCCCCGCCCGCACCTCGCTCGGCGTCCTGGTCCGGGCGCTCGCGGACGACGACGCCGCGCTCCTCCTCGCCCCCCTCATCGACACCACGCCCCACCTGAAGGCGCGGTACCCCGAGCTGGCCGCCCAGACCCAGGCCCTGGCCGACCACACCGAACGACTCCGGCGCGCCAGCGACCACCACCGCCGCAACCTGCGATGACGTCAGGGGAGCGGATGGACGTCCTCAGTCCTAGGGCCTGTCTCTTGGATCAGGCGGGCTCGCGACGCCTGGCACCGCGCCTCGCCGCGTTGTCGTCACTCTCCCCCAAGCTCTCGGCTTCGCTCGAGCAGGGCGGTACCCCCACCGCTCCGCGTTGACTCCCTCCTCCGCCTTGCGATGCACGGCACCAGACGCCGCTCCCTGATCCGGCCTGATCCGCGAGACAGGCCTTAGGGTGTCGTCGGCAGGGACCGAAGGTACGCGACCGTCGCCGGGTCCGCCGGGAGGAACGTCTCGATGGCCAGCTCGGCCACGGTCACGTCCATCGGCGTGTTGAACGTCGAGATCGACGACACGAACGACAGCACCCGCCCCTCGTGCTCGATACGGAGCGGCAGCGCGAAGTACGGGTACGGCTCGGCGTCCGACCGGTCCTCCGGATCGACCTCGGCCGGCAGCGGGTAGGCCGCTACCTCGTCGTACAGCGCGCGCAGCGACTCCGAACGGGCCAGCGCGATCTGACGGTCCATCTGGGCGAGCAGATGGCCCCGCCACTCCCGCAGGTTCCGGATCCGGGGCGCCAGACCCTCCGGGTGCAGGGTGATCCGCATCGCGTTCATCGGCGGCGTCAGGAGGTGCTCCGGCAGCCCGTCGAGAAGCAGCCCGATGCCCCGGTTGGCCGCCACCACCGTGTACGTGCCGTCCACCACCAGGGCCGGGTACGGCTCGTAGCCGTCGAGGAGCTGCTGGATGCCCCAGCGCAGGGTGTCGAGGCTTGGCGCGTCGAGCGGCGATTCCGTGTACCGGGGCGCGTATCCCGCGGCGAGCAGCAGCGCGTTCCGCTCCCGCACCGGCACCTCCAGGTGCTCGGCGAGCCGCAGGACCATCTCCTCGCTCGGCCGGGAACGGCCCGTCTCCACGAAGGAGATGTGCCGCGCCGACGAATCCGCGCGCAGCGCCAGCTCCAACTGGCTCAGCCTCCGCTGCTCGCGCCATCCGCGCAGCAGCGACCCCACCCCCGTGTCGCTCACGACAGTCGTCATGGCGAGACGGTATCCCAGAGGGGCACCCGGGTAGCTTTCCCGGGGACCCCGAACCGCCACCGCGCAACCCGACCCGAGGGAGCACCCCCGTGCCCACACAGCCCCTGTCGCAGAAGGAGATCGAGGACCGGCTGCGGGAACTCCCCGGCTGGTCCGTCGACGACGACCGCCTCACCCGCGTCTACCGGCTCGGCGACCACTTCGCGGCGACCGCCCTCGTCGTCCACGTGGCGCAGATCCAGCAGGAGCTGGACCACCACTCGGACCTGACCCTCGGTTACAACACGGTCTCTCTCTCCGTGAACACCCACTCCGCGGGCGGCGCCGTCACCGAGAAGGACTTCGAACTCGCCGAACGCGTCGAGGGGATCGCCCCGGGCCACGGCGCCAACTGACCCTCACCGGGCCGTCCGTACCCTCGTAGGATCATCGGCATGGTGGAGACCCTGCTCGACTACGAGAACGAGGCCGCGCACTACGACCGGACCCGGGGCGGCGAGCCCCGGGCCGCGGCGGCGGCCGAGGCCGTCCTGCGGCTCGTGCCGCCCGGCGCCCGCACCCTCCTCGACCTCGCCTGCGGCACCGGCCTCGTCACCGAACGCCTCACCCGTCCCGGACTCCGCGTCCACGGCGCCGACGCCGCCCACGCCATGCTGCGGGTCGCCGCCCGACGCGTACCCGACCGGGTCGTCCGCGCCGACGCCCGACGGCTGCCGCTGCCCGACGCCTCCCTCGACGCGGTCAGCGCCGTCTGGCTGCTGCACCTCGTGCCGTTCACGGCCGAGATCGTCGCCGAGGCGGCCCGCGTCCTGCGCCCCGGCGGCGTCCTCATCGCCACCGTCGACAAGGACGCCGCCCACGACGTCGGCAGCGACATCGACGCCGTCCTCCGCCCGTACCGGTCCGCCGAAGCCGCCTCCGACCGTGCCGACCTCATCACCCGGTACGCCGCCGCCCACGGCCTCGAACCCGCCCCCGGCACCCACTTCACCGGACACGGCCAGGGCGCCACCCCGCGCGACACCGTACGCAAGCTGCGCGCCGGCTACTTCGCGTCCTGGTTCGACGGCGACGCCGCGACCTCCGACGCGGTCGCCGCCGCCCTCGCGGCCCTGCCGGACCAGGATCGCCCCCGTGACGACCCCCGATACCGGCTGGCCCGCTTCGTCAGGCGCGGCTGAACTCCATCACCCAGTTCGTCACCCACCCCTCCTCGCCCCCGCCGTCAGCCGGCGCGAACGCCTGCTCCCAGCGGGCCGTGTCCCGGCCGATCCCCGACCAGTGGAACCGCACCCGCACCGGCCGCCCCTCATAGGTGTCCATGCCGTGGAAGGTGCCCGTCCCGTCCTCGGCGAACCGGCCCCTGACCGGCGGATCGAGCGTCCCCGTACGGCTGTGGGACCAGTTCAGCGTCCACTCCCCGGTCTCCGGCTCGTACAGCCGCAGCGTCAGCCCGCTGAACCCCAGCGACGGGAAGACGATCTCGTCGACGTGCGCACGCCCGTCCCAGAACAACCGCCCCGTCGTGTGCCCCTCGAACTCCGTCCAGCCGCTCTCCGGATCGAGGAAGTCGGCGAGCCGCCGGTTGTGGACGTGCCAGCCCCCGTCGAGGAAGTCGAAACCCCGGCCCTTCACCCCGACACCTCCGTCGTGCCGGAGGGCAGTGCGTCCCCGAGGTAGCCGGCCAGATCCGGGGCGTCAGGGGCCAGCACGTGACGGATCCAGGCGCTCCGCTCGTGTTCGAGCGGCGCCAACTCCCACACGCAGCCGATCCACGAGCGGTCCACCCGGACGAAGTGCGCCGGATCGGTGTCCGGACAGCCGAGGACGGGCTGCCCCGCCGCCCCGCCGCCGAAGTGGAGCACGTTGTCCCACACCCAGCTGTACGCGTTCAGATACGCGCCGGTGTCACCGCCCCGGTGCAGCACCACGAAGCCCGCCGCCGGCGTGCCGTCCACCGGGGGCAGCAGCTCCGGCAGCAGCGCGTACGCCGCCTTCTCGACCTCCGGTTCGATGCCCGCCGGATCCGAGGTCACGTGATAACGCTTGAGCCGCCGCCCGCCGATCTCCACCGGCGGCAGCGTGAAGAGGAACTTCTCCGCGAAAGCCATGGCTGGACTGTAGGAGCACTTCACTGACACCTTGTGTCAGTGAAGTCCAGCCGACTCCTCTCGATCCTCCTGCTGCTCCAGACCCGGGGCCGGATGACGGCCGCCGCACTCGCGGAGGAACTGGAGGTCTCCGTCCGCACCGTCTACCGCGACGTCGACTCCCTGCACGCCGCCGGAGTGCCGCTCTACGGAGACGCCGGACACCGCGGCGGCTACCGCCTCCTCGCCGGACACCGCTCCCGCCTCACCGACCTCTACACCCGCGAGGCCGAGGCGCTCGTCCTCGCGGGCATGCCCGGCGCCGCCGAAGAACTCGGGCTCGGACCGCACTTCGCCGACGCCCAGCTGAAACTGCGCGCCGCCCTCCCGGCTCCCCTGCGCGAACACGTCGACCGGCTGCGGGCCCGCTTCCACATCGACGCACCCGGCTGGTACGACGAGGGCACCGAGACCCCGTTCCTGCCCCAGGTCGCCGACGCCGTCCGCACCGGGCGCGCCCTCGTGCTCCGCTACCGGCGCTGGAGGACACCGACCGACGTCGACCGCCGCCTCGAACCGTACGGCCTCGTCCTCAAGGCAGGCCGCTGGTACCTGATCGCCGGACCAGGACCGCGTACGTACCGCGTCGACCAGATCCTCGACCTCACCGTCACCGACGAGGAGGTCACCGTCCCGGGGGGCTTCGACCTCGCCCGCCACTGGCGCGACAGCCAGGCCGACTTCCACGCCCGGCTGCACCGGGGCGAGGCCCTCGTCCGCCTCTCCCCGGCCGGCGCGGCCCGGCTGACCGGCGCCGCGGCCCGCGCGCTCGCGGCGACCGGTACCCCGGAACCCGACGGCTGGACCCGTGCCACGCTCCCCGTCGAATCGGCCGACCACGCCCACGACACCTTCCTCGCCCTCGGCACCGACGTGGAGGTCCTGGCCCCCGAGGAGCTCCGTACCCGCATCGCCGAGACCGTACGGACCCTGGCACGGCGCTACGCCTGAACAGGCGTCAGCGCGCCGGACCACCCCAGGCCTCCGCCGCGAACGCGGCGAACGAGCGCGGCTCGCGGCCCAGGACCCGCTTCACCCCGTCCGTCACCGAGGCGTTGTGGCCGTCGAGGAGCGTCGCGAACAGGGCCGCGAGCCACCCCGCCTCCGGCGCGGACAGTCCGAACCCCGTGAGGAGCTCCGCGTAGTCGGCCTCGGACACCGCCCGGTAGACCACCGGACGGCCCGAGACCCGCGAGATCTCCGCCGCCACCTCGGAGAAGCCGACCGGACGCGGCCCCGTCACCTCGTGCACCCGCCCCGCGTGCCCGTCCACCGTCAGGGTCTCGACGACCACGTCCGCCAGATCGTCCACGTCGACGAAGGGCTCGGCCGTGTCACCCGCCGGGAAGACGAGCACGCCCTCGGCGACCCCGTCCGCGAGCAGCCCCTCGGAGAAGTTCTGCGCGAAGAACGAGGCCCGGACGACGGTCAGTTCGACCCCGGTCGCCGCCGCCCGCAGCGCCTCCTCCGCCACGACAGCCTCGGGCTCCCCACGGCCGGACAGCAGCGTCAGACGCCGCACCCCGCTCTCGGCGGCGAGCCGGCCGAAGGTCCGCATCGCCTCGGCCCCGCCGGGGGCGGCGAGGTCCGGGTAGTAGGCCACGTACGCGGCGTCCGCGCCCCGCAGCGCCGGGGCCCAGGTCGCCGGGTCCTCCCAGTCGAAGGGCGTCTCTCCGGTGCGGGACCCGGCCCGGACCGTCGCCCCGCGGGCCCCGAGCCGCTCGGCCACGCGCCGCCCGGTCTTGCCGGAGGCGCTCGTCACCAGGATCGTGCGCGTGCTCAGGAGGTCCTGCGGGTCCTGCATGCCCTGCGCGTCCTGGGTGTTCTGCGTGTTCGTCGTCATGGCTCAAGACTCCCGCCCGCGAACCCGTCCGCCCATGCTCCGCAGTCTCACCCACCTACGCCTCCGTCTCACCCACCCGCACGCCCTGCCCGTACCCTTGCGGACCATGGACGCACTCGCCGGACTCCTCGACGGGCCCCGCGCCAAGGGCGCCTTCCTGCTCCGCATGATCATGGAGCCGCCGTGGTCCGTGCGCATCGAGGACGGCGCGCCCCTCTGCCTGATGTGCGTCACCGAGGGCGAGGCCTGGATCGTCCCTGACAGCGGCGAGCCCGTCCTGCTGCGGCCCGGGGACATCGCCATCGCCCGCGGCCCCGAGCCCTACACCGTCGCCGACGCCCCCGACGCGCCGCCCCGCGCCCGCATCGGCCCCGACGGCGTCTGCACCACCCTCACCGGGGAGCCGCTCGCCGACTCCATGCGGCTCGGCGTCCGCACCTGGGGCAACGCCCCCGACGGCGGGACCACCGTCCTCGTCGGCACCTACCGCATGGACGGCGAGGTCGGCCGCCGGCTGCTCGACGCCCTGCCGGGGTTGCTCCACCTGCCCGCCGACGCGTGGAACTGCCCCCTCATGCCCTTCCTCGGCGAGGAGATAGCCCGCGACGAACCCGGCCAGTCCGCCGTCCTCGACCGGGTCCTCGACCTGATGCTCATCGCCGGCGTCCGCGCCTGGTTCTCCCGGCCCGGCGCCGAGGCCCCCGCCTGGTACCGGGCCATGGGCGATCCCGTGGTCGGCCGGGCGCTCCGGCTGCTCCAGAACGACCCCGCCCACCCCTGGAGCGTCGCCTCGCTCGCCGCCGAGACGGGGGTGTCCAGGGCCGCGCTCGCCCGCCGCTTCACCGCCCTCGTCGGCGAGCCCCCGATGGCGTACCTCACCGGCTGGCGGCTCGCGCTCGCCGCCGACCTGCTCCGTGAGACGGACGCGACGGTCGAGTCCGTCGCCCGGCGGGTCGGCTACAGCGGGGCGTTCGCCCTGAGCGCCGCCTTCAAACGGGTCCGGGGCGTCAGCCCGCAGGAGCACCGCACCGCGGCCTGAACCGACGGTCCACCGCTCACCCGAATGGCCGATTCTTTGCCGTACTGGCAATATTTCTCGCACTTCGGGCCCGCTGGACCCACGCTGGACCCATGAGTCAGCACAGCGAATCCCGCCAGGACGATCACGGCGATCACGGCGTTCACGGCGCTCACGGCGGTCAAGGCCAGGGCCACGCACACGCGCACCACCACGACGGCCCCCACCTGGACTGGAACGAGCTCGCCCCGCTCCTGGAGCGGCAGGCCGAGATCGCGATCCCCGCGTACACCGACGCCGCCGTCTGGCTCGGCACGCTCGCCCCCGTGCAGGGCGTCCGCCGGATCCTCGACGTCGGCAGCGGCCCCGGCGTCGTCACCAGCCTGCTCGCCGAGGCCTTCCCCGCCGCCGAGACCGTCGCCGTCGACGGCACCCCCGAACTCCTCGCCCGCACCCGCGACCGCGCCGAGGCGCGCGGCCTCGGCGCCCGCGTCTCCACGCTCCACGCCGAACTCCCCGAAGGCATCGCGGGCCTCGGGCAGGCCGACCTGATCTGGGCGGGCAACTCGGTGCACCACATCGGCGACCAGCGCGCCGCGCTCGTGGAGTTCGCTGGGCTGTTGAACCCCGGCGGCCTGATCGCCCTCGTCGAGGGCGGCCTGCCGACCCGTCACCTGCCCTGGCACATCGGGATGGGCCGACCGGGCCTCGAAGCACGCCTCGACGCCGCCGGCGCGGACTGGTTCGGCGAGATGCGCGCCGGACTCCCCGACACCAAGGACGAGCCGGACGACTGGCGTGCGCTGCTCGCCGGCGCGGGCCTCACCCCCGCGGGCACCCGCACCTTCCTCACCGACGCTCCCGCGCCGGTGTCCCCGGTCGTACGGGAGCTGGCCGTCACCCACTTCGGCCGGCTCAGGGAGGGCTGCGGCACCCGGCTCGACGCGGACGACCGGGCGACGCTCGACCGGCTCCTCGACCCGGCCGACGAGCTGTCCCTGCACCACCGCACGGACCTGTTCCACCTCACGGCCCGCACGGTCCACACCGCCCGCAAGGGCTGACGGCCCCGTCCGTCAGGACACCGGCTCCAACCGCCACCACTGGAACGGGGAGTCGGTGTCCTCCCACTGCCGTACGTTCCCCCCGTCGTCCGTCGAACCGTCCGCGACCTCCAGGAACAGCCCGCTGATGAAGCTCACCAGCGCGACCGTCCCCGGCGACTGCAGATCCTGCTCGATGATCCACTCCTGCGCGCCGAAGTTGTTCGCCTTCCACTGCTGGATGTTGGCGCCGTTCTCCGTGGACGCGTTGGCGACGTCGAGCCGCTTCCCGCTGGCCGCGTTGACCAGGTGGTAGAGCCCCCCGCCGTTCGGCACGGGCGTGATGTGCCAGTGCTGCCCGGGCGATCCGTTCCCCGTGCCCTGCTGGACGTTGGCGCCGCTGCGGGCCGAGCCCTCGTACACCTCGAGCAGCAGCCCGCTGGCCACGTTCCGCACCCGGTAGAGGCCCGCTTCCACGGGCCCGGGCGAACCACTCACCGTACCGACTCCCTCGTCCAGGGACTTCGGCGAACCACTCACCGTACCCACCCCTCGTCGTCCGCGCTCAGGCGCCGGCGTTGAACTCCGCCGGGTCCGGGCCCAGTCGGCGGCTCTCGTCGAGTGCGGCGATCGCGGCCAGGTCCTCGGCGTCCAGCTCGAAGCCGAACACGTCGATGTTCTCCTGGATGCGGGACGGCGTGACCGACTTCGGGATCACCACGTTCCCCAGCTGGAGGTGCCAGCGCAGCACCACCTGGGCCGGCGTCCTGCCGTGCTTGCGGCCGATCGCGATGATCGCGGGAACGTCGAGGAGGCCCTTGCCGGAGCCGAGCGGCGACCACGCCTCGGTCGCGATGCCGTACCGGGCGTGCGCCTCGCGGGAGGCCGCCTGGGGGAGCTGCGGGTGGAGCTCGATCTGGTTGACGGCGGGCACGACCGACGTCTCGCCGATCAGCCGCTCCAGGTGCTCCGGGAGGAAGTTCGAGACGCCGATCGCCTTGGCGCGCCCGTCCGCGTGGATCTTCTCGAACGCCCGGTACGTGTCGACGTACGCGTCCTTCGCGGGTACCGGCCAGTGGATGAGGTACAGATCGACGTAGTCGAGACCCAGCTTGTCGAGCGAGGCGTCGAAGGCCTTCAGCGTCGAGTCGTACCCCTGCTCGCTGTTCCACAGCTTGGTGGTGACGAACAGGTCCTCGCGGGCGATGCCGGAAGCGGCGACGGCACGGCCCGTGCCCTGCTCGTTCCCGTAGATCGCGGCGGTGTCGATCGAGCGGTAGCCGGCCTCCAGAGCGGTCGTGACGGCCGAGGCCGCCTCGTCGTCCGGGACCTGCCAGACGCCGAAGCCCAGCTGCGGCATCGGGACGCCGTTGTTCAGAGTGACCGAGGGAACCTTGCTGTCCGTGCTCACGTGGAAGTGATCCTTACCTTGTCGCGGGTCGTGACGGTGCGCCCCGCACTGGCCGTACGGAGGCACTCCCAGCGTCAACGATCACGGGCCGTCGCGCATTCCACTCCGCACCTTCCGTCGACGCGAACGGCTCAGCCGTACAGCGCCGCGACCTCCGCCGCGTATGCCCGCTCGATCGCTTTCCGCTTCAGCTTCAGGGAGGGCGTGAGCAGCCCGTGCTCCTCGCTGAACGGATGCGCCAGGATCCGGAACGTACGGATCGACTCGGCCTGCGACACCAGCGTGTTCGCCGCCACCACCCCCCGCCGGATCTCGGTCTCGAGCGCCGGATCCCGCACCAGCTCCGCCGGTGCGAGCGGCGCCCGCCCCTGCATCGCCAGCCAGTGCTCCACCGCCTCCTGGTCGACCGTCACAAGCGCGGCGATGTACGGCCTGTCGTTGCCGACGACGATGCACTGGGCGATCAGCGGATGCGCCCGCACCCGCTCCTCCAGACGCGCCGGGGCGACGCTCTTGCCGCCCGAGGTCACCAGGATCTCCTTCTTGCGGCCGGTGATCGTCAGATAGCCGTCCTCGTCGAGGGCCCCCAGGTCCCCGGTGGCCAGCCAGCCGTCGTTGAGGACCGCGGCCGTCGCCTCGGCGGCGTTGAGGTAACCGGAGAAGACCTGACCGCCGTGCAGCCACACCTCGCCGTCCTCCGCGATGTGCACCGTCGTCCCGGGAACCGGCTGCCCGACCGTCCCGTACTTCACGCGCTCGGGCGGGTTCGCGGTCGCGGCCGCCGAGGACTCCGTCAGGCCGTACCCCTCGAACACCGTGATCCCCGCACCCGCGAAGAACAGGCCCTGTCTGCGGTCCATCGCCGAACCGCCCGACATCGCGTGCCGCAGCCGCCCGCCCAGGGCCGCCCGGACCTTCGCGTACACCGTCTTCTCGAAGAACTGGTGCTGCACGCGCAGCGCCGCCGAAGGCCCGGGACCGGTCCCGAACGCCTTCTGCTCCAGCGCCTCCGCGTACGCCACCGCCACCTCCACGGCCTTGTCGAAGGGGCCCGCTTTACCCTCCCGCTCCGCCCTGCGGCGCGCCGCGTGGAAGACCTTCTCGAAGACGTACGGGACGGCCAGGACGAAACTCGGCCGGAACGACGCCAGGTCGGGGAGCAGCTCACCGGCCGCCATCACCGGCTGATGCCCCAGCTTCACCCCGCTCCGCACCGCCGCGACCTCCACCATCCGGCCGAAGACGTGCGCGAGCGGCAGGAACAGCAGCGTCGACGCCTGTTCCCCCGGCCGGGAACGGAACACCGGCTCCCAGCGGCCCACCAGCATGTCCGTCTCGAACATGAAGTTGGCGTGGGTGATCACACAGCCCTTGGGTCGGCCGGTCGTCCCCGACGTGTAGATGACCGTCGCCACCGTCTCGGGGGTCACCGCCCGCCGGTGCCGGTGCACGACGTCCTCGTCGATGTCCGCCCCCGCCGCCGTCAGCTCGGCCACCGCACCCGCGTCCAGCTGCCACAGGCGCCGGAGCAGCGGAAGCCGGTCGATCACCGAGCCGATCGTCATCGCGTGGTCCTCGTGCTCCACGACGCACGCCGTGACCTCGGAGTCGTGCAGCATCCAGAAGACCTGCTCGGCTGAGGACGTCGGATAGACCGGCACCGACTGGGCGCCCAGCGACCACAGCGCGAAGTCGAAGAGCGTCCACTCGTAGCGCGTACGGGCCATGATCGCGACCCGGTCGCCGAACCGCACACCCTCCGCGATCAGTCCTTTCGCGAGACCGAGGACCTCGTCCCTGAACCGCGCGGCCGGCACGTCCCGCCACGCCCCGTCCGGGCCCTTCCGGCCGAACGCGACCCGGTCCGGCTCGGCGAGAGCGCGCTCGAACACGGCGTCCGCCAGACCGCCGACCTGAGGCGCCGCCTCGACGGGCGGCACGGTGAACTCGCGCACTGACCTGCTCCTCGACGGCTCGGTGGCTGAAAAAGCCCGTTGTCGCGCTCCGTACGGCGCGGGTGACGGTACCCCACCCGACTGCCCGGCGGCAGGGCCTTCACCAAGCCGGGACATTCCGTGTTCCCACAGGTCAGGGCGGGTGAAGAAGTCAAGTCACAGACCCCTCCGGGCCGTTACCGACCGGCCGGTACGTCCACCGGGCGCGAATCTCCACCGAATCTGTACCGACCGCTCACGGGAGCGCCGTCCCGACGCCGCCTTCATGCCGTCCAGCCGCTCCGGTGCGGCCCGCCGCCGTTCACCGCAACGTCGCCACACGCTCGTTGAGGAGTCCCGCGCGACCACCCCGGGCGTCCGTGGCCCGTATCCGCTCAGCCGGACCGGTGCAGCCGGTCGTAACCGCCAAGCCGGACCGGTGCAACCGGTCGTGTCCGCTCAGCCCGACCGGTGCAGCCGGTCGCCGCCCGCCAGGATCGCCTCCGCCAGCGCGTCCGCCGCCTCCTGCACCGACCCGCCCCGACGGCCCCCGCGCAGCACGAAACCCACGTCACCCAGCTCCGGCAGCCCCACCCGGTCCGGCACCGGCACGAGCCCCGGCGGCACCAGACCCCTCGTGTGCGCCATCACCCCGAGCCCCGCGCGCGCCGCCGCCACGTTCGCGCTCAGGCTGGAACTCGTACACGCGATCCGCCACGCCCGGCCCTGCGCCTCCAGAGCCTCCAGGGCCCGCGCCCGGGTGATCCCCGGCGGCGGGTAAAGGATCAGCGGCACCGGACGGTCCGGGTCGAGCCGCAGCCCCGGCGCCCCGATCCAGATCAGCGCGTCCTCCCACACGAGCCGGCCCTCGCTCTCCCCACCCCGCCGCTTCGCCAGGATCAGATCGAGCCGGCCGGCCGCGAGCCGGGCCTGCAGCGTGCCCGACAGCTCCACCGTCAGTTCCAGATCGACCTCCGGATGCTCACGCCGGAACGACTCCAGGATCTCCGGCAGCCGGGTCGTCACGAAGTCCTCCGACACACCGAAGCGCAGCCGGCCGCGCAGCCGGGTCCCGCCGAAGAACGCCGCCGCGCGCTCGTGCGCCTGGAGGATCGTCCGCGCGAAGCCGAGCATCGCCTCACCGTCCTCCGTCAGCGCCACCCGGTGGGTGTCCCGGGTGAACAACGGCCGGCCGGTCGCCGCCTCGAGCCGCCGCACGTGCTGGCTGACGGTCGACTGGCGCAGCCCGAGACGCTCCGCGGCCCGCGTGAAGCTCAGCGTCTGGGCCACGGCGAGGAAGGTGCGCAGGTGCGTGGGCTCGTACACCGCTCCATCATCACAGATCATGATGACAGTCAGAGGGCTGTACGGGATACCCGATCACCGGGCCGTGGAACAGGATGGGAAGACGCGCCCCGCCCCCCCGTAGTGCACAGAGCAGTGGAGCCCATGACCGTCCCTACGCCCACCCGTACCGCCCGCCGTACCCCGCGCATCCCGTCCTGGCTGCCCGTCGACGGATACGTCCTCACCCTGGTCGGCACGGTCGCCCTCGCCACGCTCCTGCCCGCCTCCGGAGCCGCCGCCGACCTCGCGCAAGGCGCCTCGACCGGGGCCGTGGCCGTCCTCTTCTTCCTCTACGGCGCCCGGCTCTCCACCCGCGAGGCCCTCGACGGCCTCAAGCACTGGCGGCTCCACCTCACCGTCCTCGCGAGCACCTTCCTGGTCTTCCCGCTCCTCGGACTCGCCGCCCGAGGCCTCGTCCCCACCGTGCTCACCCCCCAGCTCTACAGCGGCTTCCTCTTCCTCTGCCTGGTGCCCTCCACCATGCAGGCCTCCATCGCCTTCACCTCGATCGCCCGGGGCAACGTCCCCGCCGCGATCTGCGCGGGCTCCTTCTCCTCCCTCGCCGGCATCGTCCTGACCCCGCTGCTCGCCGCGGCGCTCCTCGGCGACAGCGCCGGCGGCCTCTCCGCCGCGGCACTCCTCAAGATCGTGTTCCAGCTCCTCGTACCGTTCCTCGCCGGACAACTCCTGCGCCGCTGGGTCGGGGGCTTCGTCGTCCGCCACAAGAAGGTCCTCGGACACGTCGACCGGGGGTCGATCCTCCTCGTCGTCTACACCGCCTTCAGCCTGGGCATGACCGCCGGCATCTGGCGCCTGGTGACCCCGGCCAGGCTCGGCATGCTGCTCGCCGTCGAAGCCGTCCTCCTCGCGGCGATGCTCGCCCTGACCTGGTACGGCGCCGGGCGCCTCGGCTTCGACCGGGCCGACCGGACCGCCATCCAGTTCGCCGGCTCGAAGAAGAGCCTGGCGGCGGGGCTGCCGATGGCCATCGTCCTCTTCGGCCCGCAGGCCTCGCTCGCCGTCCTCCCGCTGATGCTGTTCCACCAGATGCAGCTGATGGTCTGCGCGGTGATCGCGAGGCGCCGCGCACGGGACGCGGAGACGGACGCGGAGGAGGGTGTGGAGACGGCCGCGGGGAGGGGCGCGGAAACGGCCGCGGAGGCGGGCGCGGAGACCCGGTGATCATCCGGGCCGCTACGGTGCTCCCATGCCCGCACTCGATCCCGGCCGCACCGCCCTCGTCCTCGTCGACCTCATGGAGCGCATCGTCGCGCTGCCCCTCGCCCCCAGGCCCGGCACCGACGCCCTCGCCGCGGCCGCCCGGCTCGCCGACACCTTCCGCGCCGCCGGCGCGCCCGTCGTCCACATCCGGTCCGAGCGCCCCGGCGTCGACCACCAGCCGCCCGGCAGCGACCTCGCCCCCGACCTCCTCGGGGACGGTGAACCCGTCGTCGTCAAGCGCACCATAGGCGCCTTCCAGGACACCGGACTCCACGAGCTGCTCACCGGACTCGGGGCCACCACCCTCGTCCTCGGCGGCATCGCCACCAACCTCGGCGTCGAGTCCACCGCCCGCGCCGCCTGCGACCACGGCTACGACCTCGTCTTCGCCGAGGACGCCATGACCGCGCTCACCGCCGACGAGCACCGCGCCTCCGTCGACCTCGACTTCCCGCGCCTCGGCACGGTCGCCCCCGTCTCCGCGATCACCCTGGACGGCCCCGAATGACCCCGGTCCCGATACGGTACGGGGCCCGCCCCTGCTCCCTCGTCGTCTGCCGGGGCTGCTGCTGCGGCGACGCCCGCAAGAACCCCGGCACCGACCACGCCGGCCAGCTCACCCGCCTCCGGGAGGCCGCAGCGGCCTCCCGCGGCCGGCTCGCCGTCCGTACCAGCGACTGCCTCGGCCCCTGCGCCCAGGCCAACATCGTCGTCGTCCAGCCCTCCACCGAAGGCCGGCGGCGCGGTGGACGGGCCGCCTGGATCGCGTTCACCCTCGACGAGGACTCCCTCGACGACATCCTCGCCTGGACGGCCGCCGGCGGCCCCGGCATCGCCCCGCCCCCGGCCACCCTCGCCCTCCAGATGATCGACCCGCCGAAGAACTGAAGAACCGACCCCGGCCACGGCGCCCGCCGGCGCCGCGGAGGCCGTGCCCCGCCCGGGCCTTGTCACGGTCGGCCAAGGGGTACCGGGGAATCTTGGTGGTTTACGTCACCCGTTACCCACCAGTCGCTGGCAAGACTGGGGGGTCCTGTCCACGATCGACTCACCGAGGGGGCCCCGGTATGACGGGCACTCGCATCGCAGCGCTCGGGCACTACCAGCCCGCCAAGGTGCTCACCAACCACGACCTCGCCGAGTTGGTCGACACCGACGACGCGTGGATCACCAGCCGGGTCGGCATCCGCACCCGGCACGTCGCCGGGCCCGACGAACCAGTCGACGAGCTCGCGGCGCACGCCGCGGGCAAGGCCCTGGCCACCGCGGGGCTCGTGCCCGACGACATCGACCTCGTCCTCGTCGCCACCTCCACGGCCATCGACCGCTCGCCCAACACGGCCGCCCGCGTCGCCGCCCGCCTCGGCATGACCTCGCCCGCCACCATGGACCTCAACGTGGTCTGCGCCGGCTTCACGCACGCCCTGGCCACCGCCGACCATGCCGTACGGGCCGGTGGGGCGCACCGCGTCCTGGTCATCGGCGCCGACAAGATGACCGAGGTGGCCGACTGGACGGACCGCACCACCTGCGTCCTCGTCGGCGACGGCGCGGGTGCCGCGATCGTCGAGGCGGTGGACGACGAGACGGCCGCGGGGGAGGCGCCCGGCATCGGACCCGTCCTGTGGGGATCCGTCCCGGAGATGGGCAACGCCGTCCGCATCGAGGGCACCCCGCCGCGCTTCGCGCAGGAGGGCCAGTCCGTCTACCGCTGGGCCACCCAGCAGCTGCCCGCGCTCGCCCGCAAGACCTGCGAGCGGTCAGGCATCGCCCCCGAGGAGCTCGCGGGCGTGGTCCTGCACCAGGCGAACCTCCGGATCATCGAGCCGCTCGCGGCGAAGATCGGCGCCGTCAACGCGATCGTCGCCCGCGACGTCGTCGACTCCGGCAACACCTCCGCCGCCTCGATCCCGCTGGCCCTGGCCAAGCTCGTCGAGCGGGGCGAACTGCCCTCCGGCGCCCCGGTCCTGCTCTTCGGCTTCGGCGGCAACCTCTCGTACGCGGGTCAGGTCGTCCGGGTTCCCTGACGGACCGCGGCCGAAGTACCGCGTACGGCTGACGGCGGATCGCGGACGGCGGGCGACCTTCGGCCCAGCGGTCACGGAGTCGCGGCGGTCACACGGGGTCATGACCCGTTCGGCGGAGCCCGGTGGCGGCGTGCCTGGGGCGGACCTAGCTTCGATCGCGGTGAGGGTCGTCGCCTTCCGTCACGGAATCGCTCCGCGGCCGGGCCCTCGCGTGATCTGGAGGACACCGCCATGCGTGCGATACGTGCAGCTTCCGCCGCCGCCCTGCTGAGCGCCTCCGCCGTGATCGCCGTCGCCCCGACGGCCCTGGCGGACGAGGGCGACCAGAACATCACGTCGTTCGGCTTCTCCGTCACGCCCGCGACGGTCGCGCCCGGCGGCACCGTCACCCTCACCTCCGACGGCTGCGAGGTGCCGTCCGTGACCGTCACCTCCGGGGTGTTCGAGACGGTGACCCTGAACGAGGGCCGCCCCGGCACCGCGACCGTGGACTTCGACGCCAAGGCCGGCGCCCAGTACAAGATCACCTTCGACTGCAAGGGCGAGCGCGGCACCACCACCCTCACCATCGGCGGCGGCAGCACGGGTGGACACACGGGTGGAGACACGGGCGGGCACGACAACGCCACGCAGTCCGGAGCGCACAAGGGCGTGAAGGCCGGTTACGGCACCGCCGCCAACGGCGCGGACTCCGAGGGACTCGGCGTCACCGAGGTCGTCACGGGCGTCCTGCTCATCGCCGGCGCGCTCGGCGCCGCCGTCGTCCTCACCCGCCGCCGCGACGCCGACGGCCGCGCCTGACGGCCCGGAGCCGGGGGGCCTGAAACGGCCCCTCCGTCCCGGTGTGACGAGGACCGGGACGGAGGGGCGCCACGAAGCGCGCGGGGCGGCGCGAGGAGGAGAGCGGACGTGGGGCGACCGGACCCGACGGAACGACCGGCCGACGCGGGGAGACCCGGTCCAGGACGGTCGGACAGCGCCGACAGAACCGGCACGGGGCGGCACGGCGCCTGGGGCGTCATAGCCGTCGTCCTCCTCGTCGGCGTCCACCTCGTACGCGGCGGTGCGGCGGAACTCCGGGTCGAGGGCCCGCCACAGCCCCTCTCCGCGGCAGCCCCCGACGGCAGCCGGGCGGCCGTCGCCGCGCTCGCCACCGGACCCGTACCCGAACCACTGCCCCCTTCGACGCCGGTCCGGGTGCGCGTACCGGCCGTCCGGATCGACGCGCCCGTCACGGACGTCGGGCTCGACGCCGACGGCTGGATCGAGGCGCCGCCGCCCGAGGACGACCGGCTCGCGGGCTGGTTCACGGGTGCGGTCACCCCCGGCGAGCGCGGGACCGCCGTTGTCGTCGGCCACGTCGACACCCCGAGCGGACGGGCCGTCTTCTACGACCTCGGCGCCCTCGGCAGGGGTCACCGCGTGGAGATGACGCGCCGCGACGGCCGGACCGCCGTCTTCGCCGTGTACGGGGTCGAGGTCGTGCCCAAGGAGGGCTTCCCCGCCGAGCGGGTCTACGGCGACGCGGGCGTCCCGGAGCTGCGGCTGATCACCTGCGGCGGCACGTTCACCGAGGAGAACGGCTACGCGGGCAACGTGGTGGTCTCGGCCCGCCTCGTCGAGGTCCGCTGACGACCGCCACCGCCACCGCCACCGCCACCGCCACCGCCACCGATGCCGTGGCTCGTGGTGCCGCCGACCCTTCTCCCCTCAGGACCCCGCCTTTGTCCCCATCCGGGAAGAAGTCGGGGTCGATTCGTGCGCAACTTCTTCCCAGCCCGGTACGCCGCTGCTACGTTCCCCTCGAAAGCCCGCAGACGAGCGTGTGCGAGAGGGAGGGGCGCGTGAGACGCATGACGGCACGACCTGCCAACCGGCATCAGGCGCGGCTCCTCAGGCTGTTGCGCGACGGAGGACCCAACTCCCGCGCCCAGCTCGGCGATCAGATCGATCTCTCCCGCTCGAAGCTCGCCGTCGAGGTCGACCGGCTCCTGGAGACCGGTCTCGTGGTCGCCGACGGCCTCGCCGCATCCCGCGGCGGCCGTCGCTCGCACAACATCAGGCTCGCGCCCGAACTCCGCTTCCTCGGCATCGACATCGGCGCCACCTCCATCGATGTCGCCGTCACCAACGCCGAGTTGGAGGTGCTCGGGCACCTCAACCACCCCATGGACGTCCGCGAGGGCCCCGTCGCCGTCTTCGAGCAAGCCCTGTCGATGGCGGCGAAGCTCCGCTCCACCGGACTCGCGGAAGGCTTCGACGGCGCCGGCATCGGCGTCCCCGGCCCCGTCCGCTTCCCCGAGGGCGTCCCCGTCGCGCCGCCGATCATGCCCGGCTGGGACGGCTTCCCCGTACGGGAGGCGCTCAGCCAGGAACTCGGCTGCCCCGTCATGGTCGACAACGACGTGAACCTCATGGCCATGGGGGAGCAGCACGCCGGCGTCGCCCGCTCCGTCGCCGACTTCCTCTGCGTCAAGATCGGCACCGGCATCGGCTGCGGCATCGTCGTCGGCGGCGAGGTCTACCGCGGTACGACGGGCAGCGCCGGCGACATCGGGCACATCCAGGTCGAACCCGACGGACGTCCCTGCGCCTGCGGCAACACCGGCTGCCTGGAAGCCCACTTCAGCGGTGCCACCCTCGCCCGCGACGCCGAGGACGCGGCTCGCGGCGGCGGCTCGCAGGAGCTCGCCGCCCGGCTCGCGGCGGCCGGGCACCTCACCGCCATCGACGTCGCCGCGGCCGCGGCCGCCGGCGACGCCACCTCGCTCGCCCTCATCCGTGCGGGCGGCAACCGGGTCGGGCAGGTCATCGCCGGACTCGTCAGCTTCTTCAACCCCGGTCTGGTGGTGATCGGCGGCGGTGTCACCGGCCTCGGTCACAACCTCCTCGCCAGTGTCCGCACCCAGGTCTACCGGCAGTCACTGCCCCTGGCCACCGGCAACCTTCCCATCGTCCTCGGAGAACTGGGCCAGACCGCCGGGGTCACCGGCGCGGCCCGCCTCATCAGCGACCACCTGTTCTCCCCGGCGTAACCCGCCGACGCGACAAGCCGGTTCACCCGGCCCGCCGGTGGCGTGCGCCCGACCGCTCCCCGTGACCTCCTGGACACAGTCCTCGCGAGAGGGACGGCCGGGCGCGCACCACCCCACCCTGTCTCTTATACACATCTGACGCTGCCGACGAATAGAGAGGTGTAGATCTCGG
>JOBE01000015.1 GCA_000717735.1 Streptomyces griseoluteus | reverse complement strand
GCCCCACCCAGCCCCGCCGAGGCCGCGACCACGGCCGCACCCCCCTCTTCGACCAGTACGCCGACGACGACCGCCCCCGGGCGGCCAACGAATGACCCCGGGCGGGGGCCGGCAACGGCCCCCGGCTGACCTGCGGCGGAAGCGATTTTTGTTCTCGTCGATCGGGATGCTAATGTTTCACACGTCGCAAGGGCCTGTGGCGCAGTCTGGTAGCGCACCTCGTTCGCATCGAGGGGGTCTGGGGTTCAAATCCCCACAGGTCCACAGACACCGAGAATCCCGTCCGATCGAAAGATCGGGCGGGATTTTCGTCGTTCGGTCATGGCGGTTCAGGCGTCAGGGGCGTCCCGCCCCACGACGATCCGGTCAGGCGCCCGCGGCCACCGCTGTGAGCCAGGCGTTCCAGTCGCTCTCGTAGTCCAGCGAGGTGAGGAAGGAGCGCGCGGCGGTCCAGTTTCCGGTGCGGTAGTGGCCGAGCACGGTGGTGACGTCGGCCGGGTGCCTCTCGATCATGTAGCGGGCGGCGAGGTAGCCCCAGTTGTACGTGCGGTTGACGTCACTGTTGGCGTAGGTGGTGTCGAACAGCGTGCGCAGGGCGTACGTGTGTTTGCCGGCCTCGGCTATCGCGTTGGTGTAGGTGACGCCGCGGTAGGAGTAGGAGACGTACTCCGCGAGGCCCTCGGCCCACCACACGGTGGGGGTGGTCTGGCTGGCACCGAAGTCGCCGTACAGGTCGTAGCGGCCGTCGAGGTAGTGGGTGTACTCGTGGTTCAGGTTCCAGATCTGCCAGCCGGGACTCACGTCGGTGCGCTCGTAACAGATGAACCGCGGCTGGTTGCCGGGCGCCGAGGGGTCTCCCTCCAGGTACATGCCGCCGTTGTTGGTGTCGATGCCGTAGATCTTCCTCGCGTAGGCCTTGTAGTCGGCGCTCGAGTTGAAGACGTCGACCTCCAGGGTGGTGTTGTGGTCGTTCGCGACGGGCCCGGAGTCCTTGACCACGCTGTGGAAGTAGGCGTCCTGGTTCGCCAGGCTCGCGCACGTCGCCGTCAGTTGGGCGGCGGTCATCTCCTGGGCGCGGATCCGCAGCGACGGGCTGCAGTCGTGGACGATCGGCAGGATCCGCGATTCCAGCTTGCCGCCTGTGGTGCCGGTCGCGCCGGGGGCGGCTGTGGCGTTGCCGTGGGCCGGGCGCCGGTCCGGGTCCGCGAAGACGTGGCCCGGCGGGGCGGGCTCGGCTGAAGCCGCCTGGGCGGGAGCGGCCGCGACGGCTGCTGTGAGCAGGGCGGTGACGAGGGCCATGGCGCGCAAGGTTCGCTCCTGGGAGGGGAGGAGGGGATCCCGTCCGTGACGGGCTGCGCTGTAAAATTGCACATGTCACATGGCTTTTCAATGCTGTTCACAAAGATGACGGATCGCGCACGACAGCGAGCCGCACCGCCTCGTCGACGAGGCGGTGCGGCTCGGTGTTCTGTGGTGGGCTCTGCGGTGAGGTTCCGTCAGGTCAGCGGCTTGGCGAAGCAGCGGCTGTTGGGGTAGTCGCGGTAGTGGCCGAACTTGGGGCAGGGTTCGTAGCCGCTGGAGGTGTAGAGGGCTATCGCCTCCGGCTGGGCCGTTCCCGTTTCGAGGACCATGCGGGTGCGGCCGGCCTCGCGGGCGTCGGATTCCAGGGCCGCCAGGATGCGGCGGGCCAGGCCCAGGCCGCGGGCCTCGGGGATCACGTACATGCGCTTGAGTTCGGCGTCGCCGTTCTCGTAGCCCTGGTCGTTCTCGTCCTGGGTGCGCCAGCCGCCGGTGGCTACCGGGTTGCCCTCGGAGTCGTAGGCCAGGAGGTAGAGGCCCTGGGGCGGGACGAACATTCCGGCGTCCAGCGGTGTGACATCGCCCTCGTCGTCGTAGCGGACGGCGTACTCCGCCTGGACCGCGTCGTTGAGTTTGACGGCGTCGGGGTGGTCATAAGGCGTGGGCTGGATGTTCATGCGGAGTATCGTACATGTATGCGATGCGATGGTGTCGGTATTCTCCCGGGATGCTCACTGTCACCAGCGTGAATGTCAACGGGATTCGGGCCGCCGCCAAGAAGGGCTTCGTCGAGTGGCTGGCCGGGACCTCCGCCGACGCCGTCTGCCTCCAGGAGGTGCGCGCCGAGGAGGCGCAGCTGCCCGTCGAGGTGCGCGCCCCCGAGGGCTGGTTCACCGTCCACGCCCCCGCCGCCGCCAAGGGGCGCGCCGGGGTCTCCCTCTACACCCGGCGCGAGCCCGACCGGGTGCGCGTCGGCTTCGGGTCGAGCGAGTTCGACGGCAGTGGCCGGTACGTCGAGGCCGACCTGCCCGGCGTGACCGTCGCCAGCCTCTACCTGCCCTCCGGTGAGGTCGGCACCGAGCGCCAGGACGAGAAGTACCGGTTCATGGGCGAGTTCCTGCCCTATCTGAAGGAGCTCAGGACCCGGGCCGCCGCCGACGGGCGTGAGGTCGTCGTCTGCGGCGACTGGAACATCGCCCACCGCGAGGCCGACCTCAAGAACTGGCGGGCCAACAAGAAGAACGCCGGCTTCCTGCCCGAGGAGCGGGAGTGGCTCGGCAGGGTCCTCGACGAGGCCGACGGGGGTTACGTCGACGTCGTGCGGGCGCTCCACCCCGAGCAGGAAGGGCCCTACTCCTGGTGGTCCTACCGCGGACGGGCCTTCGACAACGACTCGGGCTGGCGGATCGACTACCAGATCGCCAGCCCCGGTCTCGCCGCCAAGGCCGTGAAGGCCTACGTCGAGCGGGCCGCCACCCATGAGCAGCGGTGGAGCGACCACGCGCCCGTGACCGTCGTCTACGAGCTGTAGGGCCTTTCGGGAGCCTGCCGGGCGGTCATGAGGTCGCTTCCCCGGGGGGCGTGGGGCGCAGTCGCCGGTCGAGCGCCATCGACAGTTCGGCCTCCACCACGCTCTTGGCGAGGGGGCGCAGCCGCCACAGTTCCTCCTCGGCGGCGTGGGCGCGCAGCAGGTCGGTGAACAGTTCCGCGAGGGCGTCGGCGTGCTCGCGGACCCGGGCGCCGGCCTTGAGGACCTCGGCGAGGGGGACGCCCTCGCGGACGAGGGCGGCGGAGACGTCGAGCAGGCGGCGGCTGATGTGGACGATCTCCTCGCCGTCGGTGGCGAGGTAGCCGAGGTCGAGGGCGGCGGCGAGGTTCTCCGGGGTGACCTCGCCGGCGAAGTGGTCGGCGAGTTCCTCGGGGGTGAGGCGGACGGGCTCCTCCTCGCTCGGGGAGTCGAGCGCGAGGACCTCGCGGACGTTGCGGCCGCTCTCGAAGGCGCTGGTGAGGTCGGCGATGCCGGTGAGGGTGTGGCCGCGTTCCAGGAGGGCGGCGATGGTGCGCAGCCGGGCCAGGTGCTGTTCGTCGTACCAGGCGATCCGGCCTTCGCGGCGGGGCGGTGGGATCAGGCCGCGTTCGCGGTAGAAGCGCAGGGTGCGCACGGTGATGCCGGCGGCGGTGGCCAGCTCTTCCATGCGGTACTCGCGTACGCCGGCCTGTGCGCCCGGGGGCGTGCCTGTGGGAGCGCCCTTGTCCGCGTCCGCGCGTGCATCCCTGTCCGATCCGTCTGCCACGCACGCCAGCCTATGTTGTACCGCCGGTAACTTTCCCTTGCCGTACCCCTACCGCTCGGTATGGAGCTGCTCTACAGTCCCGACTGTGCCAGTGATTGCTGGCGTGATTGGCCGGGCGCACGGGAGGCGGCATGGCGAAGCACGAGCACGTACGGGTGGCGGTGATCGGATCGGGATTCGGTGGCCTCGGGGCCGCCGTCCGGCTGCGCCGCGAGGGGATCACCGACTTCGTGGTCCTGGAGCGGGCCGACTCCGTGGGCGGCACATGGCGGGACAACAGCTACCCCGGCTGCGCCTGCGACGTACCCTCCCACCTCTACTCCTTCTCCTTCGCGCCCAACCCCGACTGGCCGCGGACCTTCTCGGGACAGCGCCACATCCGCGCCTACCTGGAGCATGTCACGGACACCTTCGGGATCCGGCCCCACCTCCGCCTCGGCCACGAGGTGCTGCGCATGGAGTGGGACGCCGAGGCGCTCCGCTGGGAGATCGAGACGAGCCAGGGCTCCTTCAGCGCCGAGGTCGTCGTCTCCGCAACCGGGCCCCTGTCCGACCCCAAGATCCCCGACATCCCGGGGCTCGCCGGCTTCCCCGGCAAGGTCTTCCACTCCGCCCGCTGGGACCACGACTACGACCTCACCGGCAAGCGCGTCGCCATGATCGGCACCGGCGCCTCCGCCATCCAGATCGTGCCCGCGATCCAGCCCCAGGTCGCGAAGCTGACCCTCTTCCAGCGCACGCCCCCCTGGGTGATGCGCCGCATGGACCGGGCCATCAGCGGCCCCGAACGCTGGCTCCACCGCGCCGTGCCCGTCACCGGCACGCTGCGCCGCGGTCTGCTCTGGGGCATCCGCGAACTACAGGTCGGCGCCTTCACCAAGCACCCGAACGAACTCGGGCTCGTCGAGAAGCTCGCCAAGGCCAACATCGCCAAGGCGATCAAGGACCCGGCGCTCCGGGCCAAGCTGACGCCCTCGTACCGCATCGGCTGCAAGCGGATCCTGCTCTCCAGCACGTACTACCCGGCGGTCGCGCAGCCCAACGTCGACGTCGTCGCCTCCGGCCTGCGCGAGGTCCGCGGCTCGACCGTGGTCGCCGCCGACGGCACCGAGACCGAGGTCGACGCGATCGTCTTCGGCACCGGCTTCCACGTCACCGACATGCCGATCGCCGAGCGGGTCGTCGGCGCGGAGGGGAAGACCCTCGCCGAGAGCTGGAAGGGCGGCATGGAGGCGCTGCGCGGCGCCACCGCCGCCGGCTTCCCCAACTTCATGACGGTCATCGGCCCCAACACGGGCCTCGGGAACTCCTCGATGATCCTGATGATCGAGTCCCAGCTGAACTACATGGCCGACTACCTGCGCCAGCTGGCTCTGTTGACTCCCTCTGGTCTCGGCGGGCGTGCCGCCCTCGCCGTCCGGCCCTCCGCCGTCGGCGCCTGGAACCGCAAGGTGCAGGCCCGGATGGAGCGGACCGTGTGGAAGGCGGGCGGCTGCGAGAGCTGGTACCTCGACGCCAACGGACGCAACACCACGCTGTGGCCGGGCACCACGGGCGAGTTCCGGCGCGAGACCCGGCAGGTCGACCTCTCCGAGTACGAGGTGCTGCGCGCACCCAAGCCGGTCACCGCGCCGAAGAAGGACCGTACCGCCGCCCGCAAGCAGGAGGCCGCCCAGTGAGCCGGCACCTGACCTCGCTGCCCGCCTCCCGCGAACTCACCGCCCTCTCCGCCGACGGCGCCCGGATCCACGTCGAGGTGTACGGCCCCGAGGGCGCGCCCGCCGTCGTCCTCGCCCACGGCTGGACCTGCTCGACCGCTTTCTGGGCCGAGCAGATACGGGCGCTCGCCGCCGACCACCGGGTCATCGCCTACGACCAGCGCGGCCACGGGAAATCCCCCGCGGCAGGTCCCGGCGGATACTCCACGACGGCGCTCGCCGACGACCTGGAGGCCGTGCTCGCGGCCACCCTCGGCCCCGGCGAGCGGGCCGTCCTGGCCGGCCACTCCATGGGCGGCATGACGATCATGGCGGCCGCCGGGCGGCCCGGCTTCCGGCAGCACGCCGCCGCCGTCCTGCTCTGCTCCACCGGGCCCTCCCGGCTGACGGCCGAGGCCACCGTCGTACCGCTGCGGCCGGGCGGTCTGCGCAGCCGTCTCACCAAGGCGGTCCTGGGCGCGAAGGCGCCGCTCGGACCGGTCAACGCCCTCTCGAAGAGGATCCTCAAGTACGCGACGATGGGACCGGGGTCGGCGCCCGAGCGGGTCGACGCCTGCGCCCGGATCGTGCACGCCTGTCCGCGCGGGGCGCGGTACGGCTGGTCGCAGGTGCTGGCCGGCCTTGACCTCGGAGCGGGCCTGCGGCAGCTGCGGCTGCCGGTGGCCGTGCTCGTCGGCACCGCCGACCGGCTCACCCCGCCCGTCCACTCCCGGGCGATGGCGGAGGCGCTGCCGCACTGCACGGGGCTCGTCGAACTGGCCGGCATGGGCCACATGACACCGGTGGAGGCCCCGGAAGCCGTCACCGCGCAGATCCGCGAACTGACCCTCACGTACCTGGGAGTGAAGTCCGAGGAACGGGAGAACGAGGAGGCAGAGGCATGAGCAGGGTGAGCCTGGAAGGGCAGGTCGCGGTCGTCACCGGAGGGGCCCGGGGCGTCGGCGAACTCCTCGCCCGCAAGCTGTCCGCGCGCGGCGCGAAGATCGCGCTCGTCGGCCTGGAGCCGGAGCAGCTCAAGGAGGTCGCCGGCCGGCTGCACACCGAGGCCGACTGGTGGCACGCCGACGTCACGGACCACGAGGCGATGGCCCGGGTCGCGGCCGAGGTGAAGGAACGGTTCGGGAAGGTCGACATCGTCGTCGCCAACGCCGGTGTGGCTGCGGGCGGACCGTTCGTCGACTCCGACCCCGTCGCCTGGCGGCGGGTCATCGAGGTCAACCTGATCGGCGGCGCGGTGACCGGCCGGGCGTTCCTGCCGGTCCTCATGGAGTCCCGCGGGTACTTCCTCCAGATCGCCTCGCTCGCCGCGCTCACCCCGGCCCCGATGATGACGGCGTACTGCGCCTCGAAGTCGGGCGTCGAGGCCTTCGCGCACAGCCTGCGCGCCGAGGTCGCGTACAAGGGGGTGAAGGTCGGCGTCGGCTACCTCTCCTGGACCGACACGGACATGGTGCGGGGCGCCGACCAGGACGACGTGATGAAGGAGCTGCGGCAGCGGCTGCCGTGGCCCTCGAACCGCACGTACCCCCTGGGCCCGGCCGTCGACCGGATCGTGGCGGGCATCGAACGACGCTCCGCCCATGTGTACGCACAGTGGTGGCTGCGCGGGATGCAGTCGGTACGCGGCCACCTGCCCGGCCTCATCGCCACGGTCGGCCAGCGCGAGATGAAGCGCTTCGAGCCCCGTCTGGGCTCGGTCTCCAAGGGCCTGGTGGGCGCGGGCGGGGCGGCGGACGAGCAGGAGCGCACGGAGCGCGCCTGACGGGCTTTCCCCGCGGCCTTCACGGTCCGTCACTGATCGAAATGCGTGGAATGTTTGCCCGTGCAAGGCTGGTCGAGGCCAGGGGGCACGAAGCCCCCTTCCTCTCACAGCCTTCTAGGAGTGAACTTCCATGGGCATGCAGGACCAGTTCAAGGACAAGTCGGAGCAGCTCAAGCAGCAGGCCAAGGAGGCCATGGGCAAGGCGAAGGACGAAGCGTCCGAACGCGCCTCCCAGGGCCGTGAGCGCCCCGAGGAGCAGGCCCGCCGGGCCCGCCAGGAGGCCCAGGACCGCATGGACCGGGAACGCATGGACCAGGACCGCGACGCCTGACGCACCGTTCCGAACAGCAAAGGCGCACCCGGAATCCGGGTGCGCCTTTCGCGTGTTCGGGGGTCTCAGGCCTCCACGACCCGCATCCCGTCCTCGGCCAGGGCGCTGAGCATCGACGCGAAGAGGTCGTACGGCTCGCCCTCCGGCGACAGCAGCCGGGAGAGGTGCGTGCGGGCGACGGCGGAGTCCCGCCACATCAGGGTGCCCGGCGCGGTGAAGCCGAAGAACCCGCCCAGGCAGTCGTGGAGAGCGCCGAAGTTTCCGCCGAAGTAGCCGCCGGGGCCGTTCACCGCCTCACCGAGGGCGAGCCAGAGGCCGGGTTCGTCGGTGACGTGCCGGCCGTCGAGTTCGTACGTGGTCCCCGCCGGCCGGTCACGGAACGTGCGGCGGCAGGCCCGTTCCCGGACGAGGTCGTGCCAGGCGCCGCGCAACCGGGTGTCGAGCCCCGCCCAGGCGGCGGGCTCCTCCGGCGGTCCCGTCAGCCAGCGCTCCCACACGGGCCGGGCCCACGCGGGGACGGGATGGTGGAAGGTGCCGTCCAGCTCCAGGTCAACCAGGCTGATCAGGCCGGTCTGGTCGAGCTGGTGGGTCTGTTCGGTCGGCTCGGGCCCGAGCGCCGAGGGCCTCCACCCGGCGACCCGGCCCCACATCAGCAGGCTCGTCAGCGGCTCGCCCCGCCGGTCCCGCAGTTCCAGCTCGACCTGTTCCAGTTCCAGCGCCCGCCGGGTCCCCTTCTCCAAGGCCGCCCGCAGCTGCTCGCCCGGTACGAGGCCGCGCAGGACGAACGGGGGACGGGGGCGGGGGGCCGGCTGGACGCGGGTGAACTCCTCGCAGGAACCGAGCCATCGGCGCCCGTCGTGCAGCCGGACGGGACCCCGGTGGCTCTCGGGCGGGCCCATGTGGTCGTCCTCACCGGAGAGGACGAGGTCGCCCGTCGCGCGGACGGCCTCCGCGTCCGCCAGGAGCCAGGCGTCGTGCTCCCGGTACTCCGCGTGTTCCGCGTGTTCCGCGTGTTCCGCGTGCTCCCAGGGCGAGCGGTCGCGCTCGTCGTCCGCAGGCACCAGCCACACCGACTCCCCGAGCCATCCCTCCCGCACTCCCGCACCCTCCGGCACCCAGCCCCTGAGTTCGTACGTCCCGCGCTCGGGATCCCCGTACAGCCCCTCCACCGTGGGGCAGACGCCCCAGACGTGGTCGTCCTCGGTCCTGATCAGCGCGTGCATGGCGAGCATGATGGCGCATAACTCGCGCGCGTGGCGCGGTGGATCTTCGTACGGTGATCGGCATGGCCGTACTTGAGCGACTGCGATCCGATCACGCGTCCGCCCTGCTCGCCTTCGAGCGGGAGAACCGGGGGTACTTCGCCGCGTCCGTGCCCGATCGGGGGGACGCGTACTTCGAGGAGTTCGACGACAGGCATCGGGAGCTGATCGAGGCGCAGGAGGCAGGGGAGATCCACTTCCATGTGCTCGTCGGCGAGGGCGGGGAGATCGTCGGGCGGATCAATCTCGTCGACGTGGACGCCGGCGCCGGCAGTGCCGAACTCGGCTTCCGGCTCGCCGAGAGGGCGACCGGGCGGGGGTTCGCCACCAGGGGGGTGCGGGAGGTGTGCCGACTGGCCGTCGAGGAGTACGGGCTCAGCCGGCTGACCGCCTTCGTGGCCATGGGCAACGCCGCGTCGAGCGCCGTGCTCGCCCGGACCGGTTTCGGGGCCGTGGGAGGCGTGACGCTCGACGACGGGGAGCCGGGCACCGCGTACGAGCTGGAACTCGGGGACCTGGCCGGGCTGGTCCCGTAGGGGCTACCGGCCGTTCTCCCTCGGGGGCAGTTTCGGGCGGGAGCGGTCCGGGAGGTCCTCGTAGCCCGGGGGGCTTGCCGCCGGGGTCTCCGTGAGGAGGGCGAGGGCGACGTGGACCGCGTCGTCGAGCTGGGCGTGGCGGCCCTCGGCCCAGTCGAGGGGCGTGCGCAGGACCGCGAGGTCGGGTTCGACGCCGTGGTTCTCCAGGGACCAGCCGTACTCGGGGAACCAGGCCGCGTTCATCGGGACGGTGATCTGGGTGCCGTCGCCGAGCCGGTGGCGGCCGGTCATGCCGACGACACCGCCCCAGGTGCGCTGGCCGACGACCGGCCCGAGGCCCAGGAGCTTGAAGGCGGCGGTGATCATGTCGCCGTCCGAGGAGGTGGCCTCGTCGGCCAGGGCGACCACGGGGCCGCGCGGGGCGTTGGAGGCGTACGCGACGGGCTGGGCGTTGCGGGTGAGGTCCCAGCCGAGGATCCGGCGGGTGAGCTTCTCGATGACGAGTTCGCTGATGTTGCCGCCCGCGTTGCCGCGTACGTCGACGATGAGCGCGGGCCGGGAGACCTCCATGCGCAGGTCGCGGTTGAACTGGGCCCAGCCCGAGCCGCCCATGTCGGGGATGTGGAGGTAGCCGCAGCGGCCGCCGCTGACCTCCCGGACGACCGCCCGGCGTTTGGCGACCCAGTCCTGGTAGCGCAGCGGGCGTTCGTCGACGAGGGGGACGACGGCGACGCGGCGGGCGCGGCCCTCGCCCTCGGCGGGGGTGAAGGTGAGTTCGACGGTGGTGCCGCCGGTGCCGGAGAGCAGCGGGTACGGCCCGGTGACCGGGTCCACGGGCCGGCCGTCGACATGGGTGAGGACGGCGCCCTCGCGGATGCCGGTGCCGGCGAGCGGGGAGCGGGCCTTGGAGTCGGAGGACTCGCCGGGCAGGATCCGTTTCACCGTCCAGCCGGCCTCCCGGGGCACGAGGTTGGCGCCGAGGAGCCCCATGGGCCGCTGGTAGTGCGGCGGGCCCTCGTTGCGGCGGGCGGGCGTGACGTACGCGTGCGACGTGCCCAGTTCGCCCATCACCTCGCGCAGCAGGTCGGCGAACTCGTCGGGGGACGCGATCCGTTCGACGAGCGGCCGGTACTGGTCGAGTACGGCCGTCCAGTCGACGCCGCCCATGCCGGGTTCCCAGAAGTAGGCGCGGACGATCCGGCCGGCCTCGTCGAAGGCCTGTCGCCATTCGGCGCCCGGGTCGACCTCGTGCAGGATGCGCCGCAGGTCCAGGTAGACGGTGGAGTCGCCGTCCCCGGACTCGGTGGCGGGCACGGCCCGCAGTTCGCCCTCGTCGGCGACGACGAGCCGGGTGCCGTCGCCGCTGACCGAGAACCAGTCGAGGTCCTTGGCGAGTTCGCTCTTGCGGGCCTTGACGATGGAGAAGTGCTCCAGGGTGGGGCGGCCCGAGGTGTCGGCCGGGTTGGCGAAGGTCTCGCCGAGCGCGCCCGAGATGGGCCAGCGCAGCCAGACGAGTCCGCCACCGCTGACCGGGTGCAGGCCGGAGTACTTGGAGGCGGCGACGGGGAAGGGGGTGACCCGCTCGGGGAGCCCCTCGATCTCGACGGTGACGGTGCCGTCGCCGGTGTCCGTGTCGTCGTCGGCGGGGTCGAGGCCGCCGGCCGCCGGGCGCCCGTCGGGGAGCAGCGCGAAGGGGGAGGGCGTGGCGGAGGAGAGCGGGACGAGGTAGGGGCGGCAGCCGAGCGGGAACGACAGGTCGCCGGTGTGCACGTCGTACACCGGGTCGAAGCCCCGCCAGGAGAGGAACGCGAGGTAGCGGCCGTCGCGGGTGAAGACGGGGTTCTCGTCCTCGAAGCGGCCGTTGGTGACGTCGACGACGGTCCGGGCGCCGGGGCCCGCGATCCGGGCCATCTTGATGGAGCGCAGGGAGCGGCCGATGCCGGGGTGGGACCAGGTGAGCCAGGCGCCGTCGGGGGAGAACGCGAGGTCGCGGACGGGGCCGTTGACCGAGCGGATCAGCTCCGTCACCTCGCCGTTGGAGTCCTCGGTGGCGTCGAGGAGGAGGAGCCGTCCGTCGTGGGAGGCGATGGCGAGCCGTTCGCCGTCGGGGTCGGCGACGAGTTCCTCGACCCGCCCGAGGTCGCCGGAGGCGAGGCGACGCGGCGGCCGGTCGCCGCTGGCGCGCGGCAGGTAGCCGACCTCGACGGCGTCCTCGCCCTCGGCGTCGGTGACGTACGCGACCTGGCCGCCGCTGCCGAGCATCTCGGGGAGCCTGACCCGGACGCCCGGGGTGTCGACGATGGTGCGGGCCGGGCCGTCGCGGTGGGTCAGCCAGTACAGGCTGCCGCGCACGGAGACGGCGCTGGCGCGGCCGGTCTCGTCGACGGAGAGCGCGTCGATGTGGTGGGCGGCGGGCACCTGGTAGGCGCGCCTGCCGACGCGCTGGCCGCCGAGCCGTACGTCCAGTTTCCGGGGCCGGGAGTCCGCGGTGAGGGCGTCGACGATCCACAGCTCGCCGGCGCACTGGTAGACGACCCGGCGTCCGTCGCTGGAGGCGTGCCGGGCGTAGAACTCGGCGTGGTCGGTGTGGCGGCGCAGGTCGGTGCCGTCGGGCAGGCAGGAGTACAGGTTGCCGACGCCCTCGTGGTCGGAGAGGAACGCGATCCGGCCGTCGACGGCCATGGGGGAGTCGAGGTGTCCGCCGATGTCGGGCAGCAGCCGCTCGCCGTGCAGCCAGAGCCGTCCGGTGGCACCGCCGAGGTAGCGCTTCCAGGCGGCCGGTTCGTGCGGCGGCTTGCCCGTGAGGAGCAGGGTGCGGCGCTCCCCCTCGTGGCCGTCGTGACCGTCGATGACGGTGATGTCGGAGACCGGGCCCCAGGGCAGGCGTTTGCCGGGGGAGCCGTCGGTGGGGACGTCGTAGGCCCAGGAGTAGTACGAGAAGGGCTGCCCGTGCGAGGAGACGGCGAGGATGTCGGAGCGGCCGTCCTTGTCGGGGGGCGTCCAGCCGCAGACCCGGGTGTCCACCGAGCCCCAGTAGGTGAGCCGCCGGGCGGATCCGCCCTCGACGGGCACGAGGTGGATCTCGGGGTCGAGGCTGCGCCAGTTCGTGTACGCGATCCGGCGCCCGTCCGGTGAGAAGCGGGGGTGGCCGACCCGCGTCCGGTCGACGGTGAGGCGCCAGGCCCGGCCGGGGCGCTCGCCCTCGGGCACGAGCGGGGCGATCCACAGGTCGTCCTCGGCTGCGAAGCACAGCAGGTCGTCGTGGAGGTGCGGGAAACGGAGATACGCGACGTCGTCACTCACGTCCCCATGCTTTCCGCGCGGAGGGGGTCAGGCAACTCGTACGTGTATGCGGGCGTCTTGTGTCGTGTGAACCGGCGTGTGAACCGGCGTGTGAACCGCTGTGTGGTCCAGGACACGTACGAAACGGTTTCGTTTCGTTAGGGGCGGGGGTATCTTCGTACTGTACGAAACCGTTTCGTTCGCTGATATCGATCGGAGGCGCCGGCCATGGCGCGCAGCAGACTCACTCCCGAGCGGGAGTCCGAGCTGTACGCGGCCGTGCTCGACCTCCTCCGCGAAGTCGGCTACGACGCCCTCACCATGGACGCCGTCGCCGCCCGCACCCACTCCAGCAAGGCCACCCTCTACCGCCAGTGGGGGAGCAAGCCCGAGCTGGTCGCCAGGGCGCTGCGCGCCAACAAGCCGGCCGACCTCTCCGAGATCGACACCGGCTCGCTGCGCGGCGACTTCCACGAGCTGATGGCACGGACCGACGACTGCCAGATGGAGAAGGACTCCGCGCTGATGCGGGGTCTGGCCCATGCCGTCCACACCAACCCCGAACTGCACCGGGCACTGCGCGAGCTGCTCATCGCACCCGAGATGAACGGCCTCGACGAAGTGCTGAACAGAGCGGTCCGCAGGGGAGAGGTCGACGCCGCCAACCCGGCGCTGAAGCTCATTCCCCACATGCTGATCGGTGCGTTCGTCGCCCGGCCGCTGATCGACGATCAGCCGGTCGACCGCGCGTTCCTCAGCGCCTACGTCGACGCCGTCGTGCTCCCCTCACTCGGCGTCTGATCCCTTTACCCGGAAGTACTGGCGTTCCCCAGAAGCACTCGCGCCACCTTCCCCAGCAGTACCGGCTCCACCTCGCTCCACCTGACGTCGAACCGCTCACGCCGTCGGGCCGGCTCCCCATGTCCTGTCCCACCCACACTGGGAGTACGCCCCCGTGGCCACGTTCCTGTACAAGCTGGGCCGTTCCGCCTTCCGGCGCCGACGGCTCGTCGCCCTCCTCTGGGTGGCCCTCCTGGCGATAGCCGGGATCGGCGCCGCCACCGCGCCCGCCCCCACCTCCGGCTCCTTCTCGATTCCCGGCACCGAGGCCCAGCGCGCCTTCGACCTGCTCGAAGAGCGCTTCCCCGGCGCCGGCGCCGACGGGGCCACGGCCCGCGTCGTCTTCAAGGCCCCCGAGGGCCAGAAGGTGACCGACCCGGCTCACAAGGCCGTCGTCGAGGAGACCGTCGCCGCGCTGAAGTCCGGCTCGGACCAGATCGTCTCGGTCGCCGACCCGTACGCCACGCAGGCCGTGTCGCAGAACGGCTCGACCGCCTACGTCTCCGTCGCCTACAAGGTCAACGCGATGGAGCTGAGCGACGAGACGCGCGAGGCCCTGACCCAGGCCGGGCAGAACGCCCAGGGCAAGGGGCTGACCGTCGAGGTCGGCGGTGACGCCCTCCAGACCATGCCTGCGACCGGCGCGGGCGAGATCGTCGGTGTGATCATCGCCGGCATCGTCCTGGTCATGACCTTCGGATCGCTCGTCGCCGCGGGACTCCCGCTGCTCACGGCGATCATCGGCGTCGGCATCGGCGTCTCGTCGATCGCCGCGCTCGCGAACGTCCTCGATCTCGGCAGCACCACCTCGACCCTCGCGATGATGATCGGCCTCGCGGTCGGCATCGACTACGCCCTCTTCATCGTCTCCCGCTACCGCGCGGAGCTCGCCGAGGGCCGCGAGAAGGAGGACGCCGCGGGCCGCGCGGTCGGCACGGCGGGCTCCGCCGTCGTCTTCGCCGGACTCACCGTCGTCATCGCCCTGGTCGGCCTGGCCGTCGTCAACATCCCGATGCTGACGAAGATGGGCTTCGCCGCCGCCGCCACGGTCGTCATCGCCGTACTGATCGCGCTCACCCTGATCCCGGCCCTGCTGGGCTTCGCCGGCGACAAGGTCATCGGCCGCAAGCAGCGCAAGGGACTGAAGAAGGGCGCCGCTTCCCAGACGGACAAGCCGAACGGCGGCACCCGCTGGGCCCGCCTCGTCATCCGCCGCCCCGTGACGGTGCTGCTCATCGGCGTCCTCGGACTCGGTGCGATCGCGCTGCCCGCCGCCTCCCTGGAGATGGGCCTCCCGGACGACGGCGTCAAGCCGACCTCCACCACCGAGCGCCGGGCGTACGACGCGCTCTCGGACGGCTTCGGCCCCGGCTTCAACGGCCCGCTGCTCGTCGTCGTCGACGGCGACAAGGCGGCCGCCGACAAGACGGTCTCCTCGATCAAGGGCCTCGAAGGCTGGGCTGCGGTCACCCCCGCGACCCCGAACAAGGCCGGCGACGCCGCCATGATCACCGTGGTCCCGAAGGACCGGCCGTCCTCGGTCGCCACCGAGACCCTGGTCCACGACATCCGGGACGCGACCGGCGACGACGTCCTCGTCACCGGCGCCACCGCGATGAACATCGACTTCTCGCAGAAGATGAACGACGCCCTGGTGCCGTACCTGGCCCTCGTCGTCGGCCTGGCCTTCCTGCTCCTGACCGTGGTCTTCCGCTCGATCCTCGTCCCCCTGAAGGCGGCCCTCGGCTTCCTGCTCTCGGTGGTCGCGGCCCTCGGCGCGGTCGTGGCGGTCTTCCAGTGGGGGTGGCTCGGCAGCCTCTTCGGGGTCGAGCAGACCGGCCCGATCATGTCGATGATGCCGATCTTCATGGTGGGTGTCGTCTTCGGTCTCGCGATGGACTACGAGGTCTTCCTCGTCACCCGCATGCGTGAGGCGTACGTCCACGGGGAGCGGCCCGGCGAGGCGATCGTGACCGGCTTCCGGCACAGCGCCCGGGTGGTCACCGCCGCCGCGGTGATCATGATCGCGGTCTTCTCCGGCTTCATCGGCATGACCGACCAGATGATCAAGATGATCGGCTTCGGCCTGGCCGTCGCGGTCCTCTTCGACGCCTTCGTGGTCCGGATGGCGATCGTCCCGGCCGTGCTCGCGCTCCTGGGCCACAAGGCCTGGTGGCTGCCGAAGTGGCTGGACCGGATCCTGCCGAACGTGGACGTGGAGGGCGAGGGTCTCGCGAAGCGCGACGAGGAGGTCGCCGGCTCCAAGCCGGACCTCGTCAAGGCCTGATCCCGTACCCGGTGTCCCGTACCCGGTATCCCGTACGCCGTCAGTGTGTCGTCATCGACGCACCGGCGGCGTACGTGTGCTTGAGGAAGCGGAGCAGCGCCGTCGTGTCGAACTGGACGACCGTGACGCCGTCGTTCGTGTGGAGCTCGACGATCGTCTGGACCCGGCCGCAGGGCCAGACCTCGACGTCGCCGCGGCGGGTCGGGGCGCGCAGGCCGGTCTCCAGGAGGGCGCGGGGGAAGGACCACTCGACGGCGCCGGGGAATCCGAGGCGGATCGTCGCGGGGGAGAACGCGGGGTCGTAACGGAGGGACACCGGAACCGGGCGGGAGAGTGGGGCGTCGCTGATGATCCGTCCCTTGGCGTGGTCGTCGACTTCGCGGTCCTGCGGGGCGGCCATCGGAGGGCTCCTCACGTTTTGTCCTCTTATCGACTAATGTCCCACTCCTTCCCGGCGCGGGCGCGGTGCATGCGTCATCGGTCGCGGGTGTGGGCGGGGTCACGTGCGACCGTGCGCGGCCGTTCTGTGACACGTGCGCTCTTGCAACCTCTTTGCAGGAGCGTTCATCATTCGGGACGTGCATGTACCTGACGGATTCATCAACGCCCCCGTATCGGCCGTCGCCGGTGTCGTCGCCGCCGGCGCCGTCGCCGTGAGCCTGCGCGGAGCGCGGCGCGAACTCGGCGGCGCCCCCGGTGCCGAGGGCCTCGGCGGAGACCGTACGGCTCCGCTCGCCGGGCTCGTCGCCGCCTTCGTCTTCGCCGTCCAGATGCTGAACTTCCCGGTCGCCGCCGGAACCAGCGGACACCTGCTCGGCGGCGCGCTCGCCGCGATCCTCGTCGGCCCCTGGACCGGAGTCCTGTGCATCGCCGTCGTCCTGCTCATGCAGGGCGTCCTCTTCGCCGACGGCGGCCTCACCGCCCTCGGCGTGAACATCACCGTCATGGGCGTCGTCACCGTCGTCGTCGCCTACGGGCTCTTCCGCGGCCTCGTCCTCCTGCTGCCCCGCACCCGCGCCTCGGTGACCGTGGCCTCCTTCGTCGCCGCGCTCGTCTCCGTACCCGCCGCGGCCGCCGCCTTCACCCTCGTCTACGCGATCGGCGGCACCACCGACGTACCGCTGCCCAAGGTCCTCACCGCCATGGTCGGCGTGCACGTCCTCATCGGCATCGGCGAGGCCGTCATCACCATGCTGACCGTCGGCGCGGTCATCGCCGTCCGCCCCGACCTCGTGTACGGCGCCCGCGGCCTGACCGCGCCGCTCAAGCTCCGCGTCGACGGCGAACTCGTCGACGCCGTCCCGGCGGCCGCTCCCGCGACCGGCCGGTCCCCGAGGAAGCTGTGGATCGGCGGAGTCGTCACCGCCCTCGTCCTCGCCGGCTTCGTCTCCTTCTACGCCTCCGCCAGCCCCGACGGCCTGGAGAAGGTCGCCGCCGACCAGGGCATCGACGCCAAGGCGAAGGAGCACGCCGCCGCCGGCTCCCCGCTCGCCGACTACGGCGTCGAGGGCGTCGAGACCGCCCGCCTCTCCGGCGGCCTGGCCGGCGTCATCGGCGTGGGCGCGACCCTCGCCGTCGGCACGGGCGCGTTCTGGGTCGTACGCCGCCGCAGGGCCGCCGCCCTGGAGGCCTGACATGGGGGCAGGGCACGCCCACAAGCTCTACCGGCACGCGCACTCGCCGGTCCACGAGCTGCCCCCGCACACCAAGCTCGCCGCGGTCCTCGGCTTCGTCGTGGTCGTCGTCTCGACGCCCCGCGAGGCCGTCTGGGCCTTCGCCGGCTACGCCCTGCTCCTCGCGGCCGTGGCGGCGAAGGCCCGGATCCCGGCCGGCTTCCTGCTGAAGCGGCTGCTCATCGAGGTGCCGTTCGTCGCCTTCGCGCTGCTCATGCCCTTCGTGGTCCCCGGCGAGCGGACGACAGTCCTCGGGGTGTCCCTGAGCGTCCCCGGCCTCTGGGGCGCCTGGAACGTCCTCGCCAAGGGCACCCTCGGCGTCGCCGCCTCCGTGCTCCTCGCCTCCACCACCGAACTGCGCGCCCTGCTCCTCGGCCTCCAGCGCCTGAAGCTGCCCCCGCTGCTCGTCCAGATCGCCTCCTTCATGATCCGGTACGGCGACGTCATCACCGACGAGATGCGCCGGATGTCCGTCGCCCGCCGCTCGCGCGGCTTCGAGGCGCGGGGCGTCCGCCACTGGGGCGTCCTCGCCAAGTCGGCGGGCGCGCTCTTCATCCGCTCGTACGAACGCGGGGAACGGGTCCACCTCGCCATGCTCAGCCGTGGCTACACGGGCACCATGCCCGTCCTCGACGAGGCGACCGCCACCCGCGCGCAGTGGGCGTACGCCGCCGCGCTGCCGCTCACCGCACTCCTGATCTGCCTCCTGGGATGGACCCTATGACCGCCGCCCCTTCGCTCGAAGTGCACGGCCTCGCCTACGCGTACCCCGACGGCCACCAGGCCCTGTTCGGCGTCGACCTGACCGTCGGGCGCGGCGAACGGGTCGCCCTCCTCGGCCCCAACGGCGCCGGCAAGACCACCCTGGTCCTGCACCTCAACGGCATCCTCACCGGCGGCGCGGGCACGGTCACCGTCGCCGGGCTCCCCGTCGGCAGGAAGCACCTCGCCGAGATCAGGCGCAAGGTCGGCATCGTCTTCCAGGACCCCGACGACCAGCTGTTCATGCCGACCGTCCGCGAGGACGTGGCCTTCGGCCCGGCGGCGGCGGGCCTGCGGGGCGCCGAACTCGACGCCGTCGTCCGCAAGGCCCTCGACCGGGTGGGGATGGCGGAGTACGCCGACCGGCCGCCGCACCACCTGTCCTTCGGGCAGCGCCGCCGGGTCGCCGTCGCGACCGTCCTCGTCATGGAGCCCGAGATCCTCGTCCTCGACGAGCCGTCCTCCAACCTCGACCCGGCCTCGCGCCGCGAACTCGCCGACATCCTCAGGGGGCTCGACGTCACCGTCCTGATGGTCACCCACGACCTGCCGTACGCCCTGGAGCTCTGCCCGCGCGCGGTGATCCTCAGCGAGGGCGTCATCGCCGCCGACGGGCCGACCCGCGAGATCCTCACCGACGAGGAGCTGATGGCACGGCACCGTCTTGAGCTGCCGTTCGGCTTCGTGCCCAGCTCCGTGGCCTGACCGCGTCGCCCGACCCCGTCGCCCGACCCCGGAATCCGACCCTCGCCCCTCGCGTTGCACCATGGGAGCCGGTCGTACAAAAGGTCGTACAAAAGGTCGTACAAAGGGAGAGTGGGTCGGGTGGACGTCCAGGGCACGGTGGCGGCGGGCTGGGAGCCGGTCAGGGACGCGTTCCTGCGCAACTTCGAACAGCGCGGTGAGCGGGGCGCGGCCGTCGCCGTCCACCGGGACGGCGTCAAGGTCGTCGACCTGTGGGCGGGCACCAAGTCCGCCGACGGCGAAGAGCAGGCCGGGCAGGACCTGTGGGCCCATGACACCGCCCAGGTCGTCCGGTCCGCCACCAAGGGCGTCGCCGCCGCCGTACCCCTGCTCCTGCACCAGCGCGGCCTGCTCGACCTGGACGCCCCGGTCGCCGCCTACTGGCCCGACTTCAAGGCGGCGGGCAAGGACCGGGTGACCGTACGGCAGCTCCTCGCGCACCGCGCGGGCGTCCCCGTCCTCGACCGCCCCCTCACGCTCGCCGAGGCGACCGACCTGCCGACGGCGACCGCCGCCATCGCCGCCCAGGCCCCCTCCTGGGAGCCCGGCACCGGGCACGGTTACCACGCCCACACCTTCAGCTGGCTGCTCTCCGGCCTGGTCCACCAGGTCACCGGCCGCACCATCGGCAGCTGGGTCGCCGAGGAGATCACCGGCCCCCTCGGCCTCGACCTGTGGATCGGACTGCCCGACGCACAGGCCCACCGGGTCGGCCGGCTCGGCCCCGTCGAGGAGATCGACCCGCCCGGCGGCGGCGCCCTCAGGCTCCGCCCCAAGCGCTCCGTCTCCGAGGCATACGAGAACCCCGACTCCCTCACCCGGCGCGCCTTCGGGGCCATCGACCCCAAGCCCGACGAGAACGACCCGGCCTACCGGGCCGCCGAACTGCCCGGCTCGGCCGGAGTGGCGACCGCCCGCGCCCTCGCCGGCTTCTACGCGGCCACCCTCGGCCCGGTGAACGGCGCCGCACGCCTCTTCACCCCCGACACCCTCGCCCTCGCCGGGGCCGAGGAGTCGGCGGGCCCGGACCGGGTGCTGCTCGTGGGCACCCGCTTCGGCCTCGGCCACATGCTGCACGGCCCGGCCTCCCCGCTCCTCGGCCCGTCCTCCTTCGGCCACCCCGGCCGGGGCGGCTCGCTCGGCTTCGCGGACCCCGACTCCGGCATCGCCTTCGGGTACGTCACCAACGGCATGCGCAAGACGGTCACGGCGGACCCGCGCGCCCAGGCCCTGGTGCGGGCGGTGCGGGCCGCGGCGCTGTAGACGCCGCGGCGCTGTAGACGCCGCGACGCTGTGGACGCCGCGGTACGGGACGTCAGGCGGCGGACGGCGTCAGCGCGAGCACCATCCCGAGCCCGACGAGCACGGTCCCGATGACCTTGTTGAGCACGGTCTGCCGCCGCAGCAGCCGGGCGCGCAGGCTCTCCTGGGAGAACAGCACCGCGGCGAGCCCGAACCACACCAGGTGCGCGAACGACATGAACAGGCCGTAGCCGACCTGCTGGAGGACGGGCGTCTCGGCGCTGACGACCTGGGTGTACGTGCTCAGCACGAAGAGCATCGTCTTGGGGTTGAGCGCGTTCGTCAGGAACCCGGTGCGCAGCGCCCCCGCCTTCGACAGGCCGGCGTCGCTTGACAGGTCGACGTCCACCTGCGACTTGGTGACGAAGGTCCTGTATCCGATGTAGACCAGGTAGGCGGCGCCGATCAGCTTCATCGCGGTGAACAGCATCGGCGAACGCGACACCAGAAGGCCCACGCCGAGCATGGTGTACGTGACGTGCACGAGCACGCCGAGCGCGATCCCGACGGCCGCGAGGACCCCCGCCGTCCGCCCGTACAGATAGCTGTTGCGGACCGTCATGGCGAAGTCCGCGCCGGGGCTGATGACAGCCAGAACCGTGATGATCGCGACGGCGATCAGCTGAGCCATGTTTCCGTTCCCCCCGCCCGCGCGCGTCCCGCGCCTCAGGACGGCCCCGTGACGCTAGTCGATCAACGGTCCCCGCGCGAGGGGCAGGTGACAGAGTCGCGGGACCGGGCACGGCGCCGTTTCGCGGCTCCGGGCCGAGGATCGCATTCCCGCCCGGCCTGAAGACCGGTGCTCCTTGCGAAGATCCAGGGATGGAACTCACCAGGCGGTTCGACGGATACACGGCACTGGTCACCGGCGCGGCACGCGGCATCGGAGCGGCCACCGCCCGGCGCCTCGCGGCGGAGGGGGCCAGGGTGCTGGTCACCGACATCGACGAGGAGGAGGCGGGGAGGACGGCGGCCCGCATCCCGGGGGCGGCGGCCCTGCGCTGCGACGTCGGCGACCGGGCCTCGGTCGACGCGGCGGTCGCGTACGCGGTGGAGCACCTCGGCGGCCTCGACGTCCTCGTCAACAACGCCTTCGGCCCCGTCGCCCCCGACCGGGACCGCTTCGAGGACGAGCCGGACGAGGTCTGGACCGGCCAGCACGACATCACCTTCATGGGCGCCGTCCGCTGCTCCCGGGCGGCGCTGCCGCACCTGGCGGCGGCCGGCGGCCGCGGGGCGATCGTCACCATCGGCTCCGTCAACGCCGAGGCGGACTTCGGCGGCCACGCGTACAGCGCGGCGAAGGCGGGCCTGGCCTCCCTCACCCGCACCCTGGCGGGCGACGCGGCGCCGCGCGGGGTCCGCGTGAACCAGGTCAACCCGGGCACGATCGCGACGACCGGGTGGACGGGCCGCGAACCGGACCTGGCGGCCCTCGCCGACCGGGTCTACCCCCTGGGCCGCGTCGGCGCCCCCGAGGACGTGGCCGCCGCCGTCGCCTTCCTCGCCTCCCGGGACGCCTCCTGGATCACCGGTACGGTCCTCCGCGTGGACGGCGGCCTGCTCGCGGTGAACACGCACTTCGCGGAGGTCCTGGGGGAGCCGCGCTGAGCCGCGTACGACCGGACGTATCGCGGGCGTATCGCGGGCATATCGAAAACCGGATACGCCACGGCAACGGCCCTTCGTCTCCCATGGAGTCATGAACCACGACGCATCCCGGCCGACGCCGACCCCGACGCCCACCCCGAAGCCGCCCCGCCGCACGCTCGGGATCGTCCTGGTGGGCCTGGCGGTCCTCGGCCTGGCGGCGCCTTGTTCGCGCTGCGGGGTGGTGCGGTTGGTGACGACGTACGCGACGGTGAGCGTGGCGTAGGCGAGCGAGGCGGTGAGCAGGGCGACGGCGCCGCGCGTGCGCGGGGCCGCGTGCGCGGGCAGTCGTGGGCGCACCGGGGCGAGGCCGGCAGCCCCGCGAACGGACCGGTGCCCGACGGTGAGGCCATCGTCAGGATTCCGGCCCGCATGATTCCGATGATCAGGGAGGCCTGTGATGCCCTCGAACGTGCCCAGCTTCGCTGAGTTGCTCGGTCGGTGCGAGCGGTCCGCCGTTCATCTGGAGCTGCGGGACTCGTACGCTCCCACCGACCGCTTCGAGGCATGGAAGCGCGGCGAGCGGATCAACTGGGCGGACCGCGAGTCCTGGTGGCACCCGTACGACCAGCTGATCAGGGACACCGTGGCAAGGGGCGTATCGATCCGCCGGGCTCGTATCGTCTCCGAGCCCGTGACGGAGTACATCCGGTGGGAGCACTACGTCACCCACGCCAATGTCACGGCCGGTGAGGAAGTCCGCTGGCTGCCCCGACGACAGGCTACGGACATCCCCCTGCCCGGAAACGACTTCTGGCTGTTCGATGACAGCCTTCTTCGGGTGCACCACTTCTCGGGTGACGGGGTGGTGGTCGAGGATGAGATCACCGAGCACCCCGAGACCGTGAAGCTGTGCACCAGCGCCTTCGAAGCTGTCTGGCGGCGAGCGGTCCCGCACCACCTGTACGAGATCTGACGAAAGCCGGCTCCATGGCCCCACATCCCTCTTCGAGCGTTCAGAAGGCCCGCGAAGAACTGGCCGGCCGACTGCGTGAGATCCGTAGGGACGCGGGTATCAGCGGGCGGGAGCTGGCTGTCAGGTGTGGTTGGTCGGAGTCGAAGTCCTCCCGGATCGAGAACGCCAGGACACCACCTGCCGATGCGGACATCCGGGCATGGTGCCGAGCTTGTGACGCCGACGACCAGGCGCCCGACCTGGTCGCGGCGAACAGGCAGTCCGTCAGCGCGCACGTGCAGTGGAGACGACTTCAGGGCAGTGGCCTCCGGCGCGTGCAAGAGTCCACGGAGAGCCTGTACCAGCGAACCCGCGTGTTCCGGGTGTACGTGTCCGATGTCATCCCTGGGTTTCTGCAAACGCCCGGGTATGCCTCCGCACTCTTGTCCTCGATCGCGGATTTCAGAGGAACCCCGAACGATGTGAGCGATGCCGTGGCGGTCCGCATGCGGCGAAACGCGGTCCTGAACCACGGAGCGCACCGGTTCTCGTTCGTTCTGGAGGAATCGGTCCTGCGGCACCGACTGTGCAGCGCTGACACCATGGCAGCGCAGCTCGGCCACCTGCTCGGGGTCATGGATCTCCAGAACGTCGCTCTGGGGATCGTCCCGTTCTCGGGGCAGCGGACCGTGTGGCCCATGCCGACCTTCACGATCTTCGACGGCGCGAGGGTCCACGCGGACACGCTCGACGCGGCTTCCACGCTCACGCAGCCCAGCCAGGTCGAGCTGTACGCCCGCGCCTTCGAGCGGCTCTCGCAGGGAGCCGTACGAGGAGCCGCCGCACGCGCCCTCGTCGCGAGTGCCTTGGCGTCGCTTGACTGAGTGTCCCGGCGGTGCTGCCCCTGCATCCCCGGCACCCAGGGACGTCCTACAGCTGCTCGGCCCTCACGGCGCCGATGAACGCGCTCCAGGCGTCCGCCTGGAAGGAGAGGTGAGGCCTGGCGGGGGTCTTGCTGTCGCGGACGGGCACGCTGCCCGGGCGGTCGTCTCTGACCTCGACACACTGTCCGTTGCCACTGCTGTAGCTGCTGCTTCGCCACGTGGGCTCGACGGCGTAGTGCTGCACTTCCAACACCTTCTCTCAGTCTTCGGCTTCCACAAGCCTAATCAGCAGGTCGACACTGTCGTTCGGCCCCAGCGCCACCGCCTGGAGGTGCTCGAACATGGATTTGTAGCGACGGATCTCCGCCTCCGACTCCAGGAACAGATCGCCGGCGGGTGTGTCGAGATAGACGAGCTCGGGGTCGTCCGTGTCCGGGAAGTCCATGTGGACGAAGCTGCCGGTCATGCTGGCATGGGCGCCTTTTTCGAACGGGATCACCTGGAACGTGATGTGGGGTTCCGACATGAGGTCCAGCAGGTGCCGTACCTGTTCCCGCATGACCTCGCGCCCGCCGACGCGGCGCCTCAGGGCCGCCTCGTCCACGATCGCCCAGAGTTGCAGCGGGTGCTGCTTGGTGAGGACGACCTGCCGTTCCATGCGCGCCTGGACGCGCTGGGCGACCTCCTTCTGGCTTGCCGTCGGCAGGACGCCTCTGACGACCTCCGAGGCGTAGTGCTCGGTCTGGGCGAGTCCGGGAATGAACAGCGACTCGTAGTTGCGGACCGTGCGCGCCTCCGCTTCGAAGCCGATGTACGAGGTGTACTCCTCGGGCAGCTCGGAGTGGTACGGCCGCAGCCAGCCCTGGTCGTTGGATCCGCTCTGAAGCGCCAAGAGGTCTGTGCGCTGAGCCTCTTCGGCTCGGTAGATGTCCAACAGCCCGATCAGAGTGCGCTTCTGAGGACGCGCCCGTGACCGCTCGATTCGGTAGAGCGTGGCCTCGTTGATGCCGGTTCGCTCGGCGACGTCCTCGCGCGTGAGTCCGGCTTGAGCGCGCAGCTTCCTCAACTCGGCTGCGAGACGGCGCAGTCTGACGGTCGGCGGGCGTGGTCGCTTGTCCGGCATGGCGCGGTCCCTTCTCTGCCGGGCTAATACCGCGAGTGTGCGCGGTCACGGCATCGGCGCTCAACTTGATTCGAACGCCAACCGGTATTTCGCAAGGGTTGCATTCTTTGGGGGTGCACGGGCATGCTGTGGTCGTGGTCACTCACCGTTGTCGTTGCGTAACGGTGAGGTGGACCGTCGACCTGTGCGTGAAACAGGAGACCCCCGCGACCGTGCGACCGGTCCGGGGGCGTGGTCAACGCTTACAAGGAGCGTCAACATGAGTAACCCTATCGTCCGCCTTGTCGGACTGGTCCTGCGGCTGTTACTGCCACCGTCCGGGCGTCGCCGTCTGGATGTGACGGCACCCCGGTCCACCCGCACGTGTGTCGCGTCGGAGCCGACAACCCTCTGCCGCAAGGGCGTTCCCCTCCTCCGAGGGGAGGACAGTCGACTCGTACGCCCTTACCTGGACGTCCATGAAGCGGCCCGGCAGCGAAGCCGGGTGCAGCGGCAGCGGCGGCGGGCTCTGTGGCTGGCCGTGCACGGTGTCGACGTGGGCCCTCGCTCGATCCACGGTGTGGAAGTGGCTTGATGGGGTCCGCGAACCCGCGCGACGGCGAGACCGTCGTACTGCGCTGGAGCCAGACCGCACGGAGCGTGCCGCTGGCCCGCCGCGAACTGCGCCGGACGCTCGCCCGGTGGGAGTGGGGGGCCGTCGAGGACGCCGCCTCGCTCGTCCTCTCGGAGCTGCTGACGAACGCCGTGCGCCACGGCCAGGTGCCTGGTCGGGAGATCGAGACCCACTTCGCCCGGGTGCGGGGCGGAGCCCTGCGCATCGAGGTGCACGACGCCTCCGAGCGACGGCCGTTGATGGCACTGCCGCTCGACGGTGCCGACGGTGGCTGGGGGCTTCCCCTGGTCGACACCCTCGCCGCGAAGTGGGGCATCGACGACCGGCGCGGGCCCGGAAAGCTCGTATGGGCGGAGTTGTCCGTGGGCGGTGAGCCGTGAGGGCCCTGCGCCGCCCCCGGCTCTGGGCACTGCGAGAGGACCGTACGGGAAGCGGGCCGATCACCGAGGCCGAGTGCACCACCTGCCTGGACGGTTCCGGCGCTGCTGACGACGGCCGAGCCCCCGCCGTCTGGTGCCTGGCCCACGTCCAGTCCACGGGCCACACCGGCTTCCGTCGCATCCGTACGGACTTCTTCCGAGCCTCGTGCGACGGGCCGGGAGGCGGTGCTGTCGGCTCCTGACGGTTGCCGCGAGCGGGGGTCGTTCAGGCCGAGGACTCGCGGACGTCCACCAGGACGCCTCCGGCGTGCGTCACGAGGGACTTCGGGTCCATCGCGAAGACCGTGCGCGGGGTGCCCGCCGCCGCCCACACCACGTCGTGGTCGAGGATGCCCCGGTCGGCGAGGACGCGGGTCCGGGTCTTGTGCCCGAACGGCGGGACGCCCCCGATCGCGTACCCGGTGGTCTCCCGGACCACCCTCGGGTCGGCGCGGGTGACCTTCGCCGCGCACAGCTCCCGCCGTACCCGCTCGACGTCCACCCGCGAGGCGCCGTCCATCAGGACGAGGACGGGCACCCCGTCGGCGGCGAAGATCAGCGACTTCACGATCTCGGCGACCTCGCAGCCGATGGCCTCGGCGGCCTGCTGCGCGGTGCGGGTGTCCTCCGGAAAGCGGCGGACCTCGACGTCGAGGCCCAACTCCTGGAGAGCTGCGGCGAACTGGGGGTGGGCAAGTGAGCTGTCGGTGGTCATGGCCTGCACGCTAGCGGTAGCTGTACGGGCCATGCGACCGGGTTCCGGCGGCGCGTGGTCAGCCCGCCTTCAGCACCGCCGCCACCACCGGTCCCGCCGCGTCGCTGCCGTGGCCGCCCTCCTGGACGACCGCCGCCGCCGCGAGGTCGCCGGAGTAGCCGGTGAACCAGCTGTTGGACGTGCCCTGGCTGTCGACCTCGGCGGAGCCGGTCTTGGCGCCCTTGGGGAAGGGGACGCCGGCCATCGCCTCCCTTGCCGTCCCGTCCGACGCCGTCGCCGCCGCGTTCATCATCTTCTGGAGCCCCAGGGCGACTTCGGAGGAGAGCGGTGCGGCCTTGGCGAACTCCCGGTCGTCGAGCGACCGCGCCACCAGGTAGGGCTGGAGGAATCCGCCGTTCTTCACGGTCGCGGAGAGCGAGGCGACGTTCAGGGCGCTCATCGTGATCTTGCCCTGGCCGATGTACGAGGCGGGTGTGTCACTCCCGGCCGACTCGGGGACGCTGCCGTCCGCCGCCGGGACGCCCACCTTCCAGACCTGGCCGATGCCGAAGGAGTCGCGGGCGGTGGTGCCGAGGGCGGTGTCCGCGATGTTCTTTTCGGCGAGGGGCGGGACCGCCTTGATGAAGGCGGTGTTGCAGGAGCGGCGGAACGCCTCGGTGAGGGTGCCGTCGGGGATGCTGAACCTGTCGAGGTTCTCGAAGCTCTGGCTCCGCGACACGACATCGGGAGGACACTCGACCTTGGTGCCGGGCGTCGCGAGGCCGTTCTGCATCATCATCGCCGCTGTGACGATCTTCATCGTCGAGCCGGGGGCCTGCTGCCCCGAGAACGCGATGTTGTACTCGGTGGCCGGGCTGTTGGCGACCGCGCGTATCGCACCCGTGGACGGCTCGATCGCGGCCACCGAGGCGTTCCCGTACGTCTTGACCGCCTTCTCGGCCGCCGCCTGCACGTCCGCGTCGATGGTGGTCTTCAGGGTGCCCGGCTTCCCCTTCGACAGGACGAGGAGGGTGGAGTCGGTGACGGTCTCGCTGCCGGAGTCGATCCACGTCTCGATGCCGGTCGTGCCGCCCGCCTTCGCCCCGTACCGCTTACGAAGGGTGTCGAGGATCGGTCTCAGTGAGGGGTACTTCTCCGCCGTCAGCTCCTTGCCGTTCCGGTCGACGGCCTTCACCGAGGCCGTCTCCGCCTCGCCCGTGCGCAGCGTGGCCTCGGCGGTGGTCAGCTTCGGGTGGAGTACGGACGGAGCCCACTTCACCAGCGGCCGGCCGGTCGTCGTCCCCCGGACGACGGTCAGTTCGGAGGCGTACGACCAGGGCTTCGACACGCCCTTGTAGGTGACGGTCGCCTTCACCGTGAAGGGGACCTTCGCGCCGACGGGCGCCCCCGGCGTGATGGTGGCCTCCGTGACGCTCGCGCCTTCCCGGTAGGCCGCCACGGCGGGCCCGGCCGTGACCGGGTCGTTCGTCATCTGTCCGGCCTTCTCCGGTTCCCCGGCGGCCCAGGCGGCCAGGAAGTCCCGCGCGGTGGTCGTGACCTCCTCGGCGGTGACGGGACCGGTTTTCGGTGCGGCTTCGGACCGGGACTCCGGGGACGTCTCACCGCCCGTGATCCCGTTCCACAGGTTGTAGCCCCCGTACCCGACGCCGCCCGCCACGACGGCGAACACGCCCCCGACGATCGCGACCTTTGCTCCACTGCGCATGGCTGTGCTTCCCCTCCCCAGGTGACCGTCCAGTCAAGCAGTGTCGCTTTGGTGTGTCGAGCAACTATCGCGTTATCTGTCACACCCGCCCCAGGGGTGGCGGTCCGCGCGAGCGAAGAGCAAATCTTTCAGCCACACACTTAGTACGAAAATAAGCTGAGTTCTCTCGACGGGAAGACCTCCGTTCGACGAAGCTGTCCCCAACAGGCCTTCACTCAGGCCACATTGGCCACTTCTGGACAGTCACGGGGGGACAACATGTCAGGAATCACCCGGCGTTGGACGGCACGCATAGCGGGTGTCGCCGCCACGGCGACGCTGGTCGTCGGCGGTACGACCGGCACCTCGTTCGCCATCGAGAACCCGCCCAACGTCAACCTCACCGCGAACTTCGCGGTGGTCGCGACCACGCATCCGGACACCACGGGCTGCAACGGCTACAAGGTGACAGGGACGGGTACCGCGACGGGCAACCCGAGCGGCGGCATCTGGTCGCAGACCGAGGACGCGTGCACCGCGACCATCCCCGGCAAGTACGAGATCAAGGGCACGGCGATGATCACCGAGCCCGACGGTGACAAGTTCAAGATCAGCTACCACCTCACCGCGCCGCTGACGGAGGACACGATGGTCTACCCGACCGGCACGTTCTCGATCCTGCGCGGCGAGGGCCTCTACGAGGACGCGACCGGCAGCGGCACGATGAAGGCCACGGTCAACCTGCTCGACCACGACCACGTCACCGCCAACCTGTCGGGATACCTGCGCTTCTACTGGCAGATCTGATCCCTCGGCACCCGACGACGAAGCCGGCTCCCCCGTGACAGGGGGAGCCGGCTTCGTTCCGTGCCGTACGGGGCGCTACACCCAGGTGTCGAGCCACATCCGCCCGCGCCACTGCTCTATCGGGATCGGCGTGCCCGTGTAGATCGGCCAGAAGTAGATGAAGTTCCAGACGATCAGCAGGACCAGACAGCCCGCCGCCACCGCCCCGAACGTGCGCCGCCTCTCCGACGAGCCCGCCGGGCCGATGATCGCGCCCAGCATCATCGCCACCGCCAGACACAGGAACGGCACGAAGACGACCGCGTAGAAGAGGAAGATCGTACGTTCCTGGTACAGGAACCAGGGGACCCAGCCGGCCGCGATGCCGCAGGCGATGGCGCCCGCGCGCCAGTCGCGGCGGAAGGCCCAGCGCCAGAGCACGTACAGGATCGCGAAGCAGGCCGCCCACCAGAGGAGCGGGGTGCCGAGGGCCAGGACCTCCTGGGCGCACTTCTCCTTCGTGGTGGCCGGACAGCCGGCGGTGCCGGGGGCCGGGGACTCGTAGAAGTACGAGACGGGGCGGCCGAGGACGATCCACGACCAGGGGTTCGACTCGTAGGTGTGCGGCGACGTCAGGCCGACGTGGAAGGTGTACACCTCGGACTCGTAGTGCCAGAGGCTGCGCCACCACTCCGGCATCCAGCTCCACGTGCCGCCGCCGCCGGGAAGCTTGTCCTGCTTGGCGGCCCAGTCGCGGAAGTAGCCCTTGTCGCTGACGATCCAGCCCGTCCAGGTCGCCAGGTACGTGCCGATCGCCACCGGCACCACCGACACGAACGCCGGGAGCAGGTCCTTCTTCAGCACCGCGAGGTGCGGGCGGACGGCGCCCGCCGTGCGCCGGCCCGCCACGTCCCACAGGACCGTCATCAGGCCGAAGGCGGCCATGACGTACAGGCCGTTCCACTTCGTCGCCGCCGCGAGGCCCAGCATCACACCGGCCGCGATCCGCCACGGCCGCCAGCCGAGCCGCAGGGTCTCCGCGATCTCCGCGTCGGGCCGCAGCACCCCCTCCTCGTCCTCCGGGAGCGCCCCCGCGAGCCGCTTCCTGGTCCGGTCACGGTCCAGGACGAGGCAGCCGAACGCGGCGAGCACGAAGAACATCAGCACCTGGTCGAGGAGCGCCGTGCGGCTCATCACGAAGTGCAGTCCGTCGACGGCCAGCAGCAGACCCGCCAGACAGCCCAGGAACGTCGAACGGAACAGCCGCCTGCCGATCCGGCACAGCATCAGGACGGACAGCGTGCCGAGCAGCGCCACCATGAAGCGCCAGCCGAACGGCTCGAAGCCGAAGATCTTCTCGCCGACGCCGATGACCCACTTGCCCATCGGCGGATGGACGACGTACCCCGGATCGGTCGGTACGAGGATCGACCCCGGGTCCTTCAGGATCGTCTTGTCGATGTCCTTCGGCCACGCCCCCTCGTACCCCTGGTTGATCAGGGCCCAGGAGTCCTTGGCGTAGTACGTCTCGTCGAATATCACCGCGTGCGGTTTGCCCAGGTTCCAGAACCTCAGCAGGCCCGCGACCGCCGTGACCAGGAGCGGACCGCCCCAGGCCATCAGCCGCCACAGTCGCTCGGCAGGCCCCGGGCCGAGGCCGAGGAGCGACCACATGCGGGCGGACGGGCGGGTGTACGCGGGGACGAGCCGCTCCCGCAGCCCGATGGGTGCGGCGCTTCCGGCGGGCGGCGAATAGCCGAAACGCCGCAGCCGCTGTTGCCACGAAGAGGGCTCTGCCACGGCGTGCCGGCCCTCCAGGGTCTCGGGTGCGGTACTGGTCACCGCGCCATCGTAGGGAACGCGCCTGTGCACGTCGCCTCTCCGGGCTGGGAGGATGGTCCGTGTGACAGGAACGCTGGTACTCGCAGGGACCCCCATCGGTGACATCGCGGACGCACCGCCACGACTCGCCACCGAGCTGGTGAACGCGGACATCGTGGCCGCCGAGGACACCCGGAGGCTGCGCGGGCTGACCCGCGCGCTCGGCATCCACACCACGGGCAGGGTCGTCTCCTACTTCGAGGGCAACGAGTCCGCCCGTACGCCGGAGCTGGTCGAGGCCCTGGTCGGCGGCGCCCGGGTGCTGCTCGTGACCGACGCGGGCATGCCGTCCGTCTCGGACCCGGGCTACCGGCTCGTCGCCGCGGCCGTCGAGCAGGGCATCAAGGTCACGGCCGTCCCCGGCCCGTCCGCCGTGCTCACCGCTCTCGCCCTGTCCGGGCTGCCCGTGGACCGCTTCTGCTTCGAGGGCTTCCTGCCGAGGAAGGCCGGTGAGCGCCTCGGGAAGCTGCGTGAGGTCGCGGACGAGCGCCGCACCCTCGTCTACTTCGAGGCGCCGCACCGGCTCGACGACACGCTCGCCGCGATGGCCGAGGTCTTCGGCGCCGAGCGCCGCGCCGCCGTCTGCCGCGAGCTGACCAAGACGTACGAGGAGGTCAAGCGCGGCCCGCTGGCCGAGCTCGCCGCCTGGGCGGCCGAGGGCGTACGGGGCGAGATCACCGTCGTCGTCGAGGGCGCCCCGGAGACCGGCCCGGCCGAGCTCGACGCCGAGGAACTGGTGCGCAGGGTGCGGGTGCGCGAGGAGGCGGGCGAGCGGCGCAAGGAGGCCATCGCGGCGGTCGCCGCCGACGCGGGGCTTCCCAAGCGCGAGGTGTTCGACGCGGTGGTGGCGGCGAAGACCGCGGCCGGGGCGGGGCCGGCCGCGAAGGACTGACGCTCGCCGCGGAACCGGTCGGCGGTTCCGTACGAAGATTCGAAGAATCGAAAGATCTCGTACAACCACTCGACCCGATCATGAGTCTGAACGGGCACGGCACTCCTCGTCGTGTCCGTTTCTTCTCGTGGGGGTTCACCTTGCAGTTCCGCTCCACCCGCCTCGCCCTGGCCGTCACCGCCGTCCTCGCCGTCACCACCCTCGGCGCCGGCACGCTGGCCACGGCTCCTACCGCTTTCGCCGCGGGCACGGCCGCGGCTTCGGCCGAGCAGGCCGCCGCGACGCTGCCCGTCTACCCCGAGGGCTCCACCCCCGGTGGCGTCGGCACCTCCGGCTTCCTCAGCTTCTCGTTCGACGCGGACGCCAACCGGAAGCTGCTCTGGACGTCCTACGACGGCACCCGGACCTCTCTCCATTCCCCGACGGGCTGGGCCACGGGGGCCGGTGACGTGGTCGTCCTCGGGGACGAAAACTGGATCTACGACATGCAGTCGCTCACGCTGCGGAACATGGCCGAGCCGTCCGCCCCGGGCGTCGCCATCGACCTCCGCCCGCTGAACGGCAAGTACGTCGCCGTGCTGAGCCCGACGAGTGTGCTCGCCCAGCTGACGACGGCGGCAGGCGTCGAACTGCACGTCGTCAGCAAGGACGGCGGCACGACGACCACCCGCAAGATCGCGGGGCTGCCCGCGGACGCCGGCGACTTCTTCGGCTCGACGGCCCGGGACGGTCACGTCCTCGTCGGGTACGAGAAGGGCTCGGCGGACCTGCGGACCGGCGGCCGGGCCCTGATCGACGTGGCGGCCGGGACGGCGACCGAGACGTACTCCTCCGCCGAGGGCGGGAGCGGCTACGGCGGCCTGCAGTTCTCCGGTTCGCACGTCGCCTGGTACGAGTACGAGACCGGCACCGGCGGCGTCGTCCGCTCCGTCGACCGCAAGACGGGCGAGGCGAAGCGGACCGTCCTGGGCGGCCACACCTCCGTCACCGCGCTCGTAGGCGACTGGGTGGTGTACGGCCACCCCACGACGCCCGTCCGGGCCGTCTCCCTGACCACGGGCGAGAGCCGCGACCTCCTGGCGTACGGCTCCGAGGCGATGAGCGTGAGCGACGGCTCCGTGGTGGTGCACGGCAGGCGCGCCGCCGACGACAAGGGCCTGTTCCGGATCGCCGCCGCGGCGGACGGCACCCCGACGGTCACCAAGGTGGCCGAAGAGGGCCAGCTGCCCGCGCTGACGATCGAGCAGACCCACGTCCCCGACGCGGTGAACCTCGACCAGACCGGCGGCAAGGCGACCCTCGGGTGGACCCTCTCGGACCGCGAGGCCTACCTGGACGTCACGCTCACGCACACCGTCACGGGCAAGGAGTTCCGTACGCGCGTGAACGCCCCCGCCGAGGGCACCCGCTTCTCCTTCACCTGGGACGGCACCATCGGCGGCGTGGACGCCCCGAACGGCACGTACGGGGTGGAGGCCGAGGCGACGTCGCTCGACGGCACTGGGGAGCCCGCCTACCAGGGCTGGCTCATGAACGTGACCCGCACCGCCAACCCGCACGACTACAGCGACAACGGCTCCACGGACCTCCTCGCCCGTGACGCCGCCGGCGACCTGTGGCGCGACGACCTGCGGGACCGGCCGGCGGACGACAAGGCCGTCTCCACCGGGCGCACCAAGGCCGGCCACGGCTGGCAGATCTACAAGCAGGTCGAGGCCGTCGGCAGCATCGCGGGCGACAAGGTCGGCGACCTGGTCGCCGTCGACGGCGCCGGCGCCCTGTACCACTACCTCGGCAAGGGCGACGGCACGTTCACGGCCCGCCAGAAGGTCGGCACGGGCTGGCAGATCTACAACAAGCTCGCCGGCGGCTCGGACCTCAACGGCGACGGCCGCGCCGACCTCGTGGCCACGGACGCCTCCGGCGTCCTGTGGTTCTACAAGGGCACGGGTTCCACGACCGCGCCCTACGCGGCCCGCGTGCGCGTCGGCGGCGGCTGGCAGATCTACAACCACATCACCGCCCTCGGCAACATCGCGGGTACCGCCTCCGGGGACCTCGTCGCCCGCGACACCGCCGGTGTCCTCTGGCTGTACCAGGGCAACGGCACCGGCGGCTTCGCCCCGCGCGTGAAGATCGGCGGCGGCTGGAACGCCTTCACCCAGCTGGTCGGCGCCGGTGACATCGACAACGACGGCCGCCCGGACATGATCGCGTACGGCTCGGGCGGTACGTCCGTCTACCGCTCGACCGGCTCCGTCACCGCCCCCTTCAGCCGTCAGACGACGACGCTGTACGCGGGCGAGGGCACCAAGTTCAACAGCGTCGTGTAGCGATTTACGCGGTGATTTACGCTGATAGGTAAAGCCGAACCCGGCGCCGGGACATTTTTCCTTGGGCGCTTGGCAAGGGGGAGCCATGGAGGGCCAAGAACCCTCCATGGTTCGGCCCCCGCTGATGCGCTCCGGCCCGAAAAGGCGTCCACTGATCAGTGGAGAGGAGCTGGCATGAGCGAGATCACCGGCACCGGCATATCCGTCGCCCATGAGGCGTACGCCTTCGCCTGCATGCGCTGTGGATACGGCTGGGAGCAGGCGTACGACATCGAGCACCACGTCGACGCCGCCGGCCACGAATTCGTCGTCTACAAGGCCGAAGGGGAGCGGGTCCCGTCCCCGCTGTCCAGCCCCACCTGCATGAACTGCGGCGGACACGTCGTGCGGATCATGCGGGCCGGGCAGGTGTCGTCGGTGCTCGACCTGATCGCCGCGACGGAGAAGCACCAGCAGGGCGCGCGGGCGACCAAGCCCGTCTCGATGGCCGGTCCCATCGGGCAGGAGCTCACCGAGGACGACCCCGAGAATCCCCCGGTGCCGCACCACTGGCACCTCTCGGACCTCCTGCATCCTTTCCGTCACCACAAGTAGGGCGCCGGAGTCAGGCGTCAGGCGTCGGCACAAGGCTTTGGCCACGGCACTCATCGCCCTCGTACGATCGGGGGCATGAGTGCCAAGGACGCCCCGCCGCCGCTGCCCGAACCCCTCCTCGTGGAGGTCGCGGACTCGCACACCCACCTGGACATGCAGTCGGGGACCGTCGAGGAGGCCCTCGTCAAGGCCGCCGCCGTCGGGGTGACCACGGTCGTGCAGGTCGGCTGCGACGTGAAGGGCTCCCAATGGGCCGCCGAGACCGCCGCAGCCCACGAGCACGTGCACGCGGCCGTCGCCCTGCACCCCAACGAGGCCCCCCGGATCGTCCTCGGCGACCCCGACGGCTGGTCCCGGCAGGGCGCCCGCGAGGGCGGCGGCGACGCGGCCCTCGACGACGCGCTGGCCGAGATCGACCGGCTCGCCGCCCTCCCGTACGTCCGCGGCGTCGGCGAGACCGGCCTCGACTTCTTCCGCACCGGCCCCGAGGGCATCGCCGCGCAGGAGCGTTCCTTCCGCGCCCACATCGAGATCGCCAAGCGGCACGGCAAAGCGCTCGTCATCCACGACCGCGAGGCCCACGCCGACGTCCTGCGCGTCCTCGACGAGGAGGGCGCCCCCGAGCGGACCGTCTTCCACTGCTACTCCGGCGACGCCGCCATGGCCGAGATCTGCGCCGCCAAGGGCTACTACATGTCCTTCGCCGGCAACGTCACCTTCAAGAACGCCCAGCACCTGCGGGACGCCCTCGCCGTCGCCCCCCTCGAACTCGTCCTCGTCGAGACGGACGCCCCCTTCCTCACCCCGGCGCCCTACCGCGGCCGCCCCAACGCCCCGTACCTGATTCCGGTCACCGTGCGGGCGATGGCCGAGGTCCGCGGGATCGGGGAGAACGACCTCGCCGAGGCCATCGCCGTGAACACGGCCCGCGCCTTCGACTACTGAGCCGCTACCGACCGGTCCATAACGATTACGTTTCGTGGTCGAGTCGTCCGGATGCGTGACCGGGGCCGGGGCTAGTGTCCCGGCCTCGTGAGCACTTCCCAGGGCAGTCACCGAGCCGGACGGCGCGGCGCGGCGGTCACCCTCCCCGTCCACGAGCAGCAGACCCAGGCGATCACCCTCCCCGTCCACGAGCAGCAGACCGTGGCGGCGCCGCTCGTCGTCCCCGGGCAGGGGTCCCGCACCGGGTCCCGGCGCGCCGCACGCCGCCGCAAGGCCGCCGGGCCCGCGGGAGAGGGGCTGCGGCGACTCGTCCCGCAGGCCCTCGTCGTCGCCTTCCTCGCCGGCGGCACCAGCGCGTTCGTCGCCGACGACAAGGCCGTCCGGCTCTCCGTCGACGGCGTCCCCCGCACCCTCCACACCTTCGCCGACGACGTCCACGAACTCCTCGCCGAAGAGGGCGTCGCCGTCGGCGCCCACGACATCGTCGCGCCCGCCCCCGCCGAGGCGCTGGCCAGCGGCGACGAGATCGTCGTCCGCTACGGACGCCCGGTCGCCCTCACCCTCGACGGGCAGCGCCGCCAGGTGTGGACCACCGCCCGCACCGTCGAGGGCGCGCTGCGCCAGCTCGGGGTCCGCGCCGAGGGCGCCTACCTCTCGGTCTCCCGCGGCGCCGCCATCTCCCGCCAGGGCCTCGCCCTCGACGTACGCACCGAGCGCACCATCACCTTCCTCGCCGACGGGCGCGAGCGGACCGTCCGTACGAACGCCGCCACGATCCGGGAAGCCCTCGCCGAGGCCGGGATCACCCTCTCCGGGCAGGACGCCACCTCCGTCGCCCCCGGCTCCTTCCCCCGCGACGGCCAGACGGTGAACGTGCTGCGGATCACCGGCTCCAAGCAGGTACGGGAGGAGGCGATCCCGTACGCCGTCGAGCGCACCCGCGACCCCGAGCTGTTCGCCGGTACGGAGGTCGTCGAACGGCAGGGGGTGCACGGCGTCCGCAGGGTCACGTACAGCCTGCGCTCCGTCAACGGCGTCAAGCAGAAGCCCCGCAGGACCGGCGAGGAGATCGTCCGCGAACCGGTCTCCCGGAAGGTACGCGTCGGGACCCGGCCGCTGCCCACCTCCGTCGCCGGCGCCGACGGCCTCGACTGGGGCGCGCTCGCCGCCTGCGAGTCCGGCGGCCGGCCGAACGCCGTCGACCCCTCGGGGACGTACGGCGGGCTCTACCAGTTCGACCCCGGCACCTGGCGCTCCCTCGGCGGCAGCGGACTCGCCCAGAACGCGCCCGCCGCCGAGCAGACCTTCCGCGCCAAGAAGCTGTACGTGCAGCGGGGGGCGAGCCCGTGGCCCCACTGCGGCCGGCGGCTCACCAGCAGCTAGCCATCTGTAGTCAATGCGTGACATGCTGTCACGTTGCATGCCCGGCGCCCAGGCGACGTCGGGCACCCTCCTCGGTCGGGCCATGCGGCCTGACCGACCAGCGTCCGGGGGGACGTGCCACGAGGGCTGACGGCGCCTGCCGCACAGCACCAGGGCATGAAGGCGATTCGCTCGTACCCTTGCGCAGCGCTCAGGGGCACTGAGCCGATCAGAGACAGGGGCACTGAGCCGATCAGAGACGCTGTACCGGTGAGCGCCGACGGCCTCGCGGCGGGCCTGTACGGCTGGTCGAGGCCGGGCAGGGCCTACGCTGTACCGGTGAGCACCACCACCGGCCCCGAAAGCCCCGACGCCCTCCTCGGCCCCGCCGACATCCGTGAGCTGGCCGCCGCCCTCGGCGTGCGCCCCACGAAGCAGAAGGGCCAGAACTTCGTCATCGACGCCAACACCGTCCGGCGGATCGTCCGCACGGCCGAAGTGCGCCCCGACGACGTGGTCGTGGAGGTGGGGCCCGGACTCGGCTCCCTCACCCTGGCCCTCCTGGAGGCCGCGGACCGGGTGACGGCCGTCGAGATCGACGACGTCCTCGCCGCCGCGCTGCCCGCCACGATCCAGGCCCGGATGCCCGCGCGCGCCGACCGCTTCGCGCTCGTCCACTCCGACGCCATGCAGGTCCAGGAGCTGCCGGGCCCGGCGCCGACCGCGCTCGTCGCCAACCTGCCGTACAACGTCGCCGTGCCGGTCCTGCTCCACATGCTGGAGCGGTTCCCGACCATCGAGCGGACCCTCGTCATGGTCCAGGCCGAGGTCGCCGACCGGCTCGCCGCCAAGCCCGGCAACAAGGTCTACGGCGTGCCGTCCGTCAAGGCCAACTGGTACGCGGAGGTCAAGCGCGCCGGATCCATCGGCCGCAACGTCTTCTGGCCCGCGCCGAACGTCGACTCCGGCCTCGTCGCCCTGTTCCGCCGCACCGAGCCGCTCGCGACCACCGCCACCCGGCAGGAGGTCTTCGCGGTCGTCGACGCGGCCTTCGCACAGCGCCGCAAGACGCTGCGCGCGGCCCTCGCCACGTGGGCGGGCTCGCCGGCGGCGGCGGAGGAGGCCCTGGTGAAGGCCGGGATCTCGCCGCAGGCGCGCGGCGAGGCGCTGACGGTGGAGGAGTTCGCGAGGATCGCGGAGGCGAAGGCGTGACCACCTCCGGCGGCGTCACCGTCCGCGTCCCGGCCAAGGTCAACGTCCAGCTGGCCGTCGGCGCGGCCCGCCCCGACGGCTTCCACGACCTGGCCAACGTCTTCCTCGCGGTCTCCCTGTACGACGAGGTGACCGCGACCCCGGCCGCCGCGCTGACGATCACCTGCGAGGGCCCGGACGCCGACAAGGTGCCGCTGGACCGCACCAACCTCGCCGCGCGGGCCGCCGAACTGCTCGCCGCGCGGCACGGCATCTCCCCGGACGTGCACCTGCACATCGCCAAGGACATCCCGGTCGCCGGCGGCATGGCGGGGGGCAGCGCGGACGGTGCGGGCGCGCTGCTCGCGTGCGACGCGCTGTGGGGCCTGAACTCCTCGCGCGAGGAGCTCCTGGAGATCTGCGCCGAGCTCGGCTCCGACGTGCCGTTCAGCCTGGTCGGCGGGGCGGCGCTCGGCACGGGCCGCGGCGAGAAGCTGACGGAGCTGCCGGTCGGGGGCGCCTTCCACTGGGTGTTCGCCGTGGCCGACGGCGGACTGTCGACGCCGACGGTGTTCGGCGAGTTCGACCGCCTGACCGAGGGCGCCGAGATCCCCGATCCGACCGCGTCCCCGGCCCTCCTGGACGCCCTGCGCACCGGCGACACCGCCGCCCTCGCGGGCGCCCTCGCCAACGACCTCCAGGCGGCGGCGCTCTCCCTGCGCCCGTCGCTCGCGGTGACCCTGACGGCCGGCACGGACGCGGGGGCGCTGGCCGCGCTCGTCTCCGGCTCGGGCCCGACGACGGCGTTCCTGGTGAAGGACGCGGAGACGGCCAGGACGCTCGCCGCGGCCCTGACCACCTCAGGCACCTGCCGCACGGCCCGCACGGCGACGTCCCCGGCCCAGGGCGCCACCATCCTGCCGAACTGACACCCCGCCCCCACGGGCGGCGGGTACTCAGGCGGCGGTTGAGTAGGTGCGCCCTGTCGGGTGGCGCGTTCGCGCGGGACCGTACCCCCATGGGATTCAGCGTTCGTGAACTCGCCGCCGCGACCCCCGCGACCCGGGACCGGTACGTCGATCTGCTCCGGGTCGCCTCGCTCGCCGTCGTCGTGCTCGGGCACTGGCTGATGGCGGCGGTCAGCGGCGACGGGCAGGTCGGCAACCTTCTCGCCGTCGTCCCGGAGCTCCAGGTCGTGACCTGGGTCTTCCAGGTCATGCCGGTGTTCTTCTTCGTCGGCGGCTTCTCGCACGCCCTCGCCCACCGCTCCCGCCCCGCCTACGCGGCCTTCCTGCGGGCCCGGCTCCAGCGGCTCCTGCGGCCGACGATGGTCTTCGTCGGGGTGTGGGGCGCCGCCGCGCTCGTCCTCCAGCTGTCGGGCGCGGACGGAGGCCTCACCGGCGTCGCGCTGCGCCTGGTGACGCAGCCGCTCTGGTTCATCGGGATCTACCTGGCGATGGTCGCGTTCACCCCGCCGCTGCTGCGGCTGCACGAGCGGTACGGGTGGGGCGCGTTCGCCGGGCTCGTCGGCGCGGCCGTCCTCGTCGACGTGCTGCGCTTCGCGGCGGACGTGCCGTTCGTCGAGTTCCTGAACTTCGCGTTCGTGTGGCTGGCCGTCCACCAGCTCGGCTTCCTGCGCGCCGACGGCATGATCCGCCGCCCGGCCCTCCTCGCCGGAGCCGGCCTCGTCGGCGCGACCGCGCTCGTGGCCCTCGGCCCGTATCCGCTCTCGATGGTGGGCATGCCCGGCGAGAAGGTCTCGAACATGGCCCCGCCGACGCTCGCCCTGCTCTGCCACGGCCTGTGGCTGGTCGGCGCGGTCGAGCTGCTCAAGGGGCCCGGGGCGCGGCTCGTGGCCCGGGCCGGGGTGTGGCGGGCGGTGGTCGCGGCCAACGGGATCGCGATGACGGCGTTCCTGTGGCACCTGACGGCGATGCTCGGGGTGTACGGGGCGATGCTCGGCTTCGGTGCGGGGCTGCCCGCCCCCGCCTCGGGCGCCTGGTGGGCGCAGGTGCCGCTCCGGTTCGCCGCGGCGGCCGTCCTGACCGCCGCACTCGTCGCCGCGTTCCGCCGCTTCGAGGCGCCGGGACCCACCCGCAGGGACGGGGGTTCCGCGCCGCTCGCGGCTCTGGGGATCACCCTGGCGCTCCTCGGGATCCTCGGCCTCTCGGCGACCGGCCTCGGCGGCCTCCTGGAGGGCCACACCGCGACCCTGATCGCGTTCGACGTCACCGCCCCCGCGGCGGTCGCGATGGCACTCGTGGGCTGGCTGCTCGTCGAGCGCCCTACATCTCGTCGATCGCGGTGAGGTCGATGTCGATGTCGAACGGAACGGTGAGCTTGAGCCGGTCGCGGTGGACCCCGGTGCACGTGTACGTCTTGGTGACCGGGTCGCGCTCGTAGACCCGTACGACCGCGTGGTCGTCCTCGCCCTCCATCTCCACGAGCCAGAAGTGCTCGATGCCGGCCGCGGCGTACTTGTGCGGCTTGGTGTCGTGGTCCCGCGACTCCGAGTCGGGCGAGACGACCTCGACGGCCAGCAGGACGTCGGCGACCGGGTACGAGGTCTGGGTCCGGCTGTGCACCGCACCCTTGCGGACGACCAGGACGTCCGGCTCCGGGCAGTTGCGGCGATCGATCACCACGGCCATCTCATGGTTCCTCCCATGGGCGGGATTCTTCGGCCTGCCAGTCCACGGTAACGGCAGAAAGTCGATCACGTCGTCACAAAGAGTGACCGGGTCGCCCACCGTCTACTCTTGGACGTCGATCGTCCCCCCGTACAGGAGTCAACGTGGCCGTCAACCTCGTCAACGTCGAGGCCGTCAGCAAGGTGTACGGCACCCGTGCCCTCCTCGACGGGGTCTCGCTCGGTGTCTCCGAAGGGGAGCGGATCGGGGTCGTCGGCCGCAACGGCGACGGCAAGACCACCCTCATCCGGATGCTCGCGAAGCTGGAGGAGGCCGACACCGGCCGCGTCACCCACAGCGGCGGGCTGCGCCTCGGGGTGCTCACCCAGCACGACTCGCTCGACCCGAAGGCCACCATCCGGCACGAGGTCATCGGCGTCATGGCCGACCACGAGTGGGCCGGCAGCGCCAAGATCCGCGACGTGCTCACCGGGCTGTTCGGCGGGCTCGACCTGCCGGGCTTCGAGCACGGTCTCGACACCGTCATCGGCCCGCTCTCCGGCGGTGAGCGCCGCCGCATCGCGCTCGCCAAGCTCCTCATCGACGACCAGGACCTGCTCGTCCTCGACGAGCCCACCAACCACCTCGACGTCGAGGGCATCGCCTGGCTCGCCAAGCACCTCCAGGAGCGCCGTTCCGCGCTCGTCTGCGTCACCCACGACCGCTGGTTCCTCGACCAGGTCTGCACCCGCATGTGGGACGTGCAGCGCGGTGCGGTGCACGAGTACGAGGGCGGCTACTCCGACTACGTCTTCGCGCGCGCCGAGCGGGAGCGCATCGCCGCCACGGAGGAGTCCAAGCGGCAGAACCTGATGCGCAAGGAGCTTGCCTGGCTGCGGCGCGGCGCCCCCGCCCGTACGTCCAAGCCGCGCTACCGCATCGAGGCCGCCAACGAGCTGATCGCCGACGTGCCGCCGCCGCGCGACACCTCCGAGCTGATGAAGTTCGCCAACGCCCGGCTCGGCAAGACCGTCTTCGACCTGGAGGACGTGACCGTCACCGCCGGTCCGAAGACGCTCCTCGAGCACCTCACGTGGCAGCTCGGCCCCGGTGACCGCATCGGCCTGGTCGGCGTCAACGGCGCGGGCAAGACCTCACTCCTGCGCGCACTCGCGGATGCCGCCGTCAGCCAGGGCGAGATCCAGCCCGCCGCCGGCGGCATCACCGTCGGCAAGACCGTCCGGCTCGCCTACCTCTCCCAGGACGTCACCGAACTCCCCGCCACCCTGAGGGTCCTGGAGGCCGTCCAGCAGGTCCGTGACCGGGTCGACCTCGGCAAGGGCCGTGAGATGACGGCGGGGCAGCTCTGCGAGCAGTTCGGCTTCACCAAGGAGAAGCAGTGGACGCCGGTCGGCGACCTCTCCGGCGGTGAGCGCCGCCGCCTGCAGCTGCTGCGCCTGCTGATGGACGAGCCGAACGTCCTCTTCCTCGACGAGCCCACCAACGACCTCGACATCGAGACCCTGACCCAGCTGGAGGACCTCCTCGACGGCTGGCCGGGCTCCATGGTCGTGATCTCCCACGACCGGTTCTTCATCGAGCGGACCACGGACAAGACGCTCGCGCTGCTCGGCGACAGGGCCCTGCGGATGCTGCCGCGCGGCATCGACGAGTACCTGGAGCGGCGCCGGAAGATGATCGAGGCGGCCGTCCCGACGCCCGCCGCCGCGCCCGCGCAGACGAAGCCCGGTGTCTCCGCCGCCGACGCGCGCGCCGCGAAGAAGGAGCTGCAGAAGGTCGAGCGGCAGCTCGACAAGGTCTCCGACAAGGAGGCCAAGCTGCACGCCAGGATCGCCGACAACGCCACCGATTTCGAGCTGGTCGCCAAGCTCGACGCGGAGCTCAGGGAACTCGCCGGGGAGCGCGAGGAATTGGAGATGCGCTGGCTCGAACTGGCCGAGGACGCATAACGAGGGCATCACAGGCCGGTCCTCCCTTGGGTACAAGGGGCGGACCGGTCGCTTTTGCGCCATGGCGTGAGTGGTAGAAAGAAAACCCGTTCACGTCAAGGGGGAACCGCTGATGACCCAGCCGCCCAGCAACCAGCCGCCGGGGGGTTTCGGAGCCCCCCAGGAGCCGAACCAGAACCCGCACCAGGGCATGCCGCCCGTCCCGCCCGTCCCGCCGCAGGCACCGCAGGCGCCGCAGACCCCGCCGCCGGCCGCGCCCGGCCCGTACGGGCAGCAGCCGCAGCCCGGTTACGGCTACCCGCAGCAGGCCCCCGGGCCGTACGGGCAGCAGCCTCCGCAGCAGCCGTACGGCTACCCGCAGCAGGGCCAGGGCCAGCCCGGATACCCGCCGCAGGGCCAGCCCGGCTACCCGCAGCAGCAGCCGGGGCCGTACGGCCAGCAGCAGGGCCCCTACGGCGGGTACCCCGCCCAGCCGGGCTACCCGGGCGCCCCGACCCCGCCGCCCTCCGGCGGCGGCGGTCTCAAGGGCCGGACCGGGATCGTCGCGGCCGTGGCCGCCGGCGCCGTCCTGGTGGCCGCCGTCACCACCTGGGCCGTCGTCGGCGGTGACGACGAGAAGGACCCGGTCGCCAAGCCGACCGCCACCGCCACGTCCTCCGCCGCTCCCAAGCCCACCGAGTCGGTGGACCAGGGCGACGGCTCGGGCGACGGAGGCAACGGCGAGGACGACCTCAACGCGGGCCGCCAGGCCGGCGAGGCCAAGGTCAACTGGCTGCTCAAGAACGATGTCGACCTGCCGCGCAACGGCTCCGACGTCTTCGGCCCGTGGATCGTCGGCGACACCGTCGTCAAGGCCATGTACAAGGGCATCAGCGGCTACAGCCTCAGCGACGGCTCCTCGAAGTGGCACATCGACGTGCCGTTCGAGCTGTGCGCGGCGCCCGCGAACCCGTCGGCGAACGGCGTCATGGTCTTCGGCTACGCCGAGAGCGCCAAGGACGGCGCCAAGTGCAGCCAGCTGCAGATGGTCGACCTGAAGACGGGCAAGGCGGGCTGGAAGAAGGCCGTGCCCAAGCCCAAGGGCCTGTTCGCCTTCTCGGACAACACCCTGTCCATCAGCGGCAACACGGTGACCGTCGCGGGCACCAGCAGCGCCTACGGCTTCTCGCTCGCCGACGGCCGGCAGCTGTTCACCGGCCCCACCACCGGCTGCAAGCCCTTCGCGTACGCGGGCGGCAGCAAGCTGGTCGCCGCCATGGACTGCCCCTCGGGCAGCACCTCCAAGAAGTCCCACGCCGTCGGCGTGGTGAACCCGGCCACCGGCAAGCCCGCGTTCACCTTCAAGCTGGAGACCGACTGGGAGGTCGACAAGGTCTACTCGGTCGACCCGCTCGTCGTCTCCGCCACCCAGCGCGAGCAGAAGAAGTGGACGATCTTCACGCTCGACGCCAAGGGCAAGCTCCGCTCGCAGATCCAGGGCGGCAAGGACAAGTTCGCCCCGTCGTGCGGCGGCGGCTTCGTCATCTTCGGCAAGAACCTCGAAGGATGCACCGGTGTCGCGGCCGACGCGAACACCTTCTACATGGCCACCGAGACCTCGTACGGCAAGCCCAACGAGGTCGTCGCCTTCGACCTGAAGAACGGCAAGCCCAAGTGGCGTTCCAAGGCGCCCGGTGAGCAGTCCATGACGCCGTTGCGCATGGAGGGCGGCCAGGTCCTGCTGTACGTCGACTCCTCGTACGCCAAGGGCGGCGCCGTCGCGACGCTCGCCCCGACCGGCGGCGCCCCGAAGATCGTGCTCCAGCACCCGGCGGCGACGGCCGAGATCGAGAACAGCTTCTACAGCCCGGGCTACGCCTACGGCAACGGCACCTTCGTGGTGGCGAGCGGGCGCGTGTCCGCCACCAACGACGAGGCCGAGAAGCAGGTCAAGACGATGATGGCCTTCAGCAAGTGAGGTACACGGACCGATGACGCAGCCCCCACCGCCCCCGCCGAACCAGCCCTCTGACCCACAGGGCGGCTACGGCGCGCCGCCGCCGCAGCAGCCAGACCCGGGTTACGGCTACCCGCAGCAGCAGCCGGGGTACGGCCAGCCGCCGCAGCAGCCCGACCCCGGCTACGGCTACCCGCAGCAGCCGCCCACGGCTCCGCAGCAGCCGTACGGCTACCCCACCGCGCCGCAGCAGCCCCAGCAGCCCCAGGCGCCGCAGCAGCCCTACGGCGGCTACCAGCAGCCCGTGCAGCCCCCGTACGGCTACCCGCAGCAGCCCCAGCAGCCCCAGCAGCCCCAGCAGTCCTACGACACGTATCAGCAGCCCGTACAGGCTTCCGGTGGTGGCAAGAAGCTGTCGGCGCAGATGCAGATCGTCATCGCGGCCGTCGTCGCCGTCGTCCTGATCGTCGGCGCCGGCATCTGGTACGCCGGTTCCAAGGGCGGCGACGAGCCGACCGAGGAGGCCAAGGGCTCGGCGGGCACCTCGCAGGGCGCGAACGGCACCGGCGGGTCCGGCGGCTCGAACGGCCTGGGCGGCGGGGGCAAGGAGAAGGCCCCGGCGAACACCGGCGCCAAGGAGGTCTTCAAGATCGGCCTGCCGACGGTGCCCGACACCACCGACGTCTCCGGTTCCTGGATCACCGACAAGGCGTTCGTGAAGACCGGCGTGAACTCCGTCGTCGGCTACGACCTCGACACGGGCGCCGTCCTGTGGACGCTTCCGCTGACCGGCCAGGTCTGCGGTGCGTCCCGGCACATGACCGCCGACCACAAGGTGCCGATCCTCTTCGAGGCGACCAAGCGGGTGGCGCCGCGCTACTACCAGCAGTGCACCGAGGTCGGCATGGTGGACCTCGCCACCGGCAAGCTGCTGTGGTCCACCTCCGTCACCGGTGGGGCCGCCGGTGACGGGAAGGCCCGGTTCAGCGAGGTCACGCTCAGCGGCAAGACGGTCGCGGCCGGCGGCACCGACGGCGGCGCCGCCTTCGACGCCGCCAACGGCAACCCGCGCTGGAAGCCGCAGGTCAACGACCAGAACTGCTTCGACCTCGGATACGGCGGCGGCGCCGGTCTCGTCGCGGTCCGCAAGTGCGGCCCGTACAGCAGCCAGTACGTGATGATCCAGAACCTCGACCCGATGACGGGCGCGCCGCTCTCGCAGTACAAGATGCCGACCGGTGTGAAGTACGCGTCGGTGATCGCCACCAAGCCGCTGGTCGTCGCGGCCGACGTCGGCGACAGCGCCGGTGACGGCAGCGGCATCTCGGACTTCTTCTCGATCGACGAGAAGAACGGGAAGCTGAAGGCGAAGATCACGGCGGACGCCGACCAGTACGCGGCCCGCTGCCGCTCGACCAAGGTCGAGGCGTGCACGCAGGCGCTCGTCGGCAACGGCCGGCTCTACGTGCCGACCGAGGAGCACGAGGGCTCCACCGGCGAGTACGGCGACGAGACGAACGAGATCATCGCCTTCGACCTGGCCACCGGGAAGATGGTGCCGGAGAAGGCGGACGCGGGCGACAAGTACACGCTCATCCCGCTGCGCATGGACGGGGGCGACCTGATCGCGTACAAGGTGCCCCCGTACGACAAGGGCGGCCGGATCGTGTCCGTCAACGGCGGCACGATGAAGGAGACCCTCCTCCTGGAGAACCCGGCGGAGAAGCCGGTGCGGGAGACCGAGCGGAGCTTCGGCGTGACCGGCAGCGAGTACCTCTTCGGCGACGGCCGGTTCTTCGTCTCGAAGACGTACGTGAGCAAGACGAGTGACAGTGGCTTCTCGAACAAGGAGTACCTCGCCGTCTCGTACAGCGCCAAGGGCTGAGCCCTCGGGCAGGATCAGGTAGCGGGCCCCTCCGGAAATCCGGAGGGGCCCGCTCCTGTCTGCCACGAGGCCACCCGTGAGGGTGATGTGACGGCGGGTGAGGTGACGATTCGTCGACATGGCGACGCGATTGGGGCGATGCGGGGCGGGGGAGCGTGTACCTTGCCGGGTCAGGCGTGCCGGGGGACGGCGGGCGCGGAGAAGGGGGAAGAGCGGGATGGGCGTACGCCTGGTGGTGGTGGACGACCACCGCCTGCTCGCGGAGGCGCTCGCCTCGGCGCTGAAGCTGCGCGGGCACCGGGTGCTCGCGGCGGCCGCGCCGGTGGCGGGGGCGGCTGAGCTGGTGGTGAGCCGGGCGCCGGAGGTCTGTCTGCTCGGGACGGCGGCTCCGGCCGAGCCGGGGGCCTTCGACGTGGTCGTGCGGATCAAGCGGGAGCGGCCGCAGGTGGCGGTCGTGGTGCTGGGTCCTGTGCCCTCGCCGCGCGGGATCGCGGCGGCGTTCGCGGCCGGCGCCTCGGGGTACGTCCGGCAGGACGAGCGCATCGAGGGCGTGGAGCGCGCCCTGGTGAAGGCGAGGGCGGGGGAGTCGGCGGTGGCGCCCCAGCTGCTCCAGGCGGCCTTCGCGGAGCTGCTGCACCCGTCGGCGCAGCCGGACGACGAGGGGCAGCGGCTGCTGCGGCTGCTCACGCAGCGGGAGGTGGAGGTCCTCGTCCGGGTCGCGGAGGGGGAGGACACCCGGCTGATCGCGGCGGGGATGGGGATCGCGTCGAGCACGGCGCGGACGCATGTGCAGCGGGTCCTGATGAAGCTGGGCGTCGGGTCGCGCCTGGAGGCGGCGGCCCTCGCGGCCCGTACGGGGCTGCTCGACCGGGCGGTGCCGCAGCAGCGGGGAGCCCGCTGAGGTGGGTTCAGCCGGGCCCCGCGGTGCGGGGCCCGGCTTCGGCGTTGACGCTCATGTTGGAATGTGATTCCTTGTGCGTGGTTCTGTTTGATCTCGCCGGAGGGCACCCCCGTGAAGAAGACCGTCGCCACGCTCGCCGACGGGCGCGAGCTGATCTACTACGACAGCGGCGACGACACCGTCCGCACCGCCGTCGACCCGCGCCCCCTCACCCCCGTCGTCTCCCGCTCCGAGATCCGGCGCGACGCCCTCACCGGCGACAACGTCGCCGTCGCCTCGCACCGGCAGGCGCGCACCTACCTCCCGCCGGCCGACGCCTGCCCGCTCTGCCCCTCCCGGGACGGACGCGAGAGCGAGGTCCCCGAGGAGAGCTACGAGGTGGTGGTCTTCGAGAACCGCTTCCCGTCCCTCTCCGGCGGCGTCGGCCGCTGCGAGGTCGTCTGCTTCACCGACGACCACACCGCCTCCTTCGCCGACCTCACCGAGGAGCGGGTCGCCCTCGTCCTCGACGCCTGGACCGACCGCACCGCCACCCTCTCCGCCCTCCCCGGCGTCGAACAGGTCTACTGCTTCGAGAACCGGGGCCAGGAGATCGGCGTGACCCTGCCGCACGCGCACGGCCAGATCTACGCCTTCCCGTACGTCGCCCCCCGCACGGCCGCCATGCGCCGCCGCATCGACGAACACCGCGCCGAGACCGGCCGGAACCTCTTCGACGACGTCGTCGCCCGCGAACGCGCCGATGGCGAACGGGTGGTCCTGGAGACCGAGCACTGGATCGCCTTCGTCCCGTACGCCGCCCACTGGCCGTACGAGGTGCACCTCCACCCCAAGCACCGGGTGCCCGACCTCCTCGCCCTCGACGGCGCGGCGCGCACAGAGTTCGCACAGGTCTACCTGGAACTCTTGAGGCGCTTCGACCGGATCTTCGGCCCGGACGAGCCGCCGACGCCCTACATCTCCGCCTGGCACCAGGCGCCGTTCACGGACGCGCGGCGGGAGGACTTCGGACTGCACCTGGAGCTCTTCACCGTCCGACGGGCCTCCGGCAAGCTGAAGTACCTCGCGGGCACCGAGTCCGGCATGGGCGCGTTCATGAACGACGTACGGCCGGAGGACGCGGCCCGACGACTCCGAGAGGTGGCAAGCGCATGACACAGAGGTATCTGGTGACCGGCGGAGCCGGATACGTGGGCAGCGTCGTCGCCGCCCACCTCCTGGAACGGGGCGACCGCGTCACCGTCCTCGACGACCTCTCCACCGGCTTCGCCGAAGCCGTCCCCGACGGCGCCGAGTTCATCGAGGGCCGCGTCCAGGACGCCGCGAAGTGGCTGGACGGCTCCTACGACGGCGTCCTGCACTTCGCCGCCTTCTCCCAGGTCGGCGAATCCGTCGCCAAGCCCGAGAAGTACTGGGACAACAACGTCGGCGGCACCATGGCCCTGCTCGCCGCCCTGCGCGCGGCGGGCGTGCGCAAGCTGGTGTTCTCCTCCACCGCCGCCACCTACGGCGAGCCGGCGACCGTGCCGATCACCGAGTCCGCGCCGACCGCCCCCACCAGCCCCTACGGGGCGAGCAAACTGGCCGTCGACCACATGATCGGCGGCGAGTGCGCCGCCCACGGCCTGGCCGCCGTCTCGCTGCGCTACTTCAACGTCGCCGGGGCGTACGGCTCGCTCGGCGAGCGCCACGAGCCCGAGTCGCACCTGATCCCGCTCGTCCTCCAGGTCGCCCAGGGCCGCCGCGAGGCGATCTCCGTGTACGGCGAGGACTACCCGACGCCGGACGGCACCTGTGTCCGCGACTACATCCACGTCGCCGACCTCGCCGAGGCCCATCTGCTCGCGCTCGACGCCATGGGCCGGGACGCCGTGCCGGCCGGCGAGCACCTCGTCTGCAACCTGGGCAACGGCAGCGGCTTCTCCGTCCGCGAGGTCGTCGAGACCGTACGGCAGGTCACCGGCCACCCGATCCCCGAGATCACCGCCGCCCGCCGCCCCGGCGACCCGGCCGTCCTGGTCGCCTCCGCCGACACCGCCCGCGAGCGGCTCGGCTGGACGCCGTCCCGTCCCGACCTGGGGGCCGTGGTCGCCGACGCCTGGGCCTTCGCCCGTCTCGGTCAGGAGGAAGGCGCATGAGCGTCGCCGCCGACTTCGAGGCGCTGTACGGCGCCGCCCCCGACGGTGTCTGGGCCGCCCCCGGGCGGGTCAACCTGATCGGCGAGTACACCGACTTCAACGACGGCTTCGTCCTGCCGCTCGCCCTGCCGCACACCACCGTCGCCGCCGTCTCCCGCCGCGACGACAACGTGCTGCGCCTGCACTCCGCCGACATCGACGGCGGCATCGTCCAGCTGGCGGCCGACGCCCTCGAACCGCTCTCCGGCGGCGGCTGGGCGGCCTACCCCGCCGGGGTCGTCTGGGCCCTGCGGGAGGCAGGCCACCCGGTCACCGGCGCGGACGTCCACCTCACCTCGACCGTGCCGACCGGCGCCGGACTCTCCTCCTCCGCTGCCCTCGAAGTCGTCACGGCGCTCGCCCTGAACGAGCTGTTCGGCCTCGGACTCACCCGGCCCGAACTCGCCAGGATCGCCCAGCGCGCAGAGAACGCCTTCGTCGGCGTCCCCTGCGGGGTCATGGACCAGATGGCCTCCGCCTGCGCCGAGGAGGGCCATGCCCTCCATCTGGACACCCGGGACCTCTCGTACCGTCAGGTCCCGTTCGACCTGGCCGCCGAGGGGCTGCGGCTCCTCGTCGTCGACACCCGCGTGAAGCACGCGCTCGGGGACGGCGCGTACGCCGAGCGGCGCGCCGGTTGTGAAGCCGGTGCGCGGGCGCTCGGTGTGAAGGCCCTGCGCGATGTGAGCGCCGTGCATCTTCCCGAAACGCTCGGACGCCTGGGCGACGAGACGGTTCTGCGCTACGTCCGGCACGTCGTCACCGACAACGCGCGCGTGGAACGGACCATCGCCCTGCTCGACGCCGGGGACACCCGGGCCGTCGGCCCGGTCCTCACGGAGGGCCACGCCTCCCTCCGTGACGACCTGCGGGTCTCCTGCCCCGAACTGGACCTCGTGGTCGAGACGGCGAACGCCGCCGGGGCGCTCGGAGCCCGGATGACCGGCGGCGGCTTCGGCGGCTCGGCCGTCGTCCTCGTCGACACCGACCGGGCGGACGCGGTCGCCGCCGCCGTCGGCAGGGCCTTCGCCGAGGCCGGGTACGCGGCCCCCGGGGTCTTCCCCGCCGTGCCCTCGGCGGGTGCGCGCCGGGTCTGAGCGCCGGCTTCACGCCCCACACGCCCGGACGACTTCGGACAGTTCCGCGAATCGGCCCCCACCGAGCTGCCCCGCCCCTACTGTGTGGGGCAGCGCCGGTGGGGGCCGGTGCTGTTCAGGGTGCGAGACCCGGTCGGGTACGGCGCCGGAAGCGGGGTAGTCAACGCACGGCGGCGGTCGTGCGCGTGACGGACCCGCCCCCGGCGCCGTGCCCGCGTCGGTCCGTTCCTCGACACTTGGGGGTGTCCGTGGCACGTATCCGTGTCCTGGTGGTGGACGACCACCGCGTCTTCGCCGAATCGCTGGCCGCCGCGCTCGCGGCCGAGCCCGACGTCGACGTCGCGGCTGCGGGAAGCGGCCCGGCCGCCCTGCGCTGCCTGGAACGCGGTGCGGCGGAGGGCCGCAGGTTCGACGTGATGCTCGTCGACGCCGAACTGGGCGCGGGGCCCCCCGGAGCGGCCGCGGCCCGCGCGGTGCCGGACGACGCGGAGGCGGCCGTCGACGGGATCTCCCTGGTGGCGGGGGTGCGCAGGGCGCAGCCCGCGGTCCGTACCGTCGTCCTCGCCGAGAAGGACGACCCGCGGCGGGCCGCGCTCGCCCTCCAGGCCGGGGCGGCCGGCTGGGTGGCGAAGGACTGCTCGCTCCAGCGGCTCCTCGCAGTGGTCCGCGGGGTGCTGCGGGACGAGACGCATCTGCCGCCCGCGCTGCTCACCGGCGTGCTGCGGGAGCTGACGGCGGCCCGCAAGCACCGGACGGACAGCGAACGCCTTGTGGAGTCGCTGACGCCGCGCGAGCGGGAGGTGCTGCGCTGCATGGTCGCGGGCCTGGGCCGCAAGGCGGTGGCCGAGCGTCTCTTCCTGTCCCCGCACACCGTCCGTACGCACATGCAGAACGTGCTCGGCAAGCTGGGCGTGCACTCGACCCTGGCGGCGGTGGCGCTGGCCCGGAGGGCGGGCGTGGGACCGGCGGAGCCGGTGTCCGGGCTCCCGCTAGCCGGGGAGGTTGTCGAACGGGGCGGTCAGCCGGCGTAGCAGCGCGGCCAGTTCGCCGCGCTGACCGCGGGAGAGCTGGGCCAGGATGGCGCGCTCCTGGGCGAGGAGTCCGGCGAGTGCCTCGTCGGCGCGGTCGCGTCCCTCGGGGGTGAGCCGGACGAGGACGCCGCGCCGGTCGCTGGGATCGGGGAGCCGCTCGACGAGGCCCTTCTTGGTGAGCCGGTCGATGCGGTTGGTCATGGTGCCGGAGGTGACCAGGGTCTGCGTCAGGAGCTGGCCAGGGGAGAGCTGGTAGGGCGCGCCGGCCCGGCGCAGGGAGGTGAGGACGTCGAACTCCCAGGGCTCCAGCTGGTGCTCGGAGAAGGCGAGCCGACGGGCGCGGTCGAGGTGACGGGCGAGCCGTGAGACGCGGCTGAGCACCTCGAGCGGTTCCACGTCGAGGTCGGGGCGCTCGCGGCGCCATGCTGCGACCAGTCGGTCGACCTCGTCCTCCATGACGATCAGTGTAGAGGGTCTGTTGACATAAAGTCTCTTGGGTTCAAGTATCTTGATCTCAAGCGTCTTGGCCTCAAGATATATTCCGCTGGACTATGGGGAAGGGACCCGGCCGGAACTCGTTCCGTTTCGGCCATTCAGTCCAGCAAGGGGCTTCGAACATGCATTCTGTTGAATCCGCCGCACCCACGTGGGACCCGCAGCAGTACCTCCGGCACTCCGGCCACCGCACCCGCCCGTTCCTCGACCTGCTCGCCCGAATACCGCGCCTTCCCGCCCAGGGCCGGCCCGCCCGCATCGCCGACCTCGGCTGCGGTCCCGGCAACGTGACGGCCCTCCTCGCCGACCGCTGGCCCGACGCCCACATCACCGGCTTCGACCTCTCGCCCGACATGCTGGAGCGCGCCGAGAAGGACTGGTCGGGCACCACCCGGGGCGGCGGCTGGATCGACTTCAGGGCCGCCGACGCCGCCCACTGGACACCCACCGAGCCCTACGACCTGATCGTCTCCAACGCGGCCCTCCAGTGGGTGCCCAACCACCCCGAGTCCTTCGCCCGCTGGATCGACGGACTCCATCCGGGCGGCACCCTGGCCTTCCAGGTCCCCGGCAACTTCACCTCGCCCAGCCACGCCCTGCTCGGCCAACTCTGCGAGACCCCCGAATGGCGCGCCCGCGTCGGCGACCAGGGCCGCCGCTTCGTCCACATCCTCGACGCCGCCGACTACCTCACCCGCCTCACCGACCTCGGCTGCGAGACGGACGTCTGGGAGACCACGTACTGCCAGCTGCTCCAGGGCGAGGACCCCGTCCTCGACTGGGTCAAGGGCACCGCCCTGCGGCCCGTCCTCACCACCCTGGGCGACGACCAGGAGGCCGTCGACGCCTTCCTCGGCCAGTACCGCGCCCTCCTCCGCGAGGCCTATCCACCGGGCCCGCACGGCACGGTGTTCCCCTTCCGCCGCGTCTTCGCCCTCGCACGCAAAAGCGCCTGACGCACGCGGACGCCCCGCACCGGATCTCCGGTGCGGGGCGCCCTGCGCACTGCGCGGTACGACTAGTAGAGACCGTTGTAGGTCTGGTAGCCGGTGCCGATGGAGGCGCGGGACTTGAACACCCAGCCCGCCTCGCCGCGGCCCGTGTAGCGGAACAGCTCGCCGCCCGAGTTCACCGCGAGCAGGTCCGCCTTGCCGTCACCCGTGATGTCACCGGGGGCGACGATCTTCGGGTACGCGTTCCAGCCGCCGCCGATCTTCACGCGGGCCTTGAACGGGTAACCCGCCTGACCGGTGCCCTGGTACAGGTACAGGTTGCCGTCCTTGGCGCGCGCCACCAGGTCGTTCAGACCGTCGCCGCTGAGGTCGCCGGAACCGACGATCCGGTCGTACGCGCCCCAGCCGCCGCCGATCTTGACGCGGGCGTGGAGCGCGGTGCCGTTGTAGTTGGTCCGGTACAGCCACAGCACGCCCGAGCGGTCACGGGCGACGAAGTCACCGGTGCCGTCGTTGTTCAGGTCGCCGGGGCCCGCGATCAGGTTGATGGCGCTCCAGCCGCCGCCGAAGTCGGCGTCGCCGTAGAGGTGACCGTCGTAGTTGACCAGGGTGTCGGAGATCCCGTCCGGACCGAGGGAGTTGACCTCGGTGAGGTTGAGGCCGGCGGCCATGCCGGTGTCGCCGAGCTGCTGGCGGGGGGTCAGCTTGCCGGTGCCCGTCGGGTAGTACCAGAACATCGTTCCGGCCTTGTCCCGGGCGAGCATGCCCTCCTTGCCGTGTGCCGGGACGTTGCCCGCGCCGCCCATCTGCGGAACGAAGTCCCAGGCGCCGCGGGCGCTGTCCTGCTGGCGGGCCGTGAAGTGGCCGTTGCCCTTGCCGTAGTAGATCCACATCGTGCCGGCGGCATCGCGCGCGCGGACATCGCCGATGCCATTGCCGTTGTCGTCGTCGATGCCGACGATCTGGTTGAAGATGTCCCAGCCGCGGCCGACTTCCTTACGGGGCTTCACCGAGTACGGGCTGCCGGTGCTGCCGTAGTAGAAGAGGACGCCGCCGGGCGTACGGGCGAGGAAGTCGCCCTTGCCGTCGCCGTCGCTGTCACCCAGACCGATGAGCTGGTCGTAGACGTGCCAGCCGTTGCCGACCTTCTGACGGGCGTGGAACGGCGCGTTGTACGTACCGGTGGAGACGTAGACCCACAGCTCGCCGCCGGGCGTGCGGGCGAGCACGTCCGGACGGCCGTCACCGCTGATGTCGCCGGGCGAGAAGACCTTGTTGTAGATCTGCCAGCCGGAGGCGCCCCAGCGGAAGTCGCCGTGCGACTCGGAGGTGTCCCCGTACAGGGTCACCTTGCCGTTGGTGGACAGCATCAGGACCTCGGGGCGAGTGCCGTTCTTGTCCTGGTCGCCGATCGGGACGATGTCCTTGACGAACTCGGACGCGCCGTCGTTCCGGTACACCACGGAGCCGTCGATACCGCTCGTCGGAGCGGAGTAGACCTCCCCGTCGTAACCGCGCCACAGGATGTCGCTGTGGCCGTCACCGTCGACGTCGGAGCGCGGCGCGCTGCCGGCCTCCGTGGCGCCGGCGATCCCGGCGGAACGGGAGCCGTCCACCTTCGGCACGGCCAGCTTGGGAAGTGCGGTACCGGCCGGAGCCGGCTTCTCCACGGCCGGGCGCGGTGCCGGCGTGTCGGCGGACGCGGTGCCGGCGAGGAGCATGCCCGTGGAGAGGGCGAGAGCGGTGCACGCGGCGATGCGACGGGCACGCTTGGAACGCTGGAAGAACAAAAAGATCCCCCCCAGGGAATCAGAGGTTCGACGGAACCAAACAGGGGGGTTCGTACAGGCATCGAACGGCGTCAGCGCGCGACGGAAAGCGCGCGGAGACGACCTCGTTCGACGGTCGGACACCCCCCCGGATGTTGAACAGGATTCTACTCGCCGGAGAGGTTTATGCCAGAGCTTTACACAGCGAATCCGACCGTCCGGTCAGTTCTTGCGGTGCCCTATCAACCGGGGCTTCTGCTCGAGACCGTCGAGCCCGTGCCACGCCAGATTGACCAGATGCGCCGCGACCTCGGCCTTCTTCGGTTTCCGGACGTCCAGCCACCACTGACCCGTCAGCGCCACACTGCCCACGAGGGCCTGCGCGTACAGCGGAGCCAGCTTCGGATCAAACCCCCGGGTCTTGAACTCCAGACCCAGGATGTCCTCCACCTGAGTGGCGATGTCACTGATCAGCGACGCGAACGTACCCGTCGACTGCGCCACCGGAGAGTCCCGTACGAGGATCCGGAAACCGTCCGTGTAGTTCTCGATGTAGTCGAGCAGCGCGAACGCCGCCTGCTCCAGGAGCTCCCGCGGATGCCCCGCCGTCAGCGCGCCCGTCACCCCGTCGAGGAGCTGGCGCATCTCCCGGTCGACCACGACCGCGTACAGCCCCTCCTTGCCCCCGAAGTGCTCGTACACCACCGGCTTGGACACCCCGGCCTTCGCCGCGATCTCCTCCACCGACGTGCCCTCGAAACCCTTCTCGGCGAAGAGCGTGCGACCGATGTCGAGAAGCTGCTCCCGGCGCTCCGCGCCCGTCATCCGCACCCGGCGCCCGCGCCGGGGCTTCTGCTCGCCGCTGCTGCCGGTCCCGCTGGTCCTGCCGTCGATCGCCACGTCTTCCATCATGCCGCGTCTGCGGAGGCACTCTGGCGGCGGGCTTCGATGCGCTCCTTCGCCGGCCAGCGCACGTCGTACGCCCAGCCCAGCTGCTCGAACCAGCGGATCAGCCGCGCGCTGGAGTCGACCTGGCCGCGCAGCACCCCGTGCCGCGCCGACGTCGGGTCCGCGTGGTGCAGGTTGTGCCAGGACTCGCCGCACGACAGCACCGCCAGCCACCACACGTTGCCCGAACGGTCCCGCGACTTGAAGGGACGCTTGCCCACCGCGTGACAGATCGAGTTGATCGACCAGGTCACGTGGTGCAGCAGCGCCACCCGCACCAGCGAGCCCCAGAAGAACGCGGTGAACGCGCCCCACCACGACCACGTCACCAGACCGCCGATCAGCGGCGGGATCGCGAGCGACAGGATCGTGAAGGAGAGGAAGTGGCGGGAGATCCCGCGCAGCGCCGGGTCCTTGATCAGGTCGGGCGCGTACTTGTGCTGTGGGGTCCGCTCCTCGTCGAACATCCAGCCGATGTGCGCCCACCACAGGCCCTTCATCAGCGCGGGGACCGTCTCCCCGAAGCGCCACGGCGAGTGCGGATCGCCCTCCGCGTCCGAGAACTTGTGGTGCTTGCGGTGGTCCGCCACCCAGCGCACCAGCGGCCCCTCCACCGCGAGCGAGCCCATGATCGCGAGCGCGATCCGCAGCGGCCGCTTCGCCTTGAAGGAACCGTGCGTGAAGTAGCGGTGGAAACCGATGGTGATCCCGTGGCAGCCGATGTAGTACATCGCCACCATCAGTCCGAGATCCAGCCAGCTCACCCCCCAGCCCCAGGCCAGCGGCACCGCCGCGAGCAGGGCCACGAAGGGCACCGTGATGAACAGCCCCAGGGTGATCTGCTCGACCGACCCCTTGCTGTCACCCCCCAGCGTGGCGGAGGGCAGGGCCGCGGCGCCGTCCGGCGCCTCGGGTGCCGAGGTCACCTGTGGGCTAGTGGTCATGGGTGTCCCCTGGGGGTGAAGGTGAGGGTGTGTGGGGGGTAAACCAGAGAAAAAGGCGAGAAAATAGGGCGAAACGCAGCCTAGGCTACGCCTCCGTAACCTACGGCATCGTAAGTATGGCAGCGCCGGGGCGCGCGGCAAGAGGGCACGAGAGGGGCACGGCCATCGCCGACCGGACGGACACCTATCCTGGGTGCGTCGGACAGCGCGGTCCGCAAGCCTCCAGTACCCCTCCAGACGTGCTCAAACACTGCAAGGAGCCGCACCTGTGAGCAGTGCCGACCAGACCCCCACCGCCAGCGCCGAGCTGCGCGCCGACATCCGCCGCCTGGGCGATCTCCTCGGAGAGACCCTCGTCCGCCAGGAAGGCCACGAACTCCTCGACCTCGTCGAGCGGGTCCGCAGCCTCACCCGCGAGAACGGCGACGACGCCGCAGAACTGCTCCGCGGCGTCGAACTGGAGACGGCCGCCAAGCTCGTGCGCGCCTTCTCCACCTACTTCCACCTCGCGAACGTCACCGAGCAGGTTCACCGCGGTCGCGAGATGCGCGAGAAGCGCGCCGCCGAGGGCGGCCTCCTCGCCCGTACGGCCGACATGCTCAAGGACGGCGACCCCGAGCACGTCCGCGAGACGGTCAAGAACCTCAACGTCCGGCCCGTCTTCACGGCGCACCCCACCGAGGCGGCCCGCCGCTCGGTCCTCAACAAGCTGCGCCGGATCGCCGCCCTCCTGGAGACCCCGGTCATCGAGGCCGACCGGCGCCGCCACGACCTGCGGCTCGCCGAGAACATCGACCTCATCTGGCAGACCGACGAACTCCGCGTCGTCCGGCCCGAGCCCGCCGACGAGGCCCGCAACGCCATCTACTACCTCGACGAGCTGCACGCCGGCGCCGTCGGCGACGTCCTGGAGGACCTCGCCGCCGAACTGGAGCGCGTCGGCGTCGAGCTGCCCGCCGGCACCCGCCCGCTCACCTTCGGCACCTGGATCGGCGGCGACCGCGACGGCAACCCCAACGTCACCCCCCAGGTGACCCGGGACATCCTGATCCTCCAGCACGAGCACGGCATCACCGACGCCCTCGAACTCGTCGACTACCTCCGCGGACTCCTCTCCAACTCCATCCGCTACACCGGAGCCACCCAGGAACTCCTGGACTCCCTCCAGCGCGACCTGGAACTCCTCCCGGAGATCAGCCCCCGCTACAAGCGCCTCAACGCCGAAGAGCCCTACCGCCTCAAGGCCACCTGCATCCGCCAGAAGCTCGTCAACACCCGCGAGCGCCTCGCCCAGGGCACCCCCCACCAGGACGGCCGCGACTACCTCGGCACCGCCGAGCTCGTCCACGACCTCACCCTCGTCCAGACCTCCCTGCGCGAGCACCGCGGCGGCCTCTTCGCCGACGGCCGGATGGACCGCACCATCCGCACCCTCTCCGCCTTCGGCCTCCAGCTCGCCACCATGGACGTCCGCGAGCACGCCGACGCCCACCACCACGCCCTCGGCCAGCTCTTCGACCGCCTCGGCGAGGAGTCCTGGCGGTACGCCGACATGCCGCGCGACTACCGGCAGAAGCTCCTCGCCAAGGAACTGCGCTCGCGCCGCCCGCTCGCGCCGACGCCCGCCCCGCTCGACGCGGCGGGACAGAAGACCCTCGGCGTCTTCCACACCGTCAAGGAAGCCTTCGAGCGCTTCGGCCCCGAGGTCATCGAGTCGTACATCATCTCGATGTGCCAGGGCGCCGACGACGTCTTCGCCGCCGCCGTCCTCGCCCGCGAGGCCGGCCTCATCGACCTGCACGGCGGCTGGGCCAAGATCGGCATCGTGCCGCTCCTGGAGACCACCGACGAGCTCAAGGCCGCCGACGTCATCCTCGACGGCATGCTCGCCGACCCCTCCTACCGGCGCCTCGTCTCGCTCCGCGGCGACGTCCAGGAGGTCATGCTCGGCTACTCGGACTCCTCCAAGTTCGGCGGCATCACCACCAGCCAGTGGGAGATCCACCGCGCCCAGCGCCGCCTGCGCGACGTCGCCCACCGCTACGGCGTACGGCTCCGCCTCTTCCACGGCCGCGGCGGCACCGTCGGCCGCGGCGGCGGCCCCTCGCACGACGCGATCCTCGCCCAGCCCTGGGGCACCCTGGAGGGCGAGATCAAGGTGACCGAGCAGGGCGAGGTCATCTCCGACAAGTACCTGATCCCGTCCCTCGCCCGCGAGAACCTCGAACTGACCGTCGCGGCCACCCTGCAGGCCTCCGCCCTGCACACCGCGCCCCGCCAGTCCGACGAGGCCCTCGCCCGTTGGGACGCGGCCATGGACACCGTCTCCGACGCCGCCCACACCGCGTACCGCAAGCTGGTCGAGGACCCGGACCTGCCGACGTACTTCCTCGCCTCGACCCCGGTCGACCAGCTCGCCGACCTGCACCTGGGCTCGCGGCCCTCCCGCCGCCCCGGCTCGGGCGTCTCCCTCGACGGCCTCCGCGCCATCCCGTGGGTCTTCGGCTGGACCCAGTCCCGCCAGATCGTCCCCGGCTGGTTCGGCGTCGGCTCCGGCCTCAAGGCCCTGCGCGAGGCCGGACTCGACCCGGTCCTCGGCGAGATGTACGACCAGTGGCACTTCTTCCGCAACTTCCTCGCCAACGTCGAGATGACGCTCGCGAAGACCGACCTGCGGATCGCCCGCCACTACGTCGACACCCTGGTCCCCGACGACCTCAAGCACGTCTTCGACACCATCGAGGCCGAGCACGCGCTGACCGTCGCCGAGGTCCTCAAGGTCACCGGCGGCGAGAAGCTCCTCGACTCCAACCCGGTCCTCCAGCAGACCTTCGCCATCCGCGACGCCTACCTGGACCCGATCTCCTACCTCCAGGTCGCCCTGCTCGACCGTCAGCGCACCGCCGCCGAGCGCGGCGAGGAGCCGGACCCGCTGCTCGCACGGGCCCTGCTCCTCACCGTCAACGGCGTGGCGGCCGGCCTCCGCAACACCGGCTGACACCTGCCCGTACGTACGACAGAGCCCCCGCCGGGGAATCCGGCGGGGGCTCCGTCATGACGGGGTACGTCAGCCCTGCTGGCCGGCCTTGCGGCGACGGGTCACCAGGAACGCGCCGGCGCCCGCGAGGGCCACGGCCACGGCGGCGAGGATGCCGACGGGGGCGCTGGAGCCGGTCTCGGCCAGGTCGCCGTCGGTGCCACCGGTGCCGCCCGTGCCACCGGTCTCACCCGCGGGGGTGGACGCGGACGGCGAGGCGGTGCCGCCGGGGGTCTCGGAGACGCTCGGGCTCGCGGTCGGCGACACGGACTCGCTCGGCGTCACCGAGGGGGTGCCGGACGGGGTTCCGGACGGGGTGCCGGTCGGCGTACCGGTCGACGGGGTGTCCGTCGGCGTCGGCGCGGTGGTGCTCGGCGTGCCGGTCGGGGTGGGGGTGACGTCCGCCGCGCAGGTGTGGGACAGGTTGAACCAGCCCTGGCTGACCACACCGTCGACCTCGGCCGTGGCCGAGATCAGCTTCGCGCCCGGCTCGGAGATCGCGTAGGCGTGCTTGTCGCTCGGGGGACCGAAGGTCGTGATCACCTGGGTGCCGCCCGGCTCGAACTCCACCGTCAGCTTGGTGAAGACGGCGGAGTCGCCCTTGCCGCTGCCCGGCAGAACGAAGTGCCAGCCGTCCTTGTCGCTCGGGACGGGCGGGCAGTCGCCGTCGCCGCCGAACTCCTCGGCGGTCAGCGGAAGGTCCTCGATCTGGTGCAGCGGCAGCGGCTTCGGGCCCTCCGACGCCGAGGCGACCGGGGCCAGAACCAGAGAGCCTGCCATGGCCGCGACAAGCGCGGCGGCGGGTATGAGGGAGCGTCGCATGTGCAGTCGTCCATCTGTGGGATGAGGGATGCCGTGGGAGGTGGCGGGGGCAGCCTATCCGTCGCTTTAAGCAGGTCTTAAGCCAGAGGTCCATAACGATTGCGCCGGTTTACGGCGCAAACAAGACAGACCGTCAGGAACAACTCCCCGCCCACCGGCACCATCCGGTCAAAGTGCCAGGAACGCCGCCACAAGCAGCGCCCCACCCGCACCCGCCGCCGACCACGCCGTCCGCGGCAACCGCAGACCGCCCCCGACCAGCGGCGCCGCGAGCAACAGCGCCCCGCCGAGCGGCAGCCACGCGTGCAGACCGCCACCCCAGCCCGTCCGCACACCCTCGTCCGTCCCCGGCTTCACCACCACGGGGATCGTCAGGCCCTTCTCCGCCGCCACCGACCGCTCGATCGTCAGCGTCCGCCGCGTCGACGCGGCGTCCTCCGGGTCGTAGCGCCCGGTGCACGTCTTCTCCGTACAACCGGTCACCGTCAGCGTGCCGTGCTCCCGCCCCTTCGCGAGCAGGACGTGCTGGGCCGAGTCCCAGGAGGCCCAGGCTCCCGCGACGAGCAGCAGAAGGGCGACCAGGGCCATGGCGGCGTTACGGACGTGCGTCATGACCCGCGATCGTACAGTCGTACGTTCTCCCTGCCGCGAGCCCTACGCGTTGTACGCGGACTGCGCCCGCTCCAGACCCTCCGCGACCAGGCACTCCACCGAGTCCGCCGCCCGGTCCACGAACCAGTCCAGATCCTTGCGCTCCGCCGACGAGAAGTCCTTCAGGACGAAGTCCGCGACCTGCATCCGCCCCGGCGGACGCCCGATCCCGCACCGCACCCGGTGGTACTCGGGACCCATCGACTTCGTCATCGACTTCAGACCGTTGTGCCCGTTGTCGCCGCCGCCGATCTTCAGCCGCAGCACCCCGTAGTCGATGTCCAGCTCGTCGTGGATCGCCACGATCCGCGCCGTCGGCACCTTGTAGAAGTCCCGCAGCGCCGTCACCGGTCCGCCGGACAGGTTCATGTACGACATCGGCTTCGCGAGGACCACCCGGCGGCTCGAAGGCCCCGGAGGCCCCATCCGGCCCTCCACGACCTGCGCCTGCGCCTTCTGCGCCCGCTTGAACGAGCCCCGCATCCGGTCCGCGAGCAGATCCACCACCATGAAGCCGATGTTGTGGCGGTTGGCCGCGTACTCCGGTCCCGGGTTGCCGAGACCGACGATCAGCCAGGGGGCGTTCGGGTCGTCGTCCGTCATGTGCGTCAGGTCTCCTCGTATCCGTCCGTACAAGAGAAACGGGGTGACGGGCCGATCGGCCCGTCACCCCGTCACGTCAAGCAGAGCCTACGGCTCAGGCCTCGGCACCCTCGGTGGCGGCCTCGGCGGCCGGCTCCTCGGCCTGGGCGGACAGGATCTGGATGACGACGGCGTCGGGGTCGGTCACCAGGGTGGTGCCGGCCGGCAGCTCGACGTCCTTGGCGAGGATGGAGTTACCGGCCTCCAGGCCCTCGATGGAGACGGTGACGGAGGTCGGGATGTGCGTGGCCTCGGTCTCGACGGAGAGCGTGTTCAGCACGTTCTCGACGAGGAAGCTGCCCGGGGCCAGGTCGCCCTCGGTCTCGACGACGACCTCGACGGTGACCTTCTCGCCACGACGCACGAGGAGCAGGTCGACGTGGACCAGGAAGCCCTTGATGGCGTCACGCTGGACGGCCTTCGGGATCGCCAGCTCGTTCTTGCCGTCGACGTCCAGGGCGAGCAGGACGTTCGGCGTACGAAGGGCCAGGGCCAGGTCGTGGGCGGGGAGGGTGATGTGCGCCGGCTCGGCACCGTGGCCGTAGACGACCGCGGGAACCTGGCCGTCACGGCGGATGGCGCGGGCGGCGCCCTTGCCGAACTCGGTACGGACGGCAGCGGCGAGCTTGATCTCGGACATGGTGCGCTCCTCGTGGAAAGGTGACGAAAAATCTGGGTCACCCGGCCACGACTGGCGATGGCCTGCTACGAAGAGCGCGTCGATAACGGACCGCCGTGACCCTGTACAGACGTACGGGTACGGCCTCCCTCGCCGAGCAACTACGGCAGTCTACCGGCCATCCGCCCTACCACCCAATTCGATCACCGGGCCGCCCGGAGCACACGACGGAGGGCCGCTCCCCCGAACGGGGAACGGCCCTCACGGTCACGTACTCGGAGACTCAGTGCTCCTCGAAGAGGCTCGTCACCGAACCGTCCTCGAACACCTCACGCACCGCGCGCGCGATCGTCGGCGCGATCGACAGCACCGTGATCTTGTCCAGTTCGAGCGCACCCGGCACCGGCAGCGTGTCCGTGAACACGAACTCGCTCACCTTCGAGTTCTTCAGGCGATCGGCGGCCGGCCCCGAGAGGATGCCGTGCGTCGCCGTCACGATGACGTCCTCCGCACCGTGCGCGAACAGGGCGTCCGCGGCGGCGCAGATCGTGCCGCCGGTGTCGACCATGTCGTCCACCAGGACGCAGACGCGGCCCTTCACGTCACCGACGACCTCGTGCACGGTGACCTGGTTGGCGACGTCCTTGTCGCGACGCTTGTGCACGATCGCGAGCGGCGCGTCCAGACGGTCGCACCAGCGGTCGGCGACCCGCACGCGGCCCGCGTCCGGGGAGACGATCGTCAGCTTGGAGCGGTCGACCTTCGCACCCACGTAGTCCGCGAGCACCGGCAGCGCCGACAGGTGGTCCACCGGGCCGTCGAAGAAGCCCTGGATCTGGTCCGTGTGCAGGTCGACGGTGAGGATGCGGTCCGCACCCGCCGTCTTCAGCAGGTCCGCCACCAGACGCGCCGAGATCGGCTCACGGCCGCGGTGCTTCTTGTCCTGACGGGCGTAGCCGTACGACGGGACGATCACGGTGATGCTCCGAGCGGAAGCCCGCTTCAGAGCGTCGACCATGATGAGCTGCTCCATGATCCACTTGTTGATCGGAGCCGTGTGGCTCTGGATCAGGAAGCAGTCCGCGCCACGGGCCGACTCCTGGAAGCGGACGTAGATCTCACCGTTGGCGAAGTCGAACGCCTTGGTCGGAACGAGGCCGACACCCAGCTGGTGCGCGACCTCCTCGGCCAGCTCGGGGTGGGCGCGGCCGGAGAAGAGCATCAGCTTCTTCTCGCCGGTCGTCTTGATCCCGGTCACAGCACTGTCTCCTCAGACGTGTTGTCTGGTCGCCAACCACGAGCTGTCGTGCGCGTGTGCGAGCCAGCCGAATTTGTGTGCACGTATCACGGTACGCCGAGTTCGACGCACCTGTTTCCGGTCAGCTTTCGCCGGCGGAGTCCTCGGACGCTGCCTGAGCGGCCTGCGCGGCAGCACTGCCGGGCCGCTTCCGGGCCACCCAACCCTCGATATTCCGCTGCTGGCCCCGGGCGACGGCGAGCGAACCCGCCGGCACGTCCTTCGTGATCACGGACCCCGCGGCGGTGTACGCGCCGTCCCCGATCGTGATGGGAGCCACAAACATGTTGTCGGAGCCGGTACGGCAGTGTGAGCCGATCGTGGTGTGGTGCTTCGCCTCGCCGTCGTAGTTCACGAAGACGCTCGCCGCGCCGATGTTCGTGTACTCGCCGATCGTCGCGTCGCCCACGTACGACAGGTGGGGGACCTTGGTGCCCTCGCCGACCTTCGCGTTCTTCATCTCGACGTACGTACCGGCCTTGGCCTTCTTGCCGAGGTTCGTCCCCGGACGCAGGTACGCGAACGGGCCCACGGAGGCGCTCTCGCCGATCACGGCGGAGTCGGCGACCGTGTTGTCCACCCGGGCGCCCTTGCCGACGGTGCAGTCCTTGAGCCGCGTGTTCGGGCCGACCTCGGCGTCCTCGGCGATGTGCGTGGCGCCGAGCAGCTGCGTACCCGGGTGGATCACGGCGTCCGCCTCGAACGTCACCGTCACGTCCACGAAGGTGGAGGACGGGTCGACGACGGTCACGCCGGCCAGCATGGCCCGCTCGACCAGCCGCTGGTTCAGCAGGGCGCGGGCCTCGGCGAGCTGCACCCGGTTGTTGATGCCGAGGATCTCGCGGTGGTCGCCGGCGATGGAGGCGCCCACCCGGTGACCGGCCTCGCGCAGGATCGACAGCACGTCGGTGAGGTACTCCTCGCCCTGGCTGTTGTCCGTCCGCACCTTGCCGAGCGCGTCGGCGAGCAGCTGCCCGTCGAACGCGAACACGCCGGAGTTGATCTCACGGATGGCGAGCTGCTCGGCGGAGGCGTCCTTGTGCTCGACGATCTCGGTGACGGCGCCGGTGGCGGCGTCCCGCACGATCCGCCCGTAGCCGGTGGAGTCCGGCACCTCGGCGCTCAGCACGGTGACGGCGTTGCCGTCGGCGGCGTGGGTGTCGGCGAGCGCCCGCAGGGTCTCGCCGGACAGCAGCGGGGTGTCGCCGCAGACGACGACGACGGTCCCGTCGGGCGCCTTCCCCAGCTCTTCGAGGGCCATCCGCACGGCGTGCCCGGTGCCGTTCTGCTCTTCCTGGACGGCGGTACGGGTCCCGGCGTAGTGCTCCTCCAGGTGACCCTTCACCTGCTCACGGGCGTGCCCGACGACCACGACGAGGTGCTCGGGCTCCAGCTCGCGGGCGGCCGAGACGACGTGCCCGACGAGGGACCGCCCGGCGATCTCGTGCAGGACCTTGGGGGTCTTCGACTTCATGCGGGTGCCCTCACCCGCTGCGAGGACGACGACGGCTGCCGGGCGATTGGCGCTCACGGGAATGCCCTTCGGCTTTGGGTGGTGGACGCACGAAGGATACCGGGGCGAGGGGCGGCGGACATGAGTGCGGGTCCTGACCCGTGAGGGCAGGACCCGAGTGAAGAAGCTCCCCCGCCAGGACTCGAACCCGGACATAAGGCACCAAAAGCCTCAGTGCTGCCAATTACACCACAGGGGATGGCATGTAGGGCCAAAGCGGACATCTCGTCAGTCCTGTGCCCTGGCGGCCTCCACTATGCCGTACCAGGCGCCTTCCGTGCGACGGTATAGCTCCGCGCCCAGGAGGGGGGCTCGCCCGTAGGGTGGGTGGCATGACCTTGACGGGGGCAGACCGGGACGCTGGGGGCGTCCGGAGTTGGTTGTGGTGGGGGAGACGGCGGAGTGCCGTCCTCGATGTGGGGCTCGCTTTCGTGTCCGCGCTGGAGTGCGCGGTCGAAGGCGTCGGTTTCGCCGAGAAGGCCGGGCTTCCCGTGCCCCTGGGGGTGCTGTTCGGCCTTGTCGTCGGGTCCGTCCTCGTGGCGCGGCGGCGGTGGCCCATCGGCGTCGTGCTCGTGTCGATCGCCGTGGCGCCCGCCGAGATGGGCTTCCTGATGGGGATCGTCGGGCTGTACACGCTCGCCGCCTCCGAGGTGCCCCGCCGGATCACCGCCGTGCTCGCGGGGATGTCGACGGTCGCCGTCTTCGTCGTGACCGTGGTGCGGATGCGGCAGGACGTCGCCCAGGCCGACGTCGGGCAGCCGGACATCGACCCGAGCGGCTGGTACGTGCCGGTCGTGTCCCTGTTCATGACCCTCGGGCTCAACGCGCCGCCGCTGCTCTTCGGCCTCTACATAGGGGCGCGCCGCCGGCTCATGGAGAGCCTCCGGGAGCGGGCGGACAGCCTGGAGCAGGAGCTGTCGCTGCTCGCGGACCGGGCGGAGCAGCGCGCGCAGTGGGCGCGGCAGGAGGAGCGGACGCGGATCGCGCGGGAGATGCACGACGTGGTGGCGCACCGGGTGTCGCTGATGGTGGTGCACGCCGCCGCGCTCCAGGCGGTGGCCCTGAAGGATCCGCAGAAGGCCGTGCGGAACGCCGCGCTCGTGGGGGACATGGGACGACAGGCGTTGACCGAGTTGCGGGAGATGCTGGGGGTGCTCCGGGAGGGGACCGCTCCGGCGGGTCCGGCCCCGGTGCCGTTGGCCGCCGTCGGGCGGGCGGCCGCCGCGGCCGCAGAGGCCGCCGCCGAGGACGGGCCGTGTCTGGACGCCCTGGAGGCCTTGTGCGAGCAGTCGCGGCTCGCGGGGGCGGCGGTGGAGTTCGTCGTGGTGGGCGAGCCGCGGGCGTACGCGCCGGAGGTGGAGCGGACGGCGTACCGGGTGGTGCAGGAGGCGCTCACGAACGTCCACAAGCACGCGGCGGGCGCGAAGGTCGTGGTCCGGCTCGCGCACCGGGAGGCCGAGGTCGCGATGCAGGTGGAGAACGGTCCGTGTCCTTCGGACGCGGGCGACGCGGACGTACGGCTGCCGAGTGGCGGGAACGGGCTCGTCGGGATGCGGGAGCGGGTGCTGCGGCTCGGGGGCGTGTTCGTCTCGGGGGAGACCGACGCCGGCGGGTTCAAGGTGTCCGCGGTGCTGCCCGACCGCCCCTAGGTTTTGGGTCCCGCGTCCTGGCCCGCGGTGAGGCGGGTCGGCTGGGCGCCGGTGACGAGGGCCGAGAGGGCCGCGTCGATGTCCTTGCCCAGGTACCAGTCGCCCGCGTGGTCGAGGCTGTAGACGCGGCCTTCGGCGTCCATCGCGAGGAGGGCCTGGTGGTCGCCCTCCTCGCCGAGCGGTGCGATCTCCGTGTCCAGGGCGCGGCCGAGGTCGGCGAGGGTGCGGGAGAGGTGGAGCCCGGCGAGCGGGTCGAAGCGGACGGCGGCGGGAGCTATCTGCCGTCCGTGGCCGGGGGCGGTGATCCGCAGGCCGCCGAATTCGGCCCAGGCCTCGACGGCGGCGGGGAAGACGCTGTGCCGGTGGCCGGCGGGGGAGACGTGGGCGCGCAGGGCGTCGGCCCATTCTTCGGCGAGCTTGATGTCCCAGCGGCCGGGCTGCCAGCCGGCCTCGCGGAGGGCGGCGTCGACGTTGACCGGGAAGCGGGTGGTGCTGAGGTGGTCGGGCATGGGTGTGCGGTCAGCCGTTCTCGACAGGCGTGGTGGGGTCGACGGCGCGGACGCCGAAGTGGGCGAGCATCGCCGTACAGGAGCGGCAGGGCGCGGCGTAGCTGCCGTGCAGCGGGTCGCCGTCCTCGCGGATGCGGCGGGCGGTGATCTTGGCGTGCTTGAGGGAGCGGCGGGCCTCGCCGTGGGTCAGGGGCTTGCGCTGCGCGCGCTTGGAGCGGCTCGTCTCCGTGGCCGTGAGGTGCCGGGAGAGCAGGATCGCCTCGGGGCAGCGTCCGGTGAAGCGTTCCCGCTGGCTGCTGGTGAGGGTGTCCAGGAAGTCCTGGACGAGGGCGTGCAGGGCCGGCGGGCGGTCGCCCCGGCCGGCGGTGCACGTGAGGGTTTCGCCGCGCACGGAGAGGGCGGCCCCGACGGTGGGAAGGATTCCGTCGCGGCGGTGAAGCAGTAAGGGCGCCCGGGTGGCCTCGGCGCTGCTGCTCCAGTTGAGGCGTGGGTCACCCTGTGTGGGTGTCGTTGCTGTCTGCATGGTGCTGGTCTTCCCCTCCTGCAATCCCCCGAGTTGCGTGCACAGCCTGCCAAATAGGAAGCCACATGGGGAAGCTGGGGCGGGGAAACGCGGCTTCGGTGTGTCGGAATCATGGTCCACCTGTCATGGGCTCGTGACACTTGGTGACCGTCGGATCGGGCCGGTTCGGGCTCTTGTGGCAGCGCATAGGCTGTGCGGCATCAGTCAGCAGCAGCCAGCGGCTGCGGGTAGTAGCAGTCAGCGACGCCAGTGCAGGGGGCAACCGCCATGACGACAGGTCGGCTCGGGCAGGACACCGCGCCACCGAACGCGGCCTATGCCGGGCAGGTCGTGCACTTCCCGGACCCGGTCCGTGCCTCCCGGCATCCGCGAGGGGTGCGGGTGGACGAGTTCGGGCATCCGGATTTCTCGCCGTACGCGCGTGCGGCGGCGGAGATCGCCGACCCGCCGGAGGGTTTCGGGGTCGACGAGCTGCGCCTCACGGACTACGTGTCGGCGAACGCGGCGATGGCGGCGACCGGCCATGAGCTGTGGGACACGATTCCCGCGGTGGCGACGCCGCACGGCTGGACGTGGCACCACGTGGCGCGCAGTCGCCGGATGGAGCTGGTCCCGGTCGAGGTGAAGGCGCTGCTTAGGCATCACGGCGGGGTGGCGACGGCCGCCGTCGACCACGCGAAGCGGGGTACGCGTCCGCTGCAGGAGACCCGGCCGGTGCACTTCGGGCTGCCGAAGGGCGTGGTGTCGGTGTCGGAGCAGCAGTTGCAGGGTGTCGAGGAGGACCTCGGGTACCGGCTGCCGGGGGCGTACCGCTCGTTCCTGAAGGCGGCGGGCGGCTGTGCCCCGGCGGGTGCGGCGCTGGACGCGGAGCTGGGGCTCCTGGTGGACCAGCCGTTCTTCACGGTGCGGGAGGAGGCGGGCGTCAATGACCTGGTGTACGTCAACAAGTGCCTCCGTGACCATCTGACCAAGGACTATCTGGGCGTGGCGTTCGTCCAGGGCGGTCTGATCGCGCTGAAGGTGCGGGGTGAGGGGGTCGGGTCGGTGTATTTCTGCGCCTACGACGACGCCCGGGACTCCGGCGAGGTGGCGGCCGGATGGTCGGTGGGTGAGCGGGTGGAGCGTCTGCTGCTGCCCTGTGGTGCGGACTTCGACGTGTTTCTGCAGCGTCTCGCGGGCAATCCGCCGGAGCTGGAGACGGTGGCGAACCTGATGGTGGACGGTGGCTTCGCGCGTGCGGTGCCCGTGGTCCCGGTGGGGGAGTGAGTGGGCTGTGGTGACGTTCGCGCAGGCGCAGGAGCGCGCCGAGGAGTGGATCAACGGCGAGCTGCCGGCGTACCAGCACCGTGAGGTGCGGGTCCGGGAGTTCGAGCTGGGGTTCGTGGTGTGGGCGGAGGACCGCGAGGGCGGTCCGACGTCGGACGGCGGGCGTCAGCGGCTCGTGATCGCCCGGGACAGTGGTGAGGCGACGCTGTGGCCGGGGCTGCCGGTGGGTGAGGTGATCCGGCGGTACGAGGAGGAGTACGGGGCGGCGGAGGAGGTTCCGGCGCAGGCGGCTGTTCCCGCGGCCCGGATCGATCTGAACCAGACGTCGTTCCTGCTGACGCCGCCGGAGTGGTTGCAGGACGCGGCGGACAAGGCGGGCCTGCCGCAGCGGCCGAACGTGTCACAGGAGAGCGGGAGTTCGTCGGCTCCGGCGGATGACGCGTCGGATCCGGTGGGGGCGGGGGCGGCGGGGCCTTCGGCTTCGGTGGCTTCCTCTGCGTCCTCTGCTTCCTCTGTGTCCTCGGCTTCGTCGGCTTCGTCGGCTTCGTCTGCTTCGTCTGCTTCGGATTCGGTGGGCGGTGGCGTCGCGTACGAGCCGACGGCGATGGACGGGGTTCCGGCGGAGACGCCGGCCGCGCCCGCGCCTACGCCCGCGCCTACGCCCGCCCCCGCCCCCGCGGCTCCGCCCGCGGCCGTGGCCAGCCCGTGGGTCGATGCCAACGCGAGCTCCGGCGGGGCGGACGGGGCGGTGCCGTTGCCCGCGACCGTCTTCGCGCCGGCGCTGTCGGGTGCGGACGACGAGGACGCTCCGCCTCCGCAGGTGGGTGCCGACGCGCCGACCGCCCTGATGCAGGGGGGCAGCGCGCTGCCCCCGACCGCCGTGGCGCCCCGGCTCGACCCGGCCGCGCCGCCGCCGGGCGGTGTTCCGGCGGCCCCGCCCGGGCCGCCCGCCCCCTCGATGCCCGGCCCCTCGCCGCTGCCTCCGCAGGCCGGTCCGGTCGGCCAGGGTGGGCCGGGGGTTCCGCCGCCGCCCGCTCCCGCGCCCTCGGCGCCCGGTGCCGGGGACATCGCGGACGCCGCGACCAGCAAGGCCACGCTGCCGCCGAAGGCCGGGCGCGGTCCGGCGTCGCCGCCTCCGCCGCCCGGAGCCCCGGGTGTGCCGGGTGCCTCGTCGGGCGCCAACGCGTACATCCCCACCCAGCTGGTGTCGCAGCTCGGGCCCGAGGGGCTCCAGCCGCCGGCGCCGCCCGCTCAGCCGGGGCCCCCCGGTGCGCCGCCCGCTCCGGCTCCGCCCGGTCCGCCGACGCCGCCGCAGCCCGTGCACCACGCGGCGACGATGCTGGCGCACCCGAGCCAGGGCGGTCAGGCCGCGCCCCCGCCGCCTCCGCCGCCGCCGGGCATGCCCGGTGCGCCCGGTACGCCGGCGGGCGGCATCGCGCACGCCGCGACGATGCTGGCGCACCCGGGTCCCGCCGGTCCTATGGCGCCGCAGCCTCCGGGCCCGCCGGCTCCGCCGCCGCCGGTGCACGGCGGGCACACGCCCCCGCCGGTGCACGGTGGTCACGCGCCGCCGCCGGCGCCGGGGCCCGTCCCCGGTCCCGTACCCCCCGCGTACGGGTATCCGCAGCCGGCGGGTCAGCCGACGGTCGGCCCCGGCTACCAGGCGGTGCTGCGCTATCGGGCGCCCGACGGTTCCGAGGCGCAGATCATCCGGCGTTCGGCGCCGGGCACCCCCCATCCGGAGTGGCAGATCCTGCACGAGCTGCGCGCGATGAACGTGCCGCCTCAGCAGGTGCTCGAACTGCACACGGAGCTGGAGTCCTGTGAGCTGCCGGGTGGTTACTGCGCGCGGATGATCCGGGAGACGTGGCCGCAGGCGCGGATCACGAGCATCGCCCCGTACGGTCGCGATCACCACGGCCGTCAGCAGGGCATGCGGCAACTCCTGACGCATCAGGGCGAGTTGCACCAGGTCGCGGACGGTCCCGCGCGGCCCGCGCCGGTGCGGGCGCCGCTGCCGCAGGTGCAGCCGGCCCCGCCGGTTCCGCCGGAGGCGATCGCGCAGGAGCTGGCCGGGGCGTTCGGTCCCGGCATCCTCCGCTTCGACCAGCGCGCGGTGTCCCGTCAGGGGGTGCCCGAGCTGGTGGCGCGGACGCTGGTGTGGGCGGGTCTGCCGGCCGACTTCGGGCCGTTCTTCTGGGCGCAGCCCGCCGTGCCGGTGGTGCCGACGCTGGCCGAGCTGGCGGCGCAGCGGCAGGTCCAGGCCGCGCCGGACGCGAGCTCGTACCTGGTGCTCGGTTCGGACTTCGGTCGGGCGCTGTGCGTCCAGTACGGGACCGCGCACATCGTGGCGGTGCCGGTGGAGGCCGGTCCCGGCGGGCAGTCGGTGCCGCCGCAGTTCGTGAACACCGGGCTGCCGGAGTTCGCCCGCTCGATGGCGCTCCTCGGCCGGATGTGGCGGCTGCGGTTCGGGCTCAACCCGGAGCAGGCGGGCCGCTGGACGGTCGACTTCCAGGCGCAGTTGGCGATGCTGGACCCGGCGGCGCTGTCGTCGCCGGAGAACTGGTGGTCGGTGCTCCTGGAGCAGATGTGGGACGGACTGCTGTGAGGGCGGCGCTCCGGGTTTCCCCCTGACCCGGATGGAGCAGGATGCGCTGAACGGAATGTGATGAAGGGCGCTCGACGTGTATGCACGTTGGGCGCCTTTTGTCCGTTCTGATGGAGCATCCTGGACGTTCGGGACAGAGGGAAGGGGCGTCAGGGATGGGTTTCGCTGTCGGACGGGGACGCGGGTACCGGCCCGAGCAGGTCGACCGCTATCTCGCCGCGCTCTCCGAGGACCGTGACGGAGCCTGGGAACGGGCGGCCCGGCTGACGGTCCTGGCGAAGGAGATGGAGACCGAGGCGGCCCGGCTGCGGGAGGCCGTCGAGGCGCTCGCGCCGCAGCGGTACGAGTCGCTCGGTGACCGCGCGCGCAAGATCCTGGAGCTGGCCGAGCTGGAGGACGAGACGCTCGTACGGGCCGCGGAGGCGGAGGCGCAGTCCCTCGCGGAGGCGGCCGACGCGGCGGGCCGGGAGGCGGCGGAGGCTGCGCGGGCGTACGCGGAGGGCGTCCGGGAGGCGGCCGAGGCGGCGGCCCGCGCGACCCTGGAGACGGCGCGGGGGCGTGCCGAGGAGCTGACGACGGAGGCGGACCGCGAGGCGGAGGAGCTGCGGTCGGCGGCGCGCGAGGTCTTCGAGGAGACCGAGCGGCGCGCGGCGCGACTCCTGGCGGAACAGCGCGCGGAGCAGAAGGTTGTACGGGACGAGGCCGAGCGCGCGGCGGAGGCCCGGGCGGCCGATCTGGGCGCCCGCCACGACGAGCAGTTCGCCCGCGCGGAGGCCCGGCTCGCGGAGGCGCAGAAGGCGCTGGCGAAGACGCAGGAGCAGGCCAGGCACGGCCAGGAGGACGCGGAGGCGCGGGCGGGAGAACTGCTCGCGGAGGCCAGGCTGAAGGCGGAGCGGACCGAACGCGAGACGGAGCGGGTGCTGCGGGAGCACGAGGAGGCGCGGGACGAGATGCACGCGCACATGGACCACATCCGCAACGCGCTCGCGGCGCTGACGGGGCGGGGGGCGGCCCCGGACCCGGCCCCGGACCCGGCCCCGGCCCCAGCCCCGGATCCGGACCCGGCACCTGGCCAGGCATCGGCCCCGAACGGCCATCCCCGCGCCGACGAGGAGAGCTGATCCGCGGCGCCCCTCTCGTCGCGGCGATCGGTCCCGCACACCGAGCGATGCCCGCCCGGTCAGCCCGTACTGCCCGACCGCACCTGGCACCGGCAACCTCTCGCCGTGTACCCAGAAGGAGTCGACACTCCACGCCCAAGAGAGGAACCCCTTGCGCGATCAAGAGAATGCCAGGGAAACCGGCACGGGCGGCACCCGCCGGTCTGCCCGCGCACCCGGGCACGTGCCGCCCGCCCGGCTGAGCGGTCTGCCAGGGCTGCAAGCCATGGCCGGGAACGCCGCGGTGGTCCAGATGCTCCGTCAGGCCGGCCACTCGTGGGCCCAGGAACGGCACCAGCATTCCGCCGGGTGCGGGCACCAGCGCAACGACCAGGCGGAGCCCGCGGTACAGCGCTCAGCCGTCCACGAGGTCCTGCGTACCCCCGGACGGCCCATGGACGACGCGACCCGCATCGACATGGAATCCCGGCTGGGCGCGGACTTCTCCGACGTGCGCATCCACAACAACGTCGCGGCCAGAGCCTCCGCCGCCGAAGTCGGCGCCCGCGCCTACACCTCCGGCAGCCACATCGTCCTCGGCGACGGCGGCGGGGACGCACACACCCTCGCCCACGAACTGACCCATGTCATCCAGCAACGCCAAGGCCCGGTAGCCGGGTCCGACAACGGATCGGGGCTCAAGGTCTCCGACCCCTCCGACCGGTTCGAACGGGAAGCGGAGGCGAACGCGACACGGGCCGTGGCCCTGCCTCCGACGGCCGTCGCCGAGCACGCCCACACGCAGACGGGCCGCACCGACGGGGCTCCGCTCCAGCGCGCCGCTTCCACGGGCACGGGGGAACCCGTGGCCGTGCAGCGGATCATCAAGGTGACCCCGGAGATGTACGCGCGGGGGATCGGAGTCGACCTCGCGAACATGGACAGAGGCCAGCTCAATCGGTACGTGACGTTCGCCGTCACGGACGACGTCAAGTTCGCCATGCGCCTCGACGCCGGCAGAGACTTCGCTACGAGACTGAAGCGAGTGAAGGAGCTGATCACGGGCAACGATGTGGCAGGGGCACTGGAGATGCTCACCCCTCTCATAGCGGACGTGAACGCCGTCCAGGCCGGCAGCACGGATTACGTGCAGAACTACTATCCGAATGTGACCAACGCCGACGGAACGGTGGTCGACGGCGCCGGCAACGCGCGCGAGATGGGACGCGACGAGTTGGTTCAGAAGCCGAACTCGGAGACACGGTACAAAACGGACCCTACCGGATCCGGATATGCGCACACGTCGCTCAACAGGGGCATCACGGAGCCGCGGTGGGGCGACGACACGGGCATGCGCAGTCAGATGGCGGCGGGCCTGGGTCCGGGCATGGCGGCGAATCCCTCCCTCTACCCCAGCGCGCCGCAGCGGCTGACCCGCCACCCCCGGGGCGGGGACAACCTCCCGCTCAAGCAGCTCACCTGGGCACAAGCGGTCGCCCTCCTGCCACGTCCGTTGATCAACCTCCTGTTCGACGCGCGTTACCAACTGGAGGCGTCGGCCGAGTCACCGGTCGTCATCGACGAGCGGACGCCGGACGCACAGCACCGTCGGGACAAGAGCCCGGGGGAGGGCGGGACGCTGAGGAGCTGGCATCAGGACGATTACGGCCGCCTGCCCGCCAACGGATTCAATGCCGACGCGATCCCGGCCCATGCGGCCGCGCTGCACGCGCACTACACCACCGCCTCGCAGTCCGGAGCCGGGTCGGCGGTCGCGGACGCCGCCGATTCACCGCGTGGGTTCGCCGAGTACACCGGCACCGGAAGCAACTCGGAGCACAACACCAAGGTGGTTCTGGACTACATCAACAAGCGCGTCTACCTGACCGTGACGCACTACCAGTACTGGGCACTGATTCCCTCGGCCACAGGGGGCGAGCCGTACACCTTCTGGGAGTCCCATAGCCAGAAGCTGGACCAGGCGGAAGGCGCTCTTCAGCAGGTGGATGGCAGTGATCAGGCCATCATGATGAGCCCTTGGCTGGAGATCGTCATGTAGGGCGCGCCCGGCAGCACGCTGATGAGCCGCACGCGATCGCGTCGGGACGTGGCGTGCTTCACGTGAGGGCGCACTCCGCCCACACCGTCTTGCCCGGGGCGCCGAGCCTGGGGCACCAGCCCCAGCGCTCGGCGAGACCCTCGACGAGCAGCAGACCCCGTCCGGCGTTCGCGAGTTCGTCTCCCGGTTCGGGGAGCTTTCCCGGGCGGGGCGGTACGCGCTCGGCCCGGGTGTCGCTCACCTCGATCCGCGCGACGGGCCGGGGCGCGTCCGTGACCCGGAGGAGCAGCCGGAAGTCCCGCCCCGGCACGTGCCCGTGCCGCACCGCGTTCGCGGCCAGCTCGGCGGCGACCAGGACGACGGTCTCGTGCGGACCGGTCCCGTACGGGACGCCCCACTCGTCGAGCCGCACGCCGACCAGCCGGCGGGCGAGCCGGGCGCCCCGGGGGGTCGAGGTGAACCGCAGGGTGAAGACCCTGCCGTCCAAGTAAGGCGAGTGAACGCCGAGTTGGGTGGGGTCGGTGGGGCTGAGGTTGTTGCTCTTCATGCCTCCCAAGCTCCTCTTGGTGGCGTAGCGTGACCAGTGGTGACGCACTGACGCGACCGCCTTGTACGTGGTGCGTCGGTGCGCGTACGAGAGGTGGGGTGCGGTGATGGATGAGCAGGCGGGCGCGGCTCCGGAGTCAGGGCCCGAGGCGGACGCGGGCCAGACGGCGGACAAGTCCGGGCAGGGGATCGTGGCGGCGTTCGGGAAGAGCCTGAAGACGCTGCGGACGCGGGCGGGGATGGAACGGGAGGAGTTCGGCAAGCGGCTGGGCTACTCGGCGTCCACCATCGCCTCGTTCGAGCAGGGCCGGAGGATCCCGCCGCCGCGCGCGATCGACCGGTCGGACGAGGTGCTCGACGCGGGTGGACTCCTGACGGTGTGGAAGGACCAGCTGGAGAAGGCGCAGTACCCGGTGTTCTTCCAGGGGATGGCGCAGCTGGAGAAGCGGGCCATAGAGCTGCTGGCGTACGACACCTTGGTGGTCAAGGGCCTGCTTCAGACCGAGGAGTACATGAGGGCGCTGCTCGCCAACCGGCGTCCGCCGCTCGATCCGGAGACGATCGAGCAGCGCGTGACAGCCCGACTAGCCCGGCAGGACATCTTCGAGCGGCGGCCCGCGCCGCTGTTGAGCTTCGTCATGTGTGAATCGGTGCTGCGGCGGAAGTTCGGCGGGATGGAGGTGTTGCACGGCCAGCTGGAACAGCTCCTCCTCATCGGCCAGCGGAGGAACGTCGAGCTGCAGGTCATGCCTCTTGACTGTAATGAAAACGCGGGTGTGGACGGCCCGTTCACTGTCATCACGCGCGAGGACGGCAAGAGGTTCGTCTACGCCGAGGCGCAAGGCGCCAGTGTGTTGGAGACCGACCCCAAGCCAGCCGTTCTCGCCGCCGCCCGCTATGGGATCATCCGGTCGCAGGCTCTCACCCCACGAGAGTCGCTGGCGTTCATCGAGAAGTTGCTGGGAGAGCTATGAACAACACGGAGTCCCTCGCCTGGTTCAAAAGCAGCTACAGCGGTGCTGAGGGCGGCGACTGTATCGAGGTCGCGTCCGCCTGGTTCAAGAGCAGCTACAGCGGTGGCGACGGCGGCCAGTGCATCGAGGTCGCGACCGGCGACGACGCCGTGCACGTCCGTGACTCCAAGGACGTGGCCCGGCCGGCCCTCCGGGTGTCGCCCCAGGCGTGGGCCGGGTTCGTCGGGCTCGCCTCGGCGGAGTAGTACAGCCCGCCCTTGTACGTGGGAGAGCCCTGCCGTCCGAGCCGGACGGCAGGGCTCTCCGGTTCGGGCCCGTTCACCTCGGCGGGTCCTCGCCCGTGAGGCCGTCGACGGATTCGCGGATGAGGTCGGCGTGGCCCGCGTGGCGGGCGTACTCCTCGATGAGGTCCAGGAGGATACGGCGGAGGTTGGGGCGTTCGCCGCTGCGGGTGGTGTAGGCGCCGAGTTGGTCGAGGCCGCCCGCGTCGAGCGCTTCGGCGACGATGGCGCGGGAGCGGGCGACCGATTCGCGCCAGAGGGCGAGCAGTTGCTCGGGGGTGTCGTCGGCGGCGGAGCGGTAGGCCCAGTCGGGAGTGCTCTCCCAGTCGACGCTGTCCCAGGGGGCGCCGACCGCAGTGTTGAGCCACAGCCGGGCGAAGTGGCTGTCCTCCACGTGCGCCAGGTGCTTGAGCAGGCCGCCCAGAGTCATCGTGGATGCGCCGACCGTGGCTTGCATGCCGGGGGAGTCCAGGCCGGAGCACTTCCAGGCGAGTGTGGCCCGCTGGCGTTCGAGGGCGCCGAGGACGGCTTCCGCCTCGGTACCGGCGAGGGGAGGTTCCGGCCATGTGTCGGCTGTCGTCTCAGTCATGGCCGCAGACCCTAGCGCCACGGGGAGCGATGCCTAGGCCGCCCGGAGCACGAGGCCGACCGCGATCGAGCACATCGCGAGACCGGTGACGAGCGCGCGGGCCGGGACGGACAGGCGGCGGACGGCGGGTGTGCGGAGCAGGGTGACCGGTACGGCCACTATGGCGAGGCAGCTGCCAGGGTTCGCCGGGGAACGGCAGGAACGGGAACGCAAGCAGCAGGACCAGGGCGAGGGAGATGCCCAGGATCGCGGTGAGGCGGAAGCCGATGCGGGTGTAGAGCCGGTTGGAGAGGGCCGCCGCGATGGGCCAGCTCAGGGTCCAGGACGAAAGGACGAAGCCGGCGGCTATCGGGCCGAGGCCGAGGACGGACTGGGCGTACGTCGGCAGGAAGACGGCCGGGGCGACCATGAGCAGGCCGAGGGCGCCCAGGGACAGGTTGACGGCGGCGATGGTGCGGCGGCGCCAGACCCAGCCGGGGACGATGGGTTCGGCGGCGCGGCGCTCGACGACGACGGTGACGGCGCCGAGGACGGCCGCTCCGGCGAGGAGGCCGAGGGAGGGCGCGGAGAGCCAGGGCCAGGCGACGCCGCCCTGGACGAGCGCGGTGATGAGCAGCGCCCCGGTGGCGAAGATGCCGAGGGCTCCGGCCCAGTCGATCCGTACGCGCGCGCGGGGCGCGGTGCGGGCGGGTTCCACCAGGTGGCGCCAGATCAGCCAGAGGGCGACGAGGCCGACGGGCAGGTTGATCAGGAAGATCCAGCGCCAGTCGGCGTAGCCGGCTAGGAGTCCGCCGGCGGCGGGTCCCGCGACGGAGGAGGCGGCCCACACGGAGGACAGCCGGGCCTGGATCTTCGGGCGTTCCTTCAGGGGATAGAGGTCGGCGGCGATGGTCTGGACGGTGCCTTGGAGGGCGCCGCCGCCGAGGCCCTGGACGACGCGGAAGGCGATGAGGGAGGCCATGCTCCAGGCGGCCGCGCAGAGCAGGGAGCCGATGAGGAAGAGGACGACTCCGGCGATGAGGACGGGCTTGCGGCCGAAGGTGTCGCTGAGCTTCCCGTACACGGGCAGGGTGACGGTCACGGCGAGCAGGTAGCCGGCGAAGAGCCAGGAGAAGACGGCGAGTCCGCCGAGGTCGCCGACGATCTGGGGGACGGCGGTGGCGACGATCGTGCCGTCGAGGGCGGCGAGGCCCATGCCGAGCATGAGCGCGAGGACGACGGGGCGGCGGTGTGCGGGGGCGGGCGCGGGGGCCGGGTCGGCTTCCGCGCGGGTGGTCGACGGCTCCGTCACCGGGACACCTTTCCATTCTTCGTACACCTAAATGCTCGCGGGACAGCGTGCCACTAGGACCCCGGGTGGAGGAACCCCTAGGGGCTTCTCCCCCATACGGCCCAGGGGCCGTTCGTCCCGGCGGAGGACGAGAAGGGGCGCCCCGGCTTCTTAACTTGAACTTACAAACCCACCCGCTCCACTCCACCCCTAGGAGAAGACCGTGAGCACGGCTGTGACCAACCCCAGGCACGGGGGCGAAGAGGAAGGTGCGGCGCGGAGCGCCTCGTTGAGGGGCGGTGGTCGGGCGGCGGGAGGGACGGCCGTCGTCGCGCGGGCCCGTCAGGTCGTCAAGGCGTACGGCTCCGGGGAGACCCGGGTCGTCGCGCTCGACTCCGTCGACGTCGACATCGCCCGTGGACAGTTCACCGCGATCATGGGCCCCTCCGGGTCCGGCAAGTCGACCCTGATGCACTGCCTCGCCGGGCTCGACACCGTCACCAGCGGTGAGATCTTCCTCGACGACACCGAGATCACCCGGCTCAAGGACAAGAAGCTCACGCAGCTCCGCCGGGACCGGATCGGCTTCATCTTCCAGGCGTTCAACCTGCTGCCCACCCTGAACGCCATCGAGAACATCACGCTCCCCATGGACATCGCGGGGCGCAAGCCGGACGCCGAGTGGCTGCGCCGGGTCGTCGACACCGTCGGCCTCTCCGACCGCCTCAAGCACCGGCCGAACCAGCTCTCCGGCGGCCAGCAGCAGCGCGTCGCCGTGGCCCGCGCGCTCGCCGCCCGGCCCGAGATCATCTTCGGCGACGAGCCCACCGGCAACCTGGACTCCCGGGCCGGGGCCGAGGTCCTCGGCTTCCTCCGCACCTCCGTCGACGAGCTGGGCCAGACCATCGTCATGGTCACCCACGACCCGGTCGCCGCCTCCTACGCGGACCGGGTCCTCTACCTCGCCGACGGGCGGATCGTCGACGAGATGGAGCGGCCCACCGCCGACGCCGTCCTCGACCGCATGCGCCTCTTTCCTGGGGGGAACCCCCAGACCCCCGACTTCGACGCGCGCGGGCGGACGTCATGAGCGTCCTGAAGACCTCCCTGCGCAACTTCCTCGCGCACAAGGGCCGGATGGCGCTCTCCGCCGTCGCCGTGCTCCTCTCCGTCGCCTTCGTCTCCGGAACCCTCGTGTTCACGGACACGATGAACACGACCTTCGACAAGCTCTTCGCCGTCACCGCCTCCGACGTCACCGTCAGCCCGAAGAACGCCGACCTGGCCGACGAGACCCCCGACACCGGCCGCCCCGAGGCCCTCCCGGCCTCCCTCGTCGAGAAGGTGCGCAAGGCCGAGGGCGTCCAGGACGCCCAGGGCTCCGTCACCTCCCTCGGCGTCACCGTCGTCGACGCGAAGAACAAGAACGTCGGCCCCACCGGCGGCGCCCCCACCATCGCGGTCAACTGGGGTCCGTACGAGCTGCGTTCCGTCGAACTGACCACCGGCCACGAGCCGCGCGGACCCACCGACGTGGTCCTCGACCGGGGCACCGCCGACAAGCACGGCCTGAAGATCGGCGACGAGCTGCGGACCATCGCCGCCACCGGTGACTTCACCGCGAAGATCTCCGGCATCGTCGACTTCAAGGTCACCAACCCCGGCGCCACCGTCGTCTACTTCGACACCGCCACCGCGCAGCGCGAACTCCTGGGCAAGGAAGGCCTGTTCACTCAGGTCATGGTCGACGCCGTGCCCGGCGTCACCGACGAGGCCCTCAAGACGGACATCGCCGCCGCCCTCGGTGACGGCTACAGCCTGATGACCGCCGCCGAGACCGCCGACGCGGGCCGCGAGGACGTCGCCGGCTTCCTCGACATCATGAAGTACGCGATGCTCGGCTTCGCCGGGCTCGCCTTCCTCGTCGGCATCTTCCTCATCGTCAACACCTTCTCCATGCTGGTCGCCCAGCGCACCCGCGAGATCGGCCTCATGCGGGCCATCGGCTCCAGCCGCAAGCAGGTGAACCGTTCCGTCCTCGTCGAAGCCGTACTCCTCGGCGTCGTCGGCTCCGTCGCCGGAGTCGCGGCCGGTGTCGGCCTCGCCGTCGGGCTCATGGAACTCATGTCCTCCATGGGCATGGAACTGTCCACCCGCGACCTCACCGTGAAGTGGACGACCCCCGTCGTCGGCCTCGCCCTCGGCGTCGTCGTCACCGTCCTCGCCGCCTACGTCCCGGCCCGCCGCGCCGGGAAGGTCTCCCCGATGGCCGCCCTCCGCGACGCGGGCACCCCCGCCGACGGCAAGGCAGGCCGGGTACGGGGCGCGATCGGCCTCGCCCTCACCGCCGCCGGAGCGGCCGCCCTCGTGACGGCGGCCCGCGCCGCCGAAGCCGGCCCCGGCTCCCTCTGGCTCGGCCTCGGCGTCGTCCTCACCCTCCTCGGCTTCGTCGTCATCGGCCCGCTCCTCGCGGGCGGCATCGTCCGCGCCCTCGGCGCCGTCGTCCTGCGGGTCTTCGGCCCGGTCGGCCGGATGGCCGAGCGCAACGCGCTCCGCAACCCGCGCCGCACCGGTGCCACCGGCGCCGCCCTGATGATCGGCCTCGCGCTCGTCGCCAGCCTCTCGGTCGTCGGCTCCTCGATGGTCGCCTCGGCCACCGACGAACTCGACCGGTCCGTCGGCGCCGACTTCATCGTGCAGTCCGGCACCGGGCAGCCGATCGTGCCGCAGGCCCAGGCCGCCCTGGAGAAGAGCCCCGGCCTCGACCACGTCACCGAGTACAAGTGGGTCGACGCCACCGTCACCGACCCGCGCGGAAAGACCACGAAGGCCGACCTGGCCGCCACCGAGCCGACGTACGTGAAGGACCTGCGCCGGGAGGTCACCGCCGGCACCCTCGCCCAGGCGTACGGTCCGGGCGCGATGTCCGTCGGCAGCGACTACGCGTCGGAGCACGGCGTGAAGGTCGGCGACGTGCTCACGGTGGCCTTCAAGGGCGGCGAGAAGGCGAAGCTCAAGGTCGCGGCGATCACCGCCGACACCGGGAACGTCGACAACGGGGCGATGTACATCAACATCACCACCCTCGCCGAGTACGTCCCCGCCGACCGCGTCCCGCAGAGCCTGCTCCTCCTCGCCAGCGCGAAGGACGGCCAGGAGACCCTGGCCTACCAGGCCCTCAAGGACGCGCTCGCGCCCTACCCGCAGTACAAGGTGAGCAACCAGGCCGACTACAAGGAAGAGCTGAAGAACCAGGTCGGCCAGCTGCTCAACATCGTGTACGGGCTCCTCGCCCTCGCGATCGTCGTCGCGATCCTCGGTGTCGTGAACACCCTGGCCCTCTCGGTCGTCGAGCGAACCCGCGAGATCGGCCTCATGCGGGCCATCGGCCTCTCCCGCCGCCAGCTGCGCCGCATGATCCGCCTGGAGTCCGTGGTCATCGCCCTCTTCGGCGCGCTGCTCGGCCTCGGCCTGGGCATGGGCTGGGGCACGGCCGCCCAGAAGCTCCTGGCCCTGGAGGGCCTCGGCGTCCTGGAGATCCCGTGGCCGACGATCCTGACGGTCTTCGTCGGCTCGGCCTTCGTGGGCCTGTTCGCGGCGCTGGTCCCGGCGTTCCGGGCGGGCCGGATGAACGTACTGAACGCGATCGCCAGCGAGTAGCCGCAGCCGCGAGGTGACCCGGGTGCCGTCCCCCTGCCAGGGGCCGGCACCCGCCCCGTTTCCCGGCGGGCCCGCTGGGGCGGCCCCCCCATCGCCCCAGCGGGACGACTGCCCACACGGCGGTGGTGGGGGTGGCGGGGCCCAGCCCCGGGCGGGGGCCGCAGGCCGCAGAAGTGCAGGTGGGTCGTGTTTCGGGGGCGGGGGTTCCTGGGGCGTCGTAGGCTGGGGCGGACCGGGCCGTACGCGTCCGGGATCACCCCGGCCCGTGACACGTGTCGGGCTGTTCGCGTTGTCCGCCCCCGTAGTCCGAACCCGGGATGGAAGTCCATGAGTCTGCACGGTCTGCTCGACGTCGTCGTCAAGGACGCCGCCCTCGCCGAGGCGGTGAAGGCCGCCGCCGACGGGAACCGGCCCCACGTCGACCTGATCGGGCCGGCGGCCGCGCGGCCCTTCGCCGTCGCCGCGCTCGCCCGGGACTCGGGGCGGCCGGTGCTCGCGGTGACCGCGACCGGGCGGGAGGCCGAGGACCTCGCCGCCGCGCTGCGCTCGCTGCTCGACCCTGACCGGGTCGTCGAGTACCCCTCCTGGGAGACGCTGCCGCACGAGCGGCTCTCGCCCCGCTCCGACACCGTCGGGCGACGCCTCGCCGTGCTGCGCCGGCTGGCCCATCCCCGGGACGACGACCCGGCCGCCGGACCCGTCAGCGTGGTCGTCGCGCCCATCCGCTCCGTACTCCAGCCGCAGGTCAAGGGCCTCGGAGACCTGGAGCCCGTGAGCCTGCGGAGTGGGCAGACGGCGGACCTGAACGAGATCGTCGAGGGGCTCGCCGCCGCCGCGTACTCCCGCGTCGAGCTCGTCGAGAAGCGCGGCGAGTTCGCCGTGCGCGGCGGCATCCTGGACGTCTTCCCGCCGACCGAGGAGCACCCGCTCCGGATCGAGTTCTGGGGCGACGACGTCGAGGAGATCCGTTACTTCAAGGTCGCCGACCAGCGGTCCCTCGAAGTCGCCGAGCACGGCCTCTGGGCGCCGCCCTGCCGTGAGCTGCTGCTCACCGAGGACGTACGGCAGCGGGCGGCGGCGCTCGCCGAGGAGCACCCGGAGCTGGGCGAGCTGCTCAACAAGATCGCCGAGGGGATCGCCGTCGAGGGCATGGAGTCCCTCGCGCCGGTCCTCGTCGACGACATGGAGCTGCTGCTCGACGTGCTCCCCGAGGGCTCCATGGCCGTCGTCTGCGACCCGGAGCGGGTGCGGACCCGGGCCTCGGACCTCGTCGCCACGAGCCAGGAGTTCCTCCAGGCCTCGTGGGCGGCGACCGCCGGCGGCGGCGAGGCCCCGATCGACGTCGGCGCGGCCTCCCTGTGGGGGATCGCGGACGTCCGGGACCGGGCGCGCGAGCTCGGCATGGCGTGGTGGTCGGTGTCGCCGTTCGCGGCCGACGAGTCCGTGCCGGGTGACGGGGACACCCTCACCCTCGGCATGCGCGCCCCCGAGTCGTACCGGGGCGACACCGCGCGCGCGCTCGCGGACACCAAGGGCTGGCTGGCCGACGGCTGGCGCACGGTGTACGTGACGGAGGCCCACGGGCCCGCGACCCGTACGGTCGAGGTCCTCGGCGGCGAGGGCATCGCCGCCCGCCTCGACGCCGACCTGGCCGAGATCTCGCCGTCCGTCGTGCACGTGTCGACCGGCTCCATCGACTACGGCTTCGTCGACCCGGCGCTCCGCCTCGCCGTCCTCACCGAGACCGACCTGTCCGGCCAGAAGGCGGCCGGCAAGGACGGGCAGCGGATGCCGGCCAAGCGCCGGAAGACGATCGACCCGCTGACCCTGGAGGTCGGTGACTACATCGTGCACGAGCAGCACGGTGTCGGCCGGTACGTGGAGATGGTCCAGCGGACCGTGCAGGGCGCGACCCGCGAGTACCTCCTCGTCGAGTACGCCCCCGCGAAGCGCGGTCAGCCCGGCGACCGGCTGTACATCCCGACCGACCAGCTGGAGCAGGTCACCAAGTACGTGGGCGGCGAGGCGCCGACCCTGCACCGGCTCGGCGGCGCGGACTGGACGAAGACGAAGGCGCGCGCGAAGAAGGCCGTCAAGGAGATCGCCGCCGACCTGATCAAGCTCTACTCGGCGCGGATGGCGGCACCCGGTCACGCCTTCGGCCCGGACACCCCCTGGCAGCGCGAGCTGGAGGACGCCTTCCCGTACGCGGAGACCCCCGACCAGCTGTCCACCATCGCCGAGGTGAAGGAGGACATGGAGAAGACGGTCCCGATGGACCGGCTGATCTGCGGCGACGTGGGCTACGGCAAGACGGAGATCGCCGTGCGGGCGGCCTTCAAGGCCGTCCAGGACGGCAAGCAGGTCGCGGTGCTCGTACCGACGACGCTGCTCGTGCAGCAGCACTTCGGCACCTTCAGCGAGCGGTACTCGCAGTTCCCCGTGAAGGTGCGGGCGCTGTCCCGTTTCCAGTCGGACACCGAGTCCAAGGCGACCCTGGAGGGTCTGCGGGAGGGCTCGGTCGACATCGTCATCGGCACCCACCGCCTGTTCTCCTCCGAGACGAAGTTCAAGGACCTCGGACTGGTCATCGTCGACGAGGAGCAGCGGTTCGGCGTCGAGCACAAGGAGCAGCTGAAGAAGCTCCGGGCCAACGTCGACGTGCTGACCATGTCGGCCACCCCGATTCCGCGCACTCTGGAGATGGCGGTGACGGGCATTCGCGAGATGTCGACGATCACCACCCCGCCGGAGGAGCGGCACCCGGTCCTCACCTTCGTCGGGCCGTACGAGGAGAAGCAGATCGGTGCCGCGATCCGGCGTGAACTCCTGCGCGAGGGCCAGGTCTTCTACATCCACAACCGGGTCGACTCGATCGACCGGGCGGCGGCGCGGCTGCGCGAGATCGTGCCCGAGGCGCGGATCGCGACGGCCCACGGCCAGATGGGCGAGAGCGCCCTGGAGCAGGTCGTCGTCGACTTCTGGGAGAAGAAGTTCGACGTGCTCGTCTCGACGACGATCGTCGAGTCCGGCATCGACATCTCCAACGCCAACACGCTCATCGTCGAGCGCGGCGACAACTTCGGTCTCTCGCAGCTCCACCAGCTGCGCGGCCGGGTCGGGCGAGGACGGGACAGGGGTTACGCGTACTTCCTCTACCCGCCGGAGAAGCCGCTGACGGAGACCGCGCACGAGCGGCTCGCGACGATCGCCCAGCACACCGAGATGGGCGCCGGCATGTACGTCGCGATGAAGGACCTGGAGATCCGGGGCGCGGGCAACCTGCTCGGCGGCGAGCAGTCCGGTCACATCGCGGGCGTCGGCTTCGACCTGTACGTACGGATGGTCGGCGAGGCGGTCGCGGACTACCGGGCGCAGATGGAGGGCGGGGTCGAGGAGGAGGCGCCGTTGGAGGTCAAGATCGAGCTTCCGGTCGACGCCCACATGCCGCACGACTACGCGCCGGGGGAGCGGCTGCGGCTCCAGGCCTACCGTTCGATCGCCTCCGCGAACTCGGAGGAGGACATCAGGGCCGTACGCGAGGAGCTGACCGACCGCTACGGCAAGCTGCCGGAGCCGGTCGAGAACCTGCTCCTGGTGGCGGGCCTGCGGATGCTGGCGCGGGCGTGCGGGGTCGGCGAGATCGTCCTCCAGGGGCCCAACATCCGTTTCGCGCCGGTGGAGTTGCGCGAGTCGCAGGAGCTGCGCCTGAAGCGCCTTTACCCGCGCACGGTGATCAAGCCGGCGGTCCACCAGATCCTGGTGCCGCGCCCGACGTCGGGCAAGATCGGCGGCAAGCCGGTGGTGGGCCGCGAACTCCTCGCGTGGACGGGGGAGTTCCTGACGACGATCCTCGGGTCGTAGTTCGGTGCGGGAGGGTGCGCGGGACTTGTTCCGCGCACCCTCACTCGCTCAGAGCTCGTCGAGGTCCAGCGCCTCGGCCATCGCGGTGTAGCCCGCGTCGTTCGGGTGGAGGCCGTCGCCCGAGTCGTACGCGGGGAGGATGCGGTCCGGGTCGGTCGGGTCCGCGACGGCGCGGTCGAAGTCGACGATCGCGTCGTACGCGCCCGAGGTGCGGACCCAGGTGTTGAAGGCGTCCCGCTTGGCCTCGTTGGCCGGACTGTCGTAGGAGGAGCCCTTGACCGGGGTCAGGGTCGCGCCGATGACCTTGAGGCCCTTGGCGTGGGCTTCGCGGATCAGGGTGCGGTGGCCCGCGATCAGCCGGTCGACGGGGACGCCGGGGGTCGCGGCGGCGGGGAAGTCCACCGTGCTGCCGCCGATGTCGTTGATGCCTTCCAGGATGACGACGGTCCGCACGCCGGGCTCGGTGAGGACGTCCTGCCGGAAGCGGGTCAGGGCCTTCTCGCCCGCCCAGGTGGTGTCGTTGACGACCTGGTTGCCGGCGATGCCGTGGTTGAGGACGGCGCGGGGGCGGCCGGCTTCGGCGAGGCGTTCGGCGAGCTCGTCGGGGTAGCGGTGGTCGGTGTCCTGGGTGGAGCCGACGCCGTCGGTGATGGAGTCGCCGAAGGTGACGACGCCGCTGCGGCGCGCGGTGTCCCGGCCGCCGGTGACCTCGACGCCGGAGAGGAAGTACCAGGAGGCGCTGGTCTCCTCGAAGGCCGTGCCGGTGAGGTCGGCCCGGTGGTCGCCGGTGGCGCGGTAGCTGGTGGCCGAGGAGAAGTGGTGGAAGGTCGCGGGGCCGGTCTCGTCCGCCAGGTAGAGGGTGACGGTCAGTGATCCGAAGGCGTCGACGGGGAGGTGCGCGGAGTCGCTGAGGAGGGTGCCGCCGGCCGGGATCGTGACGGACGGCCGGCCGTCGAAGCGGAGGTGGCGTACGGAGCCGGGGCGCACGGCGCTGCCTTCCGCCGTGCGGGCGACAGTGGCCCCCGTGATCCGCAGGGGGCTGGTGCCGTAACGGTTCGTCAGCTCGATCCTGGCCCGGGTGCCGCCGGTGGTGACGCGGACGACCTGGCGGACCGTGTGGTTGTCGAAGCCCTGCTGTGACCAGTTGGCGCCGAAGGGCGCGGTCGGCGACTGCGGGGAGGCGGCCCAGGCGCCCCTCCAGTCGGGGCCGTGGTGTCCGGTGTCGGCGAGAGCGGTCGGCGCCAACGCCAGTGCGGCGGTGGTGACGAGGGCCAGGGCGGTGCGGCGGAGGGTGTTCGACGTGTGCATGCTTGCGTCAATTACCGGAGGGCGCCTCCTATTCCCCGTCGGTCAGGGGGAGTTGGCCGGTGAAGAGCAGACCCGTGAGGGAGCGGAAGTAGTCCTCCGGGTCCCGGTCGCCGAGTGCGTCCCGCACGTTGTGGGTGAGCAGCAGGGTCGCGAAGCCGTGGGCGAGGGACCAGGCGGCGATGCCCGCCGTGCGGGCGTCGGGGAGTTCCCGCAGGCCGGCGACGCCCGCGCGGAGTTCGGCCGAGGCGCGTTCCCTGGCGGCGATGAGGTCCGGGTCGTCGGCGCGCAGCAGCTCCGGCTGGAACATGACCTGGAAGTGGGCGGGGTGCTCCACGGCGAAGCGCACGTACCGCACCCCGCGCTCGCGCAGGTCGGGCGCGGTGGCCAGGGTCTCGGCGAGGAGCCCGTACCCCTGGGCGGCGAGCGCCGTGAGGAGTCCGGTGCGGTCCTTGAAGTGGTGGGCGGGTGCGGCGTGCGAGACGCCCGCGCGGCGCGCGAGGTCGCGGAGGCTGAGCGCCGCTGGGCCGTCGGCGGCGATGACGTCGAGGGCGGCGTCGAGGACGGCCTGCCGCAGGTCGCCGTGGTGGTAGGTGCTCCGGCTCGTCATGGCAGCAGCGTATCCCGCATCTAGTCATTGACAAGTTCGGGCGGGTTCGCGCATTATCTAGTCAGTGACAAGATGATGGGTGAGTCCGTTCGCGAGGAGGACGCTGTGGAAGCCGTGGAGACCGGACGCGTACGTCAGATGTGGCACCTGCTCGAACCCCTGCACGCCCTGCTCTACTACTCTCCCGAGGCCTTCGGCGAAGCCGCCGCCCTCGGCTACGACACCGCCGAACGCTGGCCCGCCTACTTCGCCTGGCGCGCCGCGCCCCTCGGTGCCGCCGGCCCCGACCGGGTCGCCTCCGCCTTCTACAGCTTCAGCCCCGCCATGGTCGCCCGGTACGTCCCCGCCGCCTGGGAGACCGCCGGGCCGGCCGAGGTCCTCGCCGGCCGGCTCCGGGCCGTCGACCGCACCTACCGGGCGCTCTTCGGCGACCTCGTCGACCGCCCGGAGTTCGCCGAGGCCGCCGGGCTCGCCCGCCGCGCCGCCGATGCGGCGGTGGGCTCCGGCGCGGTGACCGCCGACGCGACCGTGACCGCCCACGCGGCCGTGACCGCCCACGCGACCGTGACCTCCGACGCGGCTGTGACCTCCGACGCGGCCTCGGCTCCCGGCCATGTGGGCTCCGGCCCGGTGGGCTCCGGCGCGGTGGGGCGCCCACTCGCCGCCGCCAATGCCAGGCTGCCCTGGCCCGAGGCGCCGCACCTGGCCCTCTGGCAGGCCGCGACGATCCTGCGCGAGCACCGGGGCGACGGGCACGTCGCCGCCCTCGCCGCCGCCTCCCTCGACCCGGTCGAGGCGCTCGTCTCCTTCGCGGCCGTGGGCGCCGCCCCCGAGCCGGTCTTCGCGAGCCGGGGCTGGAGCGCGGCCGAGTGGACCGCCGCGCGGGAACGGCTGGGCGCCCGGGGACTCGTGGACCCCGAAGGGGCGGCCACGGAGGCCGGCCGCGCGCTGCGCGCCGAGGTCGAGCGGCGTACCGACGAGCTGGCCGCCGCCCCCTGGACCGCCCTCGGCCCCGACGACACCGCCCGCCTCGCCGACCTGCTGGGCGGCCCCTGGCTGGCCGCGATCGGCTCCGGCCTGCTGCCCGCGGAGAACACCCTCGGCATCGGGAAGGTGTGAGACGGGGGCCGCGACGGCACCCCGCCTAGGATTCCGGGGTGCTGACGTATCGAAGGACCCTGGCCGCCTCGGCGCTCGCCGCCGCCACCCTCGTGACCACCGCCTGCTCGACGGGAGCCGACGTCCCGGGCTCCGGCGCGGGCTCCGGCTCCGGTACGGGCGGCAAGCCCGCCGCGCACGGCACGGCGCTCGCCGCCGTGGACACGCTCACCGTCAAGGGCCGGGCGCCGAAGACCGGTTACGAGCGGGAGAAGTTCGGCCGCGCCTGGGTGGACGTCGACGGGAACGGCTGCGGAACCCGTGACGACATACTCAAGCGCGACCTTGACCGCGTCCGCTTCTCGGACGGCCACTGCAAGGTCGCCTCCGGCACCCTCGCCGACGACCCGTACACCGGCACCTCCGTCGCCTTCGTGCGGGGCCGCAGCAAGGTCGACATCGACCACGTCGTCGCGCTCTCCGACGCCTGGCAGAAGGGCGCGCAGAAGTGGGACCCGGGCACCCGGCGCCGCTTCGCCAACGACCCGCTCAACCTGCTCGCCGTCGACTCGGCCACGAACCGCCGCAAGTCCGACGGCGACGCGGCGACCTGGCTGCCGCCGAACAAGGCCTACCGCTGCCCGTACGTGGCCCGGCAGATCGCGGTGAAACAGAAGTACGGGGTGTGGGTGACGCGCGGCGAGCGGGACGCGATGAAGCGGGTCCTCGGCACCTGCCCGCAGCAGAGGCTTCCGTAGGGCCCGTCGCCCGGATCGGGCCGGGCTCGCGGAAATTCGTTTGGGCGTCCGGTAAACGATCTTTACCCTGCCGGTATGGACCTCAACATATCGACCCTTGCCGAGCGCCCCGAACTGGAAGGGCCGATGTGGGGCATGCGCGACCTCTGGCCCGAGTTCATGATGTACGACCCGGTGGGCTGGGCGAACATCGGGCAGATCGTGCGGCAGCTGCCGGAGTACGTCCTCGTCGCCACCGACGCCGGGGGCAAGGTCGTCGCCCGGGGCTTCAGCGTCCCCTTCCGCCTCGACACGGACGGCCGCCGCGAGCTGCCCGCCCGGGGCTGGGACGAGGTGCTGCTCTGGGCGTTCTCCGACCTGAAGCACGGCCGCGAGGCCGACACCGTCAGCGCCATCGAGATCACGGTCGACACGAGCGCCCTGGGCCAGGGCCTCTCGCACCGGATGCTGGCCGCCATGCGGAAGAACGTGGCCGAGCGGGGCTTCTCCGAGCTCGTCGCCCCCGTCCGCCCCAACGGCAAGCACCTGGAGGCGGAGGCCTCCATCCACGAGTACGCCTTCCGCACCCGCGAGGCCGACGGGCTGCCGCACGACCCGTGGCTCCGCGTCCACGTGCGCGCGGGCGGTGTCATCGAGGCCGTGGCCCCGGCCTCGATGACCGTCGCCGGCTCCGTCGAGCAGTGGCGCAAGTGGACCGGCCTCCCCTTCGACACCGACGGTCCCGTCGAGGTCGAGGGCGCGCTCGTCCCCGTCCACTGCGAGGCCACGCGGGGCTACGCGGTCTACGTCGAGCCCAACGTGTGGGTGCGGCACCGCGTCTGACCCACACACGAGCGAGAGGGCCGTCCCCGGTGGGGCGGCCCTCTTCGCGTATCCCGTCAGTCTTCGACGACCACGACGCCCTTGGCCGCCGGGACCTTCGCCGCGACCGGCTTCCCGTACTGCGAGAAGGCGAGCGTCCCCGGCTCCTCGCCGCCCTTCGTGACGATCCGCAGGACGTACGGCGCGCCCTTCGTGGCCACGTAGACCGTGCTCGTCTCGCCGCCCTCGCCCGGCTCCGTCAGGGCCAGCGCGGGCTGCCCGCCGATGGTCGTCTCCTTGCCCTTCACGATGCCGCTCGCGCCCTGCTCGAACCCGCCGAGCAGCTCGTCCAGGTCGCAGAGCGCCAGCATGCCCTCGGAGTCCGGGTCGGAGGCGGGGGACTTCATCCAGCGGCCCCTGAGCTCCTTGACCGTGGCGTCCTGCACCTCCTGGCTCTCCTCCTTGACCTGCTCGCGCAGGAAGGCCTCGTCGAAGCGCAGGTAGACGTTCTTGTCGTCGGCCTTGACCAGCTCGGTCGTGCGGTCGACGCCCGTGGTCAGCGTGCCCGCGCAGCGTCCCTGGCTGTCGAGCGAGAGGTAGGCCTTGGTCGGGTCGACGGCGGTCTTCAGGTCGACGTCGACGGTGAGGGACTTCGCGGACCTCGTCGCCGCGAAGGCCTTGTCGACGATCTGCGACCCCGTCAGATCTCCGAAGGGCCCCGCGGGCTCCGCCGGCTTGGCGGGCTTCGTCGGCTTCGCGTCGTCCGAGGTCGGGCCGCAGGCGGTGGCACCGAGGGCGAGGGCGGTGCACAGGACGGCGGCGACGGCGGCGGTGGGGCGGGTGCGGGGGTGAACGGGCACGGTGGTGTCTCTCCGAGAGGGGTCGTACGGGGGAGGGGGCCCCGTAGGGCCCCTGGTCCTGTGGTGTCGGCGGCGCGGCGGGTCGCCGGGGTCGGCCGGGTCAGCCGATCTTGAGCTCCCACTGCGTGGCGTCGTACTCCCAGCCCGGGTTGACCTCGACGGTCAGGTTCTTCGCGTCCTTCGGGGCGTCGAAGGCGTAGGTCACGGTGGCCTTCTTGCCGGGCATGACGGTGCCTTCGAAGCCCGCTCCGACCTTGCCGTCGTGGATCTCCTCGGCCGTGACGCTGTTCGCACTGGCCCGCGCGCTCAGCTGGACGGAGGTGGCGTCGAACTTCTCCTTGCCGGCGTTCTCGATCACGACGGTGACCTGGTAGGCCTTGTTGCCCTTGGTGTGGCCGATCGCGAACTCGTCGACGCTGTACGGCTTCGGGTCGGAGACCGTGATCTCGAGGTCGTCCTCGTAGACCAGGGTGTCGCCGTCCTCCAGGGCCTTGTTCTTGTCGGCGGGCGCGGGCTTCGACGCGGACCCCGACGGCGCCTTGGCCGACGGGGCCTTCGGGGCCGCGTCCTTGATGCCCTTGTCGAGCTCGTCGACCGCGTTGCTGACGGCCGTGAACGTGATGACCGCGCCGACGACCGACAGGACCAGGGACACGAGGCCGAGGATCGCGCCGGTGAGCGCCACACCCTTGTTGTTCGCCTCGCCGCGCTTCACGCGGCCCTTTCCGGTGAGGCCCAGGATCAGGGCGATCAGGCCGAGGATGCCGGCCAGCCAGAAGAGGAACGGGATCAGGCCGGAGAGCGTGCCGATGATGCCGAGGATCAGGGCCGCGGTGCCGAGCCCGTTGCGCAGGGGCGTGTGGGGGGCGGCGGGCGGTACCTGGGTGTCGTACGACATGGGGTGTGTCCTCCCGGACGGAGAAGATGTCTGGTGCGATGGGTCAATCAGAGCAGAGCTTGTGAACCGAGTCAACACGGTTCACGGGAAATGGGTCGACTCACACTGTGAAGTGGTGCGACGGGTGTTCCTCGGTAAGATCGGAGTCACACGAGGACGCGTCAGAGGTGAGCCAGGGGAGATGGGTCAGGTGCCGGAGAGCGCAGCAGAAGCACGCGGCGGAGCAGGAGCGGATTCCCCCGAGACCGGTGCCCCCGAGACCGGTGCCGCCGAGGCCGGTGCCGCCGAGGTGACCGCCGCCGGGATCGCCCGGCTCGCCGGGGTCGGCCGGGCCGCCGTCAGCAACTGGCGCCGCCGCCACCCCGACTTCCCCAGGCCCGTGGGCGGCACGGAGACCAGCCCGTCCTTCGCCCTCGCCGACGTCGAGCGGTGGCTCCGCGAACAGGGCAAGCTGGCCGAGGTCCCGCTCCGCGAGCGCGTCTGGCAGCAGATCGCGGGCCATCCGGCCGGCGCGGTCACCGCCCTCGTGCACGCGGGCTGCGTACTCCTCCTCGTACGGGACAGGTCGGCGGCCTGGCCCTCGCTCGCCGAACTGCCGGACCGGCGGCTCGTGGACCTGCTGCCGCTCGCCCTGGAGGAGACGCTCACCGAGCGCCTCGGCCCGGAGCGGGCCGTCCGCACCCCCACCTCCTCCGCGCTGTCCGGCTCCGTCGCCCTGTTCCGGGGGGCCGCCGAACTCGCGGCGGAGACGGGGGTCCGGCAGACCTTCGAGTTCCTGCTCGGCCGTCACCTCGACGCCAACCCGCGCCAGTACACCCTGACCCCGCCCGGCCCGGCCGCCCTCATGGCGGCCCTCGCCGGAGCCACGGCCCCCGCGGAAACCGCCGCCACAGAGGCCGCCGCCGAAGCCGGGAGCCCCACCGCCGCCGGGCCCCCCGCAGAGGCCGAGCGACTGCTCGCCCTCACCCCCCTCACCGTCCTCGACCCCGCCTGCGGCACCGGAAGCCTGCTGAGCGCGGTCGAGCGTCCCGGTGCCGTCTGCGGACAGGACGCCGACCCGGATCTGGCCGCGCTCACGGCCCTGCGCCTGGCCCTCTCCTCGGACGGCGACATCCGGGTCAGGTCCGGCGACAGCCTGCGCGCCGACGCCTTCCCGACGCTCGCCGCCGACGCGGTCCTCTGCCACCCGCCGTTCAACGAGCGCAACTGGGGCCACGACGAGCTGGCCTACGACCCGCGCTGGGAGTACGGCTTCCCGGCGCGCACCGAGTCCGAACTCGCCTGGGTGCAACACGCCCTGGCCCGGCTCCGCCCCGGCGGAACCGCCGTCCTCCTGATGCCGCCGGCCGCCGCGTCCCGCCGTTCGGGCCGCCGGATCCGGGCCGATCTGCTGCGCCGGGGCGCCCTGCGCGCGGTCGTCGCCCTGCCGGCCGGTGCCGCGCCCCCGTACGGCGTCCCGCTGCACCTGTGGGTGCTGCGCAGGCCCGTCCACGGGGAGCGCCCCCCCGCCGAACTCCTCCTCGTCGACACCGCGTCCGAGCACTCGGGCCAGGGCAGGGACGGCCAGGGCAGGGACGGACAGGGCCGTGACCGGCTCGACTGGGCGGCCGTCCACACTGCCGTACTGGGGGCCTGGACGCCCTTCGACCGGGACGGAACCCTCGTCGGGGCGCCGGGCGCGAGCCGTTCCGTTCCCGTCATCGAGCTCCTCGACGACGACGTCGACCTGGCCCCGGCCCGTCATCTGCCCCCGCCGGCCGCGGCCGAGGGCGCGGCCCAGCTCGCGGGGGTGCGCGAACGCCTCACGGAGACCCTGCGCCGTACGCGGGAGCTGACCCCGCCGCCCGTGACCGACCCGGCGGGCGCTGCGGGCATCGGCCGGCTCACGACGACCGTCGGCGAACTCGCGCGCGCCGGAGCCCTGGTCCTCCGCGCCGGCGGCGTGGGAACGACCCCGGCCGACGCCCCGGTCGCCGTCCTCACCGACCACGACGTCCTGGCCGGGCAGCCGCCGTCCGGCGCCCTGCCGGACGGCCCGCCCGAGGAACCGGTCCTGCTGGCCGCCGGTGACGTCGTCGTCCCGGTCCTCGGCGGCGGCGCGGCCGTCCGGGTCGTCGACGCCACGGCGGCGGGCGCCGCGCTCGGCCGCAACCTCCAGCTCCTGCGCCCCGACCCGGCGGCGCTCGACCCCTGGTTCCTGGCGGGCTTCCTGCGGGCCACCGCCAACAACCGGCAGGCCAGCAGCTACGCCTCCACCGCGACCCGCCTCGACGTGCGCCGCCTCCAGCTGCCCCGCCTGCCCCTGGCGGAACAGCACCGGTTCGGGGAGCGGTTCCGCGCCCTCGCCGTGTTCGAGGACGCGCTGCGCCAGACGTCCCGGCTCGGCGACCAGCTGGTCCAGGGCCTGTACGACGGCCTCGCCGACGGCACCGTGGCGCCCTGAGCCGCGGTTCCTGACCGGTCCTGCGATCCGTCCGGCAACGGTTCCGCACATCCTGCGGCCGTTGTCGGCCGACGTGTATACGCTCGTCTCCGCACCCGATCCGTTCGAGCAGGAGCAGCAGGATGTACGGCCCTCCGCAGGCCCCGCAGTCGCCGCAGGTCCCGCCGCCGAAGAGCCCCGCCTCCGGTGGACTCGTCGCCCTGCGCGTGCTGTTCTGCGCGCTGTCGCTGCTCAGCTGCGGCTTCCTCGGCTGGGCGCCGCTGCTGCGGCTCGCGGTCGTCACCCGCAAGCGGCGGGACTGGGTCCTGTTCGGTCTCGCCCTCCTCGGCTCGGCGGGCCTCTTCACGTACATCGTGGTCACGGGCGAGGAGACCGGCAGCGATCTGGAGGCCTTCCTCGGGATCGGCGCGATCGTGCTCCTGGCGGCGGGCTCGATCACGTACTACCTGGTGGCGGAGATCCGCCACTTCGAGCGCCTCCGTGCCCAGCCCCCGTACCGGCCGATGGGGTACGCGTACGGCGCCGACGGCACCGCCGTCACGGCGCCGAGCGCGCCCGGCGCCCCGAACCCGTACATCTGCGCCCCGCCCCCGGTCCCGCCCGTCCCCGCTCCCCGCATCGACCAGGTGCGCGCCGAGCTCGACGAGCTGAGCGACCTCCTCCGTACCCGCGGCGAAGACGACGGCCGGGCGTGAACGGACGTGTCATCGGCGGGCGCTACGAGCTCGCCACCGTCATCGGTCAGGGCGGCATGGGCCAGGTCTGGACGGCGTACGACGGGAGGCTGGACCGCCGGGTCGCGGTGAAGCTGCTCCGGCCGGCCACCATGACGGGTCCCGCGACCGCCGCCGACGAACTGCGGCGCCGCTTCGTGCGGGAGTGCCGGGTGACCGCGCGCGTCGACCACCCCGGTCTCGTCACCGTCCACGACGCGGGCAGCGAGGGCGACGACCTCTATCTCGTCATGCAGTACGTGGAGGGCGCCGACCTCGCCGACCACCTCGCCGAGCACGACCCGTACCCGTGGGAGTGGGCGGTCTGTGTCGCCGCGCAGTTGTGCGCCGTCCTCGCCGCCGTGCACGCCGTCCCGATCGTGCACCGCGACCTCAAGCCGCGGAACGTGATGGTCCGTCCCGACGGTTCGCTCGTCGTCCTCGACCTGGGCGTCGCCTCCGTCATGGACACCGACACCACCCGCCTCACCCAGACCGGTTCCCCCATCGGCAGCCCGGCGTACATGGCGCCCGAGCAGGCCATGGGCGGCGCCGTGGGCCCGTCCACCGACCTCTACGCGCTCGGGGTCCTGCTCCACGAACTCCTCAGCGGCGACGTGCCGTTCGCCGGGTCCACCGCGCTCGGGGTCCTCCACCGCCACCTGCACGAGCCTCCCGCCCCGCTCCGGCAGCTGCGGCCCGAGGTCCCCGAGGCCCTGGAGGCGCTGGTCCTCCGGCTGCTCGCCAAGGACCCGCGCGAGCGACCGTCCGGCGCGCACGAGGTGTACGAGCACCTGCTGCCGCTGCTGCCCGCGCGCGGGGTCCCGACGGGGCCGATGGACCCGACCCGGCCGTTCCTCCGCCCGCACGCGCCCTGGCCCGACCGGGCGCCGGCGGCCAGGCCGGTGGGAGCCGCGCCCGGTCCGGTGGCGGCGGCGGTCCAGGCGCCCGATCCGCGCACCAGCGCCCCCGGCCGGCTCCACACCCCCGCCCCGCTCCACGCGCCCGCCGACCCCCGTACGGGTCTCCCGGCCGCCGTCCCCGCGGACCCGAGGGCGGTCCCGCCGCCCGCCCGCCCCGACGTCGCCGCCGCCGTCGACGAGGTCAAGCGGCTGCTGGGCGAGGGGCAGCTCACCCGGGCCGTGGACATCCTCGGCGGCATCCTGCCCGCCGCCGCGGCCGAGCACGGCGAGCGTTCGCCGGTCGTCCGCATCCTGCGCAAGCAGTACGCGTCGACGCTGATGGACGACGGCCGGTACCGGCAGGCCCTGCCCGAACTGCGCCGCCTGGCGGCCGACCGCGAAGCGGAGGCGGGTCCTGCGGATCCGCAGGCCCTGCAGTTCCGTTACGACGCCGCCCTGTGCCTGGAGCAGCTCGGGGAGACGGCCGCCGCGCTCGCGGAGTTCCGCGCGGTGCTGCCCTACTACGAGCGGGATCTCGCCCGCGCCTTCGACATCCGGCAGCGGATCGGGCTGTTGCTGGTGGCGACGGGCGCGCACGCGGCGGGGCAGGAGCAGCTCCAGCGGCTGCTGTTCGACGCCGAGCGGGCGTACGGCCCGTATCACCCGCTTCCGGTGGAGTTGCGGCGCGCGCTCGACCATCAGCGACAGCTGGGGCCGTGACGCTGACGGAACGCCAGCATCACGACTCGGCAACTGATCCGGAAGTGGATCTTCATGATCCTTTTTGCCTGTTTTGGCGCATGTAGCGTTCGCGTCTGATCATGTCCGCGCTCACAAGGAACTCCACATGACGACGCCGTCCGCGCCCCTCACCCCCGAGCAGCAGCCCGCCGCCCCCGAGGGCCAGCCCGCCGCTCCCGCCAAGAAGGGCAGCAGCATCCTCAAGAAGGTCGGTGGAGTCCTCGTCGCGATCGCCATCGCCCTCGCCGTCAAGTTCGGCCTCCCGCACCTCACCGGCGAAGCCCCGGTGCACGCCAAGGCCGGCGAGTGCGTCACCGTGACGGGCCCCGACAACGACCCCAAGGTCGACACCACGGACTGCTCCTCCGGGAAGCCGGACCTGTTCAAGGTCGTCAAGGTCGTCGACAACACCTTCGACCTGAACCAGTGCGGCCCCGAGCTCTCGGCGCTCGCGCAGCAGCTGAACTCGGACAAGTTCGTCCTCTGCCTCGAAGAGGTCGCCGCGAAGTAACGCGCGCGCGTGTGGAAGGGCCGGCACCTGAAAGGGTTCCGGCCCTTTTCTGTGCGCTCAGTGACCGACTGACCGTGGCACGGCGCCGGGTTCGGCCCCTGGTTCGGCCCCGGGTCCGGTCCCGGGAGGGGCCACGGTCGGGGCGACCGGGCGCGGTGTCCGCGAGGACTGCGGTGTGGCGGGTGTGGCCGGTGCCGTCGGCTCGCTCACGCCCGGCGTACGAGCGGGGGGCGCCGGATCCGGATCCGCCGGGCCGCCGGGCAGCAGGACGAGCAGGTACGCGGCCGCCAGCGCGGCGGCGGCGCCGAGCCCGGCCAGGGCGAACCCGCGCACCCGGCGCGTTCCCCAACGGCGCTCCCCCGGGGGCGCGTCCCGGCGCAGATCCCGGTACGTGACGAGGGCGGCGCGGGCGGCCAGCGCGGCGCGCAGCCGGTCCTCGACGGCGGAGGGGGTGTCCTCGCGGTGCGGTGGTGTCAGCGGTCTCATCGGTCCGCCTCCAGCTTCTTCTCCAGGGCGTCGAGGGCGCGGCTGGCGGTGGACTTCACGGTGCCGCGCGAGAGGCCGAGGGTCTGCGCGATCTGCGCCTCCGACAGCTCCGACCAGTACCGCAGGACCAGCACCTCGCGCTGGCGCCGGGTCAGCCGCGCGAGCGCGTCGAGGACGTGCCGGTGCTCCTCGGCGAGCAGCAGCCCCTCGTCGACGGGTGCCCCGGCGCCCGGGTGGGGCGGGGTGTACGCGCGCGCGGTGCGGCGCCTGCGGAGCACGGAGCGGGCCGCGTTGACCACGGCGGTGTGCAGGTACGCGCCCGGGTCCCCGAGCCCGTGGAGGGAGCTGCCGTGGGTCCGGCACAGGGCGGTGAACGCGTCCTGGACGACGTCCTCGGCGGTGTGCAGATCGTCGACGAGGAACAGCGCGAGCCGCACCATGTCGAGCCGCCGGGCCCGGTACAGCTCGGTGAGCGTGGGCGGCGGCTCGTGGCCGTGGTCGTCGTCGCGGCGGGCCTGCGGACGCCGCTCTCCGACCGCCGTGTCCCCGGCCCGGGGAGAGAAGGACATGCGGGCGAGCAGCCGCGGCCACCAGGACGTCCGGGACGCGCGTACGGGCAGGGGCCGGGTCAGGGGTGCGGACAGGGGCGGGGGTGCGGGCAGGGCGTACGGCAACGGGGCGGTCCTCGATCCGTCGGTGGGGGAGCAGCGGCCGGGCCGGAGCTGAGGAAGCCCGGCCCGACCGCCTGCTCTACGGCGCTACTTGCCGACGCCGGTGCCGGGCGCGATCACCCGCGGCGCGTCCTCGGCCGGAGCCGGCGCGGGGGCGGGCGTGGCGGTGGGGGCGGCCGGAGCCGGGGCGGGTGCGACGGTCGGCTTCCCGGCCGGGGCGGCAGGGACGGGCGCGGCGGTCGGCGCGGCGGTCGGCGCGGCGGCCGGGGCGGGCCGGGCCCCGGGAGCCGAACCGGCCGCGGGCTTGACCGCGGGAGTGGACGCGGGCTCGGCCGCGGTGGCGGGGGCCGCCGTGGGCTTGACCGCCGGGACCGGTGCGGCAGCCGGGGTCGAGTCGCCGGACGGGTCGGCGGCCGTGTCGGCGCGCGGTGCGGCGGGGGCCGGCTTCGCGCCGGAGTCGGCGACGGCCTGCGCGGCGAAGCCGCCGCCGATGAGCAGTGCGAGACCACTGACGACGCCGAGGATCCGGGGGCGGAGGTTCCGTTTGGCGTGGCTGGAGGACATGGGTTCTCCCGAGGGAAGTGGGTCGGAAACACGGTCTGAAGGGCGCCTTCAACCCATCAGACGTGCGGCACCCCTCGAGGTTGCGACCCGCCCCGGAAAACCCGCAGAAGAACCCGCACCGACTTTCCTTACAACCGTTGTCATGTCTCGAATGTCTGACCGCTCGCCGTTCGCCTTGACGCTCGTGACGGCACCTTCGCCGCGGAGACCGGGACGCAGGAGCCGTCCGAACGGCTACTCCAGGCTGACGATCTACCAGGGCACGGGCCAGTGGGCGACGCCGCTCTACGACCGCGGGTACCACAACTGGTACACCCCCGAGGGCTGGGTCCAGTACTGACCCGGAGGGCGGCCGACCGGTCACGGCCGGCCGCTCACCCCACGCCGCCCCCGCACCCCCACCCACACGGACACGCCCAGAAGCACAAGACCCACCATCCCCGCCGCCAGGCCCGCCCGCAGGCCCGGCGGGCGGAAGGCGCAGTCCAGGGTCTCGGTGTCGCGGTCGACGGCGACCGCGAGCAGGCCGCCGTACGACGTGGTCCGCGCGTTCCCGCAGCGCCAGCCCGCGATCCCCGGGGCCGCCACCACCGCCGTGCCCGTCGTGCCGGGCGGGAGCTCGGCCCGTATCCCGTCCGGGGTGGCGTGGACCGTGACGGCCGCACGCGCGCGCAGGGCCGTGACCGCCCCGCGCAGACGGTCGTGGTCCAGGCAGCCGAGTTCGCCGGGGCCCGGCAGGACGGGCTTCAGACCGGGAGTCCGCTGGACGCCGAGGGACGTCATCGCCGCCCGCCGTTTCGGCTGCCCGCCGAGGAGCCGGGTCTCCCGGTCGCCCAGGCGGGCCGTGCCCGTCGCGTCGGGGGCCCACAGGAACACCTCGGCTCCGACCGGGCAGGCGCCCGCGCGCGGAGCCCCGTACACCCGCGCGCCGAGCAGGAGTTCCTGGTTGCGGAAGGGCGACGGGCCGTAGACCGGGGCAGGCCCCGGGGGCCGTACCGTCACCAGCGGCAGATGCGTCTCCGTACGGACCACCGCGCCGTCCCGCCACCGCGCCCCCACCCCGAACAGCGCGTCCGTCACCGGGTTGTCCAGGCTCAGCAGGTTCCGGCCCCGCGAGGTCCAGCCCCCGCCGAGCGCGGTCAGCGTCTCCGCGAGGACCGCCGGGGTGTGGCTGCTGTAGTACGCGGCGCCCTGGCCGCCGAGGAGCAGCGGATCGTTGCCCGCGAACCGGGGCAGGCCCGAGTCCGTGCGGTACGCGGGCCAGCCGTCGGCCGCCGCGAGGGCCGTCGCCCGCCGCTCCTGCTCCGGGCCGAGGGGTGGGTAGTCGTCGAGCCGGGCGAGCCGCTCCCGGTCCGCGTACGCCGTCGTCGCCGCCGACTGGCCGACCAGGGTCCCGACGACCAGGAGCGCGGCGAGCACTCCGTACCGGCCCCGCGTCGGAAGCAGCAGCGCACCCGCCACCGCCGCCAGGCCCACGCCCGCGAGGAGCAGCGCCCAGCCGGTCAGGAACGGGCTCGGCAGCGCCCCCGCGGCCAGGACCACGACGACCGCCGCCCCGCCGAACAGCGACCTGCGGTCCGGCCCGCCGTGGCCGAGGCCCGTCCAGGCGGCGATGACGAGGACCCCGGAGAGGACGAAGGTCTGCCGGTACGGGCTGCCGTTCGGGGTCGCGAAGGCATGCCACAGGAGGTGCGTCGGGCCCCACTGCATCGAGGCGACGACCGCCGCGCAGAGGCCCGGCCACAGCCACCGCTCCCGGTCCGGCACGTTCCGGCGGAACAGCAGTGCGCCCGTGAGCAGCAGGACCGCCGTGGAGACGTAGGCCGCCGGGGTCGAGAAGCTGTACGTCACCGGGAGCAGCCGGGCCAGGAGGTCCGTGAGCGGTGCCGGGTAGAACTCCCGGACCAGGCCCGGGTGGGCGTGCCGGGAGCCGAGGAAGACGGGGACGAGGACGGGCGCCGCGAGGGCGATCCCGATGCCCGTCGTCACCGCCGCCCGCAGCAGGATCCGTACCCGGAAGCCGTCCGTCACCGCGAGCCGGACCAGGAGGACGAGGGCGGCGCCCAGGGTCGCCATGTACGCGGTGTAGAAGTTGGCCGTCCAGCAGACCGCCACCACGAGCGGCCCGAGGAGCGGCCGGCGGCCCTCCCGTACCCACTCGCCCACCAGGCAGAGCAGCGGGAAGGCGATCAGGCCGTCCAGCCACATCGGGTTGTACGTGCCCTCCGCGAGCGACCAGCCGCACAGCGCGTACGACGCGCCCAGGACCGCCGCCCACCACCACGCGCCGGGGCCGAGCCGCCGCAGCAGGAACGTCATCGCGGCCGCCGCGGCCGCCGTCTTCAGGACGATCACCGCGTACACCGCGTACTCGATGTCCCCGCGCGGCAGGAGCGCGACCAGCGGGGCGAACGGGCTCGACAGATAGGTGCCGTAGTCGGGGAGGAAGCTCGTGCCCCAGCCCGCCTGCCAGTCGAGCAGCAGACCGCCGTCCGCCCGGCCGTGCAGCAGGTCCCACAGGCGCGCGTGGAACGGTACGAACTGGTTCGCGAGGTCGTTCACCGCCCGGTGGCGCGGCCCGAAGGGGAAGACCCGGGCGACGGCGTCCCCGCCGCAGACGGCGACCGCGGCGAGGAGGGCGGCCAGGAGGGGTGAGCGTCTGGTGTTCGGCATGACGGCTCGAATATGCCAGCGCCCCGCCGGGAAATCCCGGGCCCCGAAACCCAGTTCATTCAATGGTCGCCTGAAGGCCATCCACGCGGACCGGCCGGGTCACCACGCTCCGTTGTCGTGGTCCGTGTGCTGCTCTCGATCGTCGTCCCGTGCTTCAACGAGGAGGACGTCCTCGCCCGCTTCCACGACCACGTGGGCCTCGAACTCGCCAAGCTCGACGGCGCGTACGAGATCGTCTACGTGGACGACGGAAGCAGGGACGGGACCCTGCCGCTCCTCCAGGAGCTCGCCGCGCGCGACCCCCGCCACGTCCGCTACGTCTCCTTCAGCCGCAACTTCGGCAAGGAGGCGGCGATGCTGGCCGGACTCCGCGACGCCGCGGGCGACGCCGTCGTGATCATGGACGCCGACCTCCAGCACCCGCCCGAGCTGGTGCACCGCATGGTCGCCCTGCACGCCGAGGGCTACGACCAGGTCGTCGCCCGCCGCACCCGCGAGGGCGACCGCGTCACCCGCACCCTCACCGCCCGCCTCTACTACCGGGCGATCAACCGGCTCGTCGACGTCGAGCTCGTCGACGGCGTCGGCGACTTCCGGCTGCTCTCCCGCCGTACCGTCGACGCGGTCCTCGGACTCGGCGAGTACAACCGCTTCTCCAAGGGCCTCTTCTCCTGGGTCGGCTTCCGCACCACGACGTTCTCCTACGAGAACGCCGTCCGCGAGCAGGGCCGCTCCAAGTGGACCTTCGGCAAGCTCCTCAACTACGGCCTCGACGGCCTGCTCTCCTTCAACAACAAGCCCCTCAGGGCCGCCGTCCACCTCGGCTTCCTCCTCGTCCTCCTCGCCGTCGGCTACGCGGCCTGGATCGTCGGCGACGCCCTCGTCAACGGCGTCGACACGCCCGGATACGTCACCCTCCTCGTCGCCGTCACCGCCCTCGCCGGCGTCCAGATGGTCATGGTCGGACTCATCGGCGAATACGTCGGCCGCATCTACTACGAGGTCAAGCGACGCCCCCACTACCTGGTGCAGGAGACACACGATGGGCCCGAGACGGGTGTGATGCGGGCCGACACCCGGCGTGCCGGTGAGTCGTTGTGGGAAACAGTCGCACCGAAGTAGTGGCTCCGGCCCCGGCGACTCCCTAACATCGATCACCGCAAGGTCGTTCAACTGACGCACGACCAGCCCGGGAGGCTCCTTTGCACCGCCGCACTGCGCTCACCGTCTCCGCCGCGCTCCTCGCCGCGGCCCCGCTGCTCACCGCCTGCGGCAGTGACGCCCACCCAGGAGCGGCAGCCGTCGTCGGCGGCGAACGGATCGACGTCTCCAGCCTCCAGGCCCAGGTGAAGGACGTACGGGCCGCCCAGGAGCGCTCCCCGCAGGCCGCCCAGCTCGTCCAGGCCACCGGCGACCTGCCCCGGCGCAAGCTCAACGTCATGATCTTCGACCGGGTCGTCGACAAGGTCGCCGCGGACAACGGCGTCACCGTCACCCGCGCCGAACTCCAGCAGACCAGGACCGCCTTCGTCCGCGAGAGCGGCGGCGAGGAGCGGCTCGCCACCGTCCTCCTCCAGGAGCAGGGCGTGGCCCCGGGACAGATCGACGACGTCGTCCGCCGCAACGTCCTCATGAACAAGATCGCCGCCAAGCTCGGCGTCACGGACACCCCCGAGGGCCAGCAGAAGATGACGGACGTCTTCTCCGCCGCCTCCAAGGCCCTCGCCATCGACGTGAACCCGCGCTACGGCGCCTGGGACGACGCCCAGGTCCGGCTCTCCGCCACCACAGCGCCCTGGCTCCGCCAGATCAGCCAGGACCCGGCCGCCGTCCCGGCCGGTGCCTGAGGCGAGGTAGTTTCGAGGGGTGACATCTGAGAGCCCCGGCCGCATCGTCCTGCTCACCGCCAGCCACCGCGTGGCACCCGGACTCCTGTCCTGGCCCGCCTGGCAGGCGCTGCGCGCCGCGGAACGGGTGCTCTGCCCCGACGAGCACCACCCGCAGCTGCCGTACCTGCGGGAGGCCGGGATCGCCGTCGAGCACCTCCGGCCCACCGCGGAGGAAGTCGTCGAGGCCTGTGCCGGAGGCCGGACCGTCCTGCTGCTCCCCTCGGGCGAGGGCGACCGCGCCCTGACCGACGGCCTCGCCCGGCTCGCCGGCTCCGGCCGCTTCTCCATGCCCGACCTGGAGCTGCTGCCCGGCTCGTACGACCTGCCCGGCGCCCGGCTCCTCGACCTCGTGCAGATCATGGACCGCATCCGGCGCGAGTGCCCCTGGTCCTCGCGGCAGACGCACAAGGGGCTCGCCAAGTACGGCATCGAGGAGGCGTACGAACTCGTCGAGGCGATCGAGGAGGGCGACCGGAAGGAACTGCGCGAGGAGCTCGGGGACGTCCTGCTCCAGGTCGTCTTCCACGCCCGGATCGCCGAGGAGGACCCGGAGGAGCCGTTCTCCGTGGACGACGTCGCCGGGACGATCGTCGAGAAGCTGATCCACCGGCACCCCCACGTCTTCGGCGACGCGACCGCCGAGACACCGGAGGAGGTCAAGGCCCACTGGCTGCGGACCAAGGCCGTCGAGAAGCAGCGGGAGTCCGTGACCGACGGCGTGCCGCTCGGACAGCCGGGGCTCGCGCTCGCCGCGAAGCTCGCGGGCCGGGTGCGGACGGCCGGCCTCGACGTACCGCTGCCGGAGGGCGAGGGCATCGGGTACGAACTGCTCGGCCTCGCCGCACGGGCGGAGGCGGCCGGCGCCGACCCGGAGGCGGCCCTGCGCGCGGCGGCCCGCACGTACCGGGACGCGATCCGCGCGGCGGAGGGCGTGAAGTCCGCCTGAGGGATCAGGCCTCGCGCGGGACGCGGGCGGACGGGTTGTGCCAGAGCGGGGCGGGCGGGCCCAGGAGGCGTTCGGCCGCGGAGTTCGGGCGGACCGTGAAGCGGCCCACGGGCGGCAGCGTGTCGTGGTGGATCCGCGCCGGGTCCGTGCCCAGGTCCACGAGCGCCTCCGTGACCTCCGTCAGGAAGGCCGGCGGACCCGCGAGGTAGACGTCGTGCGCGGCCCAGTGGACGCAGGCCCGCAGCGACTGCAGAAGCCGCTCCGTCGCCTGGTCCTTGCGGTGTCCGGGCGCGGACGTGATGTAGGTGACGCTGAGGCCGGGCAGCAGCTCCTTCAGCCGCTCCGCGTCCTGCCGCCCGTACAGGTACTCCTTCGCGCGCGCCACGACGAACAGCCGGCCCTTCAGATCCGGCTCGGCCTCCGCCGCCCGCGTGAGCAGCGCCCGCACCGGGGCCCAGCCCGTACCCGCGCATATATAGGTACGGAGTCCGCCCGGCTCCGTCCGCGCGGTGAGGGCGCCGCCGGGCGCGCTCAGCCGCAGGGTCTCGCCGGGGGCCGTCTCCTCGACGAGCGCCGTGCTCATCGCGCCGCCCGGGATCCGGCTCACGTGCAGTTCCACCGTGCCGTCGGGGCGGGGCGCGTCCGCGAGCGAGTAGGTGCGCCAGACGCGCGGCACGCGCAGCGAACTGACGCTGACGTACTGGCCGGGGAGGTACGGCAGGGGCTGTCGGGGCCGCAGGGTGAGGACGGCCAGGTCCGCGCCGAACCGCTCGTGCCGCACGACGTCCGCGTCCCACCAGGCCGGCTCCCCGGCCCCGGCCGCCTCTGTGGCGCCCGCCAGCATCAGATCGGCGACGTGCCCGTACGCCTCGGTCCAGGCCTTCTCGGCCTCCTGGGTCCAGGCGGATCCCGCGGCGTGCGCGAAGGCGGCGAGCAGGCTCGACCCGACGGCGGAGTAGAGCGCGGGGGAGGCGAGGAACTTGCGGTGGTCGCGGCCCAGCTGCCCCAGGTACGCGGCGAGCCCGGGGGACTCCAGGTGGGTCACCACGTGCGTCAGCGCGGCGAAGAGGCGGTCCCGCTGGGGAAGCATGTCCTCGGGGAACAGCTCGCGCACGGCGGGGTTGTTCCAGAAAAGATGCGCATAGAAGAAGGCGACGGCGTGTTCGGCCCGTCTCTCGACGACCGCGAACGTGCTTCTGAGCATCTGGGGATCCACCGACAAGAATCTAAGGCACGACCCCGCTTCTTGATCACAGGATCTCCACACACCTCACCTTCCGGACCGCCCTGTACGGTCGGGGGGTGAGCACCACCCCCGCCCCCCGCCCCTCCTCCGAGCCCGCTCCCTCCCTCTTCACCTGGGAGTTCGCGAGCGACCCGTACCCCGCCTACGCCTGGCTGCGCGAGCACGCGCCCGTGCACCGGACGACACTGCCCAGCGGCGTCGAGGCCTGGCTCGTGACCCGGTACGCGGACGCCCGGCAGGCCCTCGCGGACCAACGGCTCTCGAAGAACCCGGCGCACCACGCGGAGTCCCCGCACGCCAAGGGGAAGACGGGCATCCCGGGTGAGCGCAAGGCCGAGCTGATGACCCATCTGCTCAACATCGACCCGCCCGACCACACCCGGCTGCGGCGCCTGGTGTCGAAGGCCTTCACCCCGCGACGGGTCGCCGAGTTCACCCCGCGGGTGCAGGAGCTGACCGACCGGCTCATCGACTCCTTCGTCGAGAAGGGAAGCGCCGACCTCATCCACGAGTTCGCCTTCCCGCTGCCCATCTACGCCATCTGCGACCTGCTCGGCGTGCCCGAGGAGGACCAGGACGACTTCCGGGACTGGGCCGGGATGATGATCCGGCACGGCGGCGGACCCCGGGGCGGGGTCGCCCGGTCGGTGAAGAAGATGCGCGGCTATCTCGCCGAGCTGATCCACAGGAAGCGGCTCGACCCGGGCGACGACCTGATCTCCGGGCTCATCAAGGCGTCCGACCACGGCGAGCACCTCACCGAGAACGAGGCCGCCGCGATGGCCTTCATCCTGCTGTTCGCCGGCTTCGAGACGACCGTGAACCTCATCGGCAACGGCGTGTACCAGCTGCTGCGCCACCCCGAGCAGCGCGAACGGCTCCAGGCCTCGATCGCGGCGGGGGAGACCGGCCTCCTGGAGACGGGCGTGGAGGAACTGCTGCGGTACGACGGGCCCGTGGAGATGGCCACCTGGCGGTACGCGACGGAGTCGCTGACCATCGGGGGGCAGGAGATCCCGGCGGGCGACCCGGTGCTCGTGGTGCTCGCCGCCGCCGACCGGGATCCCGAGCGGTTCGACGGGCCGGACACGCTCGACCTCGCCCGGCGCGACAACCAGCACCTCGGGTACGGACACGGCATCCACTACTGCCTCGGCGCACCGCTCGCCCGGCTGGAGGGACAGACCGCGCTCGCCACCCTGCTGACCCGCCTGCCGGACCTGCGACTTGCCGTGGAGCCGGGTGAACTGCGGTGGCGTGGAGGGCTCATCATGCGTGGATTGCGGACGCTTCCGGTGGACTTCTCCCCTTCCGTACGGGTCCATAAGCCTGACAGCGTGTCAGAAATGTGATCTTCGCGTGATCGTGAGGCCATCGACTTGTGACGAGCGTTCGAATACCGCTACGTTCGCCGCAGTCTCAGCCGTCACGCGAAAGGCCCCTCCTATGCGTTCCGGGAACGGACGACACCGTCGCCCCCGTCAGGCCCCCGCCCTCGTCGTCGCCGCGGGCGTGACCGGATCCGCCATGGCGCTGCCGCTGCTCGCCACCGGATCCGCCTCCGCCGCCGACGCGACCACCTGGGACCGGGTCGCCGAGTGCGAGTCCGGCGGCCAGTGGAGCGCCAACTTCGGCAACGGCATGTACGGCGGGCTCCAGTTCACCCAGGACAGCTGGGAGCGGCACGGCGGCCTCGTCTACGCGCCCAGCCCCGACCTGGCCAGCCGCGCCCAGCAGATCGCGGTGGCCGAGAAGGCGCTCGCCCAGGGCAGCACCGAATGGGCCACCTGCGCCCCGATCGCCGGCCTCACGAACGACGGCAGGTCCACCGGCGTGGACCCCGGCCCGACCGCCGTCCCGAAGGTGCCCACGGGGCCGGTCGCCGAGTCGAACCGGACCTCGGGACTGCCGGCGGGCTCCACCGGCTCCGTCGCCACCGAGGACGCCGCGGAGAAGAGCGCGGGCACGGCCACGCCGACCGTGCCCGTCACGCCTTCCGCGCCCGTCACGCCCGTCTCGCCGACCGCGCCCGGATCCACCGCGCCGACCACCCCGGTGAGCCCCTCCGCGCCGACCGACCCGAGCGCGCCGACCACTCCGGCCGTGCCCGATTCCTCCGTTGAGCCCGGTATGCCGGTTACGCCCGGCATACCGACGGATGACGTGTCGTCGGCCACGCCGGGTACCGGGAAGCACCGGGGCGATGCGGCACCGGAGGAAAGCGCCAAGACGGACACATCGGCGGAAACAGGCAGACATGCCTCATCTGCTAACGATCTGACCGAAAAGCCCGTCGCCGTGACTCCGGTTGACGACGCGAAGGATTCGGGCGCAACGGACACTCGGGGCACTTCGGACGCGTACACCGTCCAGCCCGGCGACAGCCTGTCCGACATCGCGCGGCAGAACGAACTCGCCGGAGGCTGGACCGCCCTCTATGATGCCAACCGTCAGACGGTGGGCCTCGATCCGGATCTCATCCTCCCTGGTCAGAGCCTCGAACTGACGGACGGTTCGACCGCGCAGGCCGAGTGATTCGGGGGCGTATGTCCGGTTCTGGGCAAGTGAGACATGGGTCTCTTCGTCTCAACTGGCGTGTCCTGTCCGTGACCTTCGCCCCCGTCACCTCTCACCTGCGTAAACACCCCCCACCGGCGGGCAAGTAGGGGCGATATTTCCGCAATGCGCCTCTTTGAACTTCCGGTGGGTCTGTGTCTACGGTCTTAACCGCTCGCCACCGCGGGCCCCGTCGACCGAAACGCCGAATCCTGCCGTCGGCCGATGGGAACAGTCGTCGCGCAAGCGCCGAAGGCAGGAGTGGGGGACCCAAGGTAAGTGCCGGTCCCGGCCGTTGAGAAAGACGGCCGATGATCGGCTTGGGGTGAAGCCGCGTGCTAGGACACGCGGCCGGGCAACTTTCCGGCCCGAACCCGACAGCTCACCTCACAGGCGTCGGTGAGGAGAATTTCCATGCTGTTTTCCGGTAAGGGCAAACACCGCCGTCCCTCCAAGGCCACCCAGGTCGCCACGCTCGTCGGCGTCACCGGTGTCGCCGTCGCCGCCCCGCTGATGACCGCGGGCACCGCCTCGGCCGCCACGGCCTCCGAGTGGGACCGCGTCGCCCAGTGCGAGTCCGGCGGCAACTGGTCCATCAACACCGGCAACGGCTACTACGGCGGCCTGCAGTTCTCCGCCTCCACCTGGGCCGCGTACGGCGGCACCGCCTACGCCTCGACCGCCAACCAGGCGTCGAAGTCCCAGCAGATCGCCATCGCCGAGAAGGTCCTCGCGGGCCAGGGCAAGGGTGCCTGGCCGAGCTGTGGCGTGGGCCTCTCCAACGCCCCCTACGGCGGCGGCGCCGTCGAGTCCGCGCAGAAGAGCCCCGCGCAGGCCCAGCAGGAGCGGCAGGCCGAGCGCCCCACCCGCAGCGAGCAGCGCCCTGCCGCCAAGAAGGCCGTGCCGCAGCAGGCCGCCAAGAAGACCGTCACCACCCCGACCGGCAAGAAGGTCAAGAAGGGTGACGGCGAGTACAAGGTCACGGCCGGTGACACCCTCAGCACCATCGCCCAGAAGCAGGGCGTCGACGGTGGCTGGGCCGAGCTCTACGACCTGAACAAGGACGTCGTCGAGAACGCCGACCTGATCTACCCGGGCCAGCAGCTCCACCTGAGCTGAACCCGGCGGCTCGCGTGAGTCCGGCGGCTCACGCGGCCCCCACGACCCTCCCGCGGTGACCACCCCGGTCCGGCGCGCCTCTCCCCCCGTGCGCGCCGGACCGGGGTTCCGCCGTTCACGGCCCGTCCGTCGCGCGGTCCTTCTCTTTCCGGGTCGGTCCGTTTCCGCGTCCGGCCGTGCCCGCCGGCGGTTACCGTCCAGTAGATCTGGGGCCCTTCGTCCCGACATGCATGCCCTTGGGTCCTTTTTCGTCCCAGGGGGCGGGCGCCCGGCTGGCCGGAGCCTCCGAGCCGGTTAGGCTCTTGTCGCAAGGCCGAGCGACCCTGCACCGGCCATGCGTCACATCCAGCGTCACATCCCAAAAAGGAGATGCTCGTGCCGTCCATCGACGTCGTCGTAGCCCGGGAAATCCTGGACTCCCGAGGCAACCCCACGGTCGAGGTCGAGGTCGGCCTCGACGACGGCAGCACCGGCCGTGCTGCTGTTCCGTCCGGCGCCTCCACCGGTGCGTTCGAGGCCATCGAGCTTCGCGACGGTGACCCGAACCGCTACCTGGGCAAGGGTGTCGAGAAGGCCGTCCTCGCCGTCATCGAGCAGATCGGCCCGGAGCTCGTCGGCTACGACGCCACCGAGCAGCGCCTGATCGACCAGGCCATGTTCGACCTGGACGCCACCGAGAACAAGGGCTCCCTCGGCGCCAACGCCATCCTCGGCGTCTCCCTCGCCGTGGCCCACGCCGCCTCCGAGGCCTCCGACCTCCCCCTCTTCCGCTACCTCGGCGGACCGAACGCGCACCTGCTGCCCGTTCCGATGATGAACATCCTCAACGGTGGGTCGCACGCCGACTCCAACGTGGACATCCAGGAGTTCATGATCGCCCCGATCGGTGCGGAGTCCTTCTCCGAGGCCCTTCGCTGGGGTGCGGAGATCTACCACACCCTCAAGGCCGTCCTGAAGCGCAAGGGCCTCTCCACCGGCCTCGGCGACGAGGGCGGCTTCGCCCCGAACCTGGAGTCGAACCGCGCCGCCCTGGACCTCATCATCGAGGCCATCAAGGAGGCCGGCTACGCCCCGGGCACCGATGTCGCGCTCGCGCTCGACGTCGCCGCGTCCGAGTTCTACAAGGACGGCTCGTACGAGTTCGAGGGCAAGTCCCGCTCGGCCGCCGAGATGACCGAGTACTACGAGGAGCTCGTCTCCGCGTACCCGATGGTCTCCATCGAGGACCCGCTGTACGAGGACGACTGGGCCGGCTGGAAGGTCCTCACCGACAAGCTGGGCTCCAAGGTCCAGATCGTCGGCGACGACCTCTTCGTCACCAACCCGGAGCGCCTCGCCCGCGGCATCGAGGAGGGCACCGCCAACGCCCTCCTGGTCAAGGTCAACCAGATCGGCTCGCTGACCGAGACCCTCGACGCCGTCGAGATGGCCCAGCGCAACGGCTTCAAGTGCATGATGTCCCACCGCTCCGGCGAGACCGAGGACGTCACCATCGCCGACCTCGCGGTCGCCGTGAACTGCGGCCAGATCAAGACCGGCGCCCCGGCCCGCTCCGACCGCGTCGCCAAGTACAACCAGCTGCTGCGCATCGAGGAGATCCTCGACGACGCCGCGGTCTACGCCGGCCGCAGCGCCTTCCCGCGGTTCAAGGCCTGAGGCACCGCTGAGAGCTGACCTCTCCGTAGTGCAGCTTCCGGACGTCCCCGTACTCGGTCCCGTACCGTGTGCGGGGACGTACGCGTGAACAGGGGAGGCGACACGACATGGCCGCGAAGGACCGGGACCGGTTCTCGACCGCGACCCGGATCAGGCTGCTCGGCGAGCAGACCGCCGCCCGTGTCTACCGCTCCCAGACCCGCCGCCAGGCCCGCCGCTCGCGGCTCACCGGCCGCGCGGCCTTCCTCGCCCTGGTCGTCTGCTCCCTCGTCGTGGCGCTCGCCTACCCCATGCGGAGCTACGTCTCCCAGCAGGGCGAGATCGCCGAGCAGGAGCGCAGGGCCGCCGAGGCCGCCCGGCGGGTCGAGGAACTGAAGGACGAGAAGGCCCGTCTCCAGGACCCCGCCTACGTCCGCCGCCTCGCCCGCGAGCACCTGCACTACGTGCTGCCCGGCGAGACCGGCTTCACCGTGAACGACCCCGACGCGGAGCAGCGGCCCCGCGGCGAGCAGGGCGCGGCGGACCGCCCCTGGTACGACAACCTCTGGGACGGCGTCGACCACGCCGACCGTCCGTAAGCCCGTAACGAACTGACGAGCAAGGCAGACATGGAAACGCCCCCTCCGCAGACCGAACGCACCGAGCCCACCGAGGCGGACATCGCGGCCTTCGAGCAGCAGCTCGGCCGGCCGCCCCGCGGCCTGCGCGCCATCGCGCACCGCTGCCCGTGCGGCAACCCGGACGTCGTCGAGACCGCGCCGCGGCTCCCCGACGGCACCCCGTTCCCGACCACGTACTACCTGACCTGCCCCCGGGCGGCCTCGGCCATCGGCACCCTCGAGGCCAACGGGGTCATGAAGGAGATGCAGGGCCGGCTCGCCACCGACCCGGAGCTCGCCGCCGCCTACCGGGCCGCGCACGAGGACTACATCGCCCGCCGTGACGCCATCGAGGTCCTGGAGGGCTTCCCGAGTGCCGGCGGCATGCCGGACCGGGTCAAGTGCCTGCACGTCCTCGTCGGCCACTCGCTCGCGGCCGGTCCCGGCGTGAACCCGTTCGGCGACGAGGCCCTCGCGATGCTGCCGGAGTGGTGGGCGAAGGGTCCGTGCGTCACGCCGTGCGTGGACAAGGACAAGGACAAGGAAGAGGAGGCGAAGTGACCCGGGTCGCCGGAATCGACTGCGGTACGAACTCCATCCGCCTCCTCGTCGCCGACGTCACTGTGCCCGACAGCGCCTCCGGCGCGGGCTCGACGGTCGAGCTCGTCGAGCTGGACCGGCGGATGACGATCGTCCGGCTCGGCCAGGGCGTCGACAAGACGGGCCGGCTAGCTCCCGAGGCCCTGGAGCGCACGTTCGCGGCCTGCCGCGAGTACGCGGCGGTCATCAAGGAGCTGGGCGCCGAGCGGCTCCGCTTCGTCGCCACCTCCGCCTCCCGCGACGCCGAGAACCGCGAGGACTTCGTGAACGGGGTCGTGGAGATCCTGGGCGTCGAGCCCGAGGTCATCACCGGCGACCAGGAGGCCGCGTTCTCCTTCACCGGCGCCACCGGCGAGCTGCACGGCACGGAGACCTACCTCGTCGTGGACATCGGCGGCGGCTCCACCGAGTTCGTCACCGGCAACAAGCACGTCGAGGCGGCCCGCTCCGTCGACATCGGCTGTGTCCGGCTGACCGAGCGGCACGTCCGGCACGACCCGCCGACCGCCGAGGAGGCCGAAGCGATCCGCGCCGACGTGCGGGCCGCGCTCGACCTGGCCGCGGAGACCGTGCCGATCACCACCGCCGGGACCCTCGTCGGTCTCGCCGGCTCCGTCACCACGGTCGCGGCCATCGCCCTCGGGCTCCCCGAGTACGACTCCGAGAAGATCCACCACGCCCGGATCTCCGCCGCCCAGGTCGCCGAGGTCACCGACCGGCTGCTCGCCTCGACGCACGCCGAGCGGGCCGCGATCCCGGTCATACACCCGGGCCGGGTGGACGTGATCATCGCCGGCGCACTCGTCCTGCGGGAGATCGTGGAGCGGGTCGGAGCGTCCGAGGTCGTCGTCAGCGAGCACGACATCCTCGATGGGATCGCCCTATCCGTGGCTTGACGTCATTCCTCTCGGAGCGAGAGGAATCCCGCCGGGCCGCCGTAGTCGAACGGCGGCCCTCGGGTGGTTCCTGCTTCGGCGCCCACTGCCCGGCTTGCCGGGTCTGACACGGGCTCCACAGGCGATTTACGTGTCCGGTCGTCCCTCGGCCACGATGCGCCGCCCTTCGGCGCGTAGGTTGTGCTCTGCGTTCTGGTCCCGGTCGTGCACGGCGCCGCAGGCGCACGTCCACGTGCGCTTCGACAGGCCTTGGGTCCCCTTGGGCCCCGAGAGGGAGCCACAGCGGGAGCAGAGCCGGGTGGAAGGGAAGTACCGGTCCACCTTGACGAAGCCACGCCCATACCGATGGCACTTGGCTTCGAGGGTTCGGGCGAACATGCCCATGGACTGGTCGTGCACGCTTTTGCCGAAGGCGCGGGCCATGCCCTTCACGTTCAGGTCTTCCAGATAGACCGCTTTAGGAGGACAGGCCCAGGTCGATCCCGGTGTCCGTCTCATCCCAGTCCAGCTCGGGCAGCGGCTCGTCCTCGGCCTCGACGACGAACGAGGCGAAGAACCTCCCGGCAGCATCCCTGATGACCGTGACCGACGACGGATCGGACGGAAGTGTCCGGGACCAGCGGACTTCCACGTCGCCGATCTTCGGGAGCCGAAGCCTGCGGTCGTCGGTGATGGGGAAGCGGGCGGCCTTCGTGAACCTGACTGCCTGGCGGCTGGACTTCCTCTTGAAGCGCGGTGGACCCACCCTCGGGCCTTTACGGGTGCCCCTCCTCGAAGCGAAGAAGTTGCTGTACGAGGCCTGGAGATCCCGTAGGGACGACTGGAGAAGGACCGCCGACACCTCACTGAGCCATGCGCGTTCCGGAGTCCTCTTGGCCTCCGTGATCACCTTCTTCGCCAGCTCGGTGATCGAGGGAACCCGTTGGCCTCTTCGGCTCCCCGATGACGTGCACGTGCGGCTTGCTGCTCAGGCGGAGGCCGACAGGCGGTCCCTCAACTCAGAGATCGTGCACTTGCTGGAGGTGGCGCTCGCTGACGCGGAGGTGGTGGAGGAGGGGCCGCTCCATGGCGGATGAGAGGCGCCGATGATCTCGATAGCGGGCGGCTATGAGTGCCTGTGAGGGCCCTCCGGCGACACCCCGTCGGAAAACTTCGTGAAGTTCTTCACAAGGGAAAGCGCCCTGATGGCACTTGAAGGGGGCTTGAAGGGGGTCTTCAGCCCCTCCGAGGGGCGCCGCGGGGCCCTTTCGCAGGCGCGGGGGCCGATTCGCTCGATGTTTCCATCGTGTGAACGGGCCCCGCGGTTCAGCGTTACCGAGGGCTCTCCTGGCCAGTTCACAAGGGGTGAACAACGTTCGCCCTTGCATCCCGGTTCCTTTGCAGCATCATGACATGGATCACGTGGGCGGCGGAGTGTAGCAGAGGTGTCCGAAGACCTTGTGAAGGGGCGCACGAGCACCCCCCTCTGGAGGGGTGGATACTCGATCTCATGAGCACCACGGAGCGTCCCAGGATCCTCGTAGTAGGCGGCGGGTACGTAGGCCTGTACGCAGCTCGGCGCATCCTCAAGAAGATGCGCTACGCGGAGGCGACCGTCACGGTCGTCGACCCGCGGTCGTACATGACCTACCAGCCCTTCCTCCCCGAAGCCGCCGCCGGCAGCATCTCGCCGCGCCACGTCGTCGTCCCGCTGCGACGCGTCGTGCGCGGAGCCGAGGTGCTCACCGGCCGGGTCACCACCATCGACCAGGACCGCAAGGTCGCCACGATCTCGCCGCTCGTCGGCGAGGCGTACGAGCTGCCTTTCGACTACCTCGTCATCGCGATGGGCGCCGTCTCCCGTACCTTCCCGATCCCCGGCCTCGCCGAGCAGGGCATCGGCATGAAGGGCATCGAGGAGGCCATCGGCCTGCGCAACCACGTCCTGGAGCAGCTGGACAAGGCTGACTCCACCACGGACGAGGAGGTCCGCCGCAAGGCGCTGACCTTCGTCTTCGTGGGCGGCGGCTTCGCCGGCGCGGAGACCATCGGCGAGGTCGAGGACCTGGCCCGTGACGCCGCGAAGTACTACCAGAACGTGTCGCGCGAGGACATGCGCTTCGTCCTGGTCGACGCGGCCGACAAGATCCTCCCCGAGGTGGGCCCCAAGCTCGGCCAGTACGGCAAGGAGCACCTCGAGGGCCGTGGCATCGAGATCTACCTCGAGACGTCCATGGACTCCTGCGTCGACGGCCACGTCGTGCTGAAGAACGGCCTCGAGGTCGACTCCAACACGATCGTCTGGACCGCCGGCGTGAAGCCGAACCCGGCGCTCTCCCGCTTCGGTCTGCCGCTCGGCCCCCGCGGCCACGTGGACTGCAACGAGAAGCTCCAGATCAACGGTCTCGACTACGCGTGGGCCGCCGGTGACAACGCCCAGGTCCCGGACATGGTCGGTCGCAAGGCCGGCAACCCGAACGCCTGGTGCCCGCCGAACGCCCAGCACGCCCTGCGCCAGGCCAAGGTCCTCGGCGACAACGTGGTGGCCGGTATGCGCGGCTTCCCGCAGAAGGAGTACAGCCACGCCAACAAGGGCGCGGTGGCCGGACTCGGTCTGCACAAGGGCGTCGCGATGATCGTCATGGGCAAGGTGAAGATCAAGCTCAAGGGCCGTCTCGCCTGGTACATGCACCGTGGCTACCACGGCATGGCGATGCCGACCTGGAACCGCAAGATCCGCGTCTTCGCCGACTGGACTCTCGCGATGTTCCTCAAGCGCGAGGTCGTCTCCCTGGGTGCCATGGAGACGCCGCGCGAGGAGTTCTACGAGGCGGCCAAGCCCGCCCCGGCGCCGGCCGCCCCGGCGCAGGAGAAGGCCAAGGCCTCCTAGCGCACCCGCAGCACCGCAGTACCCGCAGTACCCGTCACACCCCCGCAAGGGCCGTCCGCCATCCGTGGTGCGGACGGCCCTTCGCGTGTTTTGCCGACTGATTGCGCTGCGGCGGGAGTGGAAATACCTACGGACGGTGTTCCCTTGGTGACGAGCATGTCTGGGGCACGACATCACGGAGGTGTGCACCATGGCCGACGCCGCGTCGCGGCTGACGACTCTCGCCGAGGAACTGCTCGGCGGCCCGCTCCCGGTCCGGCTGCGGGCCTGGGACGGCAGCGAGGCCGGACCAGTGGGCGGGCCCGTCCTGATCGTCCGCGACCGCCGCGCCCTGCGGAGGATGATCTGGAAGCCCGGCGAACTGGGCCTGGCCCGCGCCTGGGTGGCCGGGGAGCTCGACGTCGAGGGGGACCTGTACCAGCTCCTGGACAGTCTGTCGGGCCTCCTGTGGGAGCGCACGGAGGACACCAGGGGCCTGCTGGACTCCGTACGCGATCCGGTGCTGCGGGCCGCCGCCCGCTCCCTGCTGCGGCTCGCCGGGCCGCTGCCGCCGCCGGCGCCGCCGGCCGAGGAGATCCGGGGCCGGAGCGGCAGCCGGCACAGCAAGCGCCGGGACAAGCAGGCGATCAGTCACCACTACGACGTGGGCAACGACTTCTACCGGCTCGTCCTCGGCCCCTCGATGGTCTACAGCTGCGCCTACTGGTCCTCGTACGGCTCCGACGCGACCCTGGAGGACGCCCAGCGGGACAAGCTGGACCTCGTCGCCCGCAAGCTGAACCTCAAGGAGGGCGACCGGCTCCTCGACGTGGGTTGCGGCTGGGGCTCCATGGCCGTCCACGCCGCCCGCGAGTACGGCGCCAGGGTCGTCGGCGTCACCCTCTCCCGCGAGCAGGCCGCCTACGCCCGCAAGCGGATCGCGGAGGAGGGCCTGACCGACCTGATCGAGATCCGGGTCCAGGACTACCGGGACGTCGACGACGGCCCGTACGACGCGATCTCCTCGATCGGCATGGCCGAGCACGTGGGGGCCGTGAAGTACCGGGAGTACGCCGACACGCTGTACGGGCTCCTCAGGCCCGGCGGACGGCTCCTCAACCACCAGATCTCCCGCCGCCCCGAACCCGACGAGGGGGCGTACGAGGTCGATCCCTTCATCGATTCCTACGTCTTCCCCGACGGCGAACTCGCCCCCATGGGGCGCACGTTGAGCACCCTGGAGGACGCCGGGTTCGAGGTGAGGGACGTGGAGGCGATCCGCGAGCACTACGCGCTCACCCTGCGCCGCTGGGTCGCCAACCTGGAGGGGGACTGGGACCGGGCGGTCCGGCTGACCTCGCCCGGCCGGGCGAGGATCTGGCGGCTCTACATGGCCGCGTCGGCCGTCTCCTTCGAACGCAACCGGATCGGCGTCAACCAGTTCCTCGCCGTGAAGACGCCGGTGTCGGGGAAGAGCGGGACGGCGCTGCGGCCGCGCGTCTGGAACGAACAGCCCTGACACACGCCCGAGGGCCGGGTTCCCACGGGAACCCGGCCCTCGACGCTCTCTTCGCCGGTCGTCACTCGGCCTTGATGGCGGCCAGCATGTTCAGCTTCGCCGCGCTGCGGGCCGGCCACAGGGAGGCGAGGACGCCGACCAGGCCGGCCAGGACCAGGAAGATCCCGATCCGGTCCCAGGGCAGGACCAGGGCGTAGCCCGGGAGGCTGCTCTTGAAGGTCTCGCCGATCGCCCAGCCGAGGAACGAGCCGAGGCCGATGCCGACGACCGCGCCGAACACCGAGATGACGACGGCCTCCAGACGGACCATCCGCTTCACCCGGCGCCGGTCGAGGCCGATCGCCCGCAGCATGCCGATCTCCTGCTGACGCTCGAAGACGGACATCGCGAGGGTGTTGACGACACCGAGGACGGCGATGAGCAGGGCCATGGCGAGCAGGCCGTAGACGATGTTCAGGAGCAGGTTGATCTGCCCGCCGAACTCGTCGCGGATGTCCTTCTTGTCCATCACCGTGATCGCCGGGTTGTCGCCCAGGGCCTTCGACAGGGCCTTCTGGTTGGCGTCGGACGGGCCGCCGTCCATGGTGACGAAGATCTGCGGGGTGTACGTCTCCTGCTCGTGGGCGTCGATGACCTTCTGGTCGATCAGGACCGGTGAGAGGAACTCGCTGTCCTCGTAGATCGCGCCGATGGTGAGCTTGTCCTCGGCCTTGTCGAGGTACTCGACCGGGACGGTGTCGCCGACCTTCAGGCCGCGCTTCGCGGCGGTCTTCTCGGCGACGGCGATCTGCCCCTCGCCGAGCGAGGCGAGGGAGCCGTTCACGGTGGTGATCTTGAGGACCTTCTCGATGTCACCGGGGGTGACGCCGGAGGCCGAGACGTACGAGCCCTTGATCTCCAGGGCGCCGGCCTGCTGCGGGGAGGCCGCGGTGACGCCCGGGGCCTTCGCGAGGGCGGTCAGCGCGTCCTCGCTGAGGCTGGTCTGGCTCGCCATGGTGATCATGTAGTCGGCCCTGATCTGGTCGACCGTCATCTTGTCGAGGGCCTGGCCGACGGTCGCGCCGATCACCGAGAGGCCGGTGACCAGGGTGAGGCCGATGGCGAGCGCGGAGGCGGTGGCGCCGGTGCGGCGCGGGTTGCGGACCGCGTTGAGACCGGCGAGCTTGCCGGAGACCCCGAAGAGGTTCACGAAGACGGGGCGGATCACGGCGATCACCGGGCGGGACAACATCGGGATCAGCACGATCACGCCGATGAGGGTGAGGAACGCGCCGCCGGCGATGAGCATCCGGCCCGTGTCACCGCCCTTGCCCGCGCCGAGCACGATCAGGACCGCACCGATCGCGGTGAGGGCGGCGCCGATGGAGTTCCGTACGACGAGCGACTTGGTGCTCGCGGTGGCGTGGACGCTGCTCATGGCGGCGACCGGTGGGATCTTCGCGGCGCGGCGGCCCGGCAGCCAGGCGGCGAGCATGGTGATGAGGACACCGACGGCGAACGCCGTGAGGACCGGGGTGGCGCCGAGGACGAGGTCGCCGTCCGGGATCTTCAGCTCGAAGGCGTTCATGGCCGAACGGAGCCCGACCGCGAGGCCCACGCCGAGGAGGTAGCCGACGGCCGAGGCGACCAGGCCGACCACACCGGCCTCGGCGAGGACGGAGCGGGTGATCTGCTTGCGCGAGGCGCCGACGGCGCGCATCAGCGCCAGCTCCTTGGTGCGCTGCGCGACCAGCATGGTGAAGGTGTTGGAGATCAGGAAGACGCCGACGAAGAGCGCGATGCCGGCGAAGCCGAGCAGCACCTGGTTGAGGCTGCCGAGGCCGGCTTCGATGTCCTTGGCCTGCTCTTCGGCGAGCGCCTGCCCGGTCTGGGCGGTGGCGGCCTTCGGAACGACCTTCAGGACCTCGTCGAGGAGCTTGTCCGCGTCGGCGCCGGGAGCGGCGGTGACGGCCAGGTCCTGGAAGTAGCCGGGCTTCAGGTAGAGCTTCTGCGCGACGGAGGTGTCGAAGAGGACCAGGCTGCCGCCCGCGTTGACGGCGCCGTCCTCGGTGGTGAAGACACCGGCGAGGGTGAACTCCTTCACCGGGCCGTTGGTGGCGACGCGGACGGTGTCGCCGACCTTGTAACCGCCCTTGTCGGCGCTGTCCTCGTCGAGCGCGATCTGCGTGTCCCGGACCGGCCCGGCACCCGCGACGAAGGTGTACGCGCGGTCCTTGCCGTCCTTGCCGGGCGCGAAGTTGGTGCCCTTGCTGGACCAGCCGACGCCGATCAGCTTGCCGTCCTTGTCGGGGACACCGGCGAAGCCGTCGACGCGGGGGGTGACGGAGGCGACGCCGTCGAGCTTCGCGACGCGGTCGACGTCCTTCTGGGAGAGGCCGGGGGTCTTCTGGGCCTCCTCGGCGCTCGGGTACATGCTGACGGCGACGGCGACGTCTTCGTAGCTCTTGGAGGACTGGCTGCGGAAGGCCTGGGAGAGGGTGTCGGTGAAGACGAGGGTGCCGGAGACGAAGGCCACGCCGAGCATGACGGCGAGGACGGTCATCAGCAGTCTCGCCTTGTGCGCGAGGACGTTGCGCAGGGCGGTACGGAACATGGGTGTGTCCTGAAGGAGGGTGGGGCGGGACGGAGGGTCGGGGTCGCGCGAGGGGTGTCGTGTCGACACACCCCCTCCGGCGTCAGCTCGTACGGCCCTTGGCGTCGAAGGCCTTCATGCGGTCGAGCACGCCGTCCGCCGTCGGGTGGAGCATCTCGTCGACGATCCGGCCGTCGGCGAGGAAGATCACGCGGTCCGCGTAGGAGGCGGCGACCGGGTCGTGGGTGACCATGACGACGGTCTGGCCCAGTTCCCGTACCGAGTTGCGCAGGAAGCCGAGGACCTCGGCGCCCGAGCGGGAGTCCAGGTTTCCGGTCGGCTCGTCACCGAAGATGATCTCCGGCCGTGAGGCGAGGGCGCGGGCCACGGCCACGCGCTGCTGCTGGCCGCCGGAGAGTTCGGTCGGGCGGTGGCTGAGCCGGGCGGAGAGGCCGAGCATGTCGATGACCTGCTGGACCCACTGCTTGTCGGCCTTGCGGCCCGCGATGTCCATCGGGAGCGTGATGTTCTCCAGGGCCGTCAGCGTCGGCAGCAGGTTGAAGGCCTGGAAGATGAAGCCGATCTTGTCCCGGCGGAGCTGGGTGAGCTGCTTGTCCTTCAGGGTGGAGAGTTCCGTCTCGCCGATCCGGACGGAGCCGGAGGAGAAGGAGTCCAGGCCGGCGACGCAGTGCATGAGCGTCGACTTGCCGGAGCCCGAGGGGCCCATGATCGCGGTGAACTCGCCCTGGCGGAAGTCCACGCTGACCCGGTCGAGGGCGACCACCTGGGTCTCGCCCTGTCCGTAGATCTTCGACAGATCCGTGGCGCGGGCGGCCACCGCGGTGGCACGGGACACGGTGGGGGTGGTGGTCACGAGGGACTCCTGTCACTGCGGGGTTGTTGCGGGAACCCCTCCATCGTGTCGAGCGTTCCGGCCCGGGACGTCCGTCCACGTGCCCGTTCCCGAGGCAGTCTCGAGTCTGACCGGAGGGCCGCTCCGTCCTCCTGAGGTATGACGGGGGCCCCGAGAGCGGCTTCGCGCCGACCTGACACTCGTGCGACGACTTTTCGTCATTCCAGGGGGTGCGGCTTTGCGCCTGCGACCCCTGTCACAGTTCGGCGAAAAGGCCCCTACCTGCACTGACGCACCCTCAGGCGTCAATAAAATAAGACAACATCGGGCCGATGTTCCGCTGAACGAGGGACGCGCCCCGATAGGCTCATGTGCCAACGCGGAGCTACGCGACGCCCGGATGGTGGAATGCAGACACGGCGAGCTTAAACCTCGCTGGCCTTCGGGCCGTACCGGTTCGAGTCCGGTTCCGGGCACCACCCGGGCCCCAGGCGAGAGCCTGCGGCCCGGCGGAAGCCGTTCGGTCCTCTCCGCACCCCGCCGCTCCGTCCGGCGACCGGCCTCGCGGCCCCGTCCCGCCCCTGCCCCCCCAGGCCCCCATGGCAACAGGTCGGAAAAGATCCTCCCCGAGCACTAGAGAGATTCTTTTGCCTACGCATTACTCTTGACGAGAGGCCGCGCACATGCGGCCGCCATGGAGGAGTGAGATGAGGAGCAGCAACCCGGTCTTCTCGCGACGGGGGTTCAGCCGCGACAACGGCACCGCGGGCTTCAACGGCCAGCAGCCGCAGGCCGGGGGCCCCGCCGTAGGAACCGCCAACCCGTACGCCACCGGCAACCCGTACGCCGAGGGCGCGACGAACCCGTACGCGACCAACCCGTACGCCCCGCAGGACACGCAGCTGGGCGCGCCCCAGCAGGCCCGCGGCAACGTGATGACGATCGACGACGTCGTGAGCCGTACGGCCATGACGCTCGGTACGGTCGTGCTCACCGCCACCCTGGCCTGGTTCCTGCTGCCGGTCGACCCGGCCAACCTGGGCAAGTCCTACGGCATCGCCATCGGCGCCGCCCTGGTCGCCCTCGTGCTGGCGCTCGTGCAGTCCTTCAAGCGCAAGGCCTCGCCCGCGCTGATCCTGGGCTACGCGGCCTTCGAGGGCGTCTTCCTCGGAGTGATCTCGGCCGCCGTCTCGACGTACATCGCCGACGGCGTGGTCATCCAGGCGGTCCTGGGCACGATGGCGGTCTTCGCCGGTGTCCTGATCGCCTACAAGCTCGGCTGGATCCGCGTCAACCGACGCTTCTACGGCTTCGTGATGGCCGCCGCGATGGGCTTCATGCTCCTCATGGTCGCCAACCTGCTGTTCTCCGTCTTCGCGGGCGGCGACGGCCTCGGCTTCCGCAGCGGCGGTCTCGGCATCGTCTTCGGTGTCGTCGGCGTCATCCTGGGCGCCTGCTTCCTCGCCCTCGACTTCAAGCAGGTCGAGGACGGCGTGACCTACGGCGCGCCGCGCGAGGAGGCCTGGCTGGCCGCCTTCGGTCTCACCATGACCCTGGTGTGGATCTACCTGGAGATGCTGCGTCTGCTGTCGATCCTGCAGGGCGACGACTGACGCCTCACCGCGTGAAGGAAGGGCCCGTCCGGCTTCGTGCCGGGCGGGCCCTACCGCGTGCTCAGGGCCGCGCCGCGTCGAGCAGGACCACGGCCGCCGCCTTCGCCCGCGCGGCCGGCTCGGCGGAGCCGGTGATGCCCGCGACGGCCATGGCGCCGTTGGCGAGCAGGGCCAGCTGGTCGGCGAGGACGGGCGGGGTGCCGAGGGCGTCCGTCTGCTCGGCGAAGTACGTCCGCAGGGCCTCCTGGTGGTCGCGGGCGACGGCGGCCACCGACGGAGCCGCTTGAGCTGCTGAACGCCGACGCCACCCGCTGGCAGTACACCCACGGCGTGCCCGACGACCGGCTCGACCGGATCGCACCCGAGACCTGGACCCTGGACCAGGCCGGCCTCGACCGGCCCGGCAACAAGGAGATCCAGCTCCAGCTCTTCTGGGACTACCAGTTCAACCTGGAGGACTACCCGGCCTTCCAGGAGTACTTCCGCACCCACCGGCCGCCGCTGCTCGCGGCCTGGGGGCGCGGTGACGAGATCTTCGGGCCCGTGGGCGCCGAGGCCTTCGCCCGCGACCTGCCGGACGCCGAGATCCATCTCCTGGACGCCGGGCACTTCGCCCTGGAGACGCACGGCGAGGAGATCGCCGGACTCGTCAGGGACTTCCTCGGCCGGCACGCGAAGTGAGCCGCGGCGCGGGCCCCGGGCCGGTCAGAGCAGTCTGCGCGCCGCCCGCCGCAGGTCGTACTCGTGCAGGATCGCCTTCGCGTGGCCGTACGTCAGGTCGTGCGCCCCGCGGAGCCAGTTCACCCGCTCCTCGAAGCGGAGGAGGGACGGGCCCTCCTCGACGGTGCGCATCCAGTCGGCGATCTCACGACCGGTGCGGCGAGGGATCCGGGCCAGCATGTTGCGGTGGGTCTCTTCGGAGAATGTGTGGGACATCGGCGCCTCCGGACGCGTCGTACCGTGTGCTGCTCCTCGTACTCCTCCCGCCACCGTGCCCAAGGCGCGGGCCGTTGGCAAGGGGCCGGGGACGGCGCGTAGGGTCACAGGGTGCGCGATACGAGTGAACTGACCGCCGCCGTCGAGCGCTTCGCCGACCGGCTGCGGGCCGCCCCGCAGAGCCGTCTCCAGCGGGGCGCGGCGGCCGAGGGTCTCGGCCTGGCCCGTGCGCTCGCGGTCCGCGCGCAGCGCGCCGAGGACCCGGAACGGGAGCCGGTGGTCATGCCGGACGCCGGGGTCTTCACCGTGGCCGACCAACTGGTCGTCGCCGGGAACGATCTGGCCGAAATCCTGCGAACGGCCCCCTCGGATTCCCACGGAGGGGAACTGAGTGAGGCCGTGAGGCTGGTACGTGAGGCGACGGAGCGGGCGGGGCTCTAGCCGGCGCGCCCTCCGGGCCGGTGGGTACGGCCCGTCGCGGCCCATGCGCGGTGGCCGTGGGCCCGGCGCCTTACGGCCGGGCTCTCCCGCGGTCGGCGGTCGGAGGCCGCCGCAGCGTCCCACAGTGACATGTGCGGCTCCGCCGCGCGGTGCGAGGGGCGCGATGTCAAAGGGACGCGATGACGCGGTCCGCCAGGATGTAGACGTTCTCCTCGTCCGACTCGCCGTACGAGAACGTGAGGGCGAAGGCGCCCGAGACGCCCGAGCCGCCGAGCAGCACCGGCGTACGACCGGAGCGCAGGGCCTCCGCGAGGCGCTCCGCGGTCTCGCGGTGCCCCGGGGTCATGCAGAGCGTCGTGCCGTCCGCGAAGACGTACACGTCGAGCGTGCCGAGCGGGCCCGGGCGCACGTCGGTGAGCTCCGTGCGGGTGTCCGCCAGCTCCTCGAGGCGGGCCACCGTCCGCTCGTGGTCGGTGACGACGGGGGTCTGCACCGGCACGAAGTCCGGGTGCGAGGGGTGCCGGCGGCGGGCCGCCGCCAGCTCGGCCGAGTCCTCCGGGTACTCGTCGAGGGCGTCGAACGAGTCGAGGGCGTCGAGCGGGTCGGCACCGTCGAGCGAGGCCGCCTCCGCCTCCATGGCCTCCAGGGCCATCGCCTCCAGGCCCACGAAGTCGGCCTGGCGGGGCACGAAGAAGGCGCCGTCGTCGGCCGGACCGCCGAGGCCGCCGAGCAGGGAGGGGGCGTCGGCCGCGTCCCTGGCCTCCTGCGCGGCCCAGAAGGCCCGCGCCTCGGCGAGCTCGCGCTCGCGCTCCTCGGCCAGCGCCTCCGCGACCGCGGCCCGTATCTCGGCGGCGGGCGTGGCGCGGGCCGCGGGAACGGTGACGCCGTGCCCGGCCGCCAGTTCGCTCCGCAGGGCGGTGACCTGCTTGCGGAGACCGTGGACGGCGTGCAGGGCGGCAGCGCCCACGGCCGTGGCAGCGGCCGTGGTCAGCAGCAGGGCAAGAGGCATGGTGCTCACTGACGAACTCCCGATTCCGAGTCGATCCCCCGACTTCCTACATCAGCTTGTCCTGAGCCGGGGCCCGCTGTCAGTGCATTACGTCACGAATTGGACAGGTATTTCTGCCAGGTGTTTAGTCCCAAAACCGTGCTGACCTGCGAAAACAATCTCCCCCGGGATGTAGGTCACATCCTGGGGGAGATTCGGTCACGGCTCGGACGCGGGACGGTTGACGCCGGGGGCGCCAGGAGAGGCGCCCGGTCGGCTGAGCCGCCGGCTCAGCTCGGCCGCCGGGCCAGCTCAGGCGTCGGCTCAGCTCAGGCGCTCGCCTCTTCTGGTCGCGCTGAGCCTCGCCACCGCTGCGGGCAGGTGCCGCCTTCGTGCCTCAGGCGCCCCCTACCCTCCGCTACGGCTCAGCTCAGGCGCTCGCCTCTTCTGGTCGCGCTGAGCTTCGCCACCGCTGCGGGCAGGTGCCGCCTTCGTGCCTCAGGCGCCCCCTACCCTCCGCTACGGCTCAGCTCAGGCGCTCGATGACCATCGCCATGCCCTGGCCGCCGCCCACGCACATGGTCTCCAGGCCGAACTGCTTGTCGTGGAACTGGAGGCTGTTGATCAGGGTGCCGGTGATGCGGGCGCCCGTCATGCCGAAGGGGTGGCCGACGGCGATGGCGCCACCGTTGACGTTCACCTTGTCCAGGTCGAGGCCCAGGTCCTGGTAGGACGGGATGACCTGGGCGGCGAAGGCCTCGTTGATCTCGGCGAGGTCGATGTCGCCGATGGTCAGGCCGGCGCGCTGGAGGGCCTGCTTCGACGCCTCGACCGGGCCGAGGCCCATGATCTCGGGGGAGAGGCCGGAGACGCCGGTGGAGACGATCCGGGCCAGCGGGGTCAGGCCCAGCTCGCGGGCCTTGGTGTCCGACATGATGACGAGCGCGGCGGCGCCGTCGTTCAGCGGGCAGCAGTTCGCGGCGGTGACCAGGCCGTCGGGGCGGAACACCGGCTTCAGGCCCTGCACGCCCTCCAGGGTGACGCCGGCGCGCGGGCCGTCGTCCCCGGAGACGACCGTGCCGTCCGGGAGCGTCACCGGGGTGATCTCGCGCTCCCAGAAGCCGTTCTTGATGGCCTGCTCGGCGAGGTTCTGCGAGCGGACGCCGAACTCGTCCATCTCCTGGCGGCTGATGCCCTTCCAGCGGGCCAGGTTCTCGGCGGTCTGGCCCATCGCGATGTACGCGTCAGGGACGATGCCGTCCTCGCGCGGGTCGTGCCAGGTGGAGCCCTCGGAGGCGGCGACCTCGGCGGTACGGGCCTCGGCCTCGGCGAAGAACGGGTTGTGCGTGTCGGGCAGGGAGTCCGAGTTGCCCTTCACGAAGCGGGACACCATCTCGACACCGGCCGAGATGAAGACGTCGCCCTCGCCGGCCTTGATCGCGTGCAGCGCCATGCGGGAGGTCTGCAGCGAGGAGGAGCAGTAGCGGGTGACCGTGCAGCCCGGCAGGTGGTCCATGCCCATCTGCACGGCGACGATCCGGCCGAGGTTGTTGCCCTGCTCGCCGCCGGGCAGACCGCAGCCCAGCATCAGGTCGTCGATGTCGCGCGGGTCGAGCTCCGGCACCTTCGCCAGGGCGGCCTGGACGATGGTCGCGGTGAGGTCGTCCGGCCGCAGGTCCTTGAGGGAGCCCTTGAAGGCCCGGCCGATGGGCGAACGGGCGGTCGAGACGATCACGGCTTCGGGCATCACGGCTCCATGAGGGTGCGGAGTGGGCGGACTGAAAGGGAAGTTACCCGTACGTACCGCAGGGGTCACCGCTCTGACAGTGTGACGCGGGCCTCTTTTCTAAGCGAGCGCTCAGTCAGGGCCCGCTCAATTATGACCCCCCGAGGCCGAACCCGACCCCGAGGCGGACCCCGAACCCGACCCCGAAGCCTCCGCGCCCGTCTCCGACCCCGACCCCGACCCCGACC